>DASZSL010000001.1:0-37841 GCA_035548715.1 Dongiaceae bacterium
CCCCGATCGGACGTTTCGCCAGGATTGGTAATAATTCGTTAGCCAAGCCGGATCAAAACGCCGCGTTGGAGGCTTGCGCTAGATCAAGCACCGAGATCCACCGCCGCGACACACTGCCAGCGGCGCGGAGGACGCGGAGCCCGGAACTGCGCGGGCGGCGATCTGCCGCTTCGCAGTCAATCGGTGTGGGACGTATTGTGTTGTTCATGATGATGCGGAATCTCGGGAAGACGCGCTGCGGGTCGGCAGTGCTCATGCTGGCTTGTCTTCTGATGGCGCCACCGGCCCAGGCGCAGGACAGTTCGCCGGGGGGTGGTCCGGCCGGCCAAGCCGGCGGCACGATCCAGGCGGCGCTCCAGGAAATTCTGTCGGCGCGCATGTCGCCCATCCCCGAGATCGACGCAGCCCTTGGCCACAAGCCGCTCGAATGGCTGCGGACGTTCTACGCGGCGCGCAGCGACGCGCCGTTCTGGGTGTCTGCAGAGGGCACCCCGACCGAAGCCGCGTGGGTGCTCGACCGGTCGCCGCAGGCGGTCCCGGCGGCGGTCGTGCCGCTGCTGGCCGCGGCCACCGCGGACCGCCGGCAGACCGATCCGCATGCTTTGGCGCAACTGGATCTGCTGTTGAGCGCGATCTACGCGGCGTCGGCCGTGGGGCCTTCGGACCCCTTGGCGGCACAGGATGGCGGCCGGAACCTGCCCCTGCTCTCCATCGCGCAGGATCGGCAGAAGCTGCTGCGCGACACTCTGCCGATCGATCCAGGCTTCTGGCGGCTGCAGAACGCGATCGCGCTCTATCGCGGTCTCGCGGCCGTCGGCGGCTGGCCCGCCGTGGCCGACGGGCCGAAGCTCGATCTCGGCGCCGACGGCCCGCGGGTCGATGCGCTGCGCCGGCGCCTGGCCGCGACGGATGATCTCGCGGCGGCGGGGGAGGGCGGCCCCTACGACGAGACGCTGCAGCAGGCCGTGCAGCATTTCCAGGCGAGGCACGGCCTGCAGGCGGACGGCGTCGTCGGCGCCAAGACGCTGGCGGCGCTGAATGTAACGGTAAGCCGGCGGCTGGACACGATGGCCGCCAATCTCGTGCGCCTGCAGCGGCAGCATCGGAACTGGGGCCAGCGCTACATCGCGGTGAACATCGCCGCGGCCTCGTATCGGCTGGTGGTCGAGGGGCAGACGGTGTTCGAGCGCCCGGCGGTGGTGGGCAGGCCGAGCTGGCCGACGCCGGTGCTGGACGGAGTGATCGACCGGGTCGAGTTCCACCCCTATTGGCGAATCCCGATGAAGATCGCCGACCAGGAGGTCTGGCCGAGACAGGATGCCGATCCGAGCTACTTTGCGAAGCAGGGCATTCACGTCGTCAACAACATGCTGGTGCAGGACCCCGGCCCGAACAATCCGCTCGGGAGCGTGAAGTTCGTGTTCGACAATCCTTTCAGCGTCTATCTGCACGACACGACCGCGCCGAGCCTCTTCGCCCAGGCCTATCGGTTCTCCAGCCATGGCTGCATCCGCGTGTCCGATGCCGGCGATCTGGCACACGAGCTCTTGGCTTCGGACCCGCAATGGCCGACCGACAAGGTCAATCGGCAGCTGCAGGATGGCGGCAATCGAACCGTCACGCTGCTCGAACCGATTCCGTTGCACATCGTCTATGACACGGCCTGGGTCGCGGATGACGGCACCATCCAGTTCCGGGACGACATCTATCACCGCGACGTCGTGCCGGCTTCGAATACGTCGTCGGCCGCGCCCGGCCCGATCGCCAATGCCGCATTGAAGGCCGCCGCCAGCAGCTGCTAGCCGGCCTTGGCCCGGCAGCCGACCCTGCGAAGGGCCGGCGGCATCGAACGGCACCCCGCTCAGGGCGGCTGGGGAGGTCGTCCTGGGGCTTGCCGTGGGTCGGGTGAACATAAAAATCCTATAAGTTCCTTATCTTCTCCCTCCGAATTGCCGGTGAATCGGCCGGGCGCTCATCATCGGTCGGTCTTGAATTGCCGGCATGACTGAGGGGGAACAGATGTCGAAGCAAGCAGGCGAGCCCGACGCCACAGGCGAAGATCGGGTGACGTATGAAGGCGTCCATTACGAAAAAGTCGGGCACGAATACTTCGAGCGGCGGACGCTGCGCCGGTACGCGCGCGTCGGATCGCTCTGGGCGCTCGGGGTCGGCGCCGTCATCTCGGGGCATTACTCCGGCTGGAATCTGGGCCTCGCGCCGGGCGGGTTCGGCGGGTTCCTGATCGCCGCCATCGTCATCGGCATCATGTATGTAGGCCTGTGCTGCTGCCTCGCCGAGATGTCACCGGCTTTGCCGCATACCGGCGCCGCCTATTCCTTCGCCCGCTCGGCGATGGGGCCGTGGGGCGGCTATATCACCGGGCTCGCGGAGAACATCGAATACGTCATCACGCCGGCGGTCATCACCTTCTTCATCGGCTCTTATATGGGCGGCATCTTCGGCACACCGGACGCCTATCAGCCGATCTGGTGGATCGTCTTCTATGGCATCTTCCTGGGGCTGAACCTGCTCGGCGTCGAGCTCTCGTTCCGGGTCTCGGTGATCGTGACGCTGCTGGCGCTCGCCATCCTGATCGTCTTCTACGTGAGCGCCATCCCGTATTTCGACTTCAACCGCTGGGCGCTCAACATCGGCGTCGGTCCAGACGGCGCGGCAGTCGAGCTGCCGGAAGGCGGCGGCGCCTTCCTGCCGTTTGGGATCGGCGGCGTCTTCGCCGCACTGCCTTTCGCGGTCTGGCTGTTCCTGGCGATCGAGCAGCTCCCGCTGGCGGCCGAGGAGAGCCACGATCCGAAGAAGGATATGCCGAAGGGCCTACTGCTCGGCATCCTGACCTTGTGCATCTCGGCGGCGCTGGTCACCTTCCTCAACTCCGGCATTCCGGTCGGCGACGGTACGCATTCCGGCGCCTTCTATCTCGGCGCGTCGGGCGAGCCGATCCTGGACGGCTTCCGCGTCACCATACCGGGTCTTTCCGGCGTGCTCTCGCTGCTGGCCGTGGTCGGGCTGATCGCCAGCCTGCACACGATCATCTATGCCGGCGGGCGGCAGATCTATTCGCTGTCCCGCGCCGGCTACATCCCGCGGGCGCTGTCGGTGACCCATGGCAAGCACAAGGTGCCGCACGTGGCGCTCATCACCTCCTGCACGGTCGGCTTCCTGGTGATGCTGATCGTCTACTGGTGGAAAGGGGCGGATGCGGGTGCCGTGATCGGCGGCACGCTGCTGAACATGGCGGTGTTCGGCGCCACGATCTCCTACGGCTTCCAGGCGATCTCCTTCATCCTGCTGCGCCGGAACCTGCCGCATATCGAGCGGCCGTTCCGCAGCCCGCTCGGCGTGCCGGGCGCGGTGCTGACGCTGGCGATCGCGGTGGTCACGCTCTACATGCAGCTCCAGGATCCGGTCTACCAGTACGGCGTCTATGGGGCGGCGATCTGGTACGCGGTCGGCATCGTCTACTTCGCGCTGATCGGTCGCCACCGGCTGGTCTACTCGCCGGAGGAGGACTTCGCCGTCAAGGAGCGCAAGAAGGCGCTGGGCCACGCCTGAGGCAGGAGAACTCGATCGGCCATGCCGGGTCGTAGCCGAGGACGACGGTCGACCTCATCGCCACATCGCGCGGATGCGCGCCTGCACGGCGCCGGCACCACGGGACACGCCTACGGCCGGCCCGGTCATGCGTGTCACCGGCGGCCAGCTGGTCTGCTCGAAATGCTGCAGCAGGCTTGACGGGATGAAGCGGGTCCGCGCCGCGGTCACATGGCGGTCGCCGAGGCTTGGCTGGTTGTGGGTGAAGAAGCGGCGCGGCGTCACGAGATGTAGCGAGTCCTTGGCCCGCGTCATCGCGACATAGAGCAGGCGGCGTTCCTCCTCGGTCTCCTCCGGCGAGCCGACGCCGAGATCGGCGGGGATGCAGCCATCGACGGCGTTGAGGACGAAGACCGAGGTCCATTCCAGCCCCTTGGCGGAATGGATGGTCGATAGGATGAGGTAGTCCTCGTCGAGGAAGGGCGGGCCGGATTCGTCGCTGCCGGCCTGGGGCGGATCGAGGGTGAGATCCGTCAGGAACTGCTCGCGGCTGCCGAAGGTGGCGGCGATCTGGCAGAGCTGCTCGAGATCGGCCTTGCGCGGCTGCGCGTCCTCGTGAGTCTGCTCGAGAAACGGCGTGTACCACTCGCGGACCGCGTCGATCTCCGCCGGCCAGCCGGCGAGGGTGGTGGTCAGCCGCTGCATCAGGATGAAGAGGCCGTTCCAATGCACGGCGGCTGCGGCCGGCGGCTTGAAGCGGGCAATGGCCTCGACGAGGCCGATGCCTTGCGCCGTCTGCTGCAGCAGGCGATCGGCGGTCTTCGGACCGATGCCGGGGATGGCCTGCAGCACGCGGAAGCCGGAGACCTGGTCCTTCGGGTTGCTGACCCAGCGCAGCACCGCGACCATGTCTTTCACATGGGCGGTGTCGAGGAATTTCAGACCGCCGAATTTCTGGAACGGGATGTTGCGGCGGGCGAGCTCGAGCTCCAGCTCGGTGCTGTGATGGCCGGCGCGAAACAGGACGGCCTGCGATTTCAGGCCGATGCCCTGCTCGCGGTTCTCCAGGATCTGCCCGGCGATATAGCGCGCCTGGTCGATGCCGTCGGCGACCGCGACCAGCAGCGGCTTTTGCGCCGAGGCGCGGTCGGACCAGAGGTTCTTGCTGTAGCGCTCGGCGGCGAGGCCGATGACCGCGTTGGACGCGGTCAGGATCGGCTGGGTCGAGCGGTAGTTGCGCTCCAGGGTCACGATGCGCGCCGGCGGCTCGAACTGGCCGGGAAAGTCGAGGATGTTGCGCACCGTCGCGGCGCGGAAGCTGTAGATCGACTGCGCGTCGTCGCCGACCACGGTCAGGCCGCGGCCGTCGGGCTTCATGCGGAGCAGGATCGAGGATTGCAGGCGGTTGGTGTCCTGGTATTCGTCGACCAGTACATGGTCGAAGCGGGCGCCGATCTCGGCGGCGATTTCCGGGATCTGCATCGCCTGCGCCCAGTAGAGCAGGAGGTCGTCGTAGTCGAGCAGGTTCTGCTGCTGCTTCGCCTCCACATAGGCGGCGAAGAGCTGGCGCAGCGCGTCGCCCCAGTCGCGGCACCAGGGGAAGACCTCGTCCAGCAGATCCTGCAGCGGGAGCTCGGTATTGACCGCGCGGGAATATATGGTGAGGCAGGTCGCCTTGGCGGGGAAGCGCGACTCCTTCGTCGAAAGGCCGAGTGCATGCCGGCTGTGGTTCATGAGGTCGGCGGAATCCTCGCGGTCGAGGATGGTGAAGCCGGGATCGACGCCGATCTGCCGCGCGTGAATCCGCAGGAGCCGCGCGCCGATCGCATGGAAGGTCCCGGCCCAGCCGAGGCCGGTGGCATCCGGCACGGTGCGGGCGACGAGCTGCTCGACCCGGCGCTTCATCTCGGCCGAGGCGCGGCGCGAGAAGGTCAGCAACAGGATGCGGCCGAGAGGCGCGCCGTTGATGGCGAGATGCGCCACGCGATGGGCGAGCGTATTGGTCTTGCCCGAGCCGGCGCCGGCTATGATAAGGAGCGGCCCGCAATCTCCCGCAGCGCCATGCTCCACCGCCTGACGCTGCTCGACATTGAGGCCGTCTAGAATGCCGCCGTCCATCCGCGCGCCCGAGTCCCCTGGTTCGCTCTTCGTTCCCACAGAGAATCGCGCAGCGAGGGCGAAGTCAACGGCTTATATTCAAAGGCAGATTCCGAAGCGGCGGGTTGGGGACCCATGGCCACCGACAGTATGCAGCATCTGATTGCCTTGGCACGCATGCCGCAGGCGGCGCTGCCGCCATCGGCGCGGCAGATTGCACGGTTCTCGCTGTTCGACTGGATGGTGGTGGGGCGGGCGGGCCGCGACCAGCCGGTGGCCCGGATCATCCGGGACCACGTTGCATCGGAAGGGGGCGGCGGCGCGGCTTCGCTGATCGGCGGCGGCATGGCGTCGCCACGGGGTGCCGCGCTGGTCAACGGCACCGTGTCCCATGCGCTGGACTACGACGACACGCATTTCGGCCATGTGGGGCATCCCTCGGTCGCGATCATGCCGGCAGCGCTCGCCGTGGCGGAGGAGGTCGGCGCCTCCGCCGAAGATGTGGTTGATGCCCTTCTGGTCGGTGCCGAAGCATCGATAAGGCTCGGCATGGTGCTGGGACGCGAGCACTACGAGCGCGGCTTCCATCAGACCGCCACGGCGGGCGCCTTCGGCGCCACGGTGGCGGCGGGGAGGCTCTACGGTCTCGGCGAGGACGCGATGCGTCACGCGCTGAGCCTGGTGGCGACCCGGGCCTCTGGGCTGAAGTCGCAATTCGGCACCATGGGCAAGCCGTTCAACGCCGGCATCGCGGCGTCGAACGGCGTCGAGGCGGCCGGTCTTGCGAAGCGCGGTTTCACCTCCTGCGATGACGGGATCGGCGGGGCGCAGGGATTCATCGCGACCCATGCGGACGCGCCCGATCTCGATGCGCCCTGGGCCGATGCGCCGCCCGGGCGTTTCCTGTTCGGGGATGTGAAGTACAAGTTCCATGCCTGCTGCCACGGCACCCATGCGATGATCGAAGCGCTGAACAAGGCCCAGGCTACCGATCTCTTGCAGATGGACAGCCTGCTCGTTCGGGTGAACCCGCGTTGGCTGAAGGTCTGCGACATCAAGCGGCCGCGGACAGGGCTCGAGGTGAAGTTCAGCTATGCCTGGCTGGCTGCGATGGTTTGCTCCGGCATGGAGACTGCCGCGGACGTCACCTATCGGGACGAGCTGGCCAGCGATCCCGTCCTCGCCGAGATGGCCTCCTGGGTGACCGTGGAAGGCGATCCGAGCGTGAGCGACACCGCGGCGGAGGTGGAACTGGTCACGGCGCATGGGCGGACGGTCAGGATTTCCCACGACCTGGCAGCACGTCTGGCACCGGAGGCCGTCGAGTTCGGCCTGCGGGCCAAGGCCTCGGCGCTGCTCGGTGCCGAGGAGGCCGGGCGACTCTGGAGGGTGGCTTCGGGAAGCGCGGCGCGTTCGGCCCGGGAAATCGGGACCGCTCTGCAGGGAAGCTGAACAAAATCAGCCCATTGACCAATTGGCGTCGACCCCCGTCCCGGGATAACGTGCCAGCCCAAGCGAAGACTGGCCTCCAGCGAAGAAGGATGACCCGATGCAGCTCGGTTTGATCGGTCTCGGTCACATGGGCGGGAACATCGCCCGCCGCCTGATGCGGGACCGCCACAGATGCGTCGTGTTCGATGCCAAGCCCGAGCCGCGTGCCGCCCTCGCCAGGGACGGGGCAAGCGCCGTCGATTCGCTCGAGACGATGGTCAGGGAGCTGGCCAAGCCGCGCGCCGTCTGGGTGATGCTGCCCGCCGGAAAGATCACCGAGGAGACGGTGCAGCGTCTCGGCGCCATGATGGAGAAGGGCGACATCATCATCGACGGCGGCAACACCTATTACAAGGACGACCTCCGCCGCTCGAAGCAGCTCGAGGCCAAGGGCATCCACTATGTCGATGTCGGCACGTCGGGCGGCGTCTGGGGGCTGGAGCGCGGTTACTGCATGATGATCGGCGGGCCCAAGGACGTCGTGCAACACCTCGATCCAATCTTCGCCACCCTGGCGCCGGGCGTCGGCGACGTCGATCGCACGCCCGGCCGCGAAGGCGCGCCCAGCCAGGCCGAGTGCGGCTACATCCATGCGGGACCGGCCGGTGCCGGGCATTTCGTGAAGATGATCCATAACGGCATCGAATACGGGATGATGCAGGCCTTCGCCGAAGGCTTCGACATCCTCAGGAACAAGAACTCCGCCAACCTGCCCGAGGCGGAGCGGATGGAGCTCAATCTCGCCGACATCTCGGAAGTCTGGCGGCGGGGCAGCGTGGTCTCCTCCTGGCTGCTCGACCTGACCGCCGCCGCGCTCCACAAGGACCAGGCCCTCTCCACCTTCTCCGGCTTCGTGCAGGATTCCGGCGAAGGCCGCTGGACCATCGAGGCGGCGATCGAGGAGGCCGTGCCGGCCGACGTGCTATCGGCTTCGCTCTATGCGCGCTTCCGCTCGCGCCAGGAGCATACGTTCGGCGAGAAGATTCTTTCGGCGATGCGCTTCGCCTTCGGCGGGCATGTCGAGAAGCCGGCCGGCGGAGTGACGGGCGGCGGGGCGTCGCGATGAACGAACTGCCGCGCAAATCGATCGCCGCGCGCATCGACGCGCCGCCGCGCCGGGTGCCCGAGCCGGCGGATCCCTGCGCCATGGTGATCTTCGGCGGCGGCGGCGATCTCACGACGCGCCTGCTGATGCCGGCGCTCTACAATCTCGCCGTCACCAAGCTGCTGCCGGAGAAGTTCGCGCTGGTCGGCCTGGGCGCCGCTGAGCGGACGACCGAGAGCTGGCGGGCCGACCTGCGCGCCGGCCTCGACCGAGCCAACGAGAAGAACGGCGGCGTGGACGAGGCGGCCTGGGAGACGCTTGCCTCGCGCATGCGCTATGTGCGCGGCGACCTCAAGGATCCGGCGCTCTACAAGGAGATCGCCAAGGAGCTGGAGCGGGCCGAGACCCATCACGGCACCGAGGGCAATGCCATCTTCTATCTCGCCGTGGCCGCCGGCTATTTCGCCACCATCATCGACCGCCTGGGCGAGGCAGGGCTGGTGCGCGAGGAGGTCAACGACCGCGGGCGGCGCTACTGGCGGCGCGTGGTGGTCGAGAAGCCGTTCGGCCACAGCCTGGATTCCGCGCGGGCGCTCAACGAGCAGATCCTGCAGACCCTGAAGGAATCGCAGATCTTCCGCATCGACCACTATCTCGGCAAGGAGACGGTGCAGAACATCCTGGCCTTCCGCTTCGGCAACGCGCTGTTCGAGCCGATCTGGAACCGCGACCGCATCGACCACGTCCAGATCACCGCCGCGGAGATCGTCGGCGTCGAGAAGCGGGGCAAGTTCTACGAGGCGACGGGCGCGTTGCGGGACATGATGCCGAATCACGTCCTGTCGCTGCTCTCGCTGGTCGCCATGGAGCCGCCGGCGCGGTTCGACGCGCAGACCATCCGCAACAAGAAGACCGAGGTCCTCTCGGCGATGCGCGCGGTCGATCCCAGCAGCGTGGTGCGCGCGCAATACGGCGCCGGCTCCGTGCGCGGCCAGCGCAAGATCTCCTATCGGCAGGAGCCGGACGTGGCGCGGGATTCGCGCACCGAGACCTACGTCGCGATGCGCCTGGAGATCGACAACTGGCGCTGGGCCGGGGTGCCGTTCTATCTGCGGACCGGCAAGCACCTCTCCGACCGCCGTACCGAGATCGCGATCCGCTTCAAGAAGGCGCCGACCGCGCCCTTCGACGAGCTCGACGTGGAGAATCCGCGGCCGAACTGGCTGGTGCTGCGCATCCAGCCGGACGAGGGTATCTCGCTGCAATTCGAGATCAAGCGGCCGGGCCCGGTGGTCGAGCTCGCCGCCGTGAAGATGGATTTCCATTACCAGGATTGGTTCCCGCCGGAGCCGAATGTCGGCTATGAGACGCTGCTCTACGACGTGATGATCGGCGACCCGATGCTGTTCATGCGGGCCGACACGATCGAGCAGGCGTGGCGCATCGTGCAGCCGGCGCTCGACCACTGGGCGACCGATCACGACATGATCCCGACCTATCACTCGGGCAGCGACGGACCCGTCGAAGCGGATGCGCTGATCTCGCGCAGCGGCCGCCACTGGCGCCAGGTGGCGCCGGAGGATCGCTAGTGAGCGCCGCCGCTGCGGTTGACGTCGTCGTGGTGCTGATGGGAGTCTCGGGCTCCGGCAAGAGCACGGTCGGGGAGAAGCTCGCCGCCGAGCTCGGTTGCCCGTTCCTGGAAGGCGATGACTTCCATCCCGCGGCGAATGTCGCGAAGATGAAGCGGGGCATCGCGCTCACCACGGCCGACCGCGAACCCTGGCTCACGAGCATCGCAGCGAAGATCGACGACCTGCTACGGGAGAAGCAGCCGGCCGTCATCAGTTGCTCGGCGCTGCAGCGCGCCTATCGCGATATCATCATCGGCAACCGGCCGCGCGTGGCCCTGGTCTACCTCAAGGGCTCCTATGACCTGATCCGGCACCGGCTGGAGGGGCGGCACGGGCATTTCATGCCGGCGAGCCTGCTCAAGAGCCAGTTCGACGCGCTGGAGGAGCCGGCGCCGGACGAGCATCCGATCGTCGTCGACATCGCGCTCCCGCCGGCGGAGATCTGCGCCGCGATCCTGCACGGGCTCGAAGAGCGGTTCGGCGCGCGGCGTCGCTCCGCATGAAGAGCAGCGATCCGGCGTTGGTGCCGCTGAAGCGCAAGGCCGCCGAGCGCGCCGTCGCGGAGGTCGAGGACAAGATGGTGCTCGGGCTCGGCAGCGGCTCGACCGCGGCGCTGATGGTGGAGGCGGTGGCGCGGCGCGTGGCTGCGGGGCTGAAGGTCGTCGGCATTCCGACTTCGGAGGCGACGGCGGCTCTGGCGAGGCGATTGGGCGTGCCGCTGACCGATTTCGAGCACAATCGGCGGATCGACCTCACCATCGACGGCGCGGACCAGATCGAGCGGGGCACGCTCAACCTGGTGAAGGGGCTGGGCGGCGCGCTGCTCCGGGAGAAGATCGTCGCCGAGGCGAGCGCGCGGATGATCGTGATCGCCGACGGGAGCAAGCTGGTTGCGAAACTGGGTGCGGCGACGCCGCTCCCGGTCGAGATCGTGCCGTTCGGCTGGCCGCTGGTGCTGGACCGGCTGAAGGCGCTGCACGCCGAATGCGCGCTGCGCCGTGAAGGCGACGTTCCGTTCGTCACCAACGGCGGCAACTACGTCGCCGATTGCCGCTTCAACACGATCGAGGATGCGGCGCTGCTGCAGGCGCAGCTGAAGGCGATCACCGGCGTGGTGGAGACGGGATTGTTCGTCGGTCTGGCGACGCAGGCGATGATCGGGAGGGAGGCGGGCGTTGAGGTGCTTGAAGCTGCGTGAGGCCTCACTCGCCGGAGGCCGCGCTCAATGCGGCTTTTTCACCTCGAGCTCGCCGAACAACCAGTCGCGGAAGGCCCTCACCGATTCGTGGCCGCCGCGATCGGCCGGATAGACCAGGTAATACGAGAAGGGCTCGCTCAATTCCGCGCCGTCGAGCCGGACCAGGCGGCCATTGGCGATGTCCTGCTCGACCAGCACCGCCGGCGCCAGGGCGACGCCGAGGCTGCTCGCCGCCGCCTCGATGGCGAGCGCGCTCTGGTCGAAATGCGGCCCCTTGCGCCAGTCGACGCCATCGACGCCGGCGGCGCGCAGCCACATCTTCCAGCCGGGGAAGGCCTCGCTTTGGTCGGTGCTGTCGTCATGCAGCAACGTCGCCGTCGCCAGGAACTCGGCGGTGGAGGCGGCGGGGTCCTTGCCCGCCAGGAGCTCCGGGCTGCAGATCGGGAACACCATCTCGCGCATCAGGAGCTCGGTGACCAGTCCCGGATAATGGCCGCGGCCGTAGCGGATCCCGACATCGGCCTCGCTGCGCTCGAAGTCGGCGAGCTCGACCGTCGCCTTCAGGCTGACCTCGATCTCCGAATGC
Organism: Dongiaceae bacterium; assembly: GCA_035548715.1. Lineage (GTDB taxonomy): Bacteria > Pseudomonadota > Alphaproteobacteria > Dongiales > Dongiaceae > Dongia. Next base: position 11,598 of record DASZSL010000001.1, read on the forward strand.
GCAGCGAGGAATCGGTTGAGCCGCGGCAGCAGCCATTTGGTGGCGAAAGAGGGTGCCGCCGACACGGTTAGCATCGAGGCGCGGTCGGTGTCGCGCAAGGCGGCGAAGGATTGCTGCAGCCGCTCGAAGGCCGAGGCGACGTCGGGCAGCACGCGTTGGCCGGACGCGGTCAGCGCCAGGCCTCGGGCCGTGCGGTCGAACAGCTTGATGCCCAGCTCGTCCTCGAGCTGGCGCACCTGGAGGCTGACGGCGGAGGGCGTCACGTGCAGCTCGTCGGCCGCCTTGGCAAAGCTGCCGTGGCGGGCAGCGGCCCAGAAGACTTTCAGACCATTCAGGGACGGAAGTCGTTGGGTTCGTACCGACATAAGGAAACCTCGTGCCTGCCTAAGTAACTCTTGTTTGTCTATCATTCTAGTAGAGATAAAGCTATCCGGCAAGTTCCGCTTAGGTCAAGCGCCTATTGGGCTTTAAACTGAGAACAGATGCAGGAGGCTAAGATGTTGAAACTGGCTCGGAAATTTGCCGCAAGGTCGGCTCTCTCGGCGCTCGTCAGCCTGACGGTCGTCGGCATGGCGGCGGCCGATTCCAAGCTGCTGAACGTGTCCTATGACCCGACCCGCGAGCTCTACAAGGCTTATGACGTAGCCTTCGCCAAGCATTGGAAAGAGGTCGCTGGCGAGAATATCTCGATCGATGTCTCCAATGGCGGCTCCGGCAGCCAGGCCCGCAAGGTGATCGACGGCCTCGAGGCCGATGTGGTGACGCTTGCCCTGGCCTACGACATCGACGCCATCGCCGCCAAGGGCAGCATCGACCCCAAGTGGCAGGCGCGCCTGCCGCACAATTCGACGCCCTACACGTCGACCATCGTGTTCCTGGTCCGCAAGGGCAACCCGAAGGGGATCAAGGACTGGGGCGACCTGGTGAAGGGCGACGTGCAGGTGATCACGCCGAACCCAAAGACCTCGGGCGGCGCGCGCTGGGCCTATCTCGCGGCCTGGGGCTGGGCGCTGAAGCAGCCGGGCGGCAATGAGGACAAGGCGAAGGCCTTCGTCGCGGATCTCTACAAGCACGTCCCGGTGCTCGACACCGGCGCGCGCGGCTCCACCACCACCTTCGTCCAGCGCGGCATCGGTGACGTGCTCCTCTCCTGGGAGAACGAGGCCTATCTCGCGGTGAAGGAGCTGGGGCCCGACCAGTTCGAGATCGTGACCCCGACGATCTCCATCCTCGCCGAGCCGCCGGTGGCGGTGGTCGATAAGGTCGTGGACGCCCACGGTACCCGCAAGCAGGCCGAGGAATACCTGAAGTACCTCTACTCGCCGGAAGGCCAGGAAATCGCCGCCAAGAACTTCTATCGCCCGATCGATCCGGCTGTCGCGGAGAAGTACAAGTCGAGTTTCCCGCAGATCCCGCTCTTCACCATCGCCGATCTCGGCGGCTGGGCCGCGGCGCAGAAGACCCACTTCGCCGACGGCGGCGTGTTCGACCAGATCTATCAGCAGTAGGCCCGGACCAAGAAGGCTCCGCTTTCCACGCGGCGCCCGATCCGATCGGGATCGGGCGCCGGTCTCGGTGCGCGTCGCCCAAGGCAGAACCGGATGGGAGAACCCGATGGCTGATCTCTTGATCATCCTTGCGCTCGTCGTTCTCAATGCTCTTGCCCATGCCTCCTACGTCCGCTGGCGCGGCAGGCGCCGGCATCGTCCCGCGCTGAGGCGCGCTGGCGCGCCGCGCGGCTTCGCCTACCCGGTCCATCCGAGCCCGAGCCTTGCTTGTGCACCGGAGCACGCTGCGGCGGTGCGGCCCGCCGGCATCGACTGGTGAGCCGATGGGCAGCACCATCGGCATCATCGGCGCGGGCTTCACCGGCGCCCTGCTGACGCTGCATTTGCTGCGTCGATGCAGCGATCAGGACCGCGTCCTGCTGATCGAGAAGAGTCCGCGGCTCGGCGCCGGCCTGGCCTATTCCACCGGCAATCCCAACCATCTGCTGAACGTGCGCGCCGGTAATATGAGCGCCTTCTCGGCGGATCCTGATCATTTCGTACGCTGGCTGCGCGACCTCGCGCCGCCCCTCCGCGACCAGTTGGCCGAGACGCCGGAGGCCACTGGCTTCGCGCCGCGCGGTCTGTTCGGCGCCTATGTGCGGCAATGCCTGGCCGATGCGATCTGGCGGGGCGGGCGGGGCGACCGCCTGACCATCATCAGCGACGAGGTCACTGCGATCGAGCGCAACGCCGATGGCCTGATGCTGCGCCTCGCGATGGGACGCAGCGTGACGGTCGATACGGCGGTGCTGGCGATCGGCAACTTCCCGCCGCATCGCAGCCAGGGGCCGGTTTTTGGCGATCCCTGGGACGAGCGCACGACCGCCGGTCTCGATCCGGAGGCGGGCGTCATCCTCCTCGGCACCGGCCTGACCATGGTCGACACGGTGATCTCGCTGCTGGATCGAGGGCATCGCGGGCCGATGCATGCGATCTCGCGCCGCGGCCTGCTGCCGCGACAGCATGTGGGCGCCATCCCGGACGATACCGGCGAGATCCGCCTGCCGCGTCCCTGGACCTTCGATCCGCCGCCCTCCGGCAAGAGTCTCGTGGCCCTGATGCAGGCGGTGCGCCGGACGATCGACCGCGCGGAGCGGCTGGGGCGCGGCTGGCGCAGCGTGATCGACGGGCTGAGGCCGCACACCCAGCGCCTGTGGCAGGAATTGCCGGCGGAGGACCGGCGGCGCTTCCTGCGGCACCTGCGGCCCTGGTGGGACGTGCATCGCCATCGTGCCGCGCCGCAGGTGATGGCGCGCATCGCCGAGGCGCGTGCGCGGGGCCAGCTTAGCATCGCCGCGGCACGCGTTGCCGGAATCCATGCCGACAAGCGCGGCGTCACCGTACGCCTGAATCTCAAGGGCGCATCGGGGCGCGGCGGCGAGACGACCGCGCTCTCTGGCGACCGGCTGATCGACTGCACCGGTCTCAACGGCGATTGCACCACGATCGAGCAGCCGCTGCTGAAGCAGCTGCTCGCCGACGGACTGGTGCGGCCTGATCCGCTGAAGCTTGGCCTCGACGTGACCGCCGAGGGTGCAGCGATCGGCGCGGCCGGCAACGCCACCGTCGACCTCTTCGCCATCGGGCCGATCACCCGCGGTGCCTTCTGGGAGATCATCGCGGTACCCGACCTTCGGGTCGCCTGCGAGCAGATGGCGGCGCGGCTGCTGCCGGAAGCTGAAGGATTGCGAAGCGCGGCCGGTGCGCAATAACCGCCTTTCGCTCGATCGGTTCCTTACCCCGCGAAATTCGCGCCGGTGGAGCCGAATCCAGTGCGCGCGCGTTGATCCCGCAACGGCAGATGATGCGGGGGTGAGCGGTGGCGCGTCCGACGGCAATCCTGGTGCACAATCCTACCGCCGGCATGCGCGAGCCGGCCAAGGAAGACCTGGTCGCGCTGATCGAGGCGCAGGGCTTCCGGGTCAAGTATCGGAGTTCCAAGCGCCCCGACCTTGCGGCCAAGCTGGAGAAGAAGACCGGCGACCTGGTGATCGCCGCCGGCGGGGACGGCACCGTTGCCAAGGTGGCGAAGATCCTGCTCGCCCAGCCCGAGGTCACGGCGCCGCTGGCGATCCTGCCGATCGGCACGGCCAACAACATCGCGCTGTCGTTCGGCGTCAGCGGCACGCCGGAGGAGATCATCCCGCGCTGGAACGAGGCCCGGCCGCGCAAGCTCTCCCAGGGCATCTGTCGGGCGCATTGGGGCGAGCAGCACTTCATCGAGGGCGTCGGCCTGGGGTCGCTGGCGCGCGCGACTACGCCCAAGCCCGCCGAGAAGAGCAAGGCCGTGCGGATCCGCGACGGCCGCATCGCCTTTCGCGACGCCGTCAAGGAGGCGAAGCCCGAGCGGCTCTACGTGACCGTGGACGGCACGCGGATCGAGGACGAGGTCATCCTGATCGAAATCCTGAACATCCGCCAGGTGGGGCCGCGCCTGCGCCTGGCGCCCAAGGCGAATGCCGGCGACCGGCTGCTTGACGTCGCTTATGTGGCGACCGCACATCGCCAGGCGCTGATCGATTGGCTGGATGCCCTCATCGATGGCGAGATCGATGACGATGCGGCGGGACCTCCGCCCTGTGCCAACGTGCCGGGCAGGAAGATCACCATCGCCTGGAACGGAATGGAGCTTCGCCTCGACGACAAGTTCCCGCTGATGCCGGGCCAGGCCACGCAGGCCAAGGACAGAGGGATGCGCAAAGCGGGCGACGGTGCGGAGGACAAGGATGGGGAGAATCCCGACCGGGTCGATCTCCTCAACATCGAGGTCGGTGAGCGGCAGCTCAAGATCCTGGCCCCGCGCGTCCAGACCAAGGCGAAGGCCAAGCCGGGAGAGCGGGAGGCGTGATGGCGGACCCGGCGATCGCCCGGAACGAAGGCCAGGAGCGGCGTCTCGCCGAGATCGAACGCACCGCCGTCGAACTCGCGCGTCTCGCGGGAGCGGAGATCGTCAACGCGCTCGGCGGCATGCTGTCGGTCAGGTACAAGAGCGACCTTGCCGCCAAGGCCGAGGAGCCGACCTATCGCGACCCGGTCTCCGAGGTCGATCACCGCTGCGAGGTTCTGCTGCGTGCCCGCATCGCCGAGCGCTTCCCCGACCACGACATCATCGGCGAGGAGATCGATGACCGGGCGGCCGATACGCCCTATGCCGATTACATCTGGGCGGTCGATCCGATCGACGGTACGTCGAACTTCATCAACGGCTTTCCGATGTTCGCGGCCTCGATCGGCGTGATCCATCACGGCCGTCCGGTGGCGGGCGCGCTCTGGTGCTCGACCACCCATGCCTTGCGCGCCGGGGTCTATCACGGGCGGGTCGGCGGCTCGCTGCAGCTCGATGAGCAGCCGATCGACCGCAAGCCCAACCCGGCGGTGCAGCGGCGCCTGGCCGGCGATCCCAAAGGCGGCAAGGACCTCGGCTTCATGTGGGAGACGCGCAAGACCGGCTCGGCCGCGATCGAATGTGCCTTCGCCGCCGCCGGGCTGCTGCGCGTCGCGCGCTTCGAGACCCCGAACCTCTGGGACGTCGCGGGCGGCGTCGCGCTGATGAAGGCGGCTGGCCTCACCGTCGAGAGTCACGACGGCGTGCGCTGGCGGCCGCTCGACCGTTTCGAGCCGGTCAAGGGCGACATCCGCCGCTGGCGCCGGCCGATCCTGCTCGGCGAGCCGCAGGCGGTGGCGCAGCTTGCCGCCGCTTTTCCCAACGGCGATTGAGCGCGAAAAGGAATCCTCGACGGCGGGGCGAGTATTCCTCCGTTTACCAATCGGCTCCGCACTGGATGATGCGGTCGGCGATATCCAGTGGAGCGACTGATATGAGCGCGCAGGCGGGCAACGACGATCGACCCGAGACGACCGACGTCTTGTGGTTTCTTCCGACCCATGGCGACGGCCGCTATCTCGGCACGGAAATCGGTGCGCGGCATGTCACGCTGAACTATCTGAGCCAGATCGCGCGTGCGGCCGACGAGCTCGGCTATTTCGGCGTGCTGATCCCGACCGGACGGTCGTGCGAGGATTCCTGGATCGTCGCCTCCGCCATGGTGCCGCTGACGCAGCGCTTGCGCTATCTGGTCGCGGTGCGGCCGGGCCTCTCGGAGCCGTCGATGACCGCGCGGATGGCGGCGACCCTCGACCGGCTCTCCGGCGGAAGGCTGCTGGTGAACGTAGTGGCGGGCGGCGACCCGGCGGAGCTCAAGGGCGACGGCGTGTTCCTCGACCATGACCTGCGCTACACGGTGACCGCGGAATACCTGGCGATCTGGAAGGCGCTGCTGACCGGCGGGACCGTCAACTACACGGGCAAGCATCACAGCGTCGAAGCGGGCCAGCTGCTCTATCCGCCGGTGCAGCGGCCCCACCCGCCGCTCTATTTCGGCGGCTCGTCCGGCGCGGGGCAGGACGTCGCCGCCGAGCATTGCGACGTCTACCTGACCTGGGGCGAGCCGCCGGCGGCGGTCGCCGGGAAGATCGCCGAGGTGAGAAAGCGCGCGGGGGCGCGCGGCCGGAGCCTCAGCTTCGGCATCCGCCTGCACGTGATCGTGCGCGAAACCGCGGAGGAGGCCTGGCGCGAAGCCGACAAGCTGATCGGTCATCTCGACGACGCGACGATCGCGACGGCGCAGAAGGCTTTCGCCCGCTTCGATTCGGTCGGCCAACAGCGCATGGCGGCGCTGCACGGCGGCAAGCGCGACAAGCTGGAGGTCAGCCCAAATCTCTGGGCGGGGGTCGGCCTGGTTCGTGGCGGTGCCGGCACGGCGCTGGTCGGCAATCCCGAGCAGGTCGCGGCGCGAATGAAGGAATACATCGCCCTCGGCATCGACCGTTTCATCCTCTCGGGCTACCCGCATCTCGAAGAGTGCTACCGTTTCGCCGAGCTGGTCTTCCCGCTGCTGCCGTTGAAGGCGACGACCGGCAACGACCAGGGACCGGCGCGCAATGCCGGACCTTTCGGCGAGGTGATCGCTAACGTGGCCGCCCCGTCGCGGCGGGCGAGCCAGTCGTAGAGGGCCGACACGATCGAAGTTCCCGCGCGCCGCCACGAGATTTTATCGCAGCGCTCTCAAGCAATCCTCGGTTTACGCGAGCGGATCACTCGAGTTTCCTGAGTGCCGGGCAACACGGAGATGGGTCGATGAATCGCAGGCGATGGATGGTCGCGGCGCTGGCATTGCTGGGCGCCGCCGGCCTGTGGACGAACGGTGCGCAAGCGGAGGACAAGGTCCTGCGCATCGGCTACCAGAAATATGGCACGCTGGTGCTGCTCAAGGAGAAGGGAACGCTGGAAGGCGAGGTGCAGAAGCTCGGCTATTCGGTCAGCTGGACCGAGTTCCCCGGTGGGCCGCAGCTCCTGGAGGCGCTGAACGTCGGCGCGATCGATTTCGGCACCACCGGCGAAGCGCCGCCGATCTTCGCCCAGGCGGCTGGTGCGCCGCTGATCTACGTCGCCTATGAGCCGCCGGCGCCGAAGGGCGAGGCGATCCTGGTGCCGAAGGACAGCCCGCTGAAATCGGTCGCCGACCTCAAGGGCAAGAAGATCGCGCTCAACAAGGGATCGAACGTGCATTATCTCCTGGTGCGCGCCCTGGAGAATGCGGGCCTCTCGATCAACGATATCCAACCGATCTATCTGGCGCCGGCCGACGCACGCGCCGCCTTCGAGCAGGGCTCAGTCGATGCCTGGGTGATCTGGGATCCGTTCTTCGCCGCCGCTTCCGCCGCGACCGGTGCCCGGACACTCAGCGACGGCGAGAACCTGGTTTCCAATCATCAGTTCTTCCTGGCCGCGCGCGACTATGCCAAGGCCAATCCCAAGGTGATCGACGCCGTGATCGCGCAGCTCGTCGCGATCGACGAATGGGCGAAGGGCGACCCGAAGGCGGCAGCCGAGGCGCTGAGCCCCAAGGTCGGCATCCCCGCCGACGTGCTGCAGGTGGCGTTGGCGCGGCAGGGCTACGGCGTCGCGCCGCTGACGCCGGCGGTCATCGCCGAGCAGCAGAAGATCGCCGACACCTTCTACCAGCTCGGCCTGCTGCCCAAGCCGATCAAGGTCGATGAAGCGGTCGTGAAGGTCGGGTCCTGATCAGGCTCCTGGAGACCCTGGGTGGATTGCGGTTGCCCGCGCCGCGCGACGTTCTGATCTCCTGGGCGCTGCCGGTCCTGCTGGTGGTGGCCTGGGAGATCGCAGCCCGGCTCGGCTGGATTACTTCACGCATCCTGCCGGCGCCGAGCGCGGTCGCGCTGGCCTTCTGGGTCAACCTGCAGAACGGCGAGCTGCTGCACCATACCTGGATCAGCACCAGGCGTGCGCTCTATGGCCTCGCGATCGGCGGCGGTATCGGCTTCGTGCTCGGCGTGATCAACGGCGCGCTGCCGGTCGCGGAAAAGCTGACCGATTCCTCGCTGCAGATGCTGCGGAACGTGCCGCATCTCGCGATCATCCCGCTGGTGATCCTCTGGTTCGGCATCGACGAGAGTGCCAAGATCTTCCTGGTCGCGATCGGCGTGCTGTTCCCGATCTACCTCAACACGTTCCACGGCATCCGCATGGTCGATCGCGGCTTGATCGAGATGGGCAAGGTTTACGGCCTGACGCCGGTCGAGCTCTATTGGCGGATCGTGCTGCCGGGGGCCCTGCCGTCGATCCTGGTCGGCTTGCGGTACGCCCTTGGGATCATGTGGCTGACGCTGATCGTCGCGGAGACGATCTCGGCCCAGGCCGGGATCGGCTACATGACGATGAACGCGCGCGAGTTCCTGCAGACCGATGTCGTCCTGCTCGGCATCATCGTCTACGCGCTCCTCGGCAAGCTTGCGGACATGGTGACACGATGGCTCGAGCGCCGCGCCCTCGCCTGGCATCCCTCGTTTCAGCCGCAAGGAGCGGCGGCGGCGGCATGAACTGGGCCACGCTTTACGCCGGCCAGCGCGACATGGAGCTCGAGGGCGCCCCCGGGACGGCCTGGCCGCAGGCCGGCAAAGCGGTACCGACGCGCGGACGGAGCGTCGCTATCCGGCTCGACGGTGTCGCCAAGTCCTTTGGTGAACGCGCGGTACTCGACGATCTTTCTCTGACGATCGAGGCCGGGCAGTTCGTGGCGGTGGTCGGCCGCTCGGGCTGCGGCAAGACCACTTTGCTCCGGATGATCGCCGGACTCGAAGGCGTCTCGACCGGGCAAGTGACCGTCGACGATCAGCCGGTCGTCGGATTGCGCAGCGACGTGCGGCTGCTGTTCCAGGAACCGCGGCTGCTGCCCTGGCATCGCGTGCTCTCCAATGTCGGCATCGCGCGCGGTTCCGGTTGGCAGGCCCATGCCCAGGCGGCGCTGGAGGATGTCGGCCTCGGCGACCGCGCCCAGGACTGGCCGGCGGTGCTCTCCGGCGGCCAGCGCCAGCGCGTAGCGCTGGCCCGCGCCCTGGTCTCAAGACCCAAGGCGCTGCTGATGGACGAGCCGTTCGGCGCGCTCGACGCCCTCACGCGCTCGGAGATGCATCAATTGCTGTTGCGGGTGCGCGTGGAATACGGCTTCACCGCAATCCTCATCACCCACGATGTACGCGAGGCGCTGGCTCTCGCCGACCGCATCCTCGTGCTGAAGGAGGGCGGCGTCGCCCGGGACATCCCGATCGACGTGCCGCTCGACCTCCGCCGCGCGAGCCCGGCCCTGCAGCGCCTGGAACGAACGATCCTCACCGAGGTCTGATCTGCCGCCGCCAAGCGGTATGACGGCTGATCTCGGTCAGCTCGCGTAGCTGGGATCGATGCGATGGACCTTGCGCAGGAGCGCGCGGAAGATGGTCTCGCTGACGCTGTTCGGGCCGAAGGTGTCGGCGTCGGTGCGACACCGGCGGCGCACCTCGTCGGAGAGCTCGACATCCGGGCCGTTCATCGCATCGGCGCGGATCTGCACCTCGGCCGAGCGCTGAAAGCGCCACATGTTCCAGAACGCCTCGGCGATCGAGCGGCCGACGGTAAGGACGCCGTGGTTGCGCATCACCAGCACCACGTTGTTCTTGCCGAGGTTGGCCAGAATCCTTTCCTTCTCGCCCTCGTAGAGCGAAAGGCCCTCGAAATCGTGGTAGCCCGTGCGCTCGAAGAGCTGCGAGGCATAGATCGAATCATGCCGGAGGCCGCCTTGCTTCATCGCGACGGCCTGTGCCTCGCTGGTATGGGTGTGCATGACGCAGATCGCATCTTCGCGCCCGGCATGGACGGCGCTGTGGATGACGAAGCCGGCCGGATTCACCGGCCAGTCGGAATGGCCTATGATGTTCCCGTGCAGGTCGATCTTGACCAGGTTCGAGGCGGTGACCTCGTCATAGGCGAGGCCGTAGGGGTTGATCAGGAAATGGTGCTCCGGGCCCGGCACCCGGACGGTGAGGTGGTTCATGATCACCTCGCTCCAGCCGAGGTGATCGACGATGCGATAGGCGCCGGCCAAGTCGACGCGCAAGCGCCATTCCGACTCGCCGATCCCGGCGTCCCGCCCGGCGGGATCGGCCCCGGAAGGTGTCTGAACATTCATCGCATGGTCCTCGCAGCCGGTTTCGTGGCATGCTTGCACCCGGGGGATCGCTTGGCAAGCGGCGGAAAGGGGGAACCGTGCCGGTCTGGACCGACATAGAACAATCGACCTCGGCCATGGTGCAAGCACTCTATGCCTGGTGGATGGCGCATCAGGGCGATGCAGGCATCCCGGACCGCAGTGCGCTCTGGCCCGGCGATATCATCAAGCTGCTGCCCTTCATGTTCCTGGCGGAGCTGGAGGCCGAGCCGTTCCGGGTCCGTTACCGCCTGGTGGGCACCAAGGCCGTGGCGCTGACCGGATTCGATTTCACCGGACGCTATCTCGACGAACTGCAGCGCGTACCGGCCGAAGTGCCGTGGGCCGACTACTACAAAATGGTGGCCGAGACCCGGCGCCCGTTGCTGGGCGCGGTCACCGTGCCCGCCAAGGCCGGCGGCACGTTCCGCTACGAGTTCGGCATTTTCCCGCTCACCCTGGGCGGGACCGAAGTGCGCCAGTTCATCGCAATCGAGGACTATTTCGATTTCGAGCTGGGCTCGGCGCAATGGGCTCGTTAGGGACGGGATGAAGGTGCGCCGCCTGGGGCGCGGGAAAGCATTGCTTCTGCCGGGGTTATCCCTACATTTGCCGGAGCATCCTGAGGAATTTCCCGTTTGTCGCCATCGCTCCTGCTCCTGATCGTCGGCATCGCCATCCTGGCGTCGCTCGGCTTCGACATCTGGCTCGACCGGCGGCAGATCCGCTGGCTCGAGGGGCATCGTGCCGGCGTGCCGCCGGCCTTTGCCGGCCGGATCACGCTGGAAGAGCACCAGCATGCCGTGGATTACGCGGTCGAGCGGCTGCGGCTCTCCATCCTGGACGGCGTCCTCGGCTCGGCGCTGACGGCGTTGCTGCTGGTCGGCGGGCTGTTCGCCGCCTTCACCGATCTCGCGATCGCCGTCGCCGGCTCGGGCTACCTCGCCGGCCTGCTGCTCGCCGGCGCGGTGGCGCTGGCCTATGCCGTGCCCGAGGTACCGGTCGCCGCCTGGCGCACCTTCAGGATCGAGCAGAAATACGGCTTCAACCGCATGACACCCGGCTTGTTCGTCGCCGACCTCTTCAAAGGCGCGGCGCTTGCCGCCGTCATCGGCGCACCCTTCGTGCTCGCCATCGATTTCATCATGCGGCATGCGGGCGCGCTGTGGTGGCTGGCGGGCTGGGGTTTCTACGCTGCGTTCAGCCTCCTGATGCTGCTGATCGTGCCGCGCTTCGTCATGCCGCTGTTCAACAAGTTCGAGCCGGTGGACGACGCCGCCCTGCGCAGCCGTATCGAGGCGCTGCTCGCGCGCTGCGGCTTCCACGCCGGCGGCCTCTTCAAGATGGACAGCTCGAAGCGCTCGTCGCACGGCAACGCGTTCTTCACCGGATTCGGCCCTTCGAAGCGCATCGTGCTGTTCGACACCATCCTCGCCAGCCTTACGCCCGCCGAGATCGAGGCGGTGCTGGCCCACGAGCTCGGACACTTCAAGCTCCACCATATCGTGAAGCGCATGGCGACCGGCTTCGCGGTCAGCCTCGTCGCCTTCGCCGTGATCGGCTATCTGGCCGGCGCCGGCTGGTTCGCCGCCGGCTTCGGCGTCGCGCCCGAGACGTCGCAGGCGATGCCGCTGGTCTCGCTCATCCTGTGCATGCTGGTACTGCCGAACTTCACCGGCTGGGCGAAGGGCGTCTCCAACTGGCGTTCGCGGCAACATGAATGGGAGGCCGACGCCTATGCCGCCCGCCAGGCCAGCGGCGCCGATCTCGCCTCGGCTTTGCTGAAGCTGCACAAGGACAATGCCTCGCCAGGCACGACCGATCCGATCTACTCCACCTTCAAGTACTCGCACCCGCCGACAGCAGAGCGCATCGCCCGGTTGCAGGCGGCCGGGTGACCGGTCCGGACGGCGCGGGGCTTGACTGCGCGCCCCGCTGTGCGAGGTTGCGGGTCCCCGTCAGCGACCGTAGAGCGTCCCATGGATGAGAGCCGAACCCAATCCCCCCGCACCGCGCTGGCGCTCGGCGCCGCGCTGCAATCGGGCGCGCTCGACGCCGAGGTGCTCGCCGAGCAGACCTTGGCGGCGATCGCCGCTGCGGACATGCCCGGCCTCTTCACCCGTATCAGTGCGGCGCGCGCGCAGGCCGAGGCGAAGGCGGCATCGGCGCGACTGCGCGCGGGGCGCGCGGCGAGCCCACTCGACGGCGTGCCGGTTGCCTGGAAGGACCTGTTCGATCTCGAGAGCGAGGTGACAACGGCAGGCTCGCGGGTGCTGGCCTCGACGCCGCCGGCCCAGGCCGACGCGCCGGTCGTCGCCGCGCTGAAATCGGCGGGCATGGTCACGGTCGGATGCACCGGCATGACCGAGTTCGCCTTCTCCGGCCTCGGCCTCAATCCGCATTACGGGACGCCGCGCAATCCGTGGAGCAGCGCGGATGCGCCGCGGATTCCCGGCGGCTCGTCCTCGGGCTCGGCGGTCGCGGTGGCGATGGGTCTCCTGCCGGCGGCGATCGGTACCGATACCGGCGGCTCGGTGCGCATCCCGGCGGCGTTCAACGGAATCGTCGGTTACAAGGCGACCCATGGCCGCTATCCGATGGACGGCGTCTTTCCGCTCGCGCAGAGCCTCGACTCCCTTGGCGTCTTCGCCCATGACGTGGCCGACGCAATCGCCGTCGATGCGGCGATGCGCGATGCGATCGCCCAGACGGCGGAGACCGGCGTCAAGGACGTGACGCTGGTCGTGCCGGTCAATGTCGTGTTCGACAATGCTGAGCCGGGCGTGGTCGATGCCTTCGAGCGCGCCTTGCAGCGGCTCGACGCGGCGGGCGCCACGATCGAGCGCCGCGTCTTCCCGCCCTTCGACGGCGTGCTGGAGCTCGTCGCCCGGCACGGGCCGCTGGTCGCCGCGGAGGCCTATCAGGTGCATGCGGCGCGGCTGGCCGATCCGCGGGAAGTGGCTGCAATGGACCCCAGAGTGGCGTCGCGGCTCGCCGCCGGCGGCAAGATCGCCGCGGCCGACGTCGCCGCGTTCCGCGCCGGCCGCAAGGCGCTGGTCGCCGAGGCACGAACGGTCCTCGGCCCCAGGGCGATGCTCGTCCATCCGACAGTGCCGCACGTCGCACCGCTCGTGCGGCCGCTCGAGACCGACGACGCGCTCTACCTCAAGGCGAACGCATCGACCCTGCGCAACACGACGCTCGGCAACATCCTGGAGCTCTGCGGCGTGTCACTGCCCTGCGGGCGAGGAGAAGCGGGGATGCCGGTCGGATTCCTGATCTCCGCCATGGGCGGCCTGGATGCCGATCTGCTGGCGGTCGCCCGCGAGGCGGAAGGCGTGGTCCGGGAAGGATGAGCGGGAAGGGCGGCACCGGCCGGTGCCGCCCTCGCTGATGCTCACCCCTTGATCCAGGCGAGGAGGTCCGGGTTGATCACTTCCGGATGGGTCGTGCACATGCCGTGGGGCAGCCCCTTGTAGACTTTCAAGGTGCCGTGCTTCAGCAGCTTGATGCCGATGAGGGCGGCATCGGCGATCGGCACGATCTGGTCGTCATCGCCGTGCATCAGCAGCACCGGGATGTCGAGCTGCTTCAGGTCCTCGGTGAAGTCGGTCTCGGAGAAGGCCTTGATGCAGTCGTAATGGGCCTTGATGCCGCCCATCATGCCCTGCCGCCACCAATTGTCGATCACGCCTTGCGCGACCTTGGCGCCCGGGCGGTTGTAGCCGTAGAACGGGCCGGCCGGCACATCGACGTAGAACTGTGCGCGGTTGGCGACCAGCGCGGCGCGGAAGCCGTCGAACACCTCGATCGGCAGGCCGCCCGGATTCTTCTCCGACTTCACCATGATCGGCGGTACCGCGCCGATCAGCACCGCCTTGGCGATGCGACCCTTCTCGGCGCGGGCGGCGTAGTGGGCGACCTCGCCGCCGCCGGTCGAATGGCCGACATGGATCGCGTTCTTCAGGTCGAGCGCCGCCGCGAGCGCGATCACGTCCGCCGCATAGGTGTCCATTTCGTTGCCGGTATCGGTCTGGCTCGATCGGCCATGGCCGCGCCGGTCGTGGGCGATGACGCGGTACCCCTTGTCGAGGAAGAACATCATCTGGTTGTCCCAGTCGTCGGCCGAGAGCGGCCAGCCGTGATGGAACACGATGGGCTGCGCGGTCTTGGCGCCCCAATCCTTGTAGAAGATCTCGACGCCGTCCTTCGTCTTGATGAAGCTCATGCCCCGTCTCCCTGATAATGCGAAGCAATATCTAAACGGAGCGCGGTGTGGAATGACAGCCGGAACATGTGACGGCCCGTCTATTCCCCTCCCGGCGTCAAGGAAATGCAACGGAACCCACATCGCACGTTGGGGTTGTCTGCCTCAGTTGCAGATCGGCAGCGGGGTTTTTCGGGAGAGACCCATGCGCATCGTCGGGATGGCAGCGGTATTGGCCCTGGCGCTCGCCGGCCAGGCCGCCGCGACGGCTGCGGAAGCGGCCACGATTACCCGCACACTGAACTTCGTCGCGAGCGGATTCTCCAGCCAGACCGGGCATGCGGCGCCGAAGAATCCGGTCAGTGGCTCCTTCACCTTCACGCTGGACACCGCGAAGAAATACACCGACCAGTCGAGCGGGCTCACGTTCCGCGGCATCAATATCGCCGTGACCGGGCCGATCGTGTTCAGCTACGACCCGTCGCAGAGCTGGTTCATCCTCGGCGGCAACGGGCATGCCAACCAGTATGTCTGGGGCACCAACGACTTCTCGCTGTCGCTGTTCCTCCAGCCGACGCCGAGCGGCGGATTCTTCGGGTACTCGCAGAATGGCATCAACGATTCCTTCGAGACGTACCGCATCGCGCTGAGCTCGCCTCCGTCCGCCGCTGTCGCGCGAAACGCGCTGCTCGCGACGGCGCCGATCCCGGGCAGCGTGCCGATGCTGCTGACGGCATTGCTGACGCTGGCCGGTGCGGGCTGGCTGCGTGCCCGGAACACCGTCGCAAGCCGGGCTGGCCGCTAGGCCGCGCGGCGCTCCTGGTGGCGGAGCGCGGCGAAGGCCTCGAGATGCGGGCAGGCACGCAGGCGCGCATTCTCGCGCAGCTGCTGGAACGTGTTCTTCCATTCGCCGGGTGCCGGGCGCTCGGTGGGGCGGATCGTGCCCTGGCGGGTGAGCCGCGCCAGGGTCCGGAAGCAGCCCTTGGCGAGCCGGAACTCCTTGGCGGCCAGGAAACGCAGGCGGGCCTCCGGGGAGAGACGGGCGGTCAGCCGCGCCTCGCGCTCCGCCTGCTCGGCCGCGGCGATGGCGGCCAATGCCTCGGGCGGGATCTCGCCGTCATAGCGCCGCTCGATCTCGTTGCGCAGGGCGATGGCGTCGGGCATCGGCGGCCTCCCTATGGACATGGCCGATGATAGGGAAATACCTATGAAAAGTCAAGGCCGCAGGAGATCATCGGGCTCAAGCCCGGCCCCGGGATCGAGTCGGCGGCTGACGGCGCCGGCAGGAAGCCGTCTGGCGGCCGGCGGCCCGGAGCCTAGAGCATCTCGTCCCGGGTGAGGACCATGTGGACGCTGATCACGTCCTTCATCTTCAGTGACATGGTCTTCCTGGGATTGAACTGCTCCAGGACCAGGTCCTTGTCGTTGCGCTTCATCAGGCGCTTCAAGTAGGCGCGCGGATTCTCGCCGTCATGCGAAGGCCGGAGCTGCACCACCACGTCGCGGCCGATGAGGGCGGGGCGCTGCGCCCAGACCAGGATGATCTCGCCCGGCTCGTAGCGCGGTGCCATGGAGTCGCTCTCCACGTGCAACGCGTAGATCTCGCCCTTGCCAATCAGCGAGAGCGGGCGGCGCACATATTCGATCGGGTCGCCGATATTGAGCTCGAACGAGCCGCCCTGTCCGCCGCGCACCACGCCTCTCACCGGCACGTTCTCCGGCCGGAGCTGCGCGCCGCCGAAGCGCACCTGTGGCGCGGCGCGCACCTCGCCCGGCGCGTGGGCGTCCAGCGGCGCGATTTCGTCGCCGGATGATTCGCCGAAGCCGGTGAGGTCCACGCTTCCGCCAGGTTTCAGCGCGCGCTGATCGACGCGGAGCAGGGCGGCCAGTCGATGGCGGTCGTCCTCCTTCAACTGGGCGGGGATCGCGTAGCGCACGTATTGCTGCAGATAGGCGTGATTGTGGCCGAGCTCACGCGAGAGATTGGCCATGTCGAGGCCAAGCTCCGCGATCCTCTCGGCCACCAGCCGGCGCGGTCCGTCGAGCGGCCGCTGCACCATGACCTTCTTCGCCATCGCAGCGAACCTAGCACCTGGAAATCGAGTCGGATAGTAGGCAGATGCTGCTTGACGGATAGGTATAAACCTACTATTCTCCCTATCACGGCTCCGGGAGAACAGGCCCGCCAGCCGCGCTTCTACCCACCGACATCCATGAGGCTTGCACGGTGCCCACTCCCCCAGGCGAGCGGCGGCGTCTTCATTCCGGATGGGCTGAGAGGCCCGGGGCACCGCGGCGCGCCCCCTCCCTGTCTCGTTCCCGCGAGACATGCCGCGCCGGCGATAGCGGGCTAATCCGGAAATCCGCCGCACAGGTTCTTCCATGATCGGCTTCGCAGAGCTGATTGAGAACGACGGGCGCTGCCGCTTTCCGCTCGACGACGTGCATTGGTGCGGCGCCGAGACGGTTGGGGGCGGTAGCTGGTGCGCCGAGCACCGCGCACGCGTCTTCCTTCCGCCGGAGCGGATCCCGCCACATCTGCGGCTGGAGCAGCGCAGGCCGACTGCGGCCGACGAGGTGCGCGCCACCTGGCTCCGGCTGGGAAGCGCCGCATGAAACGCCAACCTGCGAGGTTCCGCATGCCGTGCGTGCTCGCCAGCGAGATCAATCAGCTCGTCCGCGAGGCGCAGCGGCATGCCCGGGATATCTACGGCGACGATACCGTGACCGCCGCCAACCGCATCCTTGCGGCCTGGCTCTGGCATGCGGTGCGCGGGTCGTCGCCGACCTTCCTGCCGAAGGCGCCGAAGCGCAGGCGCTGCAACGAGATGGAGGGAGCCGGAGGATGAAATCCAGCCGATACGAACAGGTCGAGGACGGCCAATGGTGGCTGTTCCACGAGGGGCGCTCCAACCGCCGCTGCAAGATCGCCTGCTGCGATTGCGGCCTGGTGCATCAGTTCAGGATCCGCATGCGCGGCGGCAAGGTCTACATGCAGGCCAACCGCCTGCCCAAGGAGACCGGCGGATTCCGTGCGGCGCTGAAGCGGCAGAAGGCGCCCAAGGGCGCCGCGGTGAGCCGGGCGCTGCCGCGCGCCGTGGACGGCCGACACGACGATCTCCGGAGCCTGGCGCTCGGCGCGCTGGGACGCCTGGGGCCGATGACCGCGGATGAGTGCGCCGAGGCGGTCGGCGCCACGCCGCTCAGCCTGCGCCCGCGCTTCTCCGAACTCCGCCGCGACGGCCGCATCGACGCAACAGGCCTGCATCGCAGGAACGCGAGCGGCCGGAAGGCGCATGTATGGAAGCTGGTGTGACGCCCATGGCCCGATGGTTCCGTCTCTACGATGCGGTGCTGGACGATCCGAAGGTGCAGCGCCTGCCTGACCGCATGTTCAAGGCCTGGATCAACCTGCTGTGCCTGGCGAGCCGGCATGGCGGGGCACTGCCGCCGGCCGAGGACGTCGCCTTCGCGCTGCGCACCACCGAGGAGCAGGCGATCCTGATCGTCGGAGCGTTGAGCGCCAACGGCCTGCTCGATCGCCACGACGAGGGGCTGCGCATCCATGGCTGGGAGACGCGGCAGTATCAAAGCGACGGCAGCGCCGCGCGCATGCGGCGTCACCGTGCGAAGCAGCGGGGCGTCACCGTGACGTCCCCAGAATCAGAGTCAGAACCAGAGCAGAGTCAGAACAGAGCGGAATCCGATGCGGGCGCATCGGCGCACGCGCAAGACGGACCGCATGCTCTGCAAAACGAGGGAGAAGGCGATGGAAGGACGGGCGGAGGGACGGCGATCGTCGATGTCGCGGCTTGGGAGCCTAGTGCCGGCGATCGCGCCTATGCGGCCGGACTCGGCCTCGATCCCGAGCGCGTGCTCGAAGACCTGCGAGGCTGGGCCGCCAATGCGGCGCCCGGGCGCCGGCGCAAGCGCGATCCCAGCCGGTTCTGGCAAGGCTGGTGCCGGCGCGACGCCGATGCCGGTCGCAACCGCGCGGGATGCGCGGGATCCCGCGCGAACGGAGCGCGCAATCCTGGCCTGCTTGCCGCCGCGCTTGAGGTCATCGCTCAGGGAGAGGTTGAGCGATGAGTACGAGCTCGTCGGCTTCGACCTCGTCCGTCCGCTGGTCGCCAGCGAGGCCGAGACGGTGCTGGCCTGGCTCGACGAGATCGACCGGCCGGCTGCGCATGCGGAGTTGGTGCAGGAAATCACCCGCTGCCTGATGCTGACCCGCGCCGCTCGCCAGGACCGGCAGGACCAGACGTTGCGCCTTGCGGCCTTGACCCAGGAGCTGAAAGCATTCCCGGGCGACGTCGTGATTGCCGCCTTGCGCCAATGGGCGCGCAAGGAGCGCTGGTGGCCGACCCTCGCCGAGCTGCGCGATGACTGCCGGCAGGCGATGCGGGTCCGCAGATCGCTGCGACGGTGCTGCACCCGCGACTCCTTCGGTCTTCCGGCGCTACCCGAAGCCCGGGAGGTGCCATGATCATCGTCACCACCGCGCGCCGGCGGTTCGCGCTGAAACCGCCGGCGCTGACGCTCGTCACGCGGCACAACGCCGCCGTGCTGAAGGTCGCGGCCAACGGGATCGAATACCGCGCGATGCTGGAGCTCGACGACCGCAACCGCGCCGCGCCGACCGAGATCGCGACGATGCTGGAGCGCATGGCCCGTTATATCCGGCGGGACGCCGAAGGGTAGCAGCCGTGAGGCACCGCCGCATCACCACGCCGGAGGACGAGGCTCCACGCGAAGCCATGGCCGACACGCGCGCACGCGCGCTGTCGTATGTGCCGGAGGCACTGGAGGAACTGGCGCGGCTTGCCCGCGCGGCGACGTCGGAGAACGTGCGCGTCTCCGCCATCAAGGAGATCCTCGACCGCGCCCATGGCCGTCCCATGGCGTCGCCGGGCGAGGGCACCGGTGGAGTCCAGCCATTGCTGGTGGACGATGGTTATTCCGATTAGGGTTTCGACCGGTCACCGGCCGCGGGCACAGCAGCTGGCGCTGCACCGGGCGAGGGCGCGGTTCAAGGTCCTGGTGGCGCATCGCCGCTTCGGCAAGACGGTGTTCTGCGTCAACGAGCTGATCGCCCGCGCGCGGCGCTGCACGTTGCCGGCGCCGCGCTTCGCCTATCTGGCGCCGACCCAGGTTCAGGCCAAGGACGTCGCCTGGTCCTACCTGAAGCGATATACGGCGCCGATTCCCGGCGTCCAGGTCAGCGAGACCGAGCTCTGGGTCGAGCTGCCGCCGCGGAAGGAGGGCGAGCAGGGCGCGCGCATCCGCCTCTACGGCGCCGAGCATGCCGACCGGCTGCGCGGCCTCTATTTCGACGGCGTGGTGCTGGACGAATATGCCTATATGTCACCCCGAGTCTGGACCGAGGTGGTTCGTCCGGCCCTGGCCGACCGGCGAGGCTGGGCGATCTTCATCGGCACGCCGCTGGGGCGCAACGGCTTCGCCGACCTCTACGAGGGCGCGATCCGGGGCTTCGCCGGAGACGACGGCACGCTGCATCCGGATCCCGACTGGGCGGGCTTCCTCTACAAGGCGAGCGAGACCGGCATCGTCGCAGGCGCCGAGCTCGAGGCCGCGCGCCGCATCATGTCGCCGGACCAGTATGCGCAGGAGTTCGAGTGCTCGTTCGACGCTGCCGTGCCCGGCGCCTATTACGCCGGTCTGATCGCCCAGGCCGAGCAATCCGGCCGCGTCAAACCTTTCCCGCATGAGCCGGCCTTGCCGGTGCATACCGGATGGGATCTCGGCATCGGCGATCCGACGGCGATCTGGTTCGCGCAGATCGTGCTCGGCGAGATCCGGCTGATCGACTACGTCGAGAATGCCGGCGTCGGCCTCGAGCACTACGTCGCGCAGCTCCGCGCCAGACATCGCGCCGACTGGGTTTATGGGCTGCACTTCTTCCCGCACGATCTCGCGGTGAAGGAACTCGGCTCCGGCATGGCGCGGGCGGATGTCCTGCGCAACTATGGGCTCGCGCCAACCATCCTCGCCGCCTCGAGCGTCGATGACGGCATCGCCCAGGTCCGCTTCGCTCTGCGCAAATGCTGGTTCAATGCGACGCGCTGCGCCGATGGCGTGAAGGCGCTGCGGCAGTATCGCAGCGACTGGGACGAGAAGCGCCAGGTGTTGAAGCCGGTACCGCTGCACGACTGGACCAGCCACGGCGCGGATGCCTTCCGCTATCTCTGCATCGGGCTGGGGCGGTACCTGCTGGATCGCCAGCCGCTCGCCGATCCGGCGCTTTCCACGGCGGCGCGCGCCGCACCGCATCGGGCGCGCTTCGCCGAAGGTGGCGGGAAGGCGAGGCCGTATGGGTGGTGACCGCCATGGCGCGCAGTCAAACGCGCAAATGTCGACCGGCGGTCGATGCGTGGTCTGATTCCGATTGCATTCCGCCGAAGATCGTACTATAGTGTGTATATCGAATTGCCGCTGATCGGAGCGGCGGCGCTGGACCCGCGGGTCGCGCCAGCACTGCGACACTCCTTATATATAGCGAGCGGGGTGCTCCCGAATGCGTTGGCGGCTGCGCGGGCTCTTGGCCCGATTCATCGCGGATGAAAGCGGGCATTTCGTGCATCAGCTCTTCGGCGTCGAGCAGCCGAAGCCGATCCATGTCGAGCCGCCGCCGACCCGAGACAGTGCCGCCGACGCCATCGCCGCAGCCGAGGCCGAGCAGAAGAAGCGCCGTGCCTGGCAGCAGGGAGTCGGCTCCAACCAGATGACTGCAACCGGCGGCGTGACCACCGAGCTCACCGGATCGCGGATGCTGACCAGTGGCAACTGACGCCGACACCGATCGTATCCTGGTTCCCGCGCTCGAAGGGCGGCGCGGTGCCCCGTCCCCGGTACCCGGGAGCGCCGACGGCGACCGGCTGGATGCACAATCCGATATGCAGTCGGCGCAACGGACGGCGCCGCTGCTCCAGGACCGCCGACGCCCCCGCGCAGACCGCTGAGACGAATCTCCGACCACGCCCGCCGGCGTGATGCCCGCGGACGCACCATCCCCAACCTCACAGGATTGAAGGAAATCCAATGAACACTTGCGCCTTGAATCTGATCGACAACGGCAACGCGACTGGCGGTGCGTATGTCTGGAACGGCGGCAAGGGCTCGTTCCTGGTGCATGCCGATACGTGGAACGGCGCGACCGTGAAGCTGCAGGTCCTCGGGCCCGATCACCTGACCTGGATCGACACCGGCACCGACACGACGCTGACCGCGGACGGTGGCGGCAACTTCGAGCTGCCGCCGGGCCAGCTTCGGGCCGCCGTCGTTGGCTCGCCGACCGCCGTCTACGCCGTCGCCGCAGGCACCCAATGACCAGCAACCTCACATCCCCCCTGACCCGGGCCCAGGCCTACCCGCTGGCAGGACCGCTCGGCACGATCCTGAACGAAGGCCGCGCCAGGCCGCTGGTCCAGGTCGGCCGGGTGAACGGCATCTACAAGGCCAATGGCGTCATCTACGCCAGCGAGGCGGCGGCCCTGGCGGCGCTCGATCCGAACCGGGTCATCAGCGGCATCACCGCCGTCCTCGGCCCGGTGGTCGTCCCCGGCGCCTCCGAGATGGTGACCAATGGCAGCTTCGACACGGACATAGCGGGCTGGACCGCCGGCCAGAACAGCGGGGGGCCTGCGGCGGCGTCATGGGACACCGGAAAACTGCTGCTCACGGTCAACGGCGCAACCGGGTCCCAGGCGTATCAGTATCCTCCCCTCGTCGCCGGGGAGAGCTATCTCCAGGAAGGCGACGTCACCCGCAACGGCGCTGATGTCACCTTCACCGTGATGTCGGAATCGACCGGCTCCTTCCAGCAGACCGTCGGCATGTCCCAGCAGTCCAACGGCGAGGGGCACAAGAAAGGGCCGTTCATCGCGGCGATCTCCCGCAGCCGCATCGCGCTCCGGCAGAACACGTCCGCCGGGACGGATTGTCGCCTCGACAATGCGACGATCAAGCTGTGCCGGCCGACCGGCTCGGGTTGGAAGCGCAAGCACCGTTGGATCGTCAACGCCGTGGCGAAGGTCTCGCCGACGAATACCGAGTGGCTGCTCTGCCTCACGAACAACGCGTCGAGCTCCGGCCTGAACTACGACTACCTGGCCGTCTATCGCCGCCAGTCGGACGGACACATCATCGTCGAGATGAAGTCCCAGGTTTGCCAGATCACCAACGGGCTCACCTATCTGCAATACGACCTCGGCGCGGTGGCCGACGGGGCGACGTTCACGGTCGAGCTGCGCGTGAGCAATCGCATCAAGGCCGGCTTGAACGGCGGCGCCTTGCAGACGCTGCCGGCCACGGCTCCGGTGAACTATCCGATCGTCTGCATCGGCAAGGCCTTCTACGGCGGCACGACGGTCTGGACCGGAACCATCAACTCCTACCAGATCGATTTCCCGAGCGACCTGGTCGACAGCGCGTTCTCCATCGTCGGATGCGGGCACAGCCTGCCGTACGGCAACCAAGCCTCGCCGGTTGCCGGCCTCACGGGCATGAGCTGGTATGCGCGCCTGATCCGCGACGAGCTCGACGGAGCGGCCTGGTACAACAACATCGCCCATGCCGGCGCAAGCTCGCAGCAAATCAGAGACGGCGTGTATGGGACCGGGACCTACGCCGATGACCTGACCCGGAACCCCGAATACGGCAACCCGCGCACGGTGCTGGTGATCTGGGCGATCGAGAACGACGCCGGCCTGGCCGGAAACGGGCCGGACAACATCGCCGACATCGTCAGCAAGTGGCAGAGCATCAACGCCGGCGGACGATTCATCGTGGTCGAGCCGCTGCTGTGGTCGGACCTGCGGAACCAGGCCGACATGCTGTCGATCCGATCGACGCTCCGCGCCACTTACGGAGCGCAGTCGCTCGATCTCGCAGGCTACATCACGGCGCCGACCGTCGGCGTCGGGGGCAGCGTCGTCGGCGACAGCTGCCAGGGCCTGGATGACGCCGGCATCGCGGTAGGGTCCCAGCTTCCGGCCGACAAGACCGACTTCGACGCGGGCGTGATGCCGGCATCGCTGCGCGCCGGCACGGCCGGGAGCGACCAGATCCATCCGAACAACCTGGGCAGCATTCCCATTTCGAAGGCGTTCGCGCAGAAGTTCGCCGAACTGGAGTACGTCTAGCATGTCCGCACCGCCGACCCGACATGCGCGCGTCTACGACGCTTTCCAGTCGATCAAGCCGCAGACCGCATTGCCGGGGTATAGCTGACATGGGCATCGGCACCGCAACCATTCTCGGCCAACCGGCGCCGCGCGTCTCGAAGAGAGCCGCCAACGACAGCCGCGACATCGCTGGCGACGTCTTGCGCCGCCAGTCCCAGCTCGAGGCCGAGCGGGCCAACTGGGACAACTACTGGCAGGACGTCGCCGACCTGGTGACGCCGCGCAACTCCACCTTCACCGTGAAGCGTCCCGAAGGCGACCGGCGGACGGAGAAGATATTCGACTCGACGGCGCCCCTGGCCTCCGACCGCTTCGCCGCCGCCTTCGAATCCATGCTCACCCCGAGGACGCAGCTCTGGCATGCGCTGAAGCCGCTCGACGACGATCTGGCCGAGGACACGGCGGTCAGGCGTTGGTGCGAGGACATCAACAAGCGGCTCTTCGCCTTCCGCTATTCGCCGCGTTCCAACTTCGCCTCGCAGATCCACGAGGTCTACAAGGGCCTCGGCGACTTCGGCACCGGCGCGTTGTTCAGCGAGGAGATCCCCGGCGAGGGCATCGCCTATCGCGCGGTGCACCTGGCGGGGCTCTACATCGTCGAGGACTTCCAGGGCCGCATCCGCCATGTCCATTACAAGCACGAGCTGACCGCGGAGCAGGCGGCGCAGCGCTTCGGCACCGACAACCTGCCGGATCAGATCAAGACCAGGCTGGAGCAGCGGCCGGACGACAAGGCGACCTATCTGCACGTCGCCTGCCCGAACGCCTCGCCGCAATACGGCAGCCTCGGCCCGAAGGGCATGCGCTACCAGTCGATCTGGATCTGCGTCGATGCGCGGCAGGTGGTCGGCACCGGCGGCTTCCGCACCTTCCCCTACGCGGTCTCTCGCTACGTGACGACGCCGGGCGAGGTCTACGGCCGCTCGCCGGCCATGATGGCGCTACCCGACGTGAAGATGCTGAACGTGATGGCGCAGACCGCCATCCAGGAAGCGCAGCTCTCGGTCGCGCCGCCGCTGCTGGCGCCCAATGACAGCATCCTCTCGGCCTATGGCGACGGCGTCTCGCTGCTGCCGGCCGCGATCAACTATGGCGCGGTCGATGACCAGGGCCGGCCGCTGATCCACCCGCTGAACCGGGGCGCGCAGTTCGCGCCGGTCAAGGAGGAGATCGCCGAACGTCGCCAGAGCGTCAACGCCGCCTTCCTGGTGACGCTGTTCCAGATCCTGGTCGATACGCCGCAGATGACGGCGACCGAGGCGATGCTGCGCGCCCAGGAGAAGGGCGCGTTGCTGGCGCCGACGACCGGGCGGCAGCAGAGCGAGCTCCTGGGACCGATCGTCGCGCGGGAGATCGACCTCCTGGCCCGCGCCGGCGCGTTGGCGCGGCCGCCCGAGCAGTTGCTGGCGCGCGGCGGCAGCTACAAGATCGAGTACAACTCGCCGCTCACGCGCGCCATGAAGGCGGACCAGGGCGTCGGCTTCCTGCGGACCATCGAGGCGCTGTCGCCGCTGGCCCAGGTGGATCCCAGCGTGATGGACGTCTTCAATCCCGACGAGATCGGCATCGGCCTCGCGGACATCAACGGCGTGCCGGCGAAGTGGCTGCGCTCGAAAGACGAGATCGATGCGCTGCGCCAGGGCCGCGCCCAGGCCCAGCAGGCGCAGCTTCTCGTGAGCGCGGCACCGGCGGCCGCCTCGGCAGTGAAGGACCTGGCACAGGCGGGTGTCGCAGCCGGGAAGAGCGGCGCGGCATGAAGCTGCCCGACCGCGAGCTGGTGAAGGCCTATCAGCTCACCTTCGGCGCCGAGCATGCGAAGCCGGTGCTGGGCGACCTCAGGCTGCTGGTCGGTGCCTCGATCCTCCGGCGCGACGCCGAGGGCCGCATCGATCCGATCGCCATGGCGGTCGCCGAAGGCGCACGGATCCTGGTCAACTACATCGACGCGATGATCCGCATGGACGAATCCGAGAACTGGCGCGCCGCCGAGCTCCGGCGGCAGATGAAGGGAGGCGCGAATGGTTGAGGCGGCGGTCACCACGGCGGTCGCGGAAGACGGCGCGGGCGCCGACGGCGAGGCACCGCCCGGCGAGGCCGTGCCCGCGCCGTGGTACGGCGGCTTCGACGGCGACACCCAGGTCTATCTGCGCAACAAGGGCTGGATCAACGAGAACGGCCCGGCGGAGGTGGTGAAGGCCTATCGGCATCTGGAGCGCCTGCAGCGCTCCGAGCACGTGCCCTGGCCGAAGGACGAAAAGGACGCCGAAGGCTATGCGCGGATCTACGACCGCCTCGGGCGGCCGAAAGACCCGGCGGGCTATGGGTTGCAGGCGCCGGAGGGCGGCGACCGCGCCTTCGTCGATGCGATGGCGCGCACCTTCCACGACCTCGGCCTGTCGGCCAGGCAGGCGCAGGGTATCGCGCAGCGCTACACTGCCCATGCGCAGTCGATCCAGGCCGAGGCGGACCGCCGGTTTGCCAGCCGCTCGGCGGCCGAACTCGGGCAGGTCCGCCGCGACTGGGGCGAGGCGGCCGACCGTCGCTTCGCCGCGGCGCAGCGCTTCGCCGTCGCCTTCGGCCTGGACCGCCCGGTGATGGACAAGATCGAGCGCGCCCTCGGCACGCGGGCGATGCTGACCCTGTTCGCCCGCGTCGGCGAGGGATTGAGCGAAGACCGCGGCCACGGCGCCGGCGGCCTCTCGGGCTTCATGGGCACGGAGGCGGCGCAGGCGCGGCTC
>DASZSL010000002.1:0-31128 GCA_035548715.1 Dongiaceae bacterium
CCCGGCAGCGCGTTGGCCGCGGCGCCCGCGACCGGCTCGTATTTGAAGCAGCCGACGCGGTCCAGTTCCGCCTCGTCCAGCCAGTCGAGCAGGAAGTTGAAATCGTCCTCGGTCTCGCCGGGGAAGCCGACGATGAAGGTCGAGCGCAGGGTCAGGTCCGGCACCGCGCGGCGCCAGGCCTTGATCCGGTCCAATGTCTTCTCGTGATGCGCGGGGCGGCGCATCGCCTTCAGCACGTTCGGGCTGGCATGCTGGAACGGGATGTCGAGATAGGGGAGAATCCTGGACCTTCCGCTCCCGTCTGGCGCCATCAGCGGCATCACCGCGTCGACATGCGGGTAGGGATAGACGTAATGCATCCGCACCCAGGCCTTGTGGTCCGCCGCGAGGTCGCCGAGCTCCCGCGACAGGTCCAGGAACTTCGCCTTCACGTCGCGGCCGCGCCACTTGCTCTCGGCGTATTTGATGTCGACGCCGTAAGCCGAGGTGTCCTGGCTGATCACCAGCAGCTCCTTGACGCCGGCCTTCAGCAGGTTCTCGGCCTCGATCATCACGTCGCGGATCGGGCGGCTGACGAGATCGCCGCGCAGACTCGGGATGATGCAGAAGGTGCAGCGGTTGTTGCAGCCTTCGGAGATCTTGAGATAGGCGTAATGCCGCGGCGTCAGGCGCAGGCCCTGCGGCGGCACGAGATCGACGAACGGGTCGTGCTTCGGCGGCACGGCTTCGTGCACCGCGGCGACCACGCTCTCATATTGCTGCGGCCCGGTGACCGCGAGCACGCCGGGATGCGCCGCGCGGATCTCGTTGGGGTTGCCGCCCATGCAGCCGGTGACGATCACCTTGCCGTTCTCGGCCAGGGCCTCGCCGATCGCGTCCAGGCTCTCCTGGCGCGCCGAGTTCAGGAACCCGCAGGTGTTGACGATGACGACGTCGGCGCCGTCATAGGAATCCGAGATCTCGTAGCCCTCGGAGCGCAGGGTGGTGAGGATCCGCTCGGAATCGACCAAAGCCTTGGGGCAGCCCAGGCTGACGATCCCGACCTTTGGGTTGGATTTCGCCTTCTTCAGGCGGGGTCTGTTGGCAGTGGTGACGCTCATGGCGCGAGGGGATACAGGCCCCCGGCGCCGGTGTCCAGCCGCCCCCCGTGCATGCGGACAATGCGCCCCGCACGGGGCGCGGCGGGCCGGATTGCAGCCGGGATGGGCGGATTTGGCAGCGCCAGGCCGCCCCGGCCCGTCGCTGGGGCGACGGGTCTAGCCGTTCGTGTCCCCTCCGGCCCCGCCAGGGTGGCCCTATCGGACCGCGGGTCAACCCGTTAACTTCCCACCCGAAAATCCGGCGCGAGAGCCGGGGAATCGGGGGCCGGGCAGCATGGCAAGTGGCATCTGGGAGAGCCTGGCCGCGCAATTCGCCGGCCATTGGCCGCTGCTCCTCGTCTCCTCGATCGCGATCTTCCTCGCCGCCATCGTCCGCGGCTTCTCCGGCTTCGGTTTCTCGCTGCTGGCGATCACCGCGATCTCGATCATCATGCCGGCGCGCGAGATCGTGCCCTCGATCTTCCTGCTGGAGGTCGCCGCCTCCTTGAACCTCATCCCCTCGATCTGGCGCGAGATCGACTGGCGCGGCATCGGCTGGCTGCTGCTGGGCTATGTCGTGGCGCTGCCCTTCGGCGTCTATGCGCTGGCCAACGTGCCGGCGCCGCCGATGAACATCGCGCTCGGCATCTTCGTCATCGTCACCGGCGCCATGATGCTGAAGGGCTTCCGCCTGGCGAAGACGCCGCGCGCGCCCGCCATCGTCGCGACCGGCGCCGCCTCGGGCGTTCTCAACGGCGCCTTCGGCACCGGCGGCCCGCCGGTCGTGCTGTTCTACTTCTCGACGCCGGCCGCGGCCGCGGTCGGCCGCGCCTCGATCATCGCCTTCTTCCTCTCGACCGACACGCTGGGCCTGGCCGAGCTCGCGCGCAACGGCCTGGTCACCACCCAGAGCTTCGCCCAGTTCATCGCCTGGATCCCGGCGCTGCTGATCGGCGTCGCGATCGGCGCCAAGGGCTTCAAGCACATGGACCAGGCGAAGTTCCGCCGCGCCGTGCTGGTGATCCTGATCGCGCTCGCCGCCGTGACCCTGGCCAAGGCCGGCTACGACATCGCGCAACCCGCCTGACGCG
This sequence comes from Dongiaceae bacterium, assembly GCA_035548715.1. Lineage (GTDB taxonomy): Bacteria > Pseudomonadota > Alphaproteobacteria > Dongiales > Dongiaceae > Dongia. The sequence goes on from DASZSL010000002.1 coordinate 2,171, forward strand.
CGGTTGTGCGACCGGCCGCGCGCCTGCAGAATGCGCGCGGGAGAAAGAATCGCGCGATGCGCCCGACCGGCATGCTGACGGCACGCTTCACCATCTTCGGCGCATTCCGCGCCGGCCTTGGCGCCGCATTCCGCCATCCGCTGCAATTCGCGGCGATCGGCCTGACGGTCGGCGTTCCCTTGAACGTCATCGCCCGATGGATGGTCGAACGCCAGCCGCACGCCGCCGTCGTCCCGCTGGATTTCGCCTATATCTTCCTCGGCACCCTCATGCTGTGGATGCCGCTGGCGCTGGTACATGCGACGGCGGCCATCGCGGTCGGCCTGAGTTCGCGCGGCGAACCCGTCGCGCTGCGGACCTGCTTCGAGCAGGGTTTTGCCGCGATGCCGCGGCTTCTTCCGGCCATGATCTGGGTGACCGGCCCCGACTGGATCCTGCGTCCGATCGAGCACGCGATGGGCGAGCCGGTGAGCGATCTCGAGAAGGCGCTGGAGACCCTGCTGCTGCTTCTGGTCCTGCCGGTCGTCGTCCCGATCGCGGCCGGGGAGCGAACGAGCGGCCTCGCGCTGTTCCGGCGCGCCTGGCGACTCTACAAGGGCCGGCGCCGGCGCGGCATCGGCATGGTCCTGCTGACGGTGCTGGTCGCGCTGATCGCCTTCTGGCTTGGCGGGCTCCTCCTCGACCGCATCGGCGTCCCGTCCGAGGCGGCGCTCGGCCTGCTTTGCCTGGTCTGGGCGTTCGCCGCGGCGCCGTCCGCGGCGGCCTACGACCAGCGCCTGCGGGACAAAGGCGGCGCCGACCTGGCCCGGGTCTTCGACTGACCGGCCGGCGCGCCCCGCTTAACCGTAACTTCCAGTTGCCAGTCCAGGACCCGGCCCGCAGAATGCGCGCGGGGACATAAGATCATGAGTCTGCATACCGGTCTCGACCAGATCCGCGAACCCGAGATGCCGTTCTTTTCCATCGGTGGCATCGTCGGGCGCAGCCTCTGGATCGTGCTCTGGAATTTTTTCCCCTTCATCGCCATGGCGATCGTGCTCGCGATTCCACTGGTCGCCTGCGCGGTCCTGATCGCCCTGGCGGGCGGCAATCCCGGCTTCTCCCTGGAGATCGGCCGGGCCTACGTCCGCTTCGCGCTGCGCGAGAGCATCGACCCGGTCGCCGGCGGCTTTCTTGCGCTGCTCGGCCTGTTCACGGTCCTGGCGCCGGCCGCGGCCTATACCCAGCGCGCCTACCAGTCGATGCTGGGCAGGGCGGCCAGCTTCGGCAATTGCATCGTCAAGGGCGTCGCCGCGCTGCCGAAGCTGATCGTGCTCGGCATCCTGCTGGTCGCCGCCTATGGTGCGATCGGCTGGGTCATCGGCGATGCCTTCGTCGCGATCGCCGCGCCGGACTATGGCTTCGGCTGGACCTTCATCGCCGCCCTGCTGTCGCTCGCGGTCTATATGTTCCTGTTCGCCATCTGGTGGCTGGCGATCCCCGTCCTGGTGATCGAATGGGCCGGCCCGTTCGCCGCGCTGCGGCGAAGCTGGGTTTTGACGCAGGGCCGGCGGTGGCAGATCGTCGCGATCTGGGCGCTGCTCGTTCTGCCCAACGCGCTGATCCAGTATCTGCTCACGCTGATCGTGCCGGGCGGGCTGGGCGCCGATACCGGCCAGCTCGTCGCGCTGGCGGTCGATGTCGCCCACGCGCTGGTGGCGGTGCTGCTCTACTTCACGGCCACCGTCGCCGCCGCCATCGGCTACTTCCACCTGGTCGGCGAGAAGGAGGGCATCCTGGCGCTCGACCGCGTGTTTGCCTGACGCCCGACTCCGGCACCCCCGACTCCGGCGCCCCGACTCCAGCACCCCGACTCCGGCACCCCGACTCCGGCATCCCCGACTCCGGCATCCCCGACTCCGGCGCGGTTGAACCGCGCCGCCTGCAGCCGCGACCAAACTCCGATTGCCAAGCTACGGCGGCTTGCCGACAATAGGGCCGGGTTCCGGTGTCCATTGGGGGAAACGGGAATGGCACAAGACAGCATCGCCGCGGGCGATCGTTTCGAGGTCGGCCGCGTGCTCTCCACCAGTGTCGCGGTGTTCTTGCGCAACATCGGCCCCTTCTCGATCATCGTCCTGCTGATCGGCATTCCCTACATCCTGGTCTCGCTGTGGAGCCTCTCCTCGGTCGGCGACCTGCAGGCCGCCGCCGAGACCGGCAGCCTGCCGCCCAGCTTCTGGGGCATGATCGGCGTCGGCTTCATCATCCTGCTCCTGACCAACACGCTCTCGCAGTCGGCCATCAACTACGGCACGTTCCAGGACCTGCGCGGCCAGAAGGCTTCCTTCGGCGACTGCCTCGGCCGCGGCCTCGCCATGCTGCCCCGGGTCATCGTCGGCGCGGTTCTCGCCACCATCGGGATAACGGTCGGCTTCGCCCTGTTCTTCGTTCCCGGCCTCATCCTGCTCCTGATGTGGTGGGTGTTCATCCCGGTGATGATCGTCGAGGGCGTGGGCGTGACGGAGGCCTTCGGCCGCAGCCGGGCGCTCACCAAGGGCCATCGCTGGGGCATCTTCGGGCTGCTGATCATCGTCGGCATCGTGCAGGCGGTCGTCCAGATGATCGTCGGCTTCATCGGCGGCGCGCTCGGCACGATCGCGACCGAGGTGCTGGACCTGGTCGTGACCTTCGGGTTCACCGCCTTCACCGCCGTGCTCTGCGCGGTCGGCTACTACTACCTGCGCTCCGAGAAGGACGGCATCGTCATCGACGACATCGCCCGGGTGTTCGATTGACTCTCCGGCGGCGTCTTCGCCGGCGCTCTCGGCCGGGCCGTCGACCGGATTCGGCGCTGCGATGAATTCACCACGCGCCACGGCCGAGTGCGAGACTCGCGCCCGCCGCGATTGCCAAGGCCGCGCATCTCACCGAAAATAGGACTCGAGGGCGGGCTTCGGGATTCGGGATGACGCAGCAGGATTTCGGCGGAGGGGATTTCGGCGCGGTGCCGCGGCGTTTCTCGGTGGGCGGGGTGATCGGCGCCAGCCTGCCGATGCTGCGCCGGAACTTCTGGCAGTTCTTCGCCATCGCCTTCGTCGTCGGCATTCCGCTCCTCGTCCTCTCTCTGCTGGTCGCGCAGCTTCCGGTGCCCGGGCCCGGACCTGAGTCCGGCGCCGGGATGTCGATCGCCGAGGTGGCCGACCTGGGCGCCACGGTGTTCTCCGTGGCCCTCGCCTTCATCGCGGTGCTGACCTATTTCGCCATCCAGTCGGCGATCAACTACGCCGCGCTGCAGGACCTGCACGGCGAGCGGCCGGCGGTCGCGCGCTGCATCTCGCGCGGGCTCGCGACGCTGCCGCAGGTGTTCGCCGCCTCGCTGCTGCTCTTTCTCGCGATCTTCGGGCTCACCTTCGTCGCGGTGTTCGCGTTCTACGGGCTCGCCGCGTTCATGGCGGCCTTGACCGGGCAGGGGCCGGGCGCCGGCGTGGTCTCGCTCGGCGCGGCGCTCGGCGTGCTCGTGCTGGCGATGTACCTGTTCGTGAGCTGGTGGGTCTTCGTGCCGGCGATCGTGGTCGAGAGCGCGGGGCCGGTCGCCTGCTTCGGCCGCAGCCGCCGGCTGACCAAGGGCCATCGCGGGGGCATCTTCGGCATCGTGCTGCTGGTCTTTGCCGCCAACTTCGGCTGCAGCATCGCGGTCGGCGTGATCGGCCAGTCCGGCGCGGTCGCGACCGCGGCCCTGCTCAACGTCGTGGTGGCGCTCGCCTTCTCGGCGCTCTCCTCGGTGCTGACCACCGTCGGCTACTACGCGCTGCGCGCCGAGAAGGAGAATTTCGGCCTCGGCGACCTCGGCCGGGTGTTCGAATAGAGACTTAGCTTTTCCGTGAGTCGAGAACGATACGCAGGAATTTCGCGAGTCGCTATTCCATGATTCCAACGGCTTAGGTCGGGCGGCCCGGCGCGAGGCCGTTCTCCATATTCAGTTTTTCCGAATCCGCTCAGCTGCGGTCGTGCTTGTCGCGCCGCCGCTTGCCGAACAGCATGCGCCGCTCGAGCTGGGCGCGCTGCGCGGCATAGAAGGCCTCGAGGAAGGCGGTGGCGTCGAAGCCGCGCTCCTCGACCGTGCCCTGGCTGGCATCCGGCCAGCCGATCTTGGCGCGGATGCGCCGCGCGATCTCCTGCCGGGCCTGGAGGTTGTCGGCGTCGGCGCGGCGCAGCACCGCCTCCAGCGTCTGCAGCTCGTAGACGCCGTAGAAGTCGAGCTGCGCCGGCGTGAAGCGGTAGCGCGCCTCGCGCGGCGCGTCGTGCTGCACCGTCAGCGGCACCCGGCTGCGCCCCGATGCGCCGGCGAGGTCGGGCAGCAGGGCCGCCTTCGGCGCCATGATCACCAGCGTGCCCGCCACCATGTCGCCGACCCGGAGCCCGTCGCGGTTGAACAGCGGCATCAGCGTGAAGATGCCGAGCCAGACTGTCAGCAGCACGTTGGCGATGTCGCCGAAGCCGGTGGCGCCGGCGAAGATCAGCAGGGTGACCGGGATGAAGACCTCGACCTCGCGCATCAGGTTGCGCACCACGATCGCCTCGGGCTTCAGCGGCCGGCCGTTGCGGTCGATCACCCGGAGGCCCAGCAACCGCTTGCCCGGCGTCGCGCCCCTCAGGCGCAGCTCCGCATAGGGGAAGTAGAACACCCGCAGCAGGAAGAAGCCGAGGATGCCGATCACCAGCGCCCAGACGTGGATCAGCCCGCCGAGCAGCGCCAGGGCGATGCCGCCGATGACCAGCACCAGGATGATGAAGACCACGTCGAGCGCGAAGGCCGCCGCGCGCGAGCCGCGGTCGGCGAGCTCGACGGTCAGCGGCACGCCTTCGGGCGTCACGATCTGCCGGTGCCGCTTGCCGAGCGGCGGCGCGACGCTGCCCGCGGGGCGTCCGGTCTCAGTCGTCGCCGTCATCGCCATCGGCGGCCGCAGGGGGCAGGGGTTGCAGGAAATACATCGCCCAGAAGACCAGCATCAGCCCGCCGATCGCATAGCGGGCCCAGAGCTCGACCACGAGCTGGCGCGCATAGCCCTCGAGCGCGCCGGCGATCACGAACATGATGATGCAGCCGAGCGCGATCTGGCCCGCGACGCGCCCCGCCCGGGCCAGCGCGGCCAGCCGCGACTGGGCGCCGGGAAAGAGGATCGCGCGCGCGAGGCCGAATCCCGCCCCGCCGCAGAGCGCGACCGCCAGGAGCTCGGTCGTGCCGTGCACCGCCAGCCAGCCGCCGATCTCGGCGCCGAGCCCGTGGCTCGCGTAGAGCGCGATGAAGGCGCCGAGCATCAGCCCGTTCTGGATCAGCAGCAGCGCGGTCGGCAGGCCGAAGGCGAAGCCCAGCGTGAAGCAGATGATGCCGATCCCGGCATTGTGCACGAACAGCCACGAGGCGAAGACCGAGAGCATGTCGCCGGGCGGCGTCTCGTTCTCGTAGAGGTACTTGCGGAGCTCCTCGGTCGAGGCGGTGGGCACGCGGCCCTCGGCCATCGCGCCGGGCATCAGCGTGTAATACCACTCGGGATTGGCGCGGCAGAGGAAGTAGGCGGCGATCGCCGCGACCGCGGTCAGGCCGATCCCCAGCAGCACCGGGCGGCCGAGCGTGCGGACCGCGCGCGGGAAGCTGTGGCGCAGGAAGCCGATCGCCACCGAGGCGAAGCTGGCCCTGGGGCCGTAGATCTGGAAATAGGCGCGGTTGGCGAGGCTCTCCAGGTAGGCGAGCAGGCTCTGGTCCAGCGAGATCGAGCGCGCCACCGAGAGCGAGGAGAGGGCGCCGCGATAGAGGGTGGGGAGCCGGGTCAGCTCGTGCGGCGTCAGGGAGCGCGGCGAGCCCTTGCGCAGCTTCTCCAGCAGCACCTCCAGCTCGCGCCAGGACGGCTCGCGCTCGCGCCGGAACTGGGTGCTCTTGAGGACGACATTCTCCATCGGCGCATTAGACCCGAACGGCCGGCAATGGAAAAGAGGGCGACGGAAAAGAGGGCGATGGAAAAGAGGGCGCCCGCCGCGGCCTCGGAAACGGCCCGGCGGGCACGGCCCTTACTTCTTGCTGAACTCCTGCTTGTAGGAGGACATCTTCTTGGTGCCTTCCTCCGCCTTCTTTTTCGGCTTCTTCTTCTCGCGGGCGGACTTCTGCTCACCTTTGGCCATGGACGACTCCGTAAGCGAATGTCAGGACCGCTTGAGACTATACCGAACGGGGCTGCAATCCAATTGTCACCGTGCGGGTTTGCGCGCGGCGCATGCCCACCCCGGCGCCGCGAGGGGGCGCAATCCCCGCCCGAGGCGCTATCTTTCCGGCAGACCAGCGGCCGCAGGAGGTCAACCCCGTGATTCCCTTTTCCGTCCTCGACCTCTCGCCGATCTGCCAGGGGGCGACCGCGGCCGACGCCTTCCGGAACACCCTCGACCTCGCCCGCGCCGCCGAGCGGCTGGGCTACATCCGCTACTGGCTGGCCGAGCATCACAACATGCCGGGCATCGCCAGCGCCGCGACCGCGGTGGTGATCGGCCACGTCGCGGCCGGCACCAAGACGATCCGGGTGGGCTCCGGCGGCGTCATGCTGCCGAACCACGCGCCGCTGGTGATCGCCGAGCAGTTCGGCACCCTGGCCTCGCTCTTCCCGGGGCGGATCGATCTCGGCCTGGGCCGCGCGCCCGGCACCGACATGCGCACGGCGCGGGCGCTCCGCCGCAACCTGCAGGGCAGCGACGACACCTTCCCGCAGGACGTGATCGAGCTCATGAGCTATTTCAGCGCGCCGCCCGCCGATCAGCCGCACGTCATGGGCCAGCAGGTGCGCGCGGTCCCCGGCGCCGGGCTCGACGTGCCGGTCTGGATCCTGGGCTCCAGCCTGTTCGGCGCGGAGCTCGCGGCACAGCTCGGCCTGCCCTTCGGCTTCGCCTCGCATTTCGCGCCCGACTACCTGATGCAGGCGCTGGAGGTCTACCGCAGCCACTTCCGCCCCTCGGCGCAGCTCGCCGAGCCCTATGCGCTGGCCTGCATCGGCGTTTACGCCGCGGAGACCGATGCCGAGGCGCACCGGCTCTTCTCGTCGATCCAGCAGCAGTTCATCGCGCTGCGCCGCGGCTCGCCGGGACCCTTGCCGCCGCCGCGCGACATGGAAGGCTTCTGGGCGCCGCAGGAGCGCGCGATGGTCGAGCACAGCCTGATGTATTCGATGGTCGGCACGGCGGACGCGGTGAAGCGCGGCATCGCCGCCTTCCTCGACCGCACCAAGGTCGACGAGCTGATGATCACCGCCCAGATCTACGACCACGCCGCGCGGCTGCGGTCGTATGAGATCACCGCCGAGGTGCGCGACGCGCTCGGTCAGGCGAGACGGAAGGCGGGCTGACGCCGCCGCCGACCGTCAGATCATCTCGCGCTGCTTGATGGCGAGGTAGCGGTTGATGAGGTCGGTGCCGATGCGGTTGTAGGGCGCCTCCAGGCATTGCACGCCCAGTCGGCGCAGGCGCTCGAAGACGATCAGGCGCTCGCGGCGGAACTCCTCGGCGACGACGGAGCGGGCGACGGTCTCCATCGAGCCTGGCGTCGCATCGGGCGCCGCATCGACGATGGCGCGGAGCTCCGGGTCCTGCAGCGTCACGAACAGCACCAGGTGCCGCGCCGAGAGCCGGCCGAGATTCTCCACCATCAGCTCGGCGGTCACCGTGTCGATGAAATCGGTGATCAGCACGATCAGCGAGCGGCGGCGGAGCTGCTGCGAGAGCAGGGTGAGGCCGAGGGTGAAATTGGTCTCCTCCGCCGCGTAGTCGAGCTGGGCGGTCAGGCGCTGCAGCCGCGGGAAGCGATCTACGCCGCCCAGGGGCTCGGCATACATCCGCACGTTCGAGTCGAAGCCGAACAGGCCCACCCGGTCGCCGCCCTTCAGGGAGGCGTAGCCCAGCAGCAGCCCGGCATTGATCGCATGATCGAGCCTGGGCACGCCGCCGATCGGCTCGCGCATCAGGTGGCCGGTATCGATGGCGAGGATGATCTGGTGGTTGCGCTCGCTGCGGAACTCCTTGCAGACCAGGCGCAGGTGCCGCGCGGAGTGCTTCCAGTCGATGGCGCGCCGGTCGAAGCCCGGCTGGTAGTCGCGCAGGGCGTCGAACTCCGAGCCGTCGCCGAGCTGGCGCTGGTCCTTGATGCCGAAGGTCGCGTCCTGGCGCATCAGCGCGATCGCGGCCGAACGCACCGCGCGGATGTTGGGCACCACATGCAGCGCCAGGTCGAGCGGCCGCCGGGTCTGGACCCGGACCAGCCCATAGGGCCCGAGCCAGCGCAGCCAGAGCGCCGTCAGCCTGGGGCTGCCGCGGCGGCTCGGCTTGACCGGGATCTCGGTGCGGACCGGTGCTGCGGGGTCGGTCGGGACGACGATCCGCTCCGGCATGGCGACGATCGGATCGTGATCGATCGCCGCTTCGATCTGCGGCGGCATGCCGCGGCCGTCGGGTGCGAGGTCGAGGGCGATGGCGCTCGGCTCGCCGACATAAGCCATCTCCGGCAGCAGCACGCGGTGCAGGATGCGCGAGGCGGGGACCGCCATCGCCGCATCGAGCAGCAAGGCCGCCAGCACGACGCCGAGATAGACCAGGCTCAACGCCCATAGGCCCGGCGCCACGGCGGTCAGCAGCAGCGCCAGCAAGGGCGCGGCGCCGACCAGCGTCACGGAACGGGCGGTCGGGAGGATCACGCGGCTATACCCGGCGCGTCATCGCGGCGCCGGCGTGGCGGCGACGATCTGGGCGATGATCTGGTCAAAGGTCAGGCCCTCGATCTCCGCGCCCGGGGACAGCACGACGCGATGGCGGAGCACCGGCGTCGCGAGCTGCTTCACGTCGTCGGGGATCACGTAGTCGCGGCCGTTGAGCGCGGCGAAGGCGCGCGACGCCATCGCCAGCATGCTGGCCGCGCGCGGCGAGGCGCCGTATTGCAGCGAGGGATGCTCGCGGGTGGCGCGCACCAGGTCGACCACGTAGCCGACGATCTCCGGGGAAAGCCGCACGCCTTCGATCGCGCGCCGGCACCGGCCGATCTCCTCCAGGCTGAAGACCGGCACGATGCCGAGCGTCTCCAGTTTCGGCATGGCGCCGTGGCTGCCGTGGCGGGTCACGATGGCGAGCTCGTCGTCGCGGCTGGGATAGGCGACCACGTGCTTGAACAGGAAGCGGTCGAGCTGGGCCTCGGGCAGCGGATAGGTGCCCTGCTGCTCGATCGGGTTCTGGGTGGCGATCACCATGAAGCCGGCGCCGAGATCGTAGGTCGTGTTGTCGATCGTGACCTCGCGCTCCTGCATCGCCTGCAGCAAGGCGGCCTGGGTCTTGGGCGGGGTGCGGTTGATCTCGTCGGCCAGCAGCACCTGGGTGAAGATCGGGCCCTTCACGAGCTGGAAGGTGTTGCTCTGGAAGTTGAACAGGTTGGTGCCGAGCACGTCGCCCGGCATCAGGTCCGGCGTGAACTGGATGCGGCCGAACTTGAGGTTCATCGCCGCGGCGAAGGCGCGGACCAGCAGGGTCTTCGCCGTGCCCGGCGCGCCTTCGAGCAGGATGTGCCCGTCGGAGAAGAGGGCAACCAGCAGCAGGTCGAGCGCGTCGTCCTGGCCGACGATCACCTTGGCGACCTCGGCGCGCAGGCGCTCGGCGGCGGCGCGCAGGTCTTCCAGCGTGCCGCCGGCCGGCGCCGCGGCGGTGTCACCGGCGATGGGTGGTGACGGTTCCATTCAGGATCTCCTGTTTCCAGCGATGAAGGTCGAGACTGAAGCGCAGGGCATGTGCCGCGTCGAGCCGGTCGGCCTCGGCGAGCGACGCCATTTCCTTGAGCAGCGGCTTGACGCGGATCGTGAGGCCGCGATGCGCGGCGGCGCGGTCGAGCCAGGCGGCCTGGGCGGACTCGTCGAGACCGGCCGGGCCGTGCAGTTCGGCGATCGCATCGGCCAGCACCATGCGGCGATAGCTCTGCGTCAGATTGGCGGCGGTCGTGCCGAGCCGCAGGAGCTGCGCGGCGTTGCGCACCAGGGTGAGCTTGCCGGCCGGCAGCCCGACGGTCTCGGGCCGCGGCGCGCCGAAGCGCGCGATGCCGGCCCAGACCAGCACCAGCAGGGCGGCGATGCCGGCGAGGCCGACGGCGATGAAGGGCGGGTGCAGCAGCAGGCGCAGCAGGTTCGGCCGCTGCTCGAAGCCGTGCGCCGTCTCGTCGATGATGACGGTGCCGCCTCTGGGCAACATGGACCGGATCATGGCGACGGCGACGACGCCGTTATCCGCGTCGTCCAGCCCGGCATTCGACAGGATATCCGGATCGGACAGGATCCAGAGGTGGTTGCCGTTCGCCTGGTGCTCCGCCAGCAGGGTCCCGTCCCGCGCCACCAGCAGCGACCCGGTCCGAATATCGTCGGAGGCGTTGAGATATTGCGGCTGGTTGACGATCAGCTTGCCGCCATAGCGCGTCGCATCGGTGTCGAGCTTGTCCTTCTCGCGCACGAGATCGGCACCGGGCAGCGCGGCATGGAGCACCGCCTCGACGCGGCGCGCCGGCAGCAGCTCCATGCGGTCGATCCAGATCGGTTTGTTGAAATCGGTCTCGCCCTCCCATTTCGGCAGGACCAGCAGCGCGTGCGGCACGTCCTTCAGTTCCGCGAGGATCGCCTCCCCGGCCTTCGCATCGGGCTCGATCAGCAGCAGCAGGTTGCCGTTGCCGACCCGGTCCAGGGTGCGGAAGCGGCTGACCTCGACCGGGATGCCGAGCTTGCGCAGCGTGGTCACGAAGGCGCGGTGGCCGATCGCCGAATGGGAGAAGCTGTTGGCATCGGTGGTCCAGGGCTCGCCCGACCCGTCGTCGAACACCTGGAGATAGGTGCCGGCGAGGAAGGCGCCGAGGCCGATCACGATCAGCACGATCAGGGTCAGGAGCTGGAACGGTCCGGCGCTGGTCGCGCGCAGCGATTTGAGGCTCGTCGCCATGTCAGACCGCCGCCGCCAGCACGCGCCGCGAGTTCTCGCGGCAGAGATCGTAGGTCGCGCGATTGGCGTGCTGCTGGCCGAACAACGTGATCTCGACCGCGGCCACCAGGTTCGCGAAGGCGGTCTTGGCCTCCCCCGGGAGCTTCGCGCGGCGCAGGATCTCGCGGCTGGTGAGCGAGGTCTGGAAGCCGTGCTCCAGCCGGCTGCGCAGCCGCTCCTGGACCAGGAGCAGCAGGCGGTGGATCGCCTCGCCGAAGGCGCCTTGCGCGGCCAGCGCATCGACCTCGTCGAAGGTGTGGTCGCGTTCCGCCTCGTCGGGCGCGAGTGCGTAGGTCGAAGTGCCGGGCGCCGCCGGCCCGTCGCGGTCGGCGGCGTTGAGGCCGCTGCGATAATGGACGTAGCGTCCGACCAGGAACAGCAAGCCGACCGCGATCAGCGCGAGGATCGCGTAAGGCAGCCAGCCCAGATTGAGGTGGACCCGCGGGATTTGCGGGGGTGGCGGCAGCGGCTTTTCGGGCGGCGGATCGCGCTGGATGTCGGGGGTCTCGGCTTCCGCGATGGTCTTGCGGATCGGGACGTTGCGCTGGATGTCGTCGCCCGCGACCGCGGATTCGACCGCCTGCCGGGATTCGTCGGACTGCGCGTCGTCCGCCCGGCTCACCGCGCCGGGGGCCAGCAGCAGGCTGAGGGAAAGGAAGGCGGCCGGCAGCAGGAACGCAGGCGCTGATCCACGCCGCAGCCTGATCTCTTCCTTCGAACCCATCGCCCCGTCCAATTGCACCCGCCTCCCGGGCCGCGCGAACAATAGCAGCGTCATACACGCGGATCGAGACCAAAGCATGGCGGCCGGGAAGCGCCCCAAGGACCGAGATTGAGCCCGCGGCGCAGGCGGTGTAGGAGCATCTGCGAGAGGACCGCCATGCCGGAAAGCCGTACCATTCCCGTCACCGACCAGATCTCGATTCGCGAGGACGAGATCGAGGAGAGCTTCATCCGCGCCAGCGGCGCGGGGGGCCAGAACGTCAACAAGGTGTCGAGCGCCGTCCAGCTCCGGTTCGATGCACGGGGCTCGCCGTCGCTGCCCGAGCGGGTGAAGGTAAGGCTGGAAGCGATCGCCGGCGCCCGGGCGACCAAGGACGGCGTCATCGTGCTGACGGCGAACCGGTTCCGCACCCAGGAGGCCAACCGCAAGGATGCGGTCGATCGCCTGGTCGAGCTGATCCGCAAGGCGAGCTTCCAGCCGAAGCGTCGCGTCGCCACCCGGCCCGGCAAGGCCGCGAAGGAGCGGCGCCTCGAAGGCAAGGCGCGGCGCTCCGGGGTGAAGAAGCTGCGCGGTGCGAAGCCGCGATTCGAGGACTGAGGCGTGGCTCGGCGGTCTCAGGCTGCCTGGCGCGCCTGAGCGCCGGGCGCGATCACCCGAAGCGCGCTTCGACGTCGAGGGTGCTTTCCCAGCCGATGCGGTCGAAGTTCTCCATGAGCCAGCGATCGGCCTGCTCGTAGCCCAGGCGGTGCAGGTGCTCGAGGAAGGCGCGCTCGGTGTTCATCTTGCTCAAGGCACCCAGCTCGGCGAGCTCGACCTCCGCGCCGATCTCGTGGAAGCGGACCGCGACGTAGCGGTCGTCGGTCAGCTTGCCGCTCTCGACCAGCCGGCTGATCGCGGCGAAGCCCGCCATCTCGCGCACCAGGCTGGCGTTGAAGGTCATCTCGTTGATGCGGTTGAGGATGTCGCGCGCCGATTCCGGGACTTCCGGCCGGTTCATCGGGTTGATCTGCACGATCACCACGTCGCTGCTGGCGCATTCGTGGATCAGCGGATAGATCGCCGGATTGCCGAGATAGCCGCCGTCCCAGTAGTGCTCGCCGTCGATCTCGACCGCCTCGAAGAGCAGCGGCAGGCAGGCCGAGGCGAGCAGCGTCTGCGCCGTGATCTCCGGCGTGCGGAACAGGCGCGACTTGCAGGTCCGCACGTTGGAGGCGGTGACGAACAGCTTCACTTCGGGATGCCGCCGCAGGTTCTCGAAATCGACCAGCTCCTCCAGGATCTCGCCGAGCGGGTTGAGCTTCAGCGGATTGAACTGCCGCGGCGACCAGAGCCGGGTCATGAAATCGACCATCATGAAGGTCGGGTCGCCATCCACCGCCCAGCCTTCGGAGACGCCGGGAATGCCGCGCGGGAAGGTGCGCGGCAGGGGACAGAGCTGCGCGATGCGGTTCCAGAATCGCTCGAGCGCGTCAATGGCGCCCTGGCGCTTGCCCTTGAGAAAGCCGTCGACGAACACCGCCGCGTTCATCGCGCCGGCGCTGGTGCCGCTGATGCCGTCGATGTAGATGCGCGGCTCGCTCATCAGCCGGTGCATGACGCCCCAGGTGAAGGCGCCGTGCGAGCCGCCGCCCTGCAGGGCGAGGCTGATGTGCTTCACGCCCGGGCGCGATACCCGCGGCAGGCGGATCGCGTCGCGTTCATCGCCGTCCGGCGGCGAAGGGAGAGTTCCGTCCAAGCCAGCGCCTCGATCGATCAAGGGGCATCCCCCGATATGCAGGGCACTCTCCCAGGCCTTGGTTGACATTGGGTAAAGGCGCGGGTCTGGCCCGATTCCGCCCGGACCGGAGCGCGGATTAGCATTGCATTAACCATTGCTTCCTAGGACTTGAGCCACGGCGTTTCGGCGGGGAAGATGCAGGCCATCGGCGGGACCATTCTCGAGCTTCTCCAGAATGTCAGCCTGCTTGCCCTGGTGGCGGCGGGCTACGCCGCGTTGAAGCGCCACGGGGCGCAGCTCCCGCCGGCCGCGATGGGCCTGGCCATCGGCATCCTGTTCGGCCTCGGCGCCGTGCTGGCGATCACGTTCCGCATCAGCGTGATGCCGGGCGTCTATGTCGACGGGCGGAACATCATGACCTCGCTGGTCGCGGTGTTCGGCGGCCCGGCCGCGACCCTGGTCGCATTGATCATCACCGCGGCCTATCGACTCTGGGTGAGCGGCCCCGGCACGGGCTCCGGCATCGTCGCGGCGCTCATCTCCGCCCTGGTCGGATTGGGATTCGCGCAGCTCCGGCTCCGCCGCGGCATCCCCCTGCGCGCGCCGGCGTTGTTTGCCCTCGGCATCGCCGTGGTGATGGTCGGGTCCGCCGCGTTCGCGCTGCTGCATCCGGCGGGCTCGATCGATTCGATCATCGCGCTCACCGTGCCGCTGCTGCTGGTGACGCCGGTCGGCACCGTGCTGTTCGGCCTGGCGCTGCGCAGCGAGGACGAGCGGCGCGAGCTCCAGGAGAAGCTGGGCGAGCAGGCGATGCGGCTCGAGGCCATCGTCCGCTCGATCGGCAAGGGGATCATGGTCGCCAACGAGCAGGGCCAGATCGTCATGACCAACCCGACGGCGCGGCTGCTGTCGGCCATAGCGGCGCGGCTGGAAGACGGCATGCGGGTCGGCGAGGCCGGCTCGTTCCGCCTCGACGGCGTGACGCCGATGCCGCTCGAGGAGCTGCCGCTGGCACGGGCGCTTCGCGGGGAGGACAGCAACGACGTCGAGATGATGATCACCGGTCCGGACGGCAGGCTCCGCCCGGTCAACGTGACCGGCCGGCCGCTGATCGATGCGAAGGGCAACCGGCGCGGCGGCGTGGTCGCCTTCCGCGACATCAGCAAGGAGCTGGCGCTGCAGGAGTCGCTCAAGCGGAGCGAGCGGCGGCTGCGCGACGCGATCGACGTCATGGAAAGCGGCTTCGCGCTGTTCGACGCCGACGACCGGCTGATCATCTGCAATTCCGGCTTCATCGACGAGGGCACGCGGCGGACTTTCGGCAACCCGACGGGGCGCAGCTTCGAGGAGATATTCAGCGCCTTTGCCAAGGCCGAGCTGACCGCGGTCGACGCCCTGATCGACAGCGACGCCTGGCTGCGCTGGCGCATGGAGATGCACCGCAAGCCGCCGCGCGAGCCGATCGAGATCCAATGGACCGACGGGCGCTGGATGCGCGTCACCGAGCGGCGCACGGCCGAAGGCGGCTATGTCGGCATCTGGACCGACATCACCGCCGTGAAGGCGGCCGAGGCGCGGCTGCGCGACGCGATCGAGAGCATCCCCGAGGGCTTCGTCCTCATGGACTCCGATCTCAACATCAAGATCTTCAACCGGCGCATGCTCGACCTCTATCCGATCACCGCCGAGGCATTCAAGATCGGCCGGCCGTTCAGCGAGGTGCTGCGCTTCGGGGCGCAGCGCGGCGAGTATCCCGGCGTCTCCAGCGCCGCCGAGGTGGACGGCTTCGTCCGGCAATGGATGGAGCGGTTCCGCGGCGAGGAGCCCTATTTCGGCGAGGGTGCCTTCCGCGACGGCCGCTGGGTGCTGGTGAGCCACCGGCGCACGGCGACCGGCGACTATGTCAGCGTCCGCACCGACATCACGGCGCAGAAGCAGCGCGAACGCGAGCTGGCGGACCTGCTCGACGAACTGATCGCCGCGCAGGCGGCGACCGAGAAGGCCAAGGAATCGCTGGAGCGGAGCTCCGCCCTGCTGCGGGCGATCACCGATGCGGTGCCCGCCCTGGTCGCCTATGTCGATCGCGACGAGCGCTATCGCTACTGCAACGACGAATACCGCGACATCCTCGGCGTCGAGCCGGAGCAGATGATCGGCCGGCCGGTCGCCGAGGCGGTCGAGCCGGAGATCTACCCCTTCGTCAAGCCGCAGATCGACCGGGTGCTGACCGGCACCGAGGTCGCGTTCGTGCGACCCATGCTGGCGCGGGGCGTCACGCGCTATGTCGAGCAGCGCTATATCCCCAGTCTCGGCGCCGGCGGCAGCATCGACGGCTTCTACGCGATCGCCTGGGACATCACCGAGAGCCATAACCGCGAGCAGGAGCTGAGCCGCGAGGCGCAGACCGATGCGCTGACCGGCCTGCTGAACCGGCGCGGCGTGACCGATGCACTGATGGAAGAGGCGCGGCACTGGCGCGACGGTGCCTCGCAGGGGGCGGTCCTGTTCCTGGACATGGACCGCTTCAAGCAGATCAACGACACATTGGGCCACGACGTCGGCGACGAGCTGCTGAAGGTCTTCGCCGAGCGGCTGCGCGGCGTCGTGCGTTCCTCCGACAAGCTCGCGCGGCTCGGCGGCGACGAGTTCGTCATCCTGATCTCCGCGCCCGAGGCCGAGGAGGTCGCCAGGCGCGTGGCGCAGAACCTGCTGGACCGGGTCCGGCAGCCGGCGTCGATCGGCGGCCGCGACGTCACGATCTCCACCAGCATCGGCATCGCCGTGGTCGGGCCGGGCAGCACGGCCACCCATGTCGAGATCCTGAAAGAGGCGGACACCGCCCTCTATGAGGCCAAGTCGGCCGGCCGCGGCCGCTACGCGCTGCGCAGGGCGGGCTGAATCCGGCAAAATCCGAGGCGTGGCACCCGCATCGCCGCGCCGGTGTGGAACCTTCGGGTGTCGTCCGGTTTTCTCGGAGCATGCAGGTCGAAGGCGGCCTTGGCGCCGCGCAAGGCGGCCTGGAAACCTGGACGTGGAGGAAAGACATGAAAGCCCTGGGGGTTATCGGCGTGCTGTTGATCCTGGCGGGCATCGCCGGCCTGGTGGTCGGACGGTTCACCTATACGACCGACGAGAAAGTGCTGGAGGTCGGACCGCTGGTCGCCACCGCCGAGAAGGAGCATTCGATCCGAATCCCGGACGTCGCCGGCATCGTCGCCGTGGTCGCCGGCGGCCTGCTGGTGGTCGTCTCGCGCCGCCGCGGCCGCGCTTGAGCCCGGTCGGCCGGCGGCGGTCGCCGCCTGCCGGAAAAAGCCTTCCATGACCGAGAGCAGCGTCCTGCCGGTTCCGGCGGAATCCCTTCGCAAGGCGCCCGCGCCGGCGAAAACGGAGCGCGCCGAACCCCCGCCGCCGGGAACCGCAACCGAGCAGGCGCTCGGGCAGTCGGACATGCCGCTTCCCACCGACCCGAAGACCATCTTCCTCGGCGGCCTGTTCGGCCTGGCCGTGCTGGCGGCGTGCTCCGTGGCGCAGGCGATCATCGTGCCGGTGGTCATGGCGATCTTCCTGAAGCTGCTGCTGCAGCCGCTGATCCGCCTGCTCGCGCGTTGGCGCGTCCCGCGGCCGCTCGCGGCGCTGGCGGGCTTGTTCCTGCTCGCGACCGCGCTGCTCGGGCTGGGTGTCGCCCTGTCGGTGCCCGCGGCGTCCTGGGGCAAGACCATCCAGGACGGATTCCCGCGGCTGGAGCAGCGGCTGAAGCCGCTGCAGGGGCCGATCAGCGGGTTGCAGGAGCTGCTGACCAAGGCGCAGCAGGCGGCGGGCGGCGCGGGGAAGAATCCGCAGCCGATCGCGATCGAGCGGATCGGCGTGCTCGACCTGGTGTTCAGCGGGACGCGCGCGGCGCTGGAGGGCCTGATCACCACCGGCATCGTGCTGTTCTTCATGATGCTGCAGGGCGACACCTTCCTGCGCCGCGGCATCGAGATCCTGCCCAACTTCGAGCATAAGCGGCGGGCGGTCGAGATCTCGCAGCAGGTCGAGTCCGACATCTCGACCTACCTCTTCACCATCATCGGCATGAATGCCCTGGTCGGGCTCGCGGTCGGCGTCGCGATGTGGCTCTGCGGGATGGGCGATCCGGTGCTGTTCGGCGCGCTGGCCTTCATCCTCAATTTCGTGCCGATCCTGGGGCCGCTGACCGGCATCGCCCTCTTCGTCGTCGCCGGGTTCATGCGGTTCGACGCGATCGGCCCGGCATTGCTGCCGGGCGCCGTCTATCTGGCGATCCACGTGCTGGAGGGCGAGCTGGTGACGCCGTCGCTGCTGGCGCGCCGCTTCACGCTCAACCCGGTGGCGGTCATCCTCTCACTGGTCTTCTGGTACTGGATATGGGGCGTGCCGGGCGCCGTGCTCGCCATGCCGATGCTGGCGATCACCAAGATCATCTGCGACCGGATCCGGCCGCTGAAGGCGTTCGGCCACTTCCTGGAGGGCGAGGTGAGCGCCGCGCCGCGCTACATGGCCGAGGCTTACGCGAAGAAGCGGTCGAGCACGCGCTCGTAGATCTCCGCCAGCTTCTCGATATCGGCGACGGAAACGTTCTCGTCCACCTTGTGCATGGTTTCCCCGGTGAGGCCGAACTCGATCACCGGGCAGTGGTCCTTGATGAAGCGCGCGTCGGACGTGCCGCCGGTGGTGGAGAGCTCGGGCTTCAGGCCGGTCACTTCCTGGACCGCGTTGGAGAGCATCTCGGCCAAGGGACCCGGCGGCGTCACGAAGGACGTGCCGGAGACCGACACCTTCAGGTCGTAGCGCGCGCCGGCGAGGTCGAGGCGCTGGCGGAGCTCGGTCTCCAGGCTCTTTGGATTCCAGGTGTCGTTGAAGCGCACGTTGAAGGTCGCATGCGCCTGCCCGGGGATGACGTTGCTCGCCGGGTTGTCGACATCGATGGTGGTGAATTGCAGGCTCGACGGCTGGAAATGCTCGGTGCCCTGGTCGAGCGGCTCGGTCAGGAGCGCCACCATCCGCGCCAGGCGATGCACCGGGTTCTCGGCGAGATGCGGATAGGCGACGTGGCCCGACGTGCCGTAGACGGTGAGCCGGCCGGTCAGGCTGCCGCGCCGGCCGATCTTGGCCATCTCGCCCAGGCGCGCGGGGTTGGTCGGCTCGCCGACGATGCAGGCGTCGAGCTTTTCGCCGTGCTGCTTCAGCCAGTCGAGCACCGGCTTGGTGCCGTTGATCGCGAGCCCTTCCTCGTCGCCGGTGATCAGCAGCGAGATGGCGCCGTCGAAGGCGGTGCCGCGCTTGGCGAGATAGCGGTCGGCGGCGGCGGCGAAGGCGGCGATGGCGCCCTTCATGTCGGCGGCGCCCCGGCCGTGCAGCCGGCCGCCGGCTACCGCGCCGGAGAAGGGATCGTCGGTCCAGTGCTCGCGCGGGCCGGGCGGCACCACGTCGGTATGGCCGGCGAAGCAGAAATGCCGTCCGCCGCTCCCGCGTCGGCCATGGCCGACTTTGGCGAACAGATTCTCGATCGGCGTGCCGCCCTCGTCGAAGCGCAGGCGCTGGCAGGCGAAGCCCAGCGGCTTCAGCGCCGCTTCGAGCACGCCGAGGGCGCCCGCGTCGGCCGGCGTCACGCTCGGCCTGCGGATGAGATCGGCGGCGAGGGCGACGGGATCGATCATCCCAGCTCTTCCCGGCATCAGTCGCGCAGCAGTTCGTTGATCGAGGTCTTGGACCGGGTCTTCTCATCGACCCGCTTCACGATCACGGCGCAGTAGAGGCTCGGCCCCGGCGTGCCGTCGGGCAGCGGCTTGCCCGGCAGCGAGCCCGACACCACGACGGAATAGGCCGGGATGCGGCCGTAGAACACCTCGCCGGTCGTGCGGTCGATCACCTTGGTCGTGGCGCTGATGAAGACGCCCATCGAGATGACCGAGCCTTCCTCGACCACCACGCCCTCGACCACCTCGGAGCGGGCGCCGATGAAGCAGTTGTCCTCGATCACGACCGGCGTGCCCTGCAGCGGCTCCAGCACGCCGCCGATGCCGACGCCGCCGGAGATGTGGCAGTTCTTCCCGATCTGGGCGCAGGAGCCGATCGTGACCCAGGTGTCCACCATGGTGCCGCTGTCGACATAGGCGCCGACGTTGACGAAGGAGGGCATCAGCACGACGCCCGGCGCGATATAGGCGCTGCGGCGGACGACGCAGTTCGGCACGGCGCGGAAGCCCGCATCCTGGAACCGGTTCTGGCCCCAGCCGGCGAATTTCGACGGCACCTTGTCGAACCAGGCCGACCGGCCGAGGCCGGGGAACTCGCCGCCGCCGGGGATGATGGTGGAGTCATTGAGGCGGAAGGAGAGCAGCACCGCCTTCTTCAGCCATTGGTTGGTCGCCCATTTGCCGTCCTGCTTCTCGGCGACGCGGACGGCGCCGCGATCCAGCAGCTCCAGCGCCGACTCGACGGCGTCGCGGGTGGTGCCCTTGGTCTGCGCGTTGATCCTGGTGCGATGTTCCCAGGCCTCGTCGATGGTGGCCTGGAGTCCCCCGATGTCCATTTCTAGTTCCCCGGTTGCGAGAGTGCGATGTCGCTCAGCCATTCGGCCAAGTTGTCGGTGGTGTGGTCGATGAAGCCTTCCTCGCCGGCGGTCGGTTGCGCCCAGTCATGGTCGCTTGCGACCAGCACGGTGGTCATGCCGAGGGCCGCGGCCGGCTTCAGGTTGCGCGCCATGTCGTCGATGAAGACCGCGCGCTCGGGCGCGATGCCGTAGGTCGCGATGAGCTGCGCGAAGCTGGCATCGGCGGGCTTGGGCAGGTACTCGGCGGCGACGATGTCGAAGATGTCCTTGAAGTGATGGCTGATGCCCAGGCGATGCATCACGTTGCGCGCATGGGCGACCGAGCCGTTGGTGTAGATCAGCTTCTTGCCCGGCAGCCGCTCCAGGGCGCGCTCCAGCACGGGGTCCTCGGCGACGCCCGAGACGTCGATCTGGTGGACGAATTCCAGGAACTGGGCGGGGTCGATGCCGTGGTTGACCATCAGGCCCTTGAGGGTCGTGGTATGGTCCCGGAAATACCGCTTCTGCAAGGCCCGCGCGGCCTCCGGATCGAGGTTGAGCAGCTCTTGGATATAGAGGCCGATACGCCGATCGACCTGATCGAACAGCCGGCAGCGCGCAGGGTAAAGAGTGTTGTCGAGGTCGAATATCCAGAATTCGACATGCGATAGATCGACTTGCGGCATAATCCGTCGTTCCCAGGCAAGTGGGCGCGACATTAGGGCCGGGCCGGCGATGGCGCAACGGCGCAGTTCACACCGTGGAATGCCGTGCTAACCCGGTCTTAACGGCAGGCTGTGTAAAACCCGGCCAGAGAGCCGGAGCCGCTGCCCTGATGTTCGATTACGAGACCGCCAAGAGCCTTGCCGCCGAGCCTGATGCCTCGGCGCGGCGCCGTCTGGCCGAGCGGGCGGATCTGCAGCCGGAGATTCTCTATTACCTGGCGCAGGATCCGGCCGCCGACGTCCGGCTCGCCGTCGCGGGCAATCTCGGGACGCCGCGGCAGGCCGACGCGATGCTGGCGCGCGATCCCGAGCCCACGGTGCGCGAGCGGCTGGCGCACAAGATCGCGCGCCTCGCCCCGAACCTGAGCGCGAGCGAGCAGACGCATATCCGCGACCTGACCTATGAGGTGATCGCCATCCTGGCCGCCGATCGTACGACCCGGGTGCGCGCCATCATCGCCGAGGCGGTGAAGAACCTCGACGACGTCCCGCCCGAGCTGGTGCGCCGTCTCGCCCGCGACGTCGAGATCGAGATCGCGGGGCCGATCCTCGAATCCTCGCCGCTGCTCGACGATGACGAGCTGATCAGCATCATCCGGTCGCAGCCGATCCAGGGCGCGCTGACCGCGATCGCGCGGCGCCGTCGCCTGGGCGCCAAGCTCTCCGACTGCCTGGTGGCGGCGGCGATCGGCGCGCCGGACGGGGTTGTCGCGGTCGCCACCCTGCTGCGCAATCACGACGCCGAGATCGATCCCGCGACGATGGACCGGATCGCCGAGATGGCGCCCGGCCGGGTCGAATGGCACGAGCCGCTGGTCACGCGCCCGGTCCTGCCGCTCGGGACGTTGTGCCGGCTGGCAGGCTTCATCTCCCATGCGCTGTTCGACGCCTTGCGCCGGCACGGTGCCTCCGATCCCGATGCCGCCCGCGAGATCGCCCGGGCCGTGAAATCGCGGCTCGCGGCGGAAGGCGGGGAAGGCGCGGTGACCGCTTCGCCCGAGATTCCAGGGGAAATCCCCGGGGAGATTCCCGGTGAAATCCCCAGCGAAATCCCCAGTGAAATCCGCGGCGAAATCGATAGGGACGCCGAGCTCCCGGTCGGGACGGCGGCGATCGCGACAGCGCTTGCCGACGGCCGGGTGGAGGCGGTGGCCGGCGCCCTGGCGCGGGACAGCGGATATCCCGACGCCGTCGTGCGGAAAGTGCTTGCCGGCGCGGATCCCAAGGCCATCCTGGCCCTCGCCTGGAAGGCGGGCTACCCCGCCGCCCTGGCCGCGTCGCTGCAGACGGGGGCGGCCGGGATCCCGCCGGCCGATGCGCTGAAGCCGGCGGACGGCCTGCAGGCCTATCCTCTGTCGGATGCCGAGCTGGAATGGCAGCTTGACCTGATCCAGGTGCCGAGCACCCCTCTCAGCCGCGAGATCGACCGCCTCAGCCCCGCCGCCGGGTGACGCCGCGGATCAGGCGCCGCGACCAGACGATCGTCCGCCGGCGAAGGCGTCGGGCGGCCCGTCGGGCGGGCAGCTTCTCGCGCTGATCCTCGAGCTCCAGGCCGACCAGGGTGACCCGGCCGTCCTTCACCGCCCGCACCACCAGCTCGATCGCGCCGAGCCGCACCCGGTCGCCGACCACGGCGATCTGGCCCAGACGCTCATGCATGAAGTCGGAGAGGCTCTCGCCCCGGCGGTGCTCGCCGAGGTCGAGGCCGTAGACCACGGCAAGCTCGTCGGCGGCTCCGTCGCCGGCCAGCATGAACTCGCCGAACCCCTCCGGCGCTTCCTGCGCGGTGCGATGCTCGGCGAACAGGCGCTGCAGGGCCGCGATCTCGACCGGCGGCACGATGGCGATGACGTAGTCGCCGATCTCCGGGCGCGCCTCCTGGAAGCGCTCGACCGGCGTCTCGTGGCGGATCGCGGCGAGCAGCTGCGCGCCGGACGGCAGTGTCAGCGCCCCATAGCGGTGCCGGAGCGCGCGGGCGCCGGGCTTCACCCGGAACCCGGTGAGCTCGCGCTCGGCGCCGGGGCCGAGACCGACTTCCAGGGGGTCGCCGGCTTCGTGATCGTCGGGCAGGGTCAGGCCGAGGAACCGGGCGGCGGGCTTGATGGTCCAGCCCTGGATCAGCAGCGAGATCAGCACCACGACGAAGGCGACGTTGAAATAGTGCGGCGCGTTCGGCAGCCCGGCCAGGACCGGGATCGAGGCGAGGAAGATCGGCACCGCGCCGCGCAGGCCGACCCAGGCGATGAAGCCCCGCTCCGGCCAGGTGAACCGGAAGGGCAGGAGCGCGATGGCCACCGATCCCGGCCGTGCGATCAGGATTAGGGCGAGGGCGATCAGGATCGCATAGGGCAGGTCGGCGATGAGCTTGGACGGCGTGACCAGCAGGCCCAGCAGCAGGAACATGGCGATCTGCGACAGCCAGGCGAGGCCGTCGAGGAAGCGCGCGATCACCTGCTGGGCGCGATAGGGTGCCCGCGCCAGGACCATGCCCGAGAGATAGACCGCGAGGAAGCCGCTGGCCCCGACGACGTTGGCGCCGCCGAAGATCAGCACGGCGGCGGCGGCGATCAGGATCGGGTAGAGCGCCGTGGTGAGGTTGAGGCGCTCGACCAGCATGCGCAGCGCGAAGCCGCCGATGAGGCCGATCACGGTGCCGCCGACCATGCTGCGGACGAGTTCTTCCAGGGCGTACCAGCCGGCATGGAGGTCGGAATTCTGCAGGAGCTGGACGCAGAGCAGGGTCAGGAACACGGCCATCGGGTCGTTCATGCCGGATTCCAGCTCCAGCGTGCCGGAGATGCGCGCGTTGACCGAGGAGCCGCGGCCGTGCAGCAGCATGAAGACCGCTGCGGCGTCGGTCGAGGCCAGCACCGAGCCCAGCAGCACGCCCTGCAGCGGCGAGAGGCCGAGCAGCAGATGCGCGAAGCCGGCGACCGCCAGGGCGGAGAGCAGGACACCCAGCGTCGCCAGGCTCACCGCCGGCCATAGCACGAGGCGCACCACGCTGCGCGGGGTGCGGAGACCGCCCTCGAACAGGATGATGGCGAGCGCGATCGAGCCGACCGCGAAGGTCGAGCGGTAGTCGCTGAAATGGATGCCGAGGATCCCGTCCTCGCCGGCCAGCATGCCGAGGATGAGGAAGACCAGCAGCAACGGCGCGCCGAGGCGCGACGAGACCATGCCGGCGAGCACGCTCAAGACGATGAGCAGCGCGCCGATGAAGATCAGCTGGTTGATGAGGTCCATGGCGCCCCGATCTGCCGCCCTAAACTACGTCACGTCCTCGAAAGAACGTGATGGCAGACCGCAGCCGCGGGCGCAAGAAAAGAGCGGAGGAAGGCGGGAATGACGGTCTTGCCGCGGCCGGGGGCCTGACCGACGGCAGCCGGCCTCACCCGCGCGTCACCAGCGTGCCGACGCCCTGCGGGGTGAAGATCTCGAGCAGCATGGCGTGGGGCACGCGGCCGTCCAGGATGACCGCCGCCTCGACCCCGCCCTCGACCGCCATCAGGCAGGTCTCGAGCTTGGGGATCATGCCGCCGGAGATGGTGCCGTCGGCGGTCAGCGCCCGGACCTCCCCGGAGGTCAATTGCGGGATCATCTTGCCGGACTTGTCCAGCACGCCGGGTACGTCGGTCAGCATCAGCAGGCGCTCGGCGCCGACTGCGCAGGCGATGGCGCCCGCCGCGGTGTCGGCGTTGATGTTGTAGGTCTGCCGGTTCGGGCCGAAGCCGACCGGGGCGACCACCGGGATGATCCCGTCCTGCTCCAGGCCGTGCAGGATCTTGGGGTTGACCCGGTCGGGCTCCCCGACCAGGCCGAGATCGACCGGCTGGCCGTCCTTCATCAGGCGCGCGGGCTTGGCCAGCAACAGGTTGTCGTCCTTGCCGCTGAGCCCCACCGCATGGCCGCCGGCCGCGTTGATCGCCGCCACGATCTGCTTGTTGATGGAGCCGGCCAGCACCATCTCGACCACTTCCATCGTGGCGGCGTCGGTGACGCGCAGGCCGTCGATGAAGGTCGATTGGATGTTCAGCCGCTTCAGCATCTCGCCAATCTGCGGGCCGCCGCCATGGACCACGACCGGCAGGATGCCGACCTGGCGCAGGAGCACGATGTCCCGGGCAAAGACCCGCGCCAGCTCCGGATCGACCATGGCATGGCCGCCGTACTTGATGGCGAAGCGCTTGCCCGAGTACTTCTGCATATAGGGCAGCGCATCGGTCAGGGTCTGCGCGGTCTTCAGCCAGTACTTGGTGTCGGTGAAGTTGATCTGGGACATCGGCGGGCTGGACTCGGCTTCGCTCGGGTTGTCGGAAAGGCGCGGTGACGTTGGGGTTTCAGGTCCCGGAAATCAAGCGACAATTCAGGACCGGTCGACGATCGCCGCCAGCTCGGCGCGGAGCTCCGCGATGCCGGCGCCGCTGCGGGAGCTGGTGACGGCGATCGCCGGATGGGCGGCCGGACGGCGCTCGAGCTGTATCGCCAGGCGGGCGCGGTTGGTCTCCAGGTCCTCGGCGTCGAGGGCATCGGCCTTGGTCATGACGATCTGGTAGGAGAGGGCGGCCTCGTCCATCAGCTTCATGAGGGCGAGGTCGGGCTCCTTGAAGCCGAGCTTGCTGTCGATCAGCAGCAGCACCCGCGCCAGGTTGGGCCGGCCGCGGATATAGGCGCCGATCAGCTTCGACCATTCCTTGACCTTGGCGCGGCCGACCTGGGCATAGCCGTGGCCGGGGAGGTCGACCAGCACCAGCTTGCCGCCGAGATCGAAGAAGTTGATCTGCTGGGTGCGGCCCGGCGTGCGCGAGACCCGGGCCAGCGCGTTGCGGCCGGTGAGGGCGTTGATCAGGCTCGACTTGCCGACATTGGAGCGGCCGGCGAAGGCGATCTCGACCGGGCCCGGATCGGGGAGTGCATCCTCCGTCATCGCCCCGGCGATGAAGCGGCTCTCCTGAGCGAACAGCCAGGCGGGATCGGTCGGCGTGCCCTTGCTAGGCACTGGGGCCAACGGCCTTCTTGTCCTGGTGCTGCTCCTTGGCCTTGTCCAGCTTGCGCATGATGTAGCGCTGCTGGAGGATCGAGAGCGTGTTGTTCCAGGCCCAGTAGATCACCAGGCCGGCGGCGAAATGCGCCAGCATGAAGGTGAAGATGATCGGCATGATCTGGAACATGCGCGCCTGCACCGGGTCGGGCGGCGTCGGGTTCAACCGCATCTGCGCCCACATGGTGAAGCCCATCACCAGCGGCCAGATGCCGATGCTCAGGTAGGTGATGACCAGGCCGATCCCCGCCACGTGCGCGTAGTCGGCCGGATGCCAGGGAATGAGGCCGAAGAGATTGAGCACGCTGGTCGGGTCGGGCGCGGAAAGATCCTTGATCCAGCCGAAGAACGGCGCGTGGCGCATCTCGATGGTGATGTTGAACAGCTTGTAGAGCGAATAGAAGACCGGGATCTGCACGAACATCGGCAGGCAGCCCGCCGCCGGATTCACCTTCTCGCGTTTGTAGAGCGCCATCATCTCGGTGTTGATGCGCTGCTTGTCGTCGCCGTACTTCTCCTTGAGCTCGGCCATCTTCGGCTGCAGCGTCTTCATCTTGCTCATCGACATGTAGGACTTGTTCGCCAGCGGGAACATGGCGAGCTTGACCAGGATCGTGAGGCACAGGATGGCGATGCCGAAGTTGCCGACCACGTGGTAGACCTTGGTCAGGAACCACTGCAGCGGCTCGGTCAGGAACCAGTAGACGCCGAAATCGATCGACCGTTCGAACAGCGGGATGTTCTCCGTGTCGCGGTAGGTCGTCAGCAGGCTCGCTTCCTTGACGCCGGCGAACACCCGGTAGCCGGCGCTGGCCGAGGCGCCGGCCTCGATCTTCAGCGGGGTGCCGGTGAAATCGGTCTGGTAGCTGTCGTATTTCGGGTTGTAGAACGCACGGGCGGTCTCGTTCGCGTCGTTCGGCGCGATCTGGGCGACCAGCCAATACTTGTCGGTGATCCCGATCCAGCCGCCCTGGGTGGTCTCCTTGTTCTTGTCGGGGTTGTCCGCGGTCTCGCTCTTGATGCTGGCATAGGACCAGGGATTCTTGAACATGCCGGTGCCGCGCAGCGTGCCGCCGAGCACGGCGATCGCGCCTTCATGCACCACGCCCGCCGCGAAGTCCTTCGGCAGGCCGAAGCGCACGACGCGCGAATAGGGGATGAGCTCGACCGGCTGCGATCCCTTGTTGTCGACCGTCTGCGTGACGGTGAAGAGATAGTTCTCGTCGACGCTGAAGCTGCGCTTGAACACCAGGCCGGCGCCGTTGTCCCAGGTGAGCGTGACCGGATGGCCCGGGGACAGCGTGCCGCCATCGGACTGCCAGAGCGTGTCGGGATCGGGGACCTTGGCGCCACCGGCGCCGGCGATGAAGCCCACCTCGCTGAAATAGGCGCCCGGCGCGCCGGAAGGCGAGAGCAGCGCGACCTCCGGGCTCGTCGGATCGACGGTCTCCTGGTAGCCCTTCAGCACGAGGTCGTCGAGCCGGCCGCCCCTCAGGTCGATCGAGCCTTTGATGCGCGGCGTTTCGATCGGAACCCGCGGATTCGCGGCGAGCGCCTCGGCGCGCGACTTCAGCTCCACCGGCTGGGCGACCGCGCTCGGCGCGGCGCCCCCGGCGGCGGTGGCCGGCGCGGGAGCCGTGGCGGGGGTCGATGCCTGCTGGGCGGCCTGCTCGGCCTGCTGCTGCTTCTGCAGCGCGACCTGCTTCTCCTGATAGGGGATCACATAGAGGAACTGCCAGACCCCGAAGATGACCGCCGAGATCACGATGAAGAGGATCAGGTTCTTCTTGTTTTCCATGGATGCTCAGGCGGGCTGGAATCTCGGGTTCAAGGCAGGCCCGCGGCGGCGGTGTCGCGGGAATGGCGGCAGTCGGGATGGCTATGTGGTACCGGGTCGTAGCCCGATCCACCCCAGGGATGGCAGCGCAGCAGCCGGCGCAAGGCGAGGCAGCCGCCGCGAATCAGGCCATGGCGCTCGATCGCCTCGATCGCATAGGCGGAACAGGTCGGCTGATAGCGGCAGGCGGCCGGCAGCAGCGGCGAGATGCACCATTGATAGAGGCGGATCGGCAGGATGCCGATGAAAGCGAGCGGCTTCCCGATCATGCGGCGGCCTTGGTGCGCTTCAGGCCCTGGATGAGATCGCGCTTCAAGTCCTCGAACGGGCGCTCGCAGGTCGCGGTGCGCGCGATCAGCACCAGGTCATGGCCGGGCTTGGCGTGCCGGCCCACCAGCTCCGCGGCGACCGCCCTCAGCCGGCGGCGCGCACGGTTGCGCATCACCGCATTGCCGACCTTGCGGCTGGCAGTGAAGCCGACGCGGACGGGGAACCGGGGATCGGGCTCTGACTGGGGGGAAACTTGCAGGATGAGGCCGGGAGCCGCCCATTTGCGGCGCGCCCCGGCCACGCGCAGGAAATCGGCGCGGCGCTTCAGGCGGCCGACCGGTGAACCTTGGGCAATCTCATCCTTGGCCACTCGGGGTTGGCGAGTGGGGCTCAAGCGCTGAGGCGCTTGCGGCCTTTGGAACGGCGAGACGACAGGACCTTGCGGCCGCCGACCGTCTCCATGCGCGACCGGAAGCCATGGCGGCGCTTGCGGACCAGCTTCGACGGCTGATAGGTGCGCTTCACGATAAATCTCCGCGAATTTCAGCGAGTTGGTAAATGGCGCGCGGTGTATAAAGAAAGCACCCTGGCGAGTCAATGCAGGGGGTATGCTCGGCCGGCGGGGCGGGCCCGCCGGCTTCCGGGAACAAATCGCCAACCTGGGGCGTTAGGCCCTAAAGTGCCGTCATATCATCAAACTTTGGTGACTGGCGCGGGCCGGTTCGGTGGCTAGAGTTCGGGCGGCGATTCGGCCAGGACCCATCAATCGTGGGTGGACCGTGGGGGCGGTTGGCCGGGTGCCTTGACGGGAGCCGCAGGAAGCCGCTTCTTCGGACGGTGTGATGAGCAACCGTAACGCAGCGATCGAGGATCGCGCCCCCGCTCCCGCGGCCTTGCCCGCCGGCGACGGCGCACCCGAACGGGCGCGGCTGCCCGGCTTCGGGCGCGGCCTGTCGGCCCGCGTCCTGGCGCTGACGGTCCTCTTCGTCATGCTGAGCGAGGTGCTGATCTACGTCCCCTCGATCGCCGGTTTCCGCCTGGACTGGCTGAACGAGAAGCTGGCGAGCGGCCATCTCGC
>DASZSL010000003.1:0-150737 GCA_035548715.1 Dongiaceae bacterium
CGCGCCGATTCCGATCTCACGCTCTACTATCACGAACGGCCGCCCTATTCCGTCCGGCAGCCGGATGGCAGCGTGCGCGGCATCACCGCCGATATCGCGGACAAGGCGCTGAAGAGCGCGGGCATCGCCTATCGCTGGGAGGACCTGCCCAGCGCGCGGCAGCTCGAGATGATCAAGCGCGGCGAAGACCCGGCCTGCGGCCTCGGCTGGTTCAAGCGGCCGGACCGCGAGGCCTTCGCCAAGTTCACGCTGCCGATCTACCGCGACCTGCCGACCATCGTGGTGGCCCGCGCCGACGACCGGCGCTTTGCCGACCGGCCGACGCTCGACGTCCTGTTCCACGACAAGAGCCTGCTGCTGCTGACCAAGACCGGCTATTCCTACGGGGCGGAGATCGACGCCAAGATCGCCGCGGACACCCCCAACCTGCGGCGCGATGCCAGCGACAACCGCACCATGCTGGGCATGGTCGGCCGCAAGCGGGTCGATTACATGATCATGGCCGAGGAAGAGGCGAAGGACCTGCTCGCCGATCCGGTGCTCGGCGAGGGCGTCGCCATCTACCATCTCGGGGACGCGCCGCCGGGCGAGTACCGCTACCTGATGTGCAGCCGCTCGGTGCCGGACGACGTGATCGCCCGGATCGACCAGGCGATCATGCCGCCGCAATAGCTTCGGCGCCGCCGCGGTCAGATCGCCTTGCCCGAGATCCGGCCCATGTGCGTGCGCATGTATTGCACGGTCACGGCCTCGCCGAGGCAGGCTTCGCGATCGTCGTCGCTCTTGTTGGCGTCGCACCGCCGCCGGTACTCGTCGGGGATGTCGAGGCGACCGGCAAACCACTCGTCGGCACACGCCATCACTTCAAGTTCCGACTGCGCCGACCGGCAGTTCGTGGTCGCGCCGATCACCACCGACTTGATCATCGCGTGGATCATCGTGTCCTTGCTGTTCCAGAAGTCCGCCCCGACCGGGGAATCGTCCTGCAGCTGATGCCGAATCTGCAGCACCATGTTGCCGATCACCACGCAGTCCGCGTAGGCATCGAGCGCGCCGTAGTGATCGCAGGCGGCGCGTCCCTTCCCGCTGTCGTCGAAAGCCTGCGTCATGCGATCGCGAAGACAGGCCTGGAACGCCGCCTTGTCCAAGCCGCCGATCTCGCCGTAGCAGGCGTCGAGCAGCGCGACCGCGAGCTCTTTGCCCACGGCGTCACCTTCGGCGCGGAAATAGTGCATCTGGCCGTCCTTGCCCGCGCCGAATTGCTCGCTGCCCAGGCCGGAGACTTCCGGCGAGGCGCCGGCCGGCGCGCCGGCGTTGCCGGCAGGCTGTTGGCAAGCCGCCAGAAGCAATGCCGCCAGAATCCCCATCAAAATACGCATTTGCCCCACTTCCCGGTCCAGGCACCCGGATCGAGCACAGCACAGGCCACGCCGCGCTTCAACCGTGGGCTGCACCCGGCCGTGTGAGTGCCGGGGTTCAGATTCCGATCGCCGAGAGCCTGGGCACGTGATCCTGCATGAAGCGGATCATGACGGCCTCCACGAGGCAGGTCGTGCGCGGCTCATCCTCCGGCGGGCAACGCTGGGTGAGGCTGGAGGCCAGGGAAAGCCGCTCCTCGAACCAGTGATCGATGCAGCGGTTCAGCGTCGGCGCGGTCGACTCGGTCCGGCAATTGGCGACGCCCTTGCTGACGATCGAGCGGCTGAGGGTGCGGACCATCGCATCCCCGCCCGCCCAAAATCCGCTCGGCACCGGCGCCGTGTCGGTCATCCGCCGCATGACATCGATGAACGTGTTGCCCATCGCCACGCAATCGAGGAAATCCCCGAAGCCGGTATGAAAGGCGCAGTGCACCCGTCCCTCGCCGCTGTCGTCGAAGGCCATGGCGACGCGTTCGCGCAGGCACCGGTCGAACGAGGCCTTCTCCGCCGCGCGGGCCTGGCACGCATCGGCGAGGTTCAGCAGCATCTGGTTCTGCAAGGCGGCGAATTCCGGCTCGAAGAACCGGAGCGGCGTGTGCCGTTCGTCAGCCGAGCCCGCGTCGGTCGCCGCAGACGGCGTCTCGCCGACCTGCTGGCAGGCGGCCAGGATCAGCGCGGCAAAGATGAGCAAGACAATGCGCATCGTCCCGTCCGTTGTCGGTGGACCGCACCCGGCGGGATCCGTGCCGGGGCGCGAAACCAGATCACAGCCACGCCGGCCCCGCAATCGCCGGTGCCCGACGATCGCGGAGATTGCGCTTATTTCGTCCCGAACAGGCGGTCGCCGGCGTCGCCCAGGCCGGGAACGATATAGGCGTTCTCGTTCAGATGGGAATCCAAGGCGGCAACGTAAATCGGAATCTTCGGGTGGCGCCCGGCCAGCACCCTGACGCCCTCCGGCGCCGCCACGAGATGCATCATGCGGATGCTCTCATCCGGCACGCCGCGCTTGTTGAGGGAATCCACAGCGGCGGCCGCGGAATAGCCGGTCGCCAGCATCGGGTCGACCAGGATGAAGATCCGCCCCTCGGGCTCGGGCAGCTTCACGAAATACTCGACCGGCCGCTTGGTCTCGTGGTCGCGGTAGAGGCCGATATGGCCCATGCGCGCCGCGGGAATGAGCTCCAGCAGGCCGTCCGCCATGCCGAGGCCGGCCCGCAGGATCGGCACCACGGCGATCTTCTTCCCGGCGATGATCGGCGCCTGCATCCTGGTGATCGGCGTCTCGATCTCCTTGGTCGTCATGGGGAGATTGCGGGTGAGCTCGTAGCCCATCAGCAGCGCGATCTCGCGCAGGAGCTGGCGGAACTGGGTGGTCGACGTGTTCTTGTCCCGCATGATCGAGAGCTTGTGCTGGATCAGCGGATGATCGAGCACGTGCAGCGTCGGGAAGTCCTGGTGCGGCGTGGCCATGGGAAGTCCTTCGGCAGGCAATCCTTGCGGGGCTCCTCCACCGGCCTCCCCCGAAGGCGGGCGAGGCCCGGCGCGGAGGCGGATTATTTCACCACGAAGCCGTGCTTGTAGGGGTCGCGGTCGTCGATGAAGATCGTGTTGTAGCCGGTGACCCGCGCCCAGCCCTCGATCGAAGGCACGATGGCGGCGTGGTTGCCGACCTTCGTCTCCTGGACGACGCGGCCCTTGAACAGGCTGCCGATGATGCTCTCGTGCACGAAGCTGTCGCCGACCTTCAGCTTGCCCTTGGCGGCGAGCTGGGCCATGCGGGCCGAGGTACCGGTGCCGCAGGGCGAGCGGTCGATCGCCTTGTCGCCGTAGAAGACGGCGTTGCGGGCGTCCGCCTCCTTCGCCTTGGGCGCACCGGTCCACAGGATGTGCGAGAGGCCGCGGATGGTCTCGTTCTCCGGATGCTGGAAGGAATACTTCGCGTTCAGGCGCTGCCGCAGGATCGGGCTCATCCGGACCAGATCGCCGGCGGAGAAGTCCGCCATGTCGCGATAGTTCTTCTGCGGCTCGACGATCGCGTAGAAGTTCCCGCCATAGGCGACGTCCACCGTGATCGGCCCGAGGTCGGGGCAGTCGATCTCCAGGCCCTCGGAATGCAGGAAGGCCGGGACGTTGGTGAGGCGCACGGATTCGACGTACTCGCCGACCTGGTCGTATTCCGCGACGACCAGGCCCGCCGGCGTCTCGAGCCGCAGCGTGCCGGGCGTCCTCGGCCGCACCAGGCCGTTCTCGACCGCGACGGTCACCGTGCCGATCGTGCCATGCCCGCACATCGGCAGGCAGCCCGAGGTCTCGATGAAGAGGATGCCGATGTCGCAATCCTCGCGGGTCGGCGGGTAGAGGATGCTGCCCGACATCACGTCGTGGCCGCGCGGCTCGAACATCAGCCCGGTGCGGATCCAGTCGAACTCGGCGAGGAAATGCTGCCGCCGCTCGCTCATGCTCTTGCCGGCCAGAAGCGGGCCGCCCCCCGAGACCACGCGGACCGGGTTGCCGCAGGTATGGGCGTCGATGCAGCTGAACGTGTACTTGGACATGTGATCCGGCGAGATTTCCTAGGCAGCAGTCATTGCGGGGTTCCCCACCAGCCTTCCCCGAAGGCGGGGGAGGCCAAGAGAGAAGATCAGATCTTGCTCTTCAATTCGTCGCGGATCTCGGCCAGCAGGACTTCGGTGCGGGTCGGCGGCGGCGGCGCCACTTCGCCCGCCTCCTCCTTCTTCTTGAAGCGGTTGATCTGCTTCACCACCAGGAACAGGACGAAGGCGACGATCAGGAAGTTGATCACCGCGTTGATGAAGATGCCGTAGTTCAGCGTGACCGCGCCCGCCGCCTTCGCATCCGCCAGCGAGGCGTAAGGTCCGGCGGCCTTGGCGCCTTCCTTGATCACGATGAAGAAATTGGAGAAGTCCAGGCCGCCGGCGATGAAGCCGACGGGCGGCATGATGACGTCGTTGACCAGGGAATTGACGATGCCCGTGAAGGCGGCGCCGATGATGACGCCGAAAGCGAGGTCGATGACATTGCCCCGCATCGCGAAGTCTCTGAATTCCTTGAGCATGACCGCTCCCCCTCGGATGAAAGTCCCGTGCAGGCTATGTCAGGGGATGAGGCGGCGCAAGGCATCGACCACCCGGTCCACGTCCTGGTCGCGCATGGTGGTGAAGAGCGGGATCGAGAGGACGCGCTCGTAATAGGCGTCCGCCCCGGGCAGGCGCTGCGCGCCATAGCGCCGGCGGTAATAGGGCTGCCGGTTGACCGGGATGTAGTGCACCTGGGTGCCGATGCCGTCGGCCTTCAGCGCCTGCATGGCCTGGGCGCGGCTGCGCCCGATCGCCGGGAAGTCGATCAGCACGGCGCACAGATGCAGCACGGCGTGCCCGCCGGCCCCGGCCGGCACCGGCCGGACATGCGGCGCCAGGGGCGCCAAGAGCTCTCCATAGCGCGCCATCAGCGCGCGGCGGCGACGGGCGAAATCCGGCAGGCGCTTCATCTGGCTGCGGCCGAGGGCGCAGGCGAAATCGGTGATCCGGAAGTTGAAGCCGAGCTCCGCCATCTCGTGGTACCACGGGTTCGGCGCGCCGCCGGCGTCGAAGGCCTGGTCCGGATAGACGAACTCCGCGGGCTCGCGGGTGATGCCATGGGTCCGGAACCGCGACATGCGGCGGTGGGCGCGCTCGTCATTCGTGGTGGTGACGCCGCCTTCGCCGCTGGTGACGGTCTTCACCGGATGCAGCGAGAAGCAGGCCATGTCCGAGAGCGCGCAGGCGCCGACCGGCGCCCGGGAATGGTTGCCGGCCGCCTGCTCGCCGCCCAAGGCGTGGCAGGCATCCTCGATCACCGCGATGCCGCGCGGCTCGGCGATGGCGCGGATCGCCGGCATGTCGACCGAGTATCCGTTGAGGTGCACCGGCAGCACGGCCCGGATCGCGGCGCGGGGATGGGCGTCGATCGCCGCCTGGAAGGTCTCGGCGGTCAGCAGGCCGCTGTCGGGATCGACATCGGCGAAGATCACCTCGGCGCCGCAGAACCGCGCCGCATTGGCCGTCGCCATGAAGGTGACCGCGGGAACCACGACGCTCTCGCCCGGCCCGAGATCGAGCGCCATGCAGGCCAGGTGCAAGGCGGCGGTGCCGCTGTTGCTGGCGACGGCGTAGCGGGCGCCGACCGCCGCGGCGAATTCGGTCTCGAAGAGGCCGACCGTCGGCCCGGTGGTCAGATAATCCGATTGCAGCGCTGCGGAGACGGCGGCGAGATCGTCGGCGTCGATATCCTGGCGCCCGTAGGGCAGGAAACGCCCGCCGGCATCCGCCGTCATGGTCACGCCGGCTCCGCGCGCAGGATCTCGTTCAGCTTCGCGCCGGTCATCCATTCCGTATTGTTCCGGCTGTCGTAGCGAAAGCCCTCCGCGACCCGCTTAGAACCCGGGATCGCCGGACGCCGCGTCTCCCAATGCACATGGGCCGGCTCGATCACGTAGCGGTCGGGCAGCTCCCAGGTGGTCCAGGAGTCCTCGTCCGTGATCATCACCTCGTGCAGCTTCTCGCCCGGGCGGATGCCGACCACCTTGATCGGCAGCTTCGGCCCCAGCGCCTGGGCGAGGTCGGTGATCTTGATGCTGGGAATCTTCGGCACGAAGATCTCGCCGCCGCGCATCAGCGACATCGAGGACAGCACGAAATTGACACCCTGCTGCAGGGTGATCAGGAACCGGGTCATGCGCTCGTCGGTGACCGGCAGCTCGGCGGCGCCGTCCTGCACCAGCTTGCGGAAGAACGGAATGACGCTGCCGCGCGAGCCGATCACGTTGCCGTAGCGCACGACGCCGAAGCGGCAGCCGTCGGCCCCGGCCAGGTGATTGGCGGCGATGAAGATCTTGTCCGAGGCGAGCTTGCTGGCGCCGTAGAGGTTGATCGGGTTGGCGGCCTTGTCGGTCGAGAGCGCCACCACATGCTTCACGCCCATGCGGATCGAGGCGTTCACCACGTTCTCCGCGCCGTGCACGTTGGTCGCGATGCATTCGAACGGATTGTACTCGGCCGTCGGCACCTGCTTCAGGGCGGCCGCATGGATCACGGTATCGACGCCGCGCATCGCCATTTCGAGGCGCCCGGCGTCGCGGACGTCGCCGATGAAGTAGCGCAGCGCCGGGTGCTTCGACTGCGGCAGCTCCAGCGCCATCTCGAACTGCTTCAGCTCGTCGCGGCTGTAGACGATCAGCCGGGACGGCTGATAGCGATCCAGCACGGTCTTGATGAAACGCTTGCCGAAGGAGCCGGTCCCGCCGGTCACCAGAATGCTATGGCCGTCCAGCTTGACGCTCGGTTCCAGAAAATCCTGCACGCTCTCGATCCTACCGGTCCCAGGCAACGTCCCAGGGGGAAGCGCATCGCGCCAGCGCGACGCCGTTGAAATGGCGCCTTGCGGCGCCGATTTGCAGGGGTGCTTATCAGCCGGGGCAAGGACCGTCAATTCGAGCCGGTGCCGCCCCGGCCGAGCGCCCGGGCCGTGGCCCTCGCCCCTCTCCGAGTCGTGTTGCTAGGCTGGCGGCCAAGCCGTCGGCGGCACCGCCGGAACGGCCGATGTTTCACGTGAAACATTTCGCGAATTCAGAGACTTAGCGGCTAGAGTCCCGGTCGGGTTTTGGATTGCGGCGCGGGGGCCGACCCGGTATCACTCCGCTCCATTTCAGATCAGAGCACGGACCACGCATGAGCGATCTGTTCGAGAACGCGCCCCGGAAAGGCGGCGACTATTCGGCCAAGGACATCGAGGTCCTGGAGGGGCTGGAGCCGGTGCGCCGCCGGCCCGGCATGTATATCGGCGGCACCGACGAGCGGGCGCTCCACCACCTGGTGGCCGAGGTCCTGGACAACTCGATGGACGAGGCGGTCGCCGGCCATGCCAGCCGCATCGAGGTCGAGCTCGGCGCGGACTATTTCGTGACGGTGCGGGACAACGGCCGCGGCATCCCGATCGACCCGCACCCGAAGTTCAAGGACAAGTCGGCGCTGGAGGTGATCGTCACGACGCTCCATTCCGGCGGCAAGTTCAGCGGCAAGGTCTACCAGACCTCGGGCGGCCTGCACGGCGTGGGCCTCTCGGTGGTGAACGCCCTCTCCGACGAGCTGACGGTCGAGGTCGCGCGCGACAAGCAGCTCTATGTGCAGAGCTACAAGCGCGGCAAGCCGACCGGCAAGCTGAAGAACACCGGCAACGTCAACCGGCGCGGCACCACGATCCGGTTCCACGCCGACCCCGAGATCTTCGGCCAGCAGGCGCATTTCAAGCCGAGCCGGCTCTACCGCATGTGCCGGTCCAAGGCCTATCTCTTCCGCGGCGTCGAGATCCGCTGGTCCTGCGACCCGGCGCTGATCACCGGCCCAACCCATGGCGAGGGGGACGACACGCCGGCCCAGGAGGTGCTGCATTTCCCGGGCGGCCTCGCCGACTATCTCGCGACCACGCTCGACGGGCGCAAGACCGTGACGTCGACGCCGTTCAACGGCCAGGCCGAGTTCCCGGAAGCCCAAGGCCGGGTCGAATGGGCGATCGCCTGGCCGGTCGATGGCGACGGCTTCCTCAACTCCTATTGCAACACCGTGCCGACGCCGGAAGGCGGCACCCACGAGACCGGGCTGCGCAGCGCGCTGGCCCGGGGCCTGCGGAGCTATGGCGAGCTGACCAACAACCGCAAGGCCGGGATCATCACCGCCGAGGACGTGACCGGCGGCGCGGCGATGCTGCTCTCGGTCTTCATCCGCGATCCCCAGTTCCAGGGCCAGACCAAGGAGAAGCTCGCCACGGTGGAGGCGACGCGCCTGGTCGATGCGACGATCAAGGACCATTTCGACCACTGGCTGACCGGCGATCCGGGACGCGCCCGCGATCTCCTGGACCGCGTGATCGAAGTCGCCGAGGAACGCCTCCGGAAGCGCCAGGACAAGGAGCTCTCGCGCAAGACCGCGACCCGCAAGCTGCGCCTGCCCGGCAAGCTCGCCGACTGCTCCAAGGATTCCCAGGACGGCACCGAGCTCTTCCTGGTGGAGGGCGATTCCGCCGGCGGCTCGGCCAAGCAGGCCCGCGTGCGCGAGACCCAGGCGGTGCTGCCGCTGCGCGGCAAGATACTCAACGTCGCCAGCGCCTCGGCCGACAAGCTCTCGGGCAACCAGGAGCTGGTCGATCTGATCCAGGCGCTGGGCTGCGGGACGCGCGACAAGTTCAACGTCGAACGCCTGCGCTACGACAAGGTCATCATCATGACCGATGCCGACGTGGACGGCGCGCATATCGCCTCGCTGCTGATGACGTTCTTCTACCGCGAGATGCCCGGCCTCATCGAATCCGGCAAGCTCTACCTCGCCCAGCCGCCGCTCTATCGACTGTCGCAGGGCGGCAAGATCGCCTACGCGCGGGACGACGCCCATCGCGACGCGCTGCTGCAGACCGAGTTCAACGGCAGGGGCAAGGTCGAGGTCAGCCGCTTCAAGGGCCTGGGCGAGATGCCGGCGGCGCAGCTCAAGGAGACCACGA
Source organism: Dongiaceae bacterium (assembly GCA_035548715.1). Lineage (GTDB taxonomy): Bacteria > Pseudomonadota > Alphaproteobacteria > Dongiales > Dongiaceae > Dongia. Next base: position 8,973 of record DASZSL010000003.1, read on the forward strand.
TGGATCCCGCCAAGCGCACCCTGCTCCGGGTCCGGCTGCCGCACCGCCATGGCAACGAAGACGAGCGCGAGGACGCGCGCGCGACGGCCGATCTGGTCGAGCGCCTGATGGGGCGCAAGCCGGAGCTGCGCTTCCAGTACATCCAGGAGAATGCACGCTTCGCGCACGATCTCGACGTCTGACCTCCGCCGCCCGCGCCGGCATCACGGTGTGGGCCGGCGCACACACTGATGGTCACCCGCATCCGAACCGGTCTGGCGCGCGGTGCGCCCAACGGCATAGACTGCGAACAATGGAAAGCTCGGGGCATTCCATGATTTGCCGCTGGACCCGATCCATCGCACACCGCACGGCGATGGCAGCCATCATCTGCCTGTTCCTGGCCGCCGCCCTCGGCGGCGCCCTGGCGGCTGCCTTCGTCGGCCAGACCGTCAAGGTGCTCGGCGACGTCCGCGTCACGCGCGACGGCGCCGACATGACGGTCGGTCCCGGCACGGCACTGCAGCTCGGCGACGTCATCAAGACCGGCGCCGGCGCGCGGCTGCGGCTGCGCTTCGTCGACGGCTCGATCCTGACGCTGGGCGAGAACACGACGCTGTCGATCGACATCTTCGCGATCGACGGCACCAACAGCTCGCGCACCGTCATCCTCACCTTGGTGGACGGCATCGTGAACGCCGCGGCGGCCAAGTCCGGCGAGAACAAGTTCGACTACCAGATCAAGACCGCGAACGCCTATTCGGCGGTGCGCGGCACGAAATGGATCGTCGCAACGCCCAACGGCGCGACCAACGTCTACGTGCTGAACGGCCAGGTGGAGCTCGGCACCGGCGCAAGCCAGCCGGTGCTGATCCCGGCCGGCAACTGGGGATCGGTCGACGCGCAGGGTCAGATCAGCCCGGTCGCACCGACCACGCCGGAGCTGCTGCAGCCGGTGCTGGACGCGACGTCGGACACCGGCGGGGCCGCCCTGCCGCCCGCCACGACGCCGTCACCGCCGCCGGTCCAGGTGCCGAGCAATCCGCCGCCGAACCAGAATCCCGACTACCAGCGCGCCCTGAAGAACAATAACGGCCGCGGCGGCGGAAACTACTCCGGGTCCGATCACAGCGGAAAAGGCGGCTACAGCACGAACTGACCGGCCGCGCAAAGCCGCCCGGCCGGCGCGCCGTCCTTCCGGGGAAAATGTCCGTCGGCGGAAGAAATGTCCGTCGGCCGAAGACTGGGCGCCGCGGCGCGCGTCAGCCGATCCCGTGCGGCGAGGGCACGATGTGGAGGCTGATGTCGGTCGGGAAGAACACCGTCGTCCCGTTGCTGAACGCGCAATAGGCGAAGCCCGAAAGGTCGCCGCCGCTGGCATCCACGGCCTCGGCGGCGACGCCGCGCTCGACCACCGCCTGGTCGGTCAGCAGCTCGACGGCGAGATTGCCGCCGTCATACTCGATGACGATATTGCCGGCGCTGTCGGGCAGAAGATCCGAAAGCTCGAGACTGATCGTGTCCGTATCGGCCGCGCTCGGCGCTGCGCCGTCGGTTCCCGTGTCGCTGTTCGTTACCGTCTGCTCGATCATCACGCACCCTATCGATCCGGAACGTCGACTCACCGGCGCCCCGACAACACTCCAACAGACATAAGCATGAAATCAAAGCGCTGAGGCGAAGTTGCAGCGCAATATTCCTATACGATGATGTGATTTGAGCCGGTTTTAAGGCTAATTCCACCAAAATGCCGGAGATTGCCGGATGGTCGGAGTGGCGGGATTTGAACCCACGACCCCCAGTCCCCCAGACTGATGCGCTACCAGGCTGCGCTACACTCCGATCCGGCCGGCCGATGCGCTTCCCATCTCGGGGCGGAAGCGCGGCGGCCCGGGCTATATATCGACCGCTCCTTCCGGAAGCAAGTCCGGCGGCAGCCCCGGTTTCAGCCCCGGTCGATGGCGCGGCGCAGGCGGTCGCGCAGGCCGGCGAGCTCGCCGGCGATCGCCCGGATCTCGCGCAGCTGCTTGTCGTCGCTGGCGCGGAACAAGGGCAGCTCCTCCGACGTCGCCTTGCGGGCCGCGGGCGCGGCTTCCGGCGCGGCCTTCTCCTCCGCGGCTTCGCCGGCGGGGACCGCGACCGACTCGTCGCCGATCTTGAGGCCGCCTTCGCGCATCAGCTTCTGGACGCCCTTGATCGTGTAGCCCTGCTCGTAGAGCAGGTCGCGGATCGCGCGCAGCAGCTCGACATCCTCGGGGCGATAGTAGCGGCGTCCCCCACCCCGCTTCATCGGGCGGATTTGCGGGAACTTGGTCTCCCAGAACCTGAGCACGTGCTGTGGGACTTCGAGGTCGTCGGCGACCTCGCTGATGGTGCGGAAGGCGGTGGCGGATTTCTCGGCCCGGCGCGGCGCCGGACGGCGCCCGCCCGCAGGCCGTGCCTCCAGGCCGCCGGCCTCGCCCCGGGCCTTCGGCGCGACGCTCATGATGCGCTGCCGCCCGCGGCCGCGCCCGAGCCCTTGTTGACCCGATCCTTGAGGACGTGGGACGAGCGGAAGACCAGGACCCGGCGCGGCTTGATCGGCACCTCTTCGCCGGTCTTGGGGTTGCGCCCGATGCGCTCGCCCTTCATGCGCACGAGGAAGCTGCCGAAGGAGGAGATCTTCACGCTCTCGCCCCGGGCCAGCGCGTCGGAAATCTCGTTGAGGACGCTATCGACCAGCTCGGCCGACTCGTTCCGGGACAGGCCCACCTCCTGGTAGACCGCCTCGGCCAGATGCGCCCGTGTGACCGTGTTGCCCTTCATGGCCCTTGCCTCTCGCGCCCGTATTGCAGGGAGGTGAAAGCCTAGCGATTCCTCTGAAATCAGTCAATTAGAGAGGGACGTTGCGACAAAATCGGCGGTAACCATGGGGCTACCAGCGGAGCAGCGCCGAACCCCAGGTGAATCCGCCGCCCATCGCCTCCATGAGCACCAGATGCCCGCGCTGGATCCGCCCGTCGCTGACCGCTTCCGCGAGGGCCAGCGGGATCGAGGCGGCCGAGGTGTTGGCGTGGCGGTCGATCGTGTAGACCACCTTTTCCGGGGGCAGCTTCAGCCGATGGGCCATGCCGTCCATGATCCGGCGGTTGGCCTGGTGCGGCACCAGCCAGTCGATGTCGGCGGGGGTCACGCCGGTCGAGGCGATGGCGGCATCGACGGCGGCGGCGAGGTTCACCACCGCATGGCGGAACACCTCCTTGCCGTCCATATGCACGACGCCCGTGGTCTGGGTGCTGGACGGCCCGCCATTCACGTAGAGCCGCTCGTAATGCGCGCCGTCGGAGAAGAGGTGGGTGCAGAGCACGCCGCGATCGGCCGCCGTGCCCTTGCCCTCGCCGGCTTCGACGATCAGCGCGCCGGCGCCGTCGCCGAACAGCACGCAGGTGTTGCGGTCCTTCCAGTCGAGGATGCGCGAGAAGGTCTCGGCGCCGATCACCAGCGCGCGCTTGACCTGCCCGGCCTTGATGAAATTGTCGGCGATCGCCAGGGCGTAGACGAAGCCGGAGCAGACCGCCTGCACGTCCATGGCGAAGCCGCCGGTCATGCCGATGCGGTGCTGCACCTTGGTGGCGGTCGCCGGGAACGTATGGTCGGGCGTCGCGGTGGCGACGATCAGCGCGCCGATATCGGCGCCGCGCAGGCCCGCCGAATGCAGCGCCTGCTCGGCCGCCTTGACCGCGAGGTCGGAGGTGCACTCGCCCTCGGCCGCCACGTGGCGCTGGCGGATGCCGGTGCGCTGGGCGATCCAGGCGTCGGTCGTGTCGATGGTCTTGGCGAGTTCGTCATTGGTGACGATCCGTTTCGGCAGATAGGCGCCGACGGCGAGGCCGACCGAGCGTCTCATGAAGGCACCTGTCTAGAGTGCTGCGGCCGCTTGGGCGTCCGCTTGCGCGTTGGCCTGGGCGTTGAGCAGGGCGAAGTCCTCGCGCATCTTGTCGATCGCCCCGTTGGTCACCATGTCGACCGCCACGCCGATCGCGTTGGCGAAGCCGAAGGCGTCGGTGCCGCCGTGGCTCTTCACGCAGACGCCGTTGAGGCCCATGAAGATCGCGCCGTTATAGCGCCGGGGATCCACGCGCGCACGCAGGGCGTTCATCGCCGGGCGCGCCAGCAGATAGCCGATGCCGGCGATCCAGGAGCTCTTGAAGGTCTGGCGCAGGAAATGGCTGTAGAGCTTCACCGCGCCCTCGATGCTCTTGAGCGCGACGTTGCCGGTGAAGCCGTCGGTCACGATCACATCGACCGTGCCGCGGGTGATGTCGTCGCCCTCGACGAAGCCGGCGAACTTCCCGGGCAGGGTGGCCTGGCGCAGGATGCCGCTCGCCACCTTGACCGCGTCATGGCCCTTCAATTCCTCGGAGCCGACGTTCAACAGGCCCATGCTGGGCTCGCGCACGCCGAGCACGGTGCGGGCGAAGACGTTCCCCATCACCGCGAACTGCACGAGGTTGTCGGCGTCGCACTGCACGTTGGCGCCGAGGTCGAGCATCACGCTCTCGCTGCGCAAGGTCGGGAAGAAGGAGGCGATCGCCGGCCGGTCGATGCCGGGCATGGTCTTCAGCACGAACTTCGCCATTGCCATCAGCGCGCCGGTATTGCCGGCCGAGACGACGGCGTTGGCCTCGCCGTTATGCACGGCGTCGATCGCCAGGCGCATGGAGCTGCCGCGGCCGGAGCGCAGGGCCTGGCTCGGCTTGTCCTCCATGGTGACGACGGAGACGGTGTGGCGGAGCGTGCTGACCTTCTTCAGGTCCGGCAGCGATTCCAGCAAGGGACGGACCTTCGCCTCATCCCCGAAGAACAGGAACTTCGCCTGCGGAAAACGGCGCCGCGCGATGTCCGCACCGCGCACCACCATTTCGGGCGCATTGTCGCCGCCCATCGCATCCAGAGAAATCGCCAGGCCGGCACTCAAGAGTTTTCACTCCCTCCCTGGCCGCAATTGAGCGGGCGTCGTCAGGCCGCGCTCGCCTCGCCCTTCACAACGACCTCGCGCTCGTCGTAATGGCCGCAGGAAGCGCAGACGTGATGCGGGCGCTTCAGCTCGCCGCAATTGGGGCATTCCATCGACGCGACGACCTTCAACGCGTGATGGCTGCGCCGCATATCGCGCCGCGACCGGGTGACTTTTTTCTTAGGAACCGCCATGGTTTTGCTCGCACAAAGAAAAAGGCAGCCATTCGCTGCCACCGAATGGCGGGTTCTTAGCCAAAATCCCGCGCGCTGGCAAGTTAAACGCGCAGACGAGCGCACGGCGTCGCAACCGGGACCGAGCTTATTTCTTCAATATTGAGAATGGGTTAACAGGCCGGTTCTCGGACTCGTCCGGCGCCGGGCCCTGCGCCAGCCGCGCACCCGGCGCGCGCGGATAGGGATCGAGCGCCAGGGACAGGTGCTCGGCCGCCAGCTCGCCGAGATCGATATGGCCGTTTCGGATCGGCTCGGGCGGATCGGCAGCCTCGAAGTCGATCTCCTCGTCCTCGGCCGGATGGTCGGTCTCGGCGGCGAAATCGGCCGCGAATTCGTCCTCGATCCTGGCCGGGACCGGCTCCAGGGTGACGACGCAGGATTGGACCACCTCGCCCCGGACGGTGCCCCGGACGTGGATCACGCCGTTTCCCGCACGCCGCAGGGTGAAATCGGCCTCCAGCCGGTCGATCGCCTGGAGGTCGAAGCGCCGGGCCAGGGCCGCCCGCTCCTCGGCATTGGCCGAGATGCGGCGCTCGATCGGCTGGGCGCCGACGCTGTCCGCCTCGATGAAGCGGGAAAATTCCTGCGAATCGGAATGGCGCCGCGGCATGTCGCGTCAGTAATCGAGACGCTCGGGACCGAGCGTCGGGAAATGCAGGAGGCCGCGCATCAGCTGATCGACCGGCTGGCCGGCAAGATCGGCGTCGGCCTGCCGCACGTATTCCGCCATGCGCTTCAGGCTGTCGTCATGGGGCTCGGCCGTGCCGTAGAGGTTGCGCTTCAAGGCCAGCTCCAGCTCGTTGGGGCCGCCGGCAAGACCGGCATCATAGGCCGCGAACCGCCCGTTCATCGCCTCGGTCATGAACTTGATGCGGCGCCCCACGCCGAGATCCTGCGCCCCCAGCTCGCGCACCGAGGCGTCGAAATCGCCGAACATCACGTCATAGACGGATTGGGCGACGGCGCCGGCCTTGTCGCCCTGGCCCTTGAGCCGCCGGAACAGCAGGAAGGCGTGCAGCGCCACCATCTCGAACCGGCCATCGACGGAATCCGGGACCCCGCCGGCGAGGAAGAATTCCGGCCGGCGCGCCTGGGTCGCGATCGCCGCATAGAGCCGCTGCGCGATCACCTCGCGCCGGTCCGGGCCGCTCAGCATCCGGTCGATCAGCTTTCCCAGAACCGACATGGGCGCATTGCCCTCCTCGAGGACCGGCGACACGGTCATGGACAGCCTCCCCGTTGACACCCCGGGGACCCGGTGCAATCTTCACCCGATCATCGGGGGCAAGCCAGCCTAGGCGTCCAGATGCCTGATTCGCAAGGAATCCTGGACCTCCCTGGCACCCGCTGTGACCGCCGGAACGGATCGCCATGCGCCACTTGAGGAAGATCACGCTTGCTGCGCTGTCGGGGCTCGGCCTCGCCGTCCTCGGCGCCTGCTCGCCGATCATCCAGCAGGAAGGCAACGTCCCCGACCCGGACCAGGTCGTGCAGATCAACCCGGGCGTCGATGACAAGAACCGGGTGACCCAGCTCCTCGGCTCGCCCTCCACCATCTCGGCCTTCCAGGACCGCACCTGGTATTACATCTCGCGGCGCACCGAGCAGACCGCCTTCCTCGACCCCGACGTGGTCGAGCAGGAAGTGCTGGCGATCAGCTTCAACGACCAGAACATCGTCGATGACATGAAGATCTACGGCCTGGAGAACGGCCGCATGGTCGAGATGAACGACAAGATCACGCCGACCTACGGCAACGACCTCACGCTGATGCAGCAGCTCCTCGGCAACCTCGGCCGGTTCAACAATCCCAACAAGAAAAGCTCGCCGTTCTGAGGATGGCGCAACCCAATCCGCTGCTCGGCACCTGGCGTGTCGAATCCTTCGAGCGCCGGGAGAACGGGGCCCTGGTGCAGCCGTTGGGCTCGCCTCCGGCGGGCTATGCCGTCTTCGACGAGACCGGCCACGCCTTCGTTCAGCTCGGGCGCGCCACGACGCCGGACCGTTCGCCGAAGGAGATCGCGCAATCCCTGATGGCCTATTTCGGCCCCTACGCGATCGACGGCGACCAACTGACGGTCACCGTCGAGGCCAGCAACATGGCCGCCTATATCGGCAGCACCCAGGTGCGCCGCTTCAGGCGCGACGGCGATGCGCTGACCATCGGCGTCGAAGGGCAGTACCAGGCCAAGCTCCGGCGCGTCACCGCCTGAACCAAAGAACGGCCGCCGCGCCCTGCGCCAGGCCCCGCCTCCCCAACTTGGGGTAGATTAAGCATGCCGCCGCCGGCACGCTCGGCTCGGGCAATGTCCGAAACGTCGCGGCGACGGCCCCCGCATCATCAATATTGATGATGACCGGTCGCTCGGTCCGGCTACCCTCGCCGGTGAGCTCGCTGCGGGAGCCTCCGCAAGACGAGACCGCTCATCGACTTCATCCAACAACGGCCAGACAGAGCGTCATGGTGGACGAGGCGGAGTTTCTGGGGCTGGTCGAGCAGATCTATGCCGCGGCGGCGGACCCGGGCTGCTGGCAAGGGGCGGTGGATGCCCTGACGGCCCGGTTTCCGGGCGGCCTCGGGCTGATCATGCATCACGACACCGGCCGCGGCGCCGGAACATGGCCGGTCACGTCGTCGAACTGGGACCCGCATGCCGTGGCCCTCTATGGCCAGCATTACGGCGGCCTCAATCCCTGGATGAAGAACGTCAAGAAGCGGCCGCTCGGCCTCTCGGTGCCGGCGGAGTTCATGTTCGACCGCGCGAGCCTGCTCAAGACGGAGTTCTATCAGGACTATCTGCGGCCCCTGGACCTGATGAGCGGGGTCGGGGTGACCCTGCATCATGACCAGAGCCTGTTCATCGTTGCGACCGTCCTCTATCCGGAGCAGACGGCCGAGAACGAAAGCGAGAACGTGGCGTTCCTGCAGCGGCTGGCTCCGCACCTTCGCAGGGCGGTGGAGGTCAATCGGCGGCTGGACCGCGCCAATGTGACGGGTCGCGCCGCCGAGGCGACGCTCGACCGCCTCACGATCGGCGTCGCGATCGTCGATCATGCCGCCCGGCTGGTGTTCCACAACAAGGCGGCGGCCGAGATCTTCGCCGCCCATGACGGGCTCAAGCTCGATCGGCAGGGAATCCTTTCCGCGGCAGCGCCCGACGAGGCCAAGCGGCTGGGCCGCGCGATCCAGGAGGCGGCCGGGACACCGCAGCGGGCCGCGCCGTGCTCGCACAGCACTGCACGGATCTCGCGGCCCTCGGAACGGACCAGCTATTCCGTCCTGGTGACCCCGATCGGAACGGGCCCGGATTTCGCAGCCGGCCAGAAGGGGCTCGCCGCGGTCCTGATCACGGACCATGACCGCGGCCGGGCGCCGTCCGCCGAGGAGCTGGCGGCGCTGTTCCGGATCACCCAGGCCGAGGGGCGCGTGCTTCGCCTGCTGGTCGATAGCCACGACGCCAAGGAGATCGCCCGTATCCTGAACATCAGCGAGTTCACCGTGCGCACGCATATCAAGAACATGCTGGCCAAGACCGATTGCTCGCGCCAGGCCGATCTCCTGCGCGCGGTCGCGGAGCATCCGCTCTGGATCCTGGCGGGCAACTGAGCGCGGACCGCCCGGCAAGCCGCCCTGGCGCGAAGAGCGCCCGCGGGGGACGGGCAAGCGGCACCAAAAAATCAACCCCGGGCGCGTCTTTCAGCACCCGGGGCCGGCCCGGCGGATCGCTCCGCCGGGATCTTCGTTCCGGCGTCGCGCCGGATCACATCGCCATACGCGCCAGCGCCGCGAGCAGCAGCAGCGCCACGATGTTGGTGATCTTGATCATCGGATTGACGGCCGGGCCGGCGGTGTCCTTGTAGGGATCGCCGACGGTGTCGCCGGTCACCGCCGCCTTATGGGCGTCGGAACCCTTGCCGCCGTGATGGCCGTCCTCGATGTACTTCTTGGCATTGTCCCAGGCGCCGCCGCCCGAGGTCATCTGGATGGCGACGAAGAGGCCGGTCACGATGGTGCCGAGCAGCATCGCGCCCAGGGCGGTGAAGGCCTGCGCCTGGCCCGCCGCGACGCGCACGATGAAGTAGAGCACGATCGGCGCCAGCACCGGCAGCAGCGACGGGATGATCATCTCCTTGATCGCCGCGGTGGTGAGCAGCGCCACGGCCTTGCCGTATTCCGGCTTGGCCTTGCCCTCCATGATGCCCTTGATCTCCTTGAACTGGCGGCGGACCTCGATCACCACCGAGCCTGCCGCGCGGCCTACGGCCATCATGCCGAGGGCGCCGAACAGGAACGGCAGCAGGCCGCCGATGAAGAGACCGATCACCACGTAGGGATCGCTGAGCTGGAAGCTCACGTTGAGGCCGCCGAAGTAGAACTTCAGGTCCTCGGTGTAGGAAGCGAACAGCACCAGCGCCGCGAGCGCCGCCGAGCCGATGGCGTAGCCCTTGGTCACCGCCTTGGTGGTGTTGCCGACCGCGTCGAGCGCGTCGGTCACCTTGCGGACCTCCTTCGGCAGCTCCGACATCTCGGCGATGCCGCCGGCGTTGTCGGTCACCGGGCCGTAGGCGTCGAGCGCCACGACGATGCCGGCCAGCGACAGCATGGTGGTGGCCGCGACGGCGATGCCGTAGAGGCCGGCCAGGCTGTAGGCCACCACGATCGCGACCGAGATCACGACCACCGGCAGCGCGGTCGATTCCATCGAGACCGCGAGGCCCTGGATGATGTTGGTGGCATGGCCCGTGGTCGAGGCCTGGGCCACGCTCTTCACCGGGCGATAGGCGGTCGAGGTGTAGTACTCCGTGATCCAGACCAGCAGGCCGGTCACGACGAGGCCGATCACCGCGCACCAGAACAGGCTGCCGCCGGTGATGTCGAGGTCGCCCGCCTTGAAGGTCGTGCCGAAGCCCAGAAGCTGGCTGACGATGATCCCGATCAGGACGATCGAGATGACGCTGGTCGCGATCAGGCCCTTGTAGAGGGCGCCCATGATGTTCTGCGACGAGCCGAGCTTGATGAAGAACGTGCCGATGACCGAGGCCACCACGCTGGCGGCGCAGACCAGCAGCGGGAACAGCATCATGCTCTCCTGCTGCGCCGGGTCGGCGAAGAAGATCGAGCCGAGCAGCATGGTCGCGACCACAGTGACCGCGAAGGTCTCGAACAGGTCGGCGGCCATGCCGGCGCAGTCGCCCACGTTGTCGCCGACGTTGTCGGCGATCACCGCCGGGTTGCGCGGGTCGTCCTCGGGGATGCCGGCTTCGATCTTGCCGACCAGGTCGGCGCCGACATCCGCGCCCTTGGTGAAGATGCCGCCGCCCAGACGGGCGAAGATCGAGATCAGCGAGGCGCCGAAGGAGAGGCCGACCAGCGCTTCGAGCATCCGGCGCATCTCGATGCCGGTGCCGCGCAGGAACATGTAGTAGCCGGCGACGCCCAGGAGGCCGAGCCCGACCACCAGCAGGCCGGTGATGGCCCCCGACTTGGCGGCGATCGCCAGCGCCGGGGCGAGGCCCTGCCGCGCGGCTTCCGCGGTGCGGACGTTGGCGCGCACCGAGACGTTCATGCCGATATAGCCGGTGACGCCCGAGAGGATGGCGCCGATGATGAAGCCCGCGGCGGAATAGCCGCCGAGCGTGAAGACCAGGATGAGGGCCACGATGATGCCGACGATGCCGATCGTGGTGTACTGCTTGTTGAGATAGGCCTTGGCGCCTTCCTGGACCGCGGCCGCGATCTCCTGCATGCGGGCGGTGCCCGCCGAGGCCGCGAGTACCGAGCGAGTCGCCCAGAACCCATAGAGAAGGGCCAGCACGCCAGCGGCGATCACCAGCCAGTACAGCATCGGGCTCATCATCACATCCCTTTGAAAGTCTTAGAGTTTTTGGTGTTACTGCGGCTCTGATTCGTGACCCGGAGACGCCCCCGCGCCGCAAAGTCGGCGGAACATACTGAAATCATTGGTGCGATGCAATGCAGGCGGTGCCCGAAAGCCACAGCCGGCCGCGGTTTATAGCGGCAGCAAAGCCACCGCCGAGACCAGCAGAAGCGCCGCAAAGGCGAGGTTGAGGGCCCGGCTGGCCCGTGGGCTGCGGAGATGGCGCGCCAGCCCTGCCCCCACCAGCAGCCAGGCGATGTTCACCAGCACGATGATGGCCATGGTGGCGGCGATCTTCAGTGCCGCATCGGCGATCAGGCGCTCCTTCACCACCACATGGCCGGAGAACAGCGCCAGCATCGCGGCATACCCCTTCGGGTTGGCCAGCGAGAGCGCCAGGCCGGCCGCGATCGAGGGTGCCGGCCGCCGCTCCGCCCCATCCGACAGCGGCGGCGCCGTGGCGATGCGCCAGGCGAGATAGGCGAAGTAGAGCACGGCACCCATGGCGGCGACCGGTGCGACGCCGGGGACGGTCAGCAGCATGCCGACCACGCCGCTGGCGACGATGGCCATGACCGCCAGCATGCCGACGGCCAGGCCCGCCATGTAGCCGAGCGAGCGCCGCGCGCCATAGGCCGCGCCCGCCGCCGCGAGGCTCATGGTGTTGGGACCCGGACTGCCGGCCAGCGCCAGTCCGGCCCCGATCAAGGCCAGGAGGGCTTCGGTGTCCATGGTGCCGGTGATCGCGCGGACAGCGGCGGGGCGTCTAGAACGTTCGTGCGGCGCCTCACATGCCCTTCGCGCGCTCGCGCAGCAGGTATTTCTGCACCTTGCCGGTGACGGTCTTGGGGAGCTCGCCGAACACCACGTAATGCGGGCGCTTGAAATGCGCCATGTTCTGCTTGCACCAGGCCATCAGCTCGTCGCCGCTGGGCGCCGCGACGCCGTCGCGCAGGGTCACGAAGGCGCAGGGCGTCTCGCCCCAATGGCCGTCGGGCTTGGCGACCACCGCGACCTCGCGGATCGCGGGATGCCGCGACATGATCTCCTCCACTTCCAGCGAGGAGATGTTCTCGCCGCCGGAGATGATGATGTCCTTGGAGCGGTCCTTGACCTCGACATAACCGTCGGGATGCATGACCCCGAGGTCGCCGGAATGGAACCAGCCGTCGCGGAAGGCGGCGTCCGAGGCGTCCGGATTCTTCAGATAGCCCATCATCACCGTGTTGCCCCGCATGCAGACCTCGCCCAGCGTCTCGCCGTCGGCCGGCAGCATCGCCCCGGTCTCGGGATCCAGCACGGCGAGGCCGGCGGCGGTGACGTAGCGGACACCCTGGCGCGCGATCAGCTTCGCCTTCTCCGCCAGCTCCAGCGCCTGCCATTCCGGCTGCAGCTCGCAGAGCGTCGCCGGCCCGTAGGTCTCGGTCAGGCCGTAGGCGTGCATGACGACGAAGCCCATCTTCTCCATGGCGCCGATCACCGTGCTGGTGGGCGCCGCGCCGCCGGTGGTGATGGTGACCTTCTGCTTGAGCCGCCGGCTATCGCTGCCGGGCGCGAAGGCCAGCATGCTGAGCACGGTCGGCGCGCCGCAGAGATGGGTGACGCCGTGGCGCTCGATCTTGTCGAAGATCTCCGCCGGGACCACGGCGCGCTGCACCACATGGGTGCCGCCGGCGGCGGTGACGCCCCAGGTGAAGGTCCAGCCGTTGCAATGGAACATCGGCAAGGTCCAGAGATAGACGCTGCCGGCGCTCAGGCCGACCTCCAGCCCCTGCCCCAGCGCGTTCAGATACGCGCCGCGATGATGGCACACCACGCCCTTCGGATTGCCCGTGGTGCCCGAGGTGTAGTTGAGCGAGATCGCCCGCCATTCCTCCGCCGGCCAGTCGATCCGGCCCTCGGGATCGCCGGAGGCGATGAAGGCCTCGTATTCGAGGACGTCGCCTTTCGCGGGATGGTTGGGCGCCGCGATCTCCACCACGGTCAGCGGCCGCTTCACCTGCGCGAGCGCTTCGCGGGCGACCGGGCCGAGCTCGGCATCGAACAGGAAGACCTTGCTCTCGGCATGCTCCAGGATGAAGGCGACGGTCGGCGCGTCGAGGCGGAAGTTGATGGCGTTCAGCACCGCGCCCGCCATCGGCGCGGCGAAATGCATCTCCAGCATCGCGACGCCGTTGGGCGCGAAGACCGAGACCGTGTCCAGCGACCCGATGCCTGCCTTGCGCAAGGCGTCGGCGGCCGCGCGGCAGCGCCCGAACATCTCCCGGTAGGAGATGCGGCGCTCGCCATCGATGATGGCCGGCTTCTCCGGGTAGACTCGCGCGGAGCGCTCCAGGAAGCTGATCGGCGTCAGCGGCGCGAAATTGGCCGGGCGCTGCTGCAGCCCCGCGCGATACTTGTCCATAGGACCTCCCCATTCCGGCCGTCGCCATGGCCGGTTTGGCCCCATGCTAGCAAGGGAGACGCGGCGTTCGGAAGCGAGATCGGCTTAGGCCGGCTTCATCGCCCGCATGCGGGCGGGCCTGAGCTCGCCCTTGTCCAGCACGACCGTCAGCGAGCGCCAGTCCTCGATGAAGAAGTCCCGGCCGTCGGCGCCGATCTCCCGGGTCAGCAGATCGTGGAGCGGCCCCTGCATCCGCGCCAGCTCCTCGCGCGCACCGAGCTGATAGAGATCGGTGATGTCGGCCAGGCTGACATCGGTGAAGCCGGCGCCGTGGACGAACTGGCCGTATTCCGCGAGGGTGACCAGGTTGTAGGTCAGGCCCTCCATCTTGAAGAAGTACTCCATGTCGTCGCTGTAAGGTCCCGGGGACTTCATCCAGTCGCCGCAGGTCACGATGCCCCCGGGCTTCAGCACCCGGAACACCTCGGCGAAGAAGGCCGCCTTGTCCGGGATGTGCAGCCAGGCGTCCTTGCCGAACACGACGTCGAAGCTCGCATCGCCGAAGGGCAGCGGCCCCGGCTCGATCTGCCGGATCGAGATCCGGTCCCCGAGCGGCGATGCCGCGATCCGCTCCTGCCCGAGCTTCACGATGAGCGCCGCGACATCGACGCCGGTGACCGTCGCGCCGAACTCGCCGGCCAGCACCTCGTCGAGGCCGCCCAGGCCGCAGCCGATATCGAGCACCTTCCTGCCGCGGAGATCGAGCCCGGCGACGATCGCCCGCACCGCCTCCGGTCCGCCCGGCGAGAGGAAGCCTTCGCCCCAGATGATCTGGAGCAGCTTCAGCATGCGGTCGTCGTATTCCTCGTGCGCGTCGCTCTCGCCGGCCATATTTGCGCCCTATTCCGCCTGCTCCATGTTGGCGATCGAGACCTGGGTGACGACGCCCTGGCCCAGCCGCCGGTCGCAGACCTTCTGCAGCTGGCTCTGGATGATGTTCGGGTCGTAGTTGCTCTCCTCCACCAGCTTGCGGGTCAGGAGCTGGCTCAGCTCGACGACGAAGTCGTTGGTCAGCGCCGGCAGGATCGCGTTGGTCTTGTCGCGGTTCTTCGGGTTGTCGAAGATCAGGGTGAAGCGGAAGAAGAAGTGCTTGGCGACCTTGCCGTCCTTGATCACCGAGATGGTCAGGCTGTCGTCGGGCCGGATGGGAATGGTGAGCTGGGTGAGCTGGGGCGGCGGCGGTGCCGGCGGCGGCGCGTTCGGATCGGTCCGGAAATAGAACCACCAGGCAGCCCCGCCCCCGCCGCCGAGCAGCAGCAGCAGGACGAGGATGATGAGAATCTTCTTCATCGGCGCGTAACCGGCGGACTCTTGTAATTCCCGGGAAATTGTCCCATGGGCAGTCTATACGAGGCGCAGAGTCGCGAGAAGCGAGGCAAAGGAGGACGGAGTTGGCGATCGAGGCGATGATTTTCGATTTCGGCAACGTGCTGATCGGCTGGGACCCGGACGTCCTCTACCGCAAGCTGATCGCCGACCCGGCCGAGCGCCGCCGCTTCCTGGAGGAGGTCTGCAACCACGACTGGAACCGGCAGCAGGATCTGGGGCGCAGCTTCGCCGAGGCGATCGCCGAGCGGGTCGCCCTCTTCCCCCACCACGCGGAAAACATCCGCGCCTATCACGGCCGCTTCCGCGAGATGCTGACCGGCCCGGTCGCCGAGGGCCATGCCATCCTCGACCGGCTGGTTGCCGAGGATTTCCCCTGCTACGGCCTCACCAACTGGTCGGGCGAGACCTACCGCATGGCGGAAGACCTGCTGGCGCCGTTTGCGCGGCACATGAAGTACACGGCGGTCTCCGGCGACCTGAAGATGGGCAAGCCGGAGCCCGAGATCTTCCGGCACCTGCTGGACGTCATCGGCAAGCCGGCCGCGGCCACCGCCTTCATCGACGATTCCCCGGCCAACATCGCCGCGGCGAAGAAGCTCGGCATCAACGCCGTGCTGTTCAAGAACGACGGCAGCGCGACGGAAGAGCTGCGGCGGCTTGGATTGCCGGTCTAGGGATCATGCCGCCCCGGATCGTCCCCTGTACAAAGCGGGCAACCTGAGCGCTGGAAAACCAGCGATCAGAAATGCTGCCAGCCGCGCCGGGCGAGCGCGATCTCGCCGCCGTCGCGGTCGAGCACGCGCACGCCTTCGCCGGCGACCACCTCGCCGATCTCGGTGACGCCCTTCCATTCCGGACGCCAGGCCGACGCGGTGAACAGCAGCTCGTAGTCGTCGCCGCCGGCCAGGATCGCCGGCAGCAGGTCGAGATCGCCGGCCAGCGCCTCCTGCGCCGCCGCCGAGAGCGGAACGCGGTCGGCGTGGATCACGACGCCGCAACGCGAGGCCTCGGCGATATGGCCGGCATCGGCCACCAGCCCGTCGGACACGTCCAGCGCCGCATGCGCGGCGCCGACCAGCGCGGCGCCGAGCTGCATGCGCGGCTGCGGCAGGTGATAACGGTCGGCGAGCGCCTGGCGGTGCGCCGGATCGAGATCCAGCAATTCCCCGCGCAGCACCTTCAGCCCCAGCGCGCCGTCCCCGATCGTGCCGCTGACGAACAGCTTGTCGCCGGTCCTGGCGCCGTTGCGCCGCGGCGCCTTGCCTTGCGGCACGATGCCGATCGCCGTGACCGAGAGCGTCGTCGGGCCGGGTGTCGCCACCGTGTCGCCGCCCATCAGCGCGACGCCGAACTCCCGCTGATCCGCGGCGAGGCCGGCGACGAACTTCGCGATCCAGTCCTCGTCGATGTCGGGCGCGAAGGCGGTCGTCATCAGATAGCCAACGGCCTTGGCGCCCTTCGCCGCCAGGTCCGACAGATTGACCCGCAGCATCTTGCGCGCGATCAGGTCGGGAGGATCGGACGCCAGGTAGTGCCGCCCTTCGACCAGCGCGTCGGCGGTCAGGACCAGCTCATGGCCGGCGGGCGGCTGATAGGTGGCGGCATCGTCCTCGAGACCGAGCGCGCCGGGAAACCCCGCCGCCAGGGGCGCGAAGTAGCGATGGATCAGCTCGAACTCACCGGGAAGCGGCCGGCCCGCCACGCGCCTCTCCCATCTCGCTCGGCCGGAGGGAATGGGCGAGCCGGTCGAGCACGCCGTTGGCCAGCCGCGTCTCCGGCTCGCCGAGGAAGGCGTCGGCCACCGCCAGGTATTCGCTGATCACGACCTTGGGCGGGATGTCCGGCCGGTGGGCCAGCTCATAGGCGCCGCAGCGCAGCACGGCGCGCAGGATCGATTCCAGCCGCTCGATGCTCCAATCCTCGGTCAGCACGCCGGCGATCATGTCGTCCAGCTCCTGGATATGGCCCGTCGCGCCCTGCACCAGGTCGCCGAACAGGGGCGCGTCGGCCGAAGGCAGGTCGATGCCGTCGACGTTCTTGCCGATCCGGTGCTCGGTGAACTCGCGGACGATCGCGACCGCGGCGGTGCCGCTCTGCTCCCACTGGTAGAGCGCCTGCACGGCGGCGAGCCGCGCGGCGCGGCGCTGCATGCTCGGCTGGCGGGCGTGGTTGCCGCCGGGCTTGGGTGCGTGGCTCAATGGGCGAGTCCAAGCTTGCGGCGGATCGCGACCAAGGCGATCACGGCCTCGGCGGCCCCGCCGCCCTTGTCCTTCTCGGTCATGCGGGCGCGGGTCCAGGCCTGCTCGTCGTTCTCGACGGTCAGGATGCCGTTGCCGATGCAGACGGCATGCTCGGTCGAAAGATTCATCAGGCCGCGGGCGCTCTCGTTGCAGACCGTCTCGTAATGCGTGGTCTCGCCGCGGATCACGCAGCCCAGGGCCAGGAATCCGTCGAACGGCTTCTTCAGCTTGCCCGCGCGCTGCGCCTCGATGGCCAGGCGGATGGCGCCCGGAATCTCCAGCGCGCCGGGCACGGTGAACTTCTCGTGGGTGGCGCCGGCCTTCTTCAGCGCATGCTCCGCGCCTTCCAGCAGGGCATCGGCGATCTCGGCGTAGAACCGCGCCTCGACCAGCATGATATGGGGCTTCTTCGTCGCCATGTTTCGCTCAGGAGATGTCCAGGGGGATGGGCCGCTCGCCTTCGACGGTCAGGCCATAGCCGTCGAGGCCGACGATGGTCTTGTGCCGGTTGGAGAGCAGGATCATGTTGCGCACGCCGAGATCGAGCAGGATCTGCGCGCCGATGCCGTAATCGCGCAGCTCCGAGGTCGGGCCGGCGCGCTCGGTGGCGGAAGGCCGCGGCGGCTCCAATATGCCCGCACGGCTCCTGACCGCATCGGAGAGCGAGGTCGCCAGCGGCTCGCGGATCAGCACGACCACGCCCCGTCCCGCCCGCGAGATCTCGCGCATGGCCGCGGCCAGCTCGCCGCCGCGGCCGGAATGCGCGTCGGCCAGCACGTCGTCGAGCACGCTCATAGCATGCATGCGGACCAGCACCGGCTCGTCGGTGTGGAGATCGCCCTTCACCAGCGCCACGTGCTCCGCATGCGCGACCTTGTTGGTGTAGACGTAGAGCTTGAACTCGCCGCCGAACCGGCTCTCGAAATTGGTCTCCAGCGTCCGCTCGACGATCCGGTCGTAGCGCCGGCGATAGGCGATCAGGTCGGCGATGGTGCCGATCTTCAGCCCGTGGAACTGCGCGAACTGCACCAGGTCGTCGCGCCGCGCCATGGTGCCGTCGTCGTTCAGCACCTCGCAGATGACTCCGGCGGGCTGCAGTCCGGCGAGCCGCGCCACGTCGACCGCCGCCTCGGTATGGCCGGTGCGCACCAGCACGCCGCCGTCGCGGGCCACCAGCGGAAAGACATGGCCGGGCGTCACGATGTCGGAGGCGCCCTTCGCCGGATCGATCGCCGTCTGGATGGTGCGGGC
Source organism: Dongiaceae bacterium (assembly GCA_035548715.1). GTDB lineage: Bacteria > Pseudomonadota > Alphaproteobacteria > Dongiales > Dongiaceae > Dongia. The sequence continues at coordinate 27,326 of DASZSL010000003.1, forward strand.
CCGGTCGAAGGCCGAGATGCCGGTCGAGATGCCGTCCCGCGCCTCGATCGAGATGGTGAAAGCGGTCTGGTGCCGCGTGCCGTTCCGGAGCGACATCAGCGGCAGGCCGAGCTGCTCGATGCGCTGGCGCTCCAGCGCCAGGCAGATCAGCCCGCGGCCGTATTTCGCCATGAAGTTGACCGCCTCCGGCGTCGCCATCTGCGCCGGGATGACCAGGTCGCCCTCGTTCTCGCGCTCCTCGTCATCGACCAGCACGAACATGCGCCCGCGCTTGGCTTCCTCGATGATCTCGGCGGTGGAGGACTTGTACTTGTCGAAACTCACTGCGCACCCTTTCCCGGGCCATCTCGTCCCAGAAGGCGCGCAACATATCGCGCCACCTGGTCGATTTCCAGATTGACCGGCACCCCCGTCCGGTTCGAGCCGAGGTTCGTAACCTCCTGGGTTATCGGGATAATATTGACCCCAAAGGTTTCCTCGCCGACCTCGTTCACCGTCAGCGAGATGCCGTCGAGGGCGATCGAGCCCTTGGGCGCGATGAACGGCATCAGGGCCTTCGGCGCGCGGACCGTGAGGCGGATGCTGCCCCCGTCCTCCCGGCGGCCGATGATGGCGCCGACGCCGTCCACGTGGCCGCTGACGAGATGGCCGCCCAGCTCGTCGCCGACCTTCAGCGCCCGCTCCAGGTTCACCCGGCTGCCGACCTTCCACTGGCCGAGCGTGGTCACCGAAAGGGTCTCGGCGCTGACCTCGAAGGCCAGCCAGTTCGGTCCCTTCTCCACCACGCTCAGGCAACAGCCGTTGCAGCAGACCGAGGCGCCGTCGGCGATCTCGGCGGTCGGATAGGCGGTCTCGATCTCCAGGCGGGTGACCGGGCCCGGCGTGATCCGCCGGACCGTGCCCAGATCCGTCACGATTCCAGTAAACATCTATGAATTCAGCGTGTTGTGAGCCGTTATTGGGGTTTCCGGCGATAGATCTCGATCGAGTCGCCGCCGGCCGACCCCTGCCCGATCCGCTCGAACCGGGTCATCCGCGAGACCTCATCCAACCCGATTTCACCGATCGAAGCCAGCCCATCGCCGCCGATCACCCCCGGCGCCCGGAACCAGTGCAGGCGGTCGACGCGGTCCGCTTTGATCAGCGCCGCGGCCAGCGATGCGCCGCCTTCCACCAGCAGCCGCGTGACGCCGAGTTTACCCAGGGCGCCCAGCGACGCGTCAATCCCATCGGCCTCGATAATCTCGACATCGTGGCTGCGATAGCGCTCGAGGCTCGCCGCGGGATGGCCGACACGGGTGATCAGGATGGTGCGCCGGTTGGGCGCGCTCTGCACCAGCTTGCTCTCGACCGGCAGACGCAGGCGCCGATCCATTACCACGCGGACCGGCGATCGATCCTCGAGGCCCGGCAGCCGGCAGTTCAATTGCGGATCGTCGGCGATCGCGGTGCCGCTGCCGACCATGATCGCGTCATGGGTCGCGCGCAGGCGATGGCCCTGGGCGCGCGCGGCCTCGCCGGTGATCCACTTGCTTTGGCCCGAGCGCGTGGCGATGCGGCCGTCGAGGCTGGTGGCGAGCTTGAGGGTCGCCGTCGGGCGCCCGGTCGCGACCCGGCTCAGGAAACCGCGATTGAGCTCGGCCGCCTCGCTGTTCAGCAGGCCGACCTCGACTGCGATGCCGGCATCCTTCAGGCGCCGGATGCCCTGCCCGTTCACCGCGGGATAGGGATCCTCGAGCGCCACGACGCAGCGCGCGATCCCGGCCGCGACCAGTGCGTCGGCGCAAGGCGGCGTCTTGCCGTGATGCGAGCACGGCTCCAGCGTGACGTAGGCCGTGGCCCCGCGCGCCGCGTCCCCGGCCATCCGCAGCGCCTCGGTCTCGGCATGCGGCCGACCGCCGGGCTGGGTCCAGCCGCGCCCGACCACGTCGCCGGCCTGGTCCACGATCACACAGCCGACGGCCGGGTTCGGCCAGACGCGGCCGAGCCCGCGCTCCGCCAGCAGGAGCGCCGCGCGCATATGCTCCAGATCGGCGGCGTTAGTCGTTGTTGTCGCCAAGCTTGTCGACGAAGGCCTCGAAATCCTTCGCCTCGCGGAAATTGCGATAGACCGACGCGAAGCGGACGAAGGCGACCTTGTCGAGATTGGAGAGCGCGTCCATCACCGCCTCGCCGATCTGCGAGCTCTGGATCTCGTTCTCGCCGGAGCTCTCCAGGCGGCGCACGATGCCGTTCACGACCCGCTCCAGCCGCTCGCTGTCGACCGGCCGCTTGCGCAGCGAGATCTGCATCGACCGGAGCAGCTTCTCGCGCTCGAACGGCTCGCGCTGGCCGTTGCTCTTCACCACGATCAGCTCGCGGAGCTGCACGCGCTCGAACGTGGTGAAGCGGGCGCCGCAATTGGTGCATTGCCGGCGCCGGCGGATCGCCGCGTTGTCGTCGGTCGGACGCGAATCCTTGACCTGGGTATCCTCGTTACCGCAAAACGGACAACGCATGCGCTCCCCTCTCCCGCCCCCGCCTCAGGCCGCGTAGATCGGGAACCGCTGGCAGAGCGCGCTGACTTCCTTGCGCACCTCCTGCTCCACGGCGCCGTTGTTCTGCGGATTGGCGGCGAGCGCATCCAGCACCCGCACGATCATCTTGCCGACCTGGCGGAATTCCTCGACCCCGAAGCCGCGGGTGGTCGCCGCCGGCGTGCCGAGCCGCACGCCCGAGGTGATCGTCGGCTTCTCGGTGTCGTAGGGAATGCCGTTCTTGTTGCAGGTGATGCCGGCATGCTCGAGGCTCGCCTCGGAGATCTTGCCGTTGAGCTTCTTCGGCCTGAGATCGACCAGCATCAAGTGGTTGTCGGTACCGCCCGTGGTGATGGCGAAGCCGCCCTGGATCAGGGTCTCGGCCAGGGCCTTGGCGTTGTCGATCACCTGCTGGGCGTAGACCTTGAACTCGGGCTGCAGCGCCTCGCCGAACGCCACCGCCTTCGCGGCGATCACATGCATCAGCGGACCGCCCTGCAGGCCCGGGAAGATCGCCGAGTTGATCTTCTTGCCAAGCTCCTCGTCGCAGGAAAGGATCATGCCGCCGCGCGGGCCGCGCAGCGTCTTGTGCGTCGTGGTGGTCGCGACATGGGCGTGCGGGAACGGGCTCGGATGCACGCCCGCCGCGACGAGACCCGCGAAATGCGCCATGTCGACGAAGAAATAGGCGCCGACCGCATCGCAGATCTTGCGGAAGCGCGCGAAGTCCCAGAAGCGCGGATAGGCCGAGCCGCCGGCCAGGATCAGCTTGGGCTTGTGCTCGTGGGCCAGCCGCTCGACCTCGTCCATGTCGACGGTCAGCGTCTCGGGGTTCACGGTGTAGGGCACCGGCTTGAACCACTTGCCCGACTGGTTGACCGGCGAGCCGTGGGTCAAATGCCCGCCGGCCGCGAGGTTCAGGCCCATGAAGGTATCGCCGGGCTGCAGCAGCGCCATGAAGACGCCCTGGTTGGCCTGGGCGCCGGAATGCGGCTGCACGTTGGCGAAGGCGCAGTTGAACAGCTTCTTCGCCCGCTCGATGGCGAGGGCCTCCGCCACGTCCACGTACTCGCAGCCGCCGTAATAGCGCCGGCCGGGATAGCCCTCGGCGTACTTGTTGGTCAGCACCGAGCCCTGCGCCTCCAGGACCGCGCGAGAGACGATGTTCTCCGAGGCGATCAACTCGATCTGGTCCTGCTGGCGATGCAGCTCCTCGCCGATCGCCTTGAAGAGATCGGGATCGCGCTCCTTGAGGGAGGCGGTGAAGAAACCGGGCATGGGCTTATAGGCGTTCATCTCTCGCAATCCTCGGCTGTCGCTGCGGGTCTATCCCAGTTTGGCGACGCGACTTTGGTGGCGCCCACCCTCGAAATCTGTTCCCAAAAACACCCGCAAACAGTCTTTTGCGACATCGATCCCGGTCGTCCGCGCGCCCAGGCAGATGACGTTGGCGTCGTTGTGCTGGCGGGTGAGCCTCGCCCCGGTCACGTCATGGACCAGCCCGGCCCGGACGTGGCGGTGCCGGTTGGCGGCGATCGATATCCCGATCCCCGTGCCGCAGATCAGCACGCCCCGCTTCACCTTGCCCTCGGCCAGCGCCCCGGCCAGCCGGTCGGCATAGTCCGGGTAATCGACCGAGGCCGGCCCGTCGGTGCCGAGGTCGAGCGCGCTGAACTCGAGCTCGGCGAGCAGGCCTTTCAGCGCCTCCTTGAGCTCGAATCCCGCGTGATCGCTGGCTATCGCGATGGTTTCCGACATATCCGCCCGGCCGCCCTGCGGCACCGGGACCGCCCCCCGGCGCAACGAGGGCATACCATATCTCCGGCGCCCTCCCCCCGCCAACCACTATCTGGGGGATTTTTCGGGGTCCCGGACGGCAAAGAAAAAGGCCCGGGGACCGGCCCCGGGCCTCGCATCCTGATGCCTCGAAAAGGCTCAGTTCATCGGCTCTTGGGCATACTTGCCGTCGTGCCAGATGAACCAGGCATAGTTGACCTTCTTGAGGTCGCCCTGGTCGGTCCACTGCAGATCGCCGATCGCCGTCGGGACGGTGTTGGCGCGCAGCCACTCCGCCATCTTCTCGCCGTCGGTGCCGCCGGTCGCGTTGGCGGCCGCGGCGAAGACCTGAAGCGCCGCGTAGGTCGAGAGCGTGTAGCCTTCCGGCTCGTAGTTGTCGGCGCGGAACTCCTTCACGACGTCCTTGGCGGAGTCGAGATTGATCGCCGAGGCGGCGTCGGAGAAGCGCAGACCTTCGCCCGCCGGGCCGGAGATCGACCAGAACTCGGCGGTGTTCATCGCGTCGCCCGAGACGAAGGCGGCGTTGAAGCCCTGCTCGCGCGACTGGCGCATCATCAGCGCGGCATCCGGGTGATAGCCGCCGATATAGACGGCGTCGATCTTCGCGTCCTTCATCTTGCTGATGAGGGCCGAGAAGTCCTTGTCGCCGGCGGTGTAGGTGTCGCGCAGCGCCGGCTTCAGACCGGCCGCGGTCATGTTCTTCTCGGTCTCGTTGGCGAGGCCTGCGCCGTAGGTCGACTTGTCGTCGAGCACGGCGACGTTCTTGCCGGCATAGGTCTTGGCGAGCCACCCGCCGGCGAACACGCCCTGCGCGTCGTCGCGACCGCAGGTCCGCATCACCGTCTTGATGCCCTTGGCCGCGGCGTCCTCGGTGAAGGCCGGGTTGGTCGAGGCCGGCGTGATCTGCAGGATGCCTTCCTCGGCGTAGACCGCGGAGGCCGGGATCGACGAGCCCGAACAGAAGTGGCCGTCCATGAAGACGACGCCCTTCTTCACCATGTCGTTGGCGACCTGGACCGCCTGCTTCGGATCGCAGGCATCGTCGCCGATCTCGAGCTTGAGCTGCTTGCCGAGCACGCCGCCCTTGGCGTTGATGTCCTTGATCGCCATCGTCGCGCCCCTCTGCAGCTGCTCGCCGAAGGATGCGTACTGCCCCGTCATCGGGCCGGCCACGCCGACCAGGAGATCGTCCGCCTTCGCGGCTTGGCCGTAGGCCAGCGCACCGGCGGCGAACACGGCGGCAATCGCCGACGTGGAAATGAGATGCTTAAGCATTGTAGCCTCTTCCCGTTTGTTTACGCCCGACGCGCGTTGCAATCGGGCTTGAAATCAATCTTGCGCACCTGTCGGTGCCCGGTCAACCCGCTTCCAACCCTCCCTTGCCGTTCAAAAAGCCTTGCAAGCATCGATTGCAGATGCTTCAGCCGCCGGCGCCGTTCGTCCTGCGTTCCCGCCACGAGAACAGGGTCGAGCGCTCGTACAGCCAGGGATACTGCGCCACCATCTTGCGCGCCAGCGTGAGGCGGTAGGCGAACAGCGCGACGACGACGATCAAGACCGCGTCGAGCAGGTAATGCGTCAGCGACGCCCAGTCCTTCTCGAACAGCGCGCAATCGATGAAGTGGTTGCCGAGCGCGAGCAGGACCCCGTAGGCCACGTTGTGCCAGGCCGGCCGCCAGGTTTCGGCGATCGCCTGCCCCATCAGGAAGGCGGTGAAGCCGAACAGGATGACGGTGACCCCGACGAACTCGCCGAGCGTGAAATCAGCCATGTGCCGCTCCCCGGCCGGTCAATGCCCGCCTTCCAGATAGGCGGCGCGGACTTCCTTGTTGCTCAGCAGCTCCTGCCCGGTCCCGGCCAGCGTGATCCTGCCGTTGACCATGACGTAGCCGCGATGGGCGAGCTTCAGGGCGTGGTTCGCGTTCTGCTCCACCAGGAACACCGTCACGCCCTGCTGCTCGTTGATCTCCCGGATGATCTGGAAGATCTGCTTGACGATCAGCGGCGCGAGGCCGAGCGAGGGCTCGTCGAGCAGCAGCAGGCGCGGCCGGCTCATCAGCGCGCGGGCGATGGCCAGCATCTGCTGCTCGCCGCCGGACAGGGTGCCGCCGCGCTGGTGCTGGCGCTTCTCCAGGATCGGGAACATGGCGTAGACGCGCTTCAGATCCTCGTCGTACAGCGATGCGTCGGCGGTCAGCGCCCCCATCTTGAGGTTCTCGAGCACGGTCATCCGCGGGAAGATGCGGCGGCCCTCCGGCGACTGGGCGATGCCCAGCTGCATGATCTCGAAGGTCGGCCGGCGCGTGATGTCCCGGCCCTGGAACTGGATCGCGCCGCGCCGCGCCTGCGGCGTTCCGCAGACCGTCATCAGCAGCGTCGACTTGCCGGCGCCGTTCGCGCCGATCAGCGTGACGATCTCGCCCACCTTGACTTCCAGATCGACGCCCTTGAGCGCCTCGATATGGCCGTAGAAGGTGTGGACGCCGGAGATCTGCAGCATCGTCTCGGCCAAGGCGCCTATTCCTTCTCTTCTTCGCCGAGATAGGCGCGGATCACCGCCGGATCGCTGCGGATCTCCACCGGCGTGCCGTCGGCGATCTTGCGCCCGTAATCGAGCACCACGATGTGGTCCGAGATGCCCATGACCACGCTCATGTCGTGCTCGATCAGCAGCAGGCCGATCCCGACCTCGTCGCGGATGCCGAGCAGAAGCTGGTTGAGATCGGCCGACTCGCGCGGGTTGAGGCCGGCCGCCGGCTCGTCGAGGCAAAGCAGCACCGGATCGGTGCACATCGCGCGCGCGATCTCCAGGCGGCGCTGCCCGCCATAAGGCAGGCTGCCCGCCGGGTTGTCGGCCAGCTCGATCAGCCCGACGCGCTCCAGCCAGCGCACCGCCTTCTCCTTCGCCTCCGCCTCGGCGCGGCGATAGCCGGGCGTGCCGATCAGCCCGAGGAAGGTGAAGCCCGAGGCGCGCATCAGCTTGTTGTGCTGCGCCACCATGAGGTTCTCGAGCGCCGACATCCCGGGGAACAGCCGGATGTTCTGGAACGTGCGCGCGACCCGGGCGCGCTGGCCGATCAGGTAGCCGTCCATCTGCTCGAGCTGCATCGCGGGCGCCGCTTCCGCGCTCAGGGTGAGCCGCCCGACCGTCGGCTTGTAGAAGCCGGTGATGCAGTTGAAGAGCGTCGTCTTCCCGGCCCCGTTCGGGCCGATGACCCCGGTGATCTGCCGCGCCGCCGCGTTGAAGCTGACGTCATCCACCGCCAGCAGGCCGCCGAAGCGCATGGTGAGGTGCTCGACCGCGAGCAGCGGCGGATTGCTCGGAGCCATCGCCGGTGCCGCGGTCATTTCGATTTCGCGCCGTTGCCGCGGCGGCGCAGCAGGATGGTCGGCTCGCGATGCGCCAGCAGGCCGCGCGGACGCCAGATCATGATCAGCACCATGGCGATGCCGTAGACCAGCATGCGGTAGAGCGCCAGCTCGCGCATCACCTCGGGCAGGCCGACCAGCAGGATCGCCGCCAGCGCCACGCCGACCTGGCTGCCCATGCCGCCGAGCACGACGATCGCCAGGATCTGCGCGGACTCGATGAAGACGAAGCTCTCCGGGCTGATGAAGCCCTGGCGCGTGGCGAAGAACGACCCGGCGAAGCCGGCGAACATGGCGCCCATCGCGAAGGCGGTCAGCTTGGTGTTGGTCGGGTTGATGCCGAGCGCCCGGCAGGCGGTCTCGTCCTCGCGCAGCGCCTCCCAGGCGCGCCCGATCGGCAGCTTCCGCAGGCGGATGGTGACGAAGTTGGTGATCAGCGCCAGGACCAGGATCACGTAGTAGAGGAAATAGACCCGCTGGGTCGGGCTGTAGGTCAGCCCGAAGAACTCGGCGAAGGTCGGCCCGTTCGGCGCATGGCGCTCCATCGACAGCACGCCGAAGAAATCGATCTTCGGGATGTTGGTGATGCCGTCCGGGCCGTGGGTGAAATCCTTCCAGTTGATCAGCACCAGGCGCACGATCTCGCCGAAGCCGAGCGTCACGATGGCGAGATAGTCGCCGCGCAGCCGCAGCACCGGAAAGCCCAGCAGCACGCCGAAGCTCGCGGCCAGCGCGCCGGCCAGCGGGATGCACTCCCAGAAGTTCAGCCCGAAGCTGGTGGAGATCAGGCCGTAGGTATAGGCGCCGACCGCGTAGAAGGCCACGTAGCCGAGGTCGAGCAGCCCGGCCAGGCCGACGACGATGTTCAACCCCCAGCCCAGCATCACGTAGGTCAGCACCAGGACCAGGCTGTCGACCACCTGCCGCGTCGCCGGCGACCAGGGCGAGAACGGCATGATGACCGGCACCGCCACGGCCAGGAGGATCAGCAGCGGCCCGAGGATTCCGGACATGCGCCGCGCCCAGTGCGCGCGGCGCTCCTCCGCCGCCTCGCGCATCTCCACGCTCAGGGCGCCGTGCCGCGCGACGCGCATCCGGCGATAGGCGAAGCCGAACATCGTCAGGCCGCCGAAGCCGAAGATCACGTTCACCATCGGCTGCTCGAACGGCATCGGCACGTCGATGCCGAAGATGCTGTAGAAACCGGTCGCGCCGGCGGAATCCGGGTCCTGGCCCGCGACGCCCACCACCCCCACGCCGAACAGGTAGATGAACGCCAGCAGCCCGCCGATCAGCGCCGGCTTGGAGACGCCGTGCCGGTCGAGCGCGATGGCGAAGCGGCCGACCGAGACCAGAACGCAGGCCCAGACCACGTCCGCGAACTGCGTGACGTAGCCGAGCGGCTGGCCCTGGTTGGCCTCGGTCTTGAAGCCGACCATGAAGAAGGAGAGCAGGAACACGATGAGCGCGGTGGCGGCCGCTTCCTTGGCGGCTTCGACCAGGGCGCTGCGGGGGATCGTTGCTCCGGCCGGCGCCGGGGTCGCGAGATCGGTCATGCCGCTTCGCCCCTCACACTTTCTCGACTTCGGGCCGCCCGAGCAGGCCGGTCGGCCGGAATATCAGCACCAGGACCAGGATGGCGAAGGCGGCGACGTCCTTGTACTCGGCGCTGAAATAGCCCGACCAGAACGCCTCGATGAGGCCGATCAGCACGCCGCCGAGCATCGCGCCCGGCAGCGACCCGATCCCGCCCAGCACGGCGGCGGTGAAGGCCTTGATGCCCGCGACGAAGCCCATGAAGAAGTCGTTCACGCCCCAGTAGAGCGTCACCATCATGCCCGCGACCGCCGCCAGCGCCGCGCCCATCACGAAGGTCAGCGAGATCGTGCGGTCGACGTTCACGCCGAGCAGCGCGGCCATCTTCATGTCCTGCTCGCAGGCGCGCTGCTGCCGGCCGAGCGAAGTGTTGCCGATGATGAAGGCGAAGCCGCCCATCAGCACGATGGTGACCGCCACGATCATGATCTGCAGGTAGCCGAGCTGGACGTTGAACGTGTTGGTGCTGCCGTTCCCCATCAGGGTGAAGCCGCCGCGGATCAGCGGCTCGACGGGCTTGGGCCGCGGGCCCTGCAGGAGCTGCACGTAGTTCTCGAGCAGGATCGACATGCCGATGGCGGAGATCAGCGGCGCCAGGCGCGTCGAGCCGCGCAGCGGCCGGTAAGCGATGCGCTCCACCGTCCAGCCATAGGCCGAGGTCAGCACCACCGAGACGATCAGCATCAGCAGCAATATGGCCGGGACCCAGGTGATGCCGAGCGCCCCGCAGATCAACAGCATGATCATCGCCTGGAAGGCGCCGATCATGTAGATGTCGCCGTGGGCGAAGTTCACCATGCCGATGATGCCGTAGACCATCGTATAGCCGATGGCGATCAGGCCGTAGACCGAGCCCAGGGTCAGGCCGTTGATCAACTGCTGCAGAAAATATGGAAACCAATCCATGTTCGGCGTGAGCGCCTTAGCAACCGCTGAGGGAAAACCGTTGGGGAGTCCCGATCGGGCCGGACGACAGGCGACCGCCGCGCGCAAGCGGCGCGCGCCGGGAGGAACCGTGCTGGCTGTCCTGAAACGCTGTCTTGACCGGCCCCGAAGGAACCGGCGCTGGCATCCCGACGATCGGCATTCCCCGTCTCGACCCCCGCTGGCCGGCCGCCGCTGAATCGGCCCGGACCGCGTTGTCGTTATGCGGCGGACCGTAGCCCATTCCACTTTGATCCGACAAGGAGATATTGCGGATTGTACCGATTGTTCGGCACCTGTTCGCGGCTAGCGCGTGCCGCCCCCGGGCGCGCCGCGGGCGCCGCGCTTGGCGATCACGTACTCCAGCTTCCGCACCACGAGACGGCTCAGCTCGGCATCCCCGACGCCGGGGGCGCCGACGATCGAGACCTCGGTCAACGTGGCGGGATCGATGGCGCTCACTTTGACCGCATTGCCAACGCGGTGGAACTCGATGATATACCCTTGCTGCTCGCTCATGGCCGTTCCCGCAGGCGCCCGCCGCCGGGCCAGGGATCGTCCTGAATTTAACATCGACGGCGAGTCGTCGCCGCAAAGCCGTCTCCAGGAGAAATCGTGATGAGTTCCGCCCGCCACGCCGCCAACCCCGTCGCCGCCAAGCCCGAGTTCCAATGGGAAGACCCGCTGCTGCTGGAAGAGCAGCTCAGCGAGGAGGAGCGCCTGGTCCGCGACACGGCGCGGGGCTATTGCCAGGACAAGCTGATGCCGCGCGTGCTGCAGGCGAACCGCCACGAGAAGTTCGACCGCGAGATCATGAACGAGCTGGGCGAGCTCGGCCTCCTGGGCTCGACCATCGACGGCTATGGCTGCGCCGGCACCAACTATGTTTCCTACGGCCTGGTGGCGCGCGAGGTCGAGCGCGTCGATTCCGGCTACCGCTCGGCGATGTCGGTGCAATCCAGCCTGGTCATGCACCCGATCCACGCCTACGGCACCGAGGCGCAGCGGCAGAAGTACCTGCCGCGCCTCGCCAGCGGCGAGATCGTCGGCTGCTTCGGTCTGACCGAGCCCGACCACGGCTCCGATCCCGGCAGCATGAAGACCACGGCGAAGAAGACCGCGGGCGGCTACGTGTTGAACGGCGCCAAGATGTGGATCACCAACTCGCCGATCGCCGACGTCATGGTGGTGTGGGCCAAGACCGAGGACGGCGTCATCCGGGGCTTCGTGCTGGAGCGCGGCATGAAGGGCGTCTCGACGCCGAAGATCGAGGGCAAGTTCTCGCTGCGCGCCTCGGTCACCGGCGAGATCGTGATGCAGAACGTCGAGGTGCCCGAAGACGCGCTGCTGCCGAACGTGTCGGGCTTGAAGGGCCCGTTCGGCTGCCTCAACAACGCGCGTTACGGGATCGCCTGGGGTGCGCTCGGCGCCGCCGAGTTCTGCTGGCACCAGGCGCGCAGCTACACGCTGGACCGCAAGCAGTTCGGGCGTCCCCTGGCGGCGAACCAGCTCATCCAGAAGAAGCTCGCCGACATGCAGACCGAGATCACGCTGGGGCTGCAGGCCTGCCTCAGGGTCGGCCGGCTGAAGGACGAGGGCAAGGCGGCGCCGGAGATGATCTCGCTGATCAAGCGCAATTCGTGCGGCAAGGCGCTCGACATCGCCCGCACCGCCCGGGACATGCATGGCGGCAACGGCATCAGCGACGAGTTCCACGTCATCCGCCACGTGATGAACCTGGAAGCCGTGAACACCTACGAGGGCACCCACGACATCCACGCCCTGATCCTGGGCCGCGCGCAGACCGGCCTGCAGGCGTTCACCGGGGCGTAGTTCATCGCGCCGGATCCTGATTCAGCGCGATATCGGCGACATCACGGCTGCAGTACCCCCACCCACCCCCCTGAAGGGAGGAGGGCAACTAAGCGGCGCGCACCGCCTCCAGGAAGGATTCCACCTCGCCGCGCAGGGCCTGCGACTGGCCGACGAGACTGTCGGCCGCCGTGCGCACCTCGGTCGCGGCCGAGCCGGTGCGGTCCGCCGCCTGCGTGACGCCGGCGATGTTCTCATCGACCGCCGCCGTCCCCTGCGCCGCTTCCTGAACGCTCCGGGCGATCTCCTGGGTTGCCGCACTCTGCTCCACCACCGCGGCCGAGACCTGCGCCGTGATGTCGTTGATCTTCCCGATCGTCTCCACGATCGAGCGGATCGCGGTCACCGATTCCGCCGTCACCGACTGCACGGCGGCGATGTGCGCGCCGATCTCCTCGGTCGCCTTGGCGGTCTGATTGGCCAGGGTCTTCACCTCCGACGCGACCACGGCGAAGCCGCGGCCGGCCTCGCCGGCGCGCGCCGCCTCGATCGTGGCGTTGAGCGCCAGGAGGTTGGTCTGCTCGGCGATGTCGTTGATCAGCCGCACCACGGAGCCGATCTTCTCGGTCGCGGCGCTCAGGCTCTCCACGAGCTGGTTGGTCGCCCGCGCCTGCTCGGTCGCCTCGCCGGCGATCCGGCTGCTGTTCTCGAGCTGCCGCCCGATCTCCTGCACCGAGGCGGCCAGCTCCTCGCTGGCGCCGGCCACGGCCTGAACGTTGCCGGTCGCGGCGTTCGAGGCCTGCGCGACGACCTGGCTGCGGTCGGCCGCGTCCCGGGCGGTGTCGGTCATGGATTCCGCCGTGGCGCGCATCTTCGCCACTGCATCCGACACATCCTTCAGGATCCCGGAGATGGCGGCGTCGAACCGGCCGGTGACGCTCGAGATGCGCTCGGCCCGCGCCTCGCGCCCCGCCCGCTCCTGCTCCTGCTGCGCGCCCAGGTCGCGGGCGGCGATCATGTTGGTCTTGAAAACCTCGAGGGCCCGGGCCATGGCGCCCATCTCGTTCTTCTGATGCGCGTCCGGCACCTCGACCGCAAGGTCGCCGCCGGAGAGACGGCCCATCGCCGCGGTCAGGCGCGAGATCGGCCCGGTCAGGGCGCGGATCACCACCAGCGCGATGAGCGTCGCCAGCACGACGCCGCCAAGGCCGAGCGCGGCCGTCACGATCACCAGCAGGTCGGAGGCGTCGATGATCTGCCGGCCCGCCTTGGAAAGCGAATCCGCCTGGCGGTCCAGCAGGCCGCCGTGGCGCTGGCCGTGATCGTCGGGCCTGCCGCTCAGCAGGTCGAGGAAGGCGTCCGAGGCTGGCGTCACCTCGCCCTTCAGCTTCGCCTGGGCGAGGTTCCACTGGTCGGAGGCGCGGATCTTCTGGACCTGCGGCAGCAGGGCCGCGAGCTTGTCGAGCTGGGCCTTCAGCAGGCCGAACATGGTCTGCTGACCCTTGGTGAACTGGGTCGAGAGCGTCTCGATCTTCGACATGCGGACGCCGACGATGGTCCAGTTCTTGTCGAAGTCCTCGACGAATTTCGGGTCGCCGGTCATGGCATAGCCGCGGATGCTGGCCATCGCGAGGGCGAAGGCCTGGCGGAGATCGGCCAGCGGCACGATCAGCGCCTTGGTGTCGTCGGAGGCGGGCTGGGTCAGCTCCTCGTTCAGCATCGCGCCGAGGCTGCCGGTCACGACGGCCTCGGGGCTCTTGGCGTCCTTGGCCAGCATCGCCAGGGCCGGCTGCTCGGACTCGCTGTGCGCGACCGCCTCGGTCTCCTGCTGCGCGGCGCGGAGCTTGTCCAGCAGCCCCTTGGCCTGCTCCCAATCCGCCCGGTCGGCGTCCTGCTCCCAGTCCTTGGCCAGGGCGTCGAGGTTCTGGCGGTCCTGGTCGATCTCGCCCCAGATCGCGGCACGGCTCGCCTTGAACGCCTCGTTGCCGGTCAGCATCCAGTCGCGCAAGGCCGCGGTCGAGGCCTCGACGTTGGCGACGAGCCTGTTGCCGGTCATGGTGCTCGGCAGGCGCTGGGCCACCATGACCTCCGTCAGGGCGCCGTTAGCCTGAATCTGCCTAAGATCCACGGCGACCGTGACGGCCAGGATCGCCGCCAGCAGGCCGAAGCCGAGGATGAGCCAGCTCCGCACTTTGAAACTGGGCAGATTTACTTTTATTCCCATGGTGTTATGCCGTGATCCCGGAATGATTGAGTCGCTGCCGACTGTGCCGGCAAACCCTTGCCGCGGCGTTAATGGTGGTGCCGATTCGGCTGCGGCCCGCATGTTGCCGGGCGATGTCAGGCGGCGCGGTCGCATTGATTATTGCGGGCGAGGTGGATTTAATGCCGCGAATCAAGCTGCAGCCGGCCTCCCGCCGCGCCGCGGCGTCCCGGAAGGCATGAGGTTGGTATGTCGGTGACGGCGGTTCCGCCGGCAAGAGTCTACGAGCACGGTACGGCCCCCGCTCCGACCCGGTCGATCCCGCTTTCCCGCATCCTGTATCTCCCGATGGAGATCGCCTCGCGGGAGCTCGATTCCCGCTTGCTGATCGCGGCCTTTGCGCTCGAGCGCGGGTATGAGGTCGTGCTCGGCCAGAAATGGCTGATCGAGCGCAATCTCCGCGCCATGCAGCCCGGCCTCTATCTCTCCAAGACGCTCACCCAGCGCGACGCCAAGTTCTCGTCCCGGGCCGGCGACCTCGGCTATTTCGTCACCGCGATCGACGAGGAGATGCCGGGCCTGGTGGTCAAGAGCAACGAACTGCGCTGGGTGTCGGAGGCCGGGGTCGACTCCTCCAACCTGATCTTCGTCGCCGGCAGCAACAACGCCGACGCGCTGCGCACGCGCTTTCCGGAGGCCGCGCACAAGGTCCAGGCGGTGGGCAACCCCCGCCTCGACCTGCTGCGCCCGCAGCTCCGCCCGCTCTACCGCGCCGAGGCGGAGCGGCTGCGCGCCCGGCACGGCCGCTTCATCCTGATCAACACCAATCTCGGCTTCACCAATTCCGAGAAGGGCTCGGTCGACGAGATCGTCAGCGAGCAGGTGCGGCTCGGCAAGCTCAACCTCGACAACCCGGAGCACCGCGCCTTCGTCGAGGGCATCAAGGCCATGGAGGCCGCCAACGGCGCCGCCATCACCCAGCTCCTGAAGATCCTGCCGCCGGCCCTGCCGGATCACCGCATCATCCTGCGGCCGCATCCCAGCGAAAACCTGACCCGCTGGCATGCGCTGATCGGCCAGTCGCCCCGGGTCGATGTCATCCGCGAGGGACCGGCCGCGCCCTGGATCTACGCCGCCGATGCGCTGATCCACACCAACTGCACGACCGGCGTCGAGGCGGTGGCGCTCGACCGGCCGGCGATCTGCATCGTCCCGAGCGATGTCGGCGTCAACCAGCGCTACCTCTCCAACCGGGTCAACCCGGTGGTGCGCTCCGCCGCCGAGGCGGTGGACGCCGTTCGCCGCATCGTCGCCGACCCGGCCGGCTTCCGCTACAGCGCCGAGATGCTGCGCCAGTTCCATCAATCGCTGTCCTTCGAGGACGACCGCCTCGCCGCGGTGGCGCTGCTGGATGCGATCGAGGGCCGCCTCGACCCGCGCGACTTCTCGGGGCCGGCCTGGAATCCGACCTGGAAATACCGCTGGCACCAGGCCGACAAGAACGTCCGCGGCAAGCTGATGCCGGCGCTCGATCTCGGCCTGATCACCGATCATCTCAGCCGGATGCGCGAGATGCTCCGCCTGCGCTTCGACGTCGTGGTCGAGCCGGTCGGCACCAAGCTCGTGCATCTCAGCGCGCGCGGCCTCGCCCCGTCGGTGCGCTGGCGCCGGCGCCTGAACAGCCTGATCTCCCTCCGCCGCCACGCGACCGCGCGCAAAGGTTCGGCCCGGTCGTGAGCCGCACCGCCGTCGTCGTCCAGGCCCGGGTCGGCTCGACGCGGCTTCCGGGCAAGGTGCTGCGGACTTTGCGCGGCAAGACCGTGCTCGCGCATGCGCTGGCGCGCTGCGCCGCGATCCCCGGGATCGACGCCGTGGTCTGCGCCACCTCCGACCTGGCGCAGGACGACCCGATCGTCGCCGAGGCCGAGCGCGTCGGTGCCCGCGTGTTCCGCGGCTCGCAGGACGACGTGCTCGCCCGCTATCTCGGCGCGGCCGAGGGCGAAGCCGCGGATATCGTGCTGCGCGTCACCTCCGACTGCCCGCTGATCGATCCCGACGTCTGCCGCGCGGTGCTCGATCTGCGCGAATCCGCCGGCGCCGACTATGCGTCGAACAACATGCCGCGGCTCTATCCCCACGGGCTCGATTGCGAGGCCTTCACCACCGCCGCGCTGCGTAAGTCCAGCACCGCCACCGGGCTGCCCTTCGACCATGAGCACGTGACGCCCTGGCTGCGCCGCGCGGCCGGGCTGAAGCGCGCCAACCTGCTGGGCCCGGGCTGGCCCGCGAGCATGCACCGCTGGACCCTGGACTATCCGGAGGATCTCGACTTCTTCCGCGCGGTGTTCGACGCCCTCAACGATCCGGAGCGGGCGTCGATGCAGGACGTGCTCTCCCTCCTGGCATCGCGGCCCGATATCCTGGCCCTGAACGCCGCGCGGCGGCATGACGCGCAGCAGCCGGCCGCCGGCCCCGCGTCGCGCAGCATCGTGTTCCGCTGCGATGCCGGCGCCGATATCGGCCTGGGCCATGCCGCGCGCTGCGCCGCGCTGCAGGACCGCCTGATGCCGCTCGGCTGGAACTGCTATTGGGCGGTACGGCCCGAGACCGCCGACTATCTCGGCGTCGGCCTCGCGCCGGCCCGCACCGTGAAGCTCGACCGCCTTGGTCCCGAGGCGGAGGCCGATGCCATCGCGCGGGCGGTCGGCGGGCCGGCGGTCGTGGTGATCGACCATTACGGCCTCGGCGCCGCCCACGCGGCGGCCTATCGCCGCTTCGCCGAATGCGTCGTGCATTTCGACGATTTCGGCCAAGCGGATCTCCCGGTCGATCTCAGCATCGCGATCGGCGACCTCACGCCCTCGCCGGCCGCGCATCGGGTCCTCGCCGGCGGCAAGGTTGCGCCGCTCCGCGCGCAATTCGCCCAGCAGCGTCCCGCGAGCCTCGCGCGCCGCCGGGCGAAGCCGCGGCTCGAGCGCGTGCTGATCGCCTTCGGCGGCGTCGATGCGCCGAACGCCTCCGCGCTGGCCGCCGAAGCGGTGCTGGAGGCCGGCCTCGCCGGGGACATCATGATCGGCGGCAAGGCGCGGCATCTGCCCGCGCTCCAGCGGATGGCCGGGGCGCATCCGCAGTCGCTCCGGGTCCATGCCGGCGTGGTCGAGGTGGCCAGGCTCGCGGCGGCCTGCGACCTGGCGATCGGCGCGCCGGGCTTCGGCACCTGGGAACGCGCGACCGTCGGCCTGCCCACCCTCATGGTCCTGATCGCCGAGAACCAGCGTCCCAACGCGGCCGGCATCATGGAAGCCGGCGCCGGCAAGATCTGCGCGGTGATGGCGAAGACCGCGCCCGAGGAGATCAAGCGCCTGCTGGTCCAGCAGCTGCGGTTCCTGCAAGCGGATCCGGCGGAACTGGCCATGATGGCCGAGAGCGCCGGGGCGCTCTGCGACGGCCGCGGCGCCATGCGGATCGGCGCGGCGCTGCTGCCCGAGGCCAAGCTCGACGACGGCGGCTCCGCCTGGTTCCGCCTGATCGAGGCCGAGGACGAGAAGCTGCTCCTCGACTGGCAGCGCTTCCCCGAGACGCGCCGCTACGCCCTCAACGCCGAGCCGCCGACGGCGGAGGAGCATCGCCGCTGGTTCGCCGGCAAGCTCGCCTCCGACAGCGACTGGTTCCTGCTGGCGGAGACCGGGGATGGGCCGGCGGGCTTCGTGCGCCTGGACTGGCGCGGCGACACGGCGGGCTTCCCGATCTTCCTGATCTCGATCGCGACGGCGCCCGGCCATTATCGCCGCGGCATCGGCCGGGCGATGCTGAAGGCCGCCCGGCTGCTGGCGCCGCGCGCCAGATTGCTGGCGCAGGTCCTGCCGGAGAATGCCGCCTCGGTGCGGCTGTTCGAATCGCTTGGCTACCGTCCGGGCGATGATGGATACTTGGTGTCGACCCCTGAAAATGCGGGATAGATGATGCATCGGATCACCATCGCCGGACGCGAGATCGGTCCCGACCGGCCGCCTTACGTGATCGCCGAGCTGTCGGCCAACCACAACGGAAGCCTCGACCGCGCGATCGCGATCATGGACGCCGCCAAGGCCGCCGGCGCCGATGCGGTGAAGCTGCAGACCTATCGCGCGGACACTATCACCATCGACCATGACGGCCCCGAGTTCATGCTGCACGAGGGCCTGTGGGCCGGCCGGCGGCTGTATGAGCTCTACGAGGACGCGGCGATGCCGTGGGACTGGCACAAGCCGCTGTTCGACCATGCGCGGAAGATCGGCATCACGGTGTTCAGCTCGCCCTTCGACGCGACGGCGATCGATCTGCTGCAGTCGCTGGGCACGCCGGCCTTCAAGGTCGCCTCGCTGGAGATGGCCGACCTGCCGTTGATCAAGCGGATGGCCGCGACCGGCAAGCCGCTCATCATGTCGACCGGCGCCTCGGAGCTTTCCGACATCGCCGACGCCGTCGCCGCCGCGCGCGCGGGCGGCTGCACGGAGATCATGCTCCTGCAATGCACCAGCGGCTATCCGACGCCGCCCGCCGACAGCAACCTGAAGACCATCGCCAATCTCGGCGAGACCTTCGACTGCGTGGTCGGCCTCTCCGACCACACGATGGGCACCGCCGTGCCGGTGGCCGCCGTCGCGCTCGGGGCCTGCGCGATCGAGAAGCACTTCACCCTGCGCCGGGCCGATGGCGGCGTCGATTCCGCCTTCAGCCTGGAGCCCGAGGAGCTGGCGCGCCTGACCGCCGATTGCCGCACCGCCTGGGAGGCGATGGGCCACGTGCATTACGGCGTGGTCGGCAGCGAGAAGTCGATCCGCGCCTTGCGCCGCTCGCTCTACGTGGTGAAGGACATCGCCGCCGGCGAGAAGCTCACCGAGGAGAACATCCGCTCGATCCGGCCGGGCCTCGGCCTCGCGCCCAAGTTCCTGCCCGACGTGCTCGGCCGCCCCGCCAGCCGGCCGCTGAAGCGCGGCACCGCCCTCGACTGGTCCATGATCGCCTGATCCCCGAGCCGCCGATGCCGTCCAGCACTCCCAACGATCTCGCGCCGCTGCGGCGGCTCGCCTTCTTCAGCCTCGCGCTCTCCGCCGCGGTGATCGGGGCGATCGCGCTGGCGCGGATCGGCCTGCCGACGCAATGGGCGCCGATCGGCGCCGCCTGGGTGATGCTCTGCGCCGCGCTGCTGGCGCCGCTCGCCCTGCTCGACCGCATCGGCATCAGCACCGCGGCCTGGCCGCGCGACCTGCTCGCGGGACCGGCCATCGTCGCGACGCTGATCCTGCTCTGGCTCGTCGGCTTCCTCGGCGCGGCCGGGCTCGCGGTCATCGCAGTGGTCGCGATCGTCGCGCTGCTCGCCGCGCTGGCGGCGGAGATCCCCGCGCTCCGGCCGGGCCGCCTCGTGGCCTGGCTGGTCGTGGTGCTGCTGCTCGCGATCCCCCTGGCCGGGACGCTCGACGGCACCAAATACGCCAACTTCATCGCCGACCGGCTGATGCTGTTCGGCCGGGCCGACGGCGACACGCTGTTCCACGCCGCGCTGATCAACGCGCTGCGCTATTACGGCGTCACCGCGACCGGCATCGACGGCATCGCGCCGACCTCCTATCACGTCGGCGTGCACCTGCTGACCGCGCGCATCGCGGCGATGACCAATGCCGACGCGATCCCCGCGCTGATCGCGGTCCGCGCCGTGCTGGCGACGCCGCTGGTCTTCTTCGCCATCGCCGCGGGCGGCATCGCCTGGGCGCGCCGGCGCGACACGGCGGTCGACCGGCCCATGCTCGCGGCGATCGCCGCTTTCGTGCTGACGCTCGGCGTGGGCACGCTGCGGATCGGCGCCGCCGGCTTCGACAGCGAGTCCGTCATCCTCGCCGCGGCGCTGATCATGCTCGCCTTCCCCGCCTTCCTGCTGGCGGCGACCGGGCCGGGCCTCGGCGCCATCGGCTGGACGGCGGCCGTCGCGCTGGTGCTGCCGCTGGCCGCGGCGAAGATTTCCTTCGGCTTCGTCTGGGGCGGGCTGGTCGGCTGGTGGGCGCTGCGCAAGCTCGGGCTGCGCCGGGGCGCGTTCTGGCTGGTCGCCGTGGCCGATCTCCTGCTGTTCGGGCTCGGCATGTGGCTGTTCAACCCGGGCGGCGGCGAGCAGACGATCTGGTTCGGCACACCCTACTACGTCGGGCTGATCCGCAGCGGCGACCTCTTCGGGCCGGTGCTGGTCAACCTGATCGGCTTCGTGCTGGTGGCCGTCCTGGCCTGGGCCTGGCGCCGGCCCGAGCCTCCCGCGCTCGGCGGCGTGCAGGCGCGCGACGCGGTCGAGAGCCTCGCGATCGCCTTCGTGCTCGCCAACCTCCCGGGCGCCTTGATGGAGATCTTCGCCGGCGACGCCTTCTACTTCATCGTCGTCTTCGGCTGGCTGTCGCTGCCGCTGATGACGGGCGAGGTCCTGCGCCAGGCCGAGCGGCGCGCCGGCCAACGCAGCGCCTACGCGGCGGCGGCCGTCGCGATCCTCGCCTGCCTGGTCGGGCTGGCGCTGCTCGGCCAGCGGCAATGGCAGCTCGTCGCCGGCACCGAAGCGCTGGTCCGCACCGGCGATCCCCAGTACTACAGCGGCAAGGGCCGGAAGAACCTCCGCCTCGGCGCGGCCGCGGCGATGAAGGATCTCGGCGTCCGGGGAATCCTCACGACCGCGCCGGGCGCGGCGCCCGCCGATCCGGTGGTCGCGGCCCTGCACCGGTTCCGCGCCGCGGCCGGCAACGGCGGCAGCCTCTACGTGGTGCCGTCATCGGCCGGCTATTGGGGCCTGACCGAGGATTGCGACGGCAAGAGCCTGTTCGCGATGGCCACAGCGGGCGTGCCGATGCTCGACGGCTACTACCCGGACCAGGCGGGCTGCGGCCAGGAGTTCGCCCTGCTCGGCTATCGCGGCGTGCCGGCCGACCTCGGCAAGCCGCTCGACGATGCCGCCATCTGCGCGCGCGCCGCGGCGGCCCGCTCGACCAGCGTGCTGGTGCTGAGCGACGCGGCGGCGCCCCGCACCTTGTCCTGCGCGGCCCCCGGCCAGTAACCTGCCCGGCTGCGCGCATCTGTCGCCGCCCGCGCGGGGCGGTTTAATCATTCCGCGCTTGATCGAACGGGTTCTCCAGCTAGCGTTGCAGGCATGTCGACGCACAATCTCGTCAATCTCCTCCGCCCGAAATCCATCGTCCTGATCGGCGCCAGCGACCATCCCGGCCGCATGGGCCAGGTCACCTGGCGCAACCTCCGCAGCGCGGGCTTCGCGGGCAAGCTCTATCCGGTAAATCCCAACCATGCGACGCTGGGTGGCGACACCTGCTATCCCGACGTCGCGGCGCTTCCGGAAGTGCCGGACCTCGCCGTCGTCGTGACGCCGGCCAAGACGCTGCCCGGCATCGCCGCCGAGCTGGCCGCGAAGGGCGTCAAGTCGGCCGTGGTCATCACCGCGGGGTTCGGCGGCAAGGAGGGCGGCGCGCTCAAGCAGCAGATGCTGGAGGCCGCGCGCAAGTCCGGCCTGCGCATCCTCGGGCCGAATTGCCTCGGGCTCATCATCCCGCCGCTCGGGGTCAACGCGGCCTTCGCGCATCTGATGCCCCAGGCCGGCGGGCTGGCCTTCGTCTCGCAATCGGGGGCGATCCTGACCTCGGTGATCGACTGGGCGCAGCCGCGCGGCATCGGCTTCTCGCACCTGGTCTCCATGGGCGAGCTCGGCGACGTCGATTTCGGCGACGTGCTCGACTACCTGACCGACGATCCCGGCACCACCGCGATCCTGATGTATATCGAGGCCGTGACCCATGCGCGGAAGTTCATGTCCGCGGCGCGGCGCGCGGCCCGCATGAAGCCGGTCATCGCCATCAAGGCCGGCCGTCATGCCGAAGCGGCCAAGGCGGTCGCCTCGCATACCGGGGCGCTCGCCGGCGCCGACGCGGTCTATGACGCCGCCTTCCGCCGCGCCGGCATGCTGCGCGTCTATCAGCTCGACGAGCTGTTCACCGCGGCGCAGACGCTGGCGCTGTCGCGGATCCCGCCCGCGGCGGGGCGGCTGGCGATCCTCACCAACGGCGGCGGCATCGGCATTCTCGCCACCGACATGCTGATCGACGTCGGGGGCAAGCTGGCGGAGCTCGCCCCCGCCACGATCGACAAGCTGAACGCCATCCTCCCCGGCGGCTGGTCGCACGGCAATCCGGTCGACATCATCGGCGATGCGCCGCCCGAGCGCTTCGCCGGGGCCGCGACCGTCCTGCGCGAGGACCCGAACGTCGACGCCCTGCTCGCCTTGAACTGCCCGACCGCGATCGCCGACCCGGTCGCCGCCGCCGAGAAGGTGATCGAGGCGGTCTCGGGCAGCCGGCTCTGCGTCATGAGCAGCTGGATCGGCGAGGCGACCGCGACCGAGGCGCGCAAGCGCTTCGCGGCCGCGCGCATCCCCACCTACGAGACGCCGGAGGAGGCGGTGCGCGCCTTCGGGCACCTGATCGAGTACCGGCGCAACCGCGAGATGCTGATGGAGACGCCGCCCTCCATGCCGACCTCCTTCCAGGTCGACATGGCCCCGGTCCGGGCGATCGTCGACAAGGCGCTGGCCGAGAAGCGCGAGATGCTGACCGGGCCGGAGGCGCAGCAGATCCTCGCCGCCTATCACGTGCCGACCACGCAGGCCGCGGTGGCGACGACGCCCGCGGAGGCGCGCGCCGTGGCGGAGAAGCTCGGCCGCCCGGTCGCGGTGAAGATCCTGTCGCCGGACATCACGCACAAGTCGGACATCGGCGGCGTCGCGCTCGGCCTCGCCAACCCGGACGCGGTCGAGCAGGTCGCGGCGTCGATCATCGCCCGGGCGCGGGAGTTGAAGCCGCAGGCGCGGATCATCGGCGTCACCGTCGAGCCGATGATCAAGCGCGGCGACGCCGTCGAGCTGATCCTCGGCATGACCGAGGACGCGCAGTTCGGGCCCATCCTGCTGTTCGGCCATGGCGGCGTCGCCGTCGAGCGGCTGGCGGACAGCGCGCTCGCCTTGCCGCC
Source organism: Dongiaceae bacterium (assembly GCA_035548715.1). Classification (GTDB taxonomy): domain Bacteria; phylum Pseudomonadota; class Alphaproteobacteria; order Dongiales; family Dongiaceae; genus Dongia. Next base: position 50,585 of record DASZSL010000003.1, read on the forward strand.
GCTCAACCTGAAGCTGGCCCAGGACCTGATGGAGAAGACCCGGGTCTATCGCCTGCTGACCGGCTATCGCAACCAGCCCAAGGCCGATCTCGACGCCATTGCGCTGACGCTGATGAAGCTCTCCCAGCTCATCGTCGACGTGCCGGAGATCGTCGAGCTCGACATCAACCCGCTGCTGGCCGATCCCGACGGCGTGGTGGCGCTCGATGCGCGGATGAAGGTGCGGCCGGCGGCGCTCAAGGGCGCGGCACGCCTCGCCATCCGGCCCTATCCGCGCCGGCTGGAGGACACGGTCACCGACCAGGCCGGGCGTTCCTTCATGATCCGCCCGCTGCTGCCCGAGGACGAGCCGGAGATCCAGGCCCTGATCGGCCGGCTCTCGCCGCGCGCCATCCGCCTGCGCTTCTTCGCCCCGCTGAAGGCGCTCTCGCATGCCGACGCGGCGCGCCTGACCCAGATCGACTACGACCGCGAGATGGCGCTGGCCCTCACCGAGCCCGGGCCGGCGGGCAAGATGCCGATCTACGGCGTGGTGCGCCTGATCTCCGACGCCAACAACGAGCGCGGCGAATACGCCGTCGTGGTGCAGGACGACCTGACCGGCAAGGGGCTCGGCATGCTGCTGATGAAGCGCATCATCGACTATGCCAAGAGCCGCGGGATCAGGGAGATCACCGGCCACGTGCTGGCCGAGAACCAGACCATGCTGAAGCTCTGCGAGGAGCTGGGCTTCAGCATCGAGCGCCAGACGGAGGACACGTCCGGCGTCCTGGTGCGGCTGAAGCTCGGCTAGGCCGGCTCGAAGGATTTTCGAGGCCGGCTGCGATGCTTTTTTCGGTCGCCGTGCCGGCCGTGCCGGCTTACATCATCCGCAGCGGGAATAGCGCGGAGGATGCACCATGCCATCGCTTGCGGGAAAACCATCGCTTGCGGGAAAAGTGGCGCTGGTCGCCGGCGGCACGCGCGGCGGCGGCCGTGGGATCGCGGTCGAGCTCGGCGCGGCCGGCGCTACGGTCTATGTGACCGGCCGGACGACCAGCCGGCAACCCTCGGAATACGGCCGGCCGGAGACCATCGAGGAGACGGCGTCGCTGGTGACCGCGGCCGGCGGCCAAGGCATCGCGACCCGGGTCGATCATCTGGTGCCGGGCGAGGTCGAGGCGCTCGTCGCGCGGATCGGGCGCGAGCGTGGGCGGCTCGACATCCTGGTCAACGACATCTGGGGCGGCGAGAAGCTGTTCGAATGGAACAAGCCGGTCTGGGAGCACGATCTGGAGAACGGGTTGCGCCTGCTCCGACTCGCCGTCGAGACGCACCTCGTCACCGCGCATTATGCGCTGCCGCTGCTGATCGCCGGGCCCGGCGGATTGATGGTCGAGGTGACCGACGGCACCGCCGAATACAACAGCGCGCACTATCGCCTGTCGGTATTCTACGACCTCGCCAAGACGTCGGCGATCCGCATGGCCTGGGGCCACGCCAAGGACCTGGCGCCGCATGGCGCGACCGCGGTCGCAATCACGCCCGGGTGGATGCGCTCCGAGATGATGCTGGAGGCCTACGGGGTCGGCGAGGCGAACTGGCGCGACGCGCTGACGGCCCAGCCGCATTTCGCGATCTCCGAGACGCCGCGTTTCGTCGGGCGCGCGGTTGCGGCCCTCGCCGCCGACCCGGACAAGGCGCGCTGGAACGGCCAGTCGCTCTCCAGCGGCGGGCTGGCGAAGGTCTACGGCTTCACCGATCTCGACGGCTCGCGGCCGGATTGCTGGCGCTACATGGTCGAAGTGCAGGAGGCCGGCAAGCCGGCCGATGTCACCGGCTACAGGTGAACGCCGGGAACGCCGGAATATCCGTCAGCGCCGGGCGTAGTCCATGCTGGTCGCCCAGAAGCGCTCCAGCTTGCGCAGGGTGTTGTTGATCGCCTCGAGGTCGGTCTCGTTGGCCACTTCCGACGTCATCGCGCCGAGATGCTTGTCGTACATCTCGTGCATCCGCTCGGTCACCTTCAACGCCTTCTCCGAGAGCTTCACGTGCACGGCGCGCCGGTCGTGCGGCGAGCGCTCCTGCACCAGGTAGCCGTTCTCGACCATCTTCTTGACGTTGTAGGAGACGTTGGAGCCGAGGTAGTAGCCGCGGTTGGTCAGCTCGCCGACCGACAGCACGTCGGTGCCGATGTTGAAGAGGATCAGGGCCTGCACGTTGTTGAGGTCGCGGATGCCCTGGCGGTCAAGGTCGGCCTTGATGACTTCGAGGCACTCGCGGTGCAAGCGCTCGATCAGCGCGATCGTCTCCAGATAGGCCTTCTTCACCTCTAACCCCCCGAAACTCCGAAACGGCGAATCCCACCAAATGAGAATCGTTGATAACCGGCGAACCTAGGCCAACGTCCTAAAAAAAGGGTTAATGTCCGAAGAATTCGCCATAACCTACAGGAAAATCGGCACAAAGCCAATCGAGCCCGGCCGGGATGAATCCTAGTCCGCCGGCTTCCATTCGGGAATGGGTGAAACCGGGCCAAACAGCGCGTCGATCGATTCCGGGGTGACGGAGGCAATGTCCGCCGGCTGCCAAGCCGGCTTCTGGTCCTTGCTGAGCACCAGGGTCCGGATCCCCTCCCGGAGATCATGGCCGTCGATCAGATGCTGGCTCAAGCGGAAGTCGGTCGCGAGCGCCTCGGCCAGCGACGGGGATGCGGCTTGCTCCTGCGCCTGGCGCAGGCGGCGGAAGGTCACGGCCAGGCTGGTCGGCGATTGCGGCTGCAGCTGGCCGAGCGTCGCCCTGGCCCATTCGCCGCCACGCACGCCGAGGATGCCGAAGATCTCGGCCACCGAGGGCAGGCCGAACACCTGATTCACATGGGCCTCGATATCGGCAAGCGGCGACGGCGCCGGCGTCACCGCAAGCTGGTTCACCAGGATCGGCGTCACCAGCGCGGTCCGGTCCTCGGGCACCAGATGCGTCGCGAGCTTGGCATGGACCAGGCCCCGCGCCCGGAGCGCGACGCCGGTCAGGGCGAGGAACATGCCGACCTGGCCCGGACAGCGCGCCAGCGCCGCCGTCATCGCGCCGTCGGGAAAGAAGCCGAGCTTGCAGTCCGGCACCGCGAAATAGGTCTCGCGCGTCGCGACACGGATCCCGCACTGCATGGCCAGAGCCGCCCCGCCGCCCATGGTCGCGCCGTGCATGATGGCCAAAGTCGGCTTCGGAAAAGTGCCGAGCCGATGCAGCAGGCGATAGAAACGGCGGAAGAACGTGGCGCCGTATTCGCGGTCGCCCGCCGCCAGGGCTTCATAGAGCGCCCGCAGATCGATGCCGGCGCAGAACGCCTCGCCGCCCGCGCCGCGGATCGTGACACTGGTCACATCCGGGTTGGATGTCCACTCTGCCAATTGTGCATCGATCGCTTCGACCATAGAGAGGGTCAAGGCATTGAGCTCTTCCGGGCGCTTCAGCAGCACTTCGCCGATCTTGGCGCGCAAGGAAAACTCAACGTTCGGAGAGGCGACCATAAGCAGTTCTGGATTGACAGTCGGTTGGCGGGCGGGGCCTGATTGGCACGATTTGGGCCGCTTTGACAAGTGCGCCGCCCGCTGCGCCGGTTCAGAGCTACGCCCCTCCAAACGGAGCCGAGCCCCGGCCGGCGGCCTGGACCGCGCACACCACATGAAATTGCCACAACCCAGACAGGGGTAGAGACATGACCAAGAGCAAGAACCCGGAGACGATCGTTCTCCATGCCGGCTATCGCAAGGACGCGACCACCAACGCCGTGGCGGTGCCGATCTATCAGACGACCTCCTACCAGTTCGACAACACCGCGCATGCCGCCGATCTCTTCGCGCTGAAGCAGTTCGGCAACATCTACACCCGGATCATGAATCCGACGACCGACGTGCTGGAGCAGCGCCTGGCGGCGCTCGAAGGCGGCGCGGCCGCCCTCGCCCTCGCCTCCGGCCAGGCGGCCAGCGCCTTTGCCGTGCAGAACATCGCGCGTGTCGGCGATAACATCGTCAGCTCGACCGACCTTTACGGCGGCACCTGGAACCTATTCGCCAACACTTTCAAGGAACTGGGCATCGAGACGCGCTTCGTCGATCCGAAGGATCCCGAGGCCTTCGCCAAGGCGACCGACGCCAAGACCCGCGCCTATTACGCCGAGACCCTGCCCAATCCGAAGCTGCGCGTCTTCCCGATCAAGGAAGTCGCCGATATCGGCCGCAAGCTCGGCGTGCCGCTGATCATGGACAACACGGCGGCGCCGATCATCTGCAAGCCGTTCGAGCACGGCGCGGCGATCATCGTCTATTCGACCACCAAGTATGTCGGCGGCCACGGCACCTCGATCGGCGGCGCCATCATCGACGGCGGCAATTTCGACTGGGAGAAGCACGCCGAGCGATTCCCGGGCCTCAACCAGCCGGATCCCAGCTATCACGGCGCGGTGTGGACCCAGGCGGTGAAGCCGATCGGCCCGGTCGCCTACATCATCAAGGCGCGTACCACGCTGCTGCGCGATCTCGGCGCGTCGATGAGCCCGTTCAACGCCTTCCTGTTCATCCAGGGCCTCGAGACCCTGCCGCTGCGCATGCGCGAGCATTGCCGCAACACCCAGGCGGTCGCCGAATTCCTCAACGGCCATCCTTCGGTCACCAAGGTGATCCATCCGTCCTACATGGACGGCGAGGAGAAACGCCGCGCCCAGGCCTATCTCAAGGGCGGCCTCGGCGGCCTGGTCGGCTTCGAGATCAAGGGCGGCGCGGAAGCGGGCCGCCGCTTCATCGACGCGCTGGAGCTGTTCTATCATGTCGCCAATATCGGCGATGCGCGCAGCCTCGCCATCCATCCCGCCAGCACCACGCACTCCCAGCTCACGCCGGAGGAGCAGTTGAAGACCGGCGTCAGCGACGGCTATGTGCGGCTGTCGGTCGGCCTCGAGCACATCGACGACATCCTCGGCGACCTGCGGCAGGCGCTCGACCGCGCAACGGGCGCCAAGAAGGCGGCGGAGTAAGCCGGTTGCTTGCGTGATCGCGCCGCGGACGACACGCGGCGCGATCACGCGGACGCCGCCCGCCATCACCGGATCGAAGGTCCAGCGCAAAGCGGAGGCCCACCATGCCGAGCAAGCCGCGTGCGATCTCTCCCGCGACGCGGCTGCGCAGGATCTGCATCGCGCTGCCGGAGGCGACCGAGCAGGAGGCCTGGGGCGATCCGACCTATCGCGTGCGCGGCAAGATCTTCGCCATGGAGAAGCGCGGCGACGGCCGGCTTTCGGTCTGGTTCAAGGCGCCGGAGGGCAGCCAGGCGGTGCTGATCGGCGCCGATGCCGAGACCTTCTTCCGGCCGCCTTATGTCGGCCATAAGGGCTGGGTCGGCATGCGGCTCGACCGCAAGCCGGACTGGGAGGAGGTCGCCGCGCTGATCCGGCGCAGCTATCGCATGACCGCACCGAAGAAGCTGGCGGAACAGCCGATCGCCGAATAGATTCGGCGCCACGATCGTTCGGGGCATCGATGAAAAGTGGCGTTCTCGAGCTTCGGCCCACGCAGCGGCGCTGGCGCGACCTGGGTAAGCGCCGGCTGTCTCTCGGCCTCGCCGTCGCGCCGGTCGCCCCGGTGCTGATCGGGCTTCTTCTCCTTCTCCTCCTGGGCGGTCCGTTCCTCCTCAACGCCGCCGCCATGGCAGCCGGCGCCATCTTCGCGGCGGCGATCGGCTGGGCGCTCATTGCCGGATGGGCCTACCTTCTGCTCATCCCGCGCAGCCGCGGCGTTCTTGGCCGGATCGAGTGCCTGCTGCTCGGCGTCCTGGCGGCATCGAGCCTGCCCGTCGCCGTCGATCTGCTGGCGAACGCGGTGGATTGGCTGAGCGCCGGGCCCGACTCCGCGGCCTCGGCGGACGATTTCGTGGACCTCCTGGACGAGGGCCCCTCGGACCTCGCCATCACCCTCGTCCTCGCCATCATCCTGAGCCCATTCGGCCTCCTCGGCGGCTGGATCTTCTGGCGGGTCGGCGTGCGCCCGACCGTCACCACTGTCGGCGACCTCGCCCCGGTCTTCGACTAAGGCCATGTCGCCGCTCGAGCGCCGCAGGCGGGATCTGAGGCTCTGGCGGCTCGTCTTGGGACTGGCACTGGCACCAGCCCCCGCGGGCGGCCTGGTGCTGGCCGCGGAGGGAGCGATCCGGCGGCCGCCACTCGTGCATTTCCTGTGGGAAGCCCGCGTCGTATTCGAAAGCTCGGTGCTCTGGTCGCTGATCGCGGGCTTTGCGTATCTCGCCGCCGTCACGCTCTGGCGAAGACGCATCAGCCGCGCCGAATGCCTGGCGCTGGGCGCGGTCAGTGCGGTGCTGTTTCCGCCGGCCGTGCTCGCCTATCGCCACTTCGCGCCGCCGGCGCTCCTGGCATTGCTGGCGCTGAAACCGCATACCGATCCGCTCTCGGCCGAATTTCCGGACTGGAGAGACCTCGCGGACTGGGTCGCGCTCGCGCTCTGCGCCTCCTTCGGATTCCTGGGCGGCTGGATCTTCTGGGGCGTCGGCGTAAGGCCCGCCCCGCTCCCGCCGCCCGAGATCTCGGCCTTCGACTAGGCCGCGCTCTGTCCGGCCGCGAGCGGGCTCTCGAGCAGGATATCGAACAGGGTCTTTCCAGGCGCGCTGAGTTTCGCCGCGGCGACGGCGACGTATTCGACATCGGGCAGGGCCGGCAGCGGATCGATGCCGCGCGGCGCGGACAATCCGGCGGTCGGCAGGTGGCCGGGCTGCACGGTGATGCCGAGGCCGCCGCGGGCCGCCGCGGCACAGGCGGCGTAGCTGCCGCTGTTGCAGACCACCTGCCAGCGCAGGCCCGCATCGGCGAGCGCCGTCAGCGCGAGCGTGCGGCTGACGCTGGGCTCGCTGAGCAGGATCAGCGGCAGCGGGCGCGCGGGATCGAAGCGCATGCCGCTCTGCGCCAGCCAGACCAGCGGCGCGCGGTAGAGCGATTGTCCCCGCACCTCGCCCGGACGCCGCTTGCCGGTGATGAGGTCGAGCGCGCCGCGGTCGAGCTGCCGGTAGAGCGCGTCCGTGAAACCGATCGTGATGTCGAGCTCGACATCGGGATGGCGGCGGCGGAAGGCGGCGAGGATGTCGGGCAGCGGCCCCAGCACCAGGTCGTCGGAGGTGCCGAACCGCACCTTGCCCCGCAGGCGCGGGCCGGAGAACTGGGCCTCGGCATTGGCATGGGCCTCCAGGATCGACCGGGCGTGGAGCAGCATGGTCTCGCCGTCCGGGGTGAGAGCGAGGGAATGGGTGTCGCGGACGATCAGCCGGCGGCCAAGCACGGCCTCGAGTTGGCGGATGTGGTCGCTGACCGTGGACTGGGTGAGATGCAGCCGCCGCCCCGCCTCACTGAAGCTGGCGGCGCCGGCCACGGTGACGAAGGTCCGGAGCCATTGCGGGTGAAGCATGGGCTTTGCTATCGGATATCCCGATAGCAGTCAATCGATTTACTGGTATTCCCGATAGGCAGCCGCGGCGCTATTTCAGCGTTCATGACGCGGCTCAAATCCTGGCTGCCCGACTCGTTCATCCTGGCCTTGCTGGCGACGGTGGCGTTCGCGACCGTGCTGCCGGCGACCGGCCGGGCGGCGCCCGTCGCGGCCTGGGCCAGCAACATCGCCATTGCCCTGCTGTTCTTCCTGCACGGCGCACGCCTCTCGCGCGAGGCGGTGCTGGGCGGTCTCCGCCAGCCGAAGCTTCACGCGCTGGTGCTGGCCTGCACATTCGTCCTCTTCCCCCTGCTGGGCCTCGCCTTACAGGCGGCCGTGCCGGGCCTGGTGGCGCCGCAGCTCTGGACCGGCGTGCTGTTCATCTGCACGCTTTCCTCGACGGTGCAGTCCTCGATTGCCTTCACCTCCATCGCCAAGGGCAACGTGCCGGCGGCGGTCTGCGCCGCCACCGCTTCCAACCTGCTGGGGATCGTGGCGACGCCGGTGCTGGTGGCGCTGCTGCTGCATCGCCAGGCAACGACCGGGAGCGGCACCGGTTTCGGCTCCGTCCTGCAGATCGTGGTCGAGCTGCTGCTGCCCTTCGTGGCCGGGCAGGCGCTGCGGCCCTGGATCGGCGACTGGGCGGCGCGCAACCGCAAGGTCCTCTCGCTGGTCGATCGCGGCTCGATCCTGCTCGCCGTCTACAGCGCCTTCGGGGCGGCGGTGGTCGAGGGCATCTGGCATCTGTTCCCGCCGCTGGAGCTCGGCAAGCTGGTGCTCGCCAACGCCATACTGCTCGGCCTGGTGCTCGTGCTTTCCACCCTCGCCGCCCGCCTGTTCGGCCTGAAGCGCGTCGACGAGATCGTCCTGGTCTTCTGCGGCTCGAAAAAGTCGCTGGCCGCCGGCATCCCGATGGCGACGGTGCTGTTCGCCGGTCCGACGGTGGGCGTGGTGCTGCTGCCGATCATGATCTTCCACCAGATGCAGCTCATGGTCTGCGCCGTGCTGGCCAAGCGCTATGCGCGGGAGCCACTGCCGCAGGCGGCGGCGGTGCCGGCGGAGTGAGCCCCGCGACACTTCGCGTGACCTAGATCAATTGTGGCCGGGCGCGGCAGGCCCTAGTATCCGCCCCGTCACGAACCTGCCGCATCCTGAGTCCCATGCCCGAGCACAAGCATACCCGCCAGCCTTTCGGCCAGTTCCCGCGTATCCGCATGCGGCGCAACCGCGCCCAGGACTGGTCGCGGCGCCTGGTGGCGGAGAACCGGCTGTCGGCCGACGATTTCATCTGGCCGGTCTTCGTCAAGGATGGCGGTGCCGCCCGCGAGCCGATCGGGGCCATGCCGGGCGTCTATCGTCTCACCATCCCGGCGCTGCTGCGGGAAGCGGAGAAGGCGGCGAGGCTCGGCATTCCGGTCATCGCCCTCTTCCCCTTCGTGCCGCCGGAGAAGAAGACCGAGGACGGCGCCGAGGCGCACAACGCGAAGAACGTCTGCAACCGCGCCATCGCCGCGCTGAAGAAGGCGGTGCCGGAGATCGGCGTGATGTGCGACGTGGCGCTCGACCCCTATACCAGCCACGGCCATGACGGTGTCATGCAGGGCAATGAGATCGCGAACGACGAGAGCCTCGACGTGCTGGTGAAGCAGGCGCTGGGCGAGGCCGAGGCCGGCGTCGATATCATCTCGCCCTCGGACATGATGGACGGCCGGGTCGGCCGGCTGCGCGATGCGCTCGACGCGTCGGGCTTCCAGCGGGTGAAGATCATGTCCTACGCCGCCAAGTACGCGTCAGGCTTCTATGGTCCGTTCCGCGAGGCGATCGGCTCGAAGAAGGCGCTGAAGGGCGACAAGCGCACCTATCAGATGGACCCCGCGAACGGCGACGAGGCCCTGCGCGAATGCGCGCTCGACGTGGCGGAGGGCGCCGACATGCTGATGGTGAAGCCGGGCCTGCCCTATCTCGACGTGCTGCACCGGGTGAAGCACGCGTTCAAGATGCCGACCTACGCCTATCAGGTCTCCGGCGAGTATTCGATGGTGAAGGCCGCCGTCGCCAACGGCTGGCTGGAGAACGACCGCGTGGTGTTGGAGACCCTGCTCTGCTTCAAGCGCGCCGGAGCGGACGGCATCCTCACCTATTCGGCCATCGAGGCCGCCGAGTTGCTGGCCGCGCGCTAGCCGCGAAATTCGAGATTCGAAGCAAGTGCCGGGCGGGCCTAGGAAGGGCCGCGACGACTCTCGCGCGGCCTTTCGGCCGGGTGGGCTCTTCTTCCGCCAGGGACGAGATCATCACGACGATCCCGAACAGGCCACAGAGATCCACCAGCAGCATGAAGAAGGGCACGAAGCTCTCGCGGTCGTCCAGCAGCAGCGTCCGCAGCCCGCCGATGTCGAGCACGAGCAAGGCGACCAGGAACGCGCCGCCGGCCACCGCACCGAACGTGAAGCGGTGCAACAGCAGGCGCATGACATTGAGCCAACCGGCGCTTTGCGGCGGGGTTCCGGATTCGGGCGACGCTAAGCCAGGGCGTCGAGAAAGGCGCGGAGCGCCGCATCGTGCCAGGGCATCGCGAGGCCGCGCGCATGAAAGCCGACATGACCGCCGGATCGGGCGAGCCGCGGCAGCAGCATCGGGTTGCCGCCCCAGGCGATATCGCGATAGGCGTCGATCGGGATCCAGGGATCGTCGGCGGCGTGGATGACCAGGGTCGGCCGCCGGATCGCGCCCAGCATCGGGGCGGCCGAGGATCGGCGGTAATAGTCGAGCGCGTCCTTGAAGCCGTTATGCGGCGCGACCACGCGGTTGTCGAAATCGAGGATGGTGCGGATGCCAGCATCGACGTCGGCGCTGCGCTCCCGCTTCATCTGGCCGAGCAGGTGGCGGTGATAGACGCGGTTGCGCGGCGCGGCGATCCGGCGCTGCGCGGCATGCAGGTCGATCGGCGCCGAGATCGCGGCGCCCGCCATGACGGGCGCGTGGGTACCCTGCTCCGCCAGGTATTTCAGGACCAGATTGGCCCCGAGGGAATAGCCGACGAGCACCACGCCGTGCCGCGCGAGATCGGGGCCGAGGCTGCGCAGCACACGGTCGAGATCGGCGCTGCGGCCGGCGTGATAGAACTGCCGGGTCCGCCCGCGCCCGGGGCCGGCCCCGCGCAGGTTGAGCCGCAGCACCGGGTATCCGGCACGGAGCAGATGCCAGGCGGTGACGCGCATGTAGCTGCTCTCGCTGGAGCCGGTAAGGCCGTGGACCAGCACGACCAGCGGGCGACGGTGATCCTCGGCCGGGCGCTGCAGCAGGCCATGCAGCACGTCGCCGGTGCCGTCGGCCATGTCGAAGTCGAGGGGCTCGACCGGCCAGGCATCGAGCGGCGGGCGGGGCTTCACCAGCCAGTTGCGGATGGTCTGCAGGTCGCCGCCGATCCAGGGCCAGCGCGGCGCGAATTCCGGCAGGGTCAGTTGTGGCGCGCCAGCCATCGGCGAACGGTCTCGATCTGGTCTTCCGCCATCAGGGCCGGCGCATGGCCGATCCCCTCGAAGGTCGCGAGCTCGGCCTTGGGGCCGCGGCTTGTCATCTCGGCGGCGACCTCGGCGCTCAGGAGATCGGAGAGCGCGCCGCGGAGCACCAGGGCCGGGGCCGCGATCTTGTCCCAGGCCGCCTCGCGGAAATCCCAATCCTGCACCGCCTGGCGCAGGTTGACGCCGATCGCCGGGTCATAGGCCAGGCCGTAGCTGCCATCGGCCCGCCGGCGATGGCCGTGCTCGGCGAGATGCGCCCATTGCGCCGCGCTCAGCGGGCCGAACGGCGCATGGACCTGGCGGAGATGCGCCTCCAGGGCGCCGAGGCTGCCGAAGCGCTCGTCACGGCCGACATAACCGGCGATGCGCTCCAAGGCCGCGCGCGGCAGGACCGGGCCGACATCGTTCATGATCAGGCTGCGGACCGGCGTGTCCGGCGCCGCGGCGAGGAACATGCCGATCAGCCCGCCCATCGAGGTGCCGATCCAATCGACCTGCTTCACGCCGAGGGAGGCGATCAGGGCGGCCATGTCGGCGATGTAGAGCGGATAGCCGTATTCCGCCGGATCCTTCAGCCAGTCGCTGCGGCCGCGGCCGGCCACGTCCGGGCAGATGACCCGGGTATTCGGCTCTTCTGCCAGCCGCCGGGCGAGCGCATCGAAATCCCGGCCGTTGCGGGTCAGGCCGTGGCAGCAGAGCACCACGCGCGCGGCGGCCGGTTCGCCCCAATCGGCATAGGCGATGCGGTGCGGGCCGGAAGGCGATGTCGCGGTGAAAGCGCCGGGGCGGGGAAGGTTGCTCATCGAACACATGTTGCTGGGCGTGGATCGGCTGCCGGGCCGGCCGGCCGGCTCACGCCGGACCTGACCGATCGGTCAGACAGGATAACGATTCATTAATGATGAATCCCCTAATGTTTCAGCATGGAGCGTCCATCCGACAAATGGGAGTTCTCGCTGCTGGTCGATCAGGCCAGCCGCATCCTGGAGGCGCGCGGCCTGTTCGAGCTCTATCTCGGCGGGCGCCCCAACCAGGTCGTCGGACGTCCCCTGCTCTCCTTCTTCGACGATTCCGAGCGGCTGCCCTTCCTGCGTTACATGGCGCGGCTGCTGGTGCGCGGCGAGGCCGAGCCGGTCGCCGCGACGCTGCGGACCCCGGCGGTCGGCATCAAGCGCTTCGCGATGGCGGCCAAGGTCGGCGAGGCCGGACGGAGCTGGTGGATCCTGTTCGCCCAGGACGTCAAGGGCGCGACAGCCGCGCCGACCCTCGACAGCAGCGACCAGCCCCATGCCAGCCCCGAGGAACTCGATATCGCCGCACGCGCCCATGACGACGCCGCCGCGCCCCTGGACATCACGGTCTTCCGCGCCCGCGCCATCAGCGACGAGGCCGCCTCCTCGCTCTCCGCGGCCCAGCGCCGGGAGATCGACGCGCAGCTCAGCCGGACGCTGATGGACCATGCCCATGACCGCATGGTCGCGCGTCCTGCCGCCGGCGAGTACGCGCTGCTGCATGCCCGCGACAAGGACCCGGAAGCCATCCGCGATCAGCTCGCCGCCGTCGCCGCGAGCCACAATCTCGCGCCGGCCGACCTCGGCCTCGAGCACGCGACCATGCACGTCGATCCCGGGATCGGCGCCGCCGAAGCCATCCGCGACATGCGACGCAGGCTGCACGACCGCGGTCCGTCCGACACCGGTGCCGCCCGGCCGGCCCCGCGCAGCCGAATGCCGCTCTACCTCGCGGCCGCCGGCATCGCGATCGCGATCCTCGCCGTCGTGCTGCTCCACGGCCGCGTCTGAACGTCAGTGCCCGGCTGCGACCGGGCGGTCGTGCACGGTCACCATCGTCTCCGGGTGAAAACCGTTGAAGCGGGTCGCCAGCGCGTTGGAATAGGCGCCGACCCGGTCGATCTCGATCCAGTCACCCTCCCTCACGTCGTTCGGCAGGGCGAAGGGTGACGGCAGCACGTCGAGGGAATCGCAGGTCGGGCCGTTCAGGGTGAAATCCATCGACGGCGCGCGTGAATCCTCGCCGATGCGCACCAGGCGCGCGGGGAGCTTCAGGCCGGCATCCACGGTCTCCGACAGCGAGCCGTAGATGCCGTCGTTGATGTAGAGCTGCTCCTCCTTGCGGAGCTGCACCTGGGTCACGACCGAGATCGCATGCGCGACGAGGGCGCGGCCCGGCTCGCACATCAGCACGCAGTCGCGGCGCAGGCCGAGCTTCCGCACGCCGTTTTCGATCGCCGCCATGAAATCCTCGAGCGGCGGCATGTTGGTGCCGAGATAGGCGGCCGGGAAACCGCCGCCCACGTCGAGGCCCGCGATCTCCACTTTTGCCTTCGCCAGCACCTCGCCGACGATGCCGAGCGCCGTCGTATAGGCGTCGGGATTGAGGCATTGCGAGCCGACATGGAAGGCGATGCCGACCTGGCAGCCGCGGGACTGCGCCTCCTTCAGCATCGCCGCCGCGGCGTCCGCCTCTGCGCCGAACTTCGAGGCGAGGTGATAGAGCGTGCCTTCGGCGGGCGGCGTCTTGATGCGGACGAAGATGGTGATGCCCTCGGCGCCGCCGGTCTCCTGCAGGATCTTCTCGAGCTCGTGCGGATGGTCGACGACGAAAGTATCGATATTGTAGACGCGGGCCGAGGTGCCGATCACCGCCCTGGCCTTCACCGGATGCATGAAGTAGCAGGCGGCATCGGCGAAGCTCTCGCGCACCTGGGCGATCTCGGGCAGCGATGCGGTGTCGAAATGGCGGATGCCGGCCCGGTAGAGCGTGCGCAGCACCTCCGGATGCGGGTTGCATTTCACCGCGTAGAGCACGCGGCCGGGGAAGAGATCGAGGAAGCGCCGCGCCGTCTCGGCCATGATCTCTGGCCGCAGGCAATAGACCGGATAGCTCGGCTGCAAGGCGGCGACCATCGCCTTCACGGATTCGAAGTCCTTCACCGCCGCTGCTCCCCTGCCTGGCCCGCCGCACGGCCGCCTGCAGGGCTTGTAGCCCAGGCCGCACGGCCTGTCATCTCTAGCTGCGGCGCGCGAGTTCGGCTATCAAGTGCCACCAAGTTGTAACCGAGGGCCGCATGCGATCCGGACCGCTTTCCGACCTTGTCGTCATCGACCTGACACGGGTGCTGGCGGGCCCGTTCTGCACCATGCTGCTCGCCGATCTCGGCGCCCGGGTGATCAAGGTGGAGAACCCGCGGGGCGGCGACGATTCCCGGGCCTACGGCCCGTTCATCAACGGCAAGTCCGGCTACTTCATCTCGCAGAACCGCGGCAAGGAATCGATCGCGCTGGACTTCAAGGCCGAGGCCGACCGCGCGATCCTGCACCGGCTGCTGAAGGGCGCCGACGTGCTGGTGGAGAACTTCCGGCCGGGGACGATGGACCGGCTGGGCCTCGGCTGGGGCGCGCTCCATGGGCGCTATCCGAAGCTGATCTACGCCGCGACCTCCGGCTTCGGGCAGACCGGGCCCTACGCGCAGCGCGCCGCCTACGACATCATCGCCCAGGCGATGGGCGGGATCATGAGCGTCACCGGCCATGAAGGCTCGCCGCCGACCCGGGTGGGCTCCTCGATCGGCGATCTCGGCGCGGGGCTGTTCACGGCGCTCGGCATCATGACGGCGGTGCATCACCGCACGCGGACCGGCGCCGGGATGATGGTGGACGTGGCGATGCTGGATTCCCAGGTGGCCCTGCTGGAGAACTCGATCGCGCGCTACTTCGCCAGCGGCAAGCCGCCCAAGCCCCTGGGCGCGCGGCATCCCTCGATCGCGCCCTTCGAGCCCTATCAGACCAGCGACGGATGGATCGTCATCGCCTGCGGCAACGACGAGCTGTTCCGCAAGCTGGCGCGGACGCTCGGCCAGCCGCAACTCGCCGACGACCCGCACTTCGCGACCAATGCGCAGCGCAGCGAGCACGTGCTGCTGCTGAAGGCGACGCTGGAGGACCTGCTGGTGCACCACCCGACCCAGCATTGGCTGGACCTGCTGCTGCCCGCGGGCGTCGCCTGTGCGCCGATCAACGACGTCGCCCAGGCGGTGCACGATCCGCAGGTGCAGGCCCGCCACATGGTGCTGCCGGTCGATGACCCCGGCGTCGCGCCGCTGATGGTCGCCGGCATGCCGATCAAGATGTCGGCCTATCCGGATGCCGAGACGCGGAACGCGGCGCCGGAGCTCGACGCCGACCGCGCGCGCATCCTCGCCGACTTCCCCTAGGCGATCATGCGCCGCCTCCTGAAATGGGCCGGTTTCGGGGTGGCGGGGCTGATCCTGATCGCGCTTGCCGCGGCGGCGGGCGGGTACCTCTGGCTGCGATCGTCGCTGCCGCAGCAGGACGGCACGGTGCAGGCGGCCGGACTCTCGGCGCCGGTGACGATCGAGCGCGACGATCGGGGCGTGCCGACGATCCGTGCCGCCAATCTGGACGACGCCGCGTTCGCGGTCGGCTTCGTCCATGCCCAGGACCGGCTGTTCCAGATGGAGATGATGCGCCGGGTGGGTGCCGGGCGTTTGTCGGAGATCGTCGGCGCCCAGGCCCTGCCGGTCGACAAGCTGATGCGCACGCTCGGCCTCCATGCGCAAGCGGAGCAGCAGGCGCGGGCGGCGAGCCCGGCCTTGAAGCAATTGCTGGCCGCCTACAGCGCCGGCGTGAACGCGTTCCTGGCCGAGGGCAGGACCTTGCCGCCGGAATTCCAATTGCTGCGCACGCGCCCGGAACCCTGGACGCCGGTGGATTCGCTGGTTTGGGGACGGATCATGGCGCTCCAGCTCTCCTCGAACTGGAACGCGGAGCGGCTCAATCTCACCCTGAAGCAGACGATACCGCCCGATCTCTTCAGGCTGCTGCGGCCGGAAGCGCAGTCCTTCGCCGGGCTGCCGACGCCCTGGCTCGGCCCGCTCAACGAAGCCTCGAACAACTGGGTCGTCGGACCGGCGAAGAGCGAGAGCGGTGCGCCGATCCTGGCCAACGACCCGCATCTCGGCCTCACCGCGCCCTCGATCTGGTACCTGATGCATATCGTGACGCCGCAGATGCAATGGGTGGGCGCCACCAGCCCCGGCATGCCGCTGATCGTCATCGGCGCGAATGACCGCGTCGCGTGGGGCTTCACCACGACCGCCGGCGACACCGAGGACCTGTTCGAGGAAAAGGAAGCGCCCGGCGATCCCAGGCGGTACCAGACCTATTACGGCACGGAGGCCTTCGGCACGCGGACCGAGACGATCAAGGTGAAGGACGGCAAGGACGTCGCGATCACGGTGCGGAGCACGCATCACGGCCCCGTCGTCTCCGATCTCGACCCGGACCGCAAACCGGGCGATCCGATCCTGGCCTTGGCCGCGGCCTTCCTGCGGCCCGGCGACCGCACGGCGGATGCCCTGCTCGCCATGAACCTCGCGCGGTCGGCGGACGAGTTCCACGATGCGCTCGCCGGTTTCGACAGCCCGCAGCAGAACATCGTCTATGCCGACACGCAGGGCCATATCGGCTTCGCCGCCGCCGGGCGCGTGCCGGTCCGGCGGCAGGTCTTCGCCCAGGGGCTGCTGCCGGCGCCGGGCTGGGTCGATGACTACGACTGGACCGGAATGATCCCGTTCGACGCCCTGCCCCAGTCCCGCGATCCGGCGGCGGGCTGGCTCGCGACCGCCAACAACAAGATCGTCGATGACCGCTATCCCTATTTCATGGCGGGCAGCTGGCCGGATGACGGGCGCTATCGCCGCATCGCCGAGATGCTGCAGGCGACGGGAAAATTCGACGTCGCGGGCTTCGAGAAGATGCAGCAGGACACGCTGTCCCGTCCGCTGCATGACCTGGTGCAGGCCTGGCTGCCGCGCCTGAAGAATGCCGATCCGAAGATCGCCGGACTGCTCCGGGGCTGGGACGGCAGGGTCGGTCGCGACCGGCCGGAGCCGCTGATCGCCACCGTGTGGATGGAGCGCGTGGCGCAGGCATTGCTCAAGGACAAACTCGGCAAGAGCTATGACGATTGGTGGTTCTGGGACGACCAGGCCCTGAAACGCCTGCTCGACGATCCCAAATCCTGTCCCGCCTCCTGCGACGATCTCCTCGGCAAGGCGCTGCAGCAGGCGGGCACCGAACTCGCGGCGCGGCTCGGCGCCGATCCGGCGCAATGGAAATGGGGCGATCTCCACCGGCTGCATTTCCGGCATCCGATCTTCCGCTACGTGCCGGTGCTGTCGGACTGGCTGGATGCCGACCTGCCGACCGACGGCGATGCCTTCACCGTCAACCGCGGCGTGCCGATCGGCAATCCGGACACGCCCGACCTGCCCGATGTCCATGGGCCCACCATGCGCCTGATCATCGATCTGAAGGACCCGATGCAGGCCGTCGCAACCCTGGCCGGCGGGCAATCGGGCAACCCGCTCTCGGAACACTATGCGGATGGGCTGGTGGACTGGCGCGACGGCCGCTACCGGCCTATCGTGCAGCCGCCGACGCACAAACTGATTCTGACGCCGAGTGGTTGAACGATGAGCGCCGATCCGACCTTGCCGACCGTGGAAGACGTGCGCGCCGCGGCCGCGCGGATCAACGGAAAGGTCGTGCGCACGCCGCTGGTGCGCTCGCCGCGCCTCGCGGCCATGGCCGGCGCCAGAAGCATCCACCTCAAGCTCGAGAACCAGCAGTTCACCGGCTCGTTCAAGGACCGCGGCGCCCTCAACAAGCTGATGAGCCTGACCGCCGACGAGGCCAAGCGCGGCGTCATCGCCATGTCGGCCGGGAATCACGCGCAGGGCGTGGCCTATCATGCGCAGACGCTGGGCATCCCGGCGACCATCGTGATGCCCAAGGGCACGCCATTCACCAAGGTCGAGCGCACCGCGGGCTTCGGCGCCAAGATCGAGCTGCAAGGCGACACGATCGACGCCGCCGCGGTCTATGCGCGGCAGCTCGCCGAAGCGCAGAACCTGGTCTTCGTACACCCCTATGACGACCCGCTGATCGTCGCCGGACAGGGAACGATCGGCCTGGAGATCATCGAGGACCTGCCGCGCTTCGACACGCTGGTCGTGCCGATCGGCGGCGGCGGGCTCATCAGCGGCATCGCCCTTGCCGTCAAGGCCGCCGATCCGAAAGCCGAGATCGTCGGCGTCGAGGCCGAGCTCTATCCGTCGATGCATCATGCGGTGCGCGGCCTGCCGCCGGCCAATCGCGGGCAGACGATCGCCGACGGCATCGCCGTGAAGTCCCCGGGCACCCTGACGCGCGCCATCATCGAGCGCCATGTCGCCGACCTGCTGCTGGTCGGCGAGAACCAGCTCGAGAGCGCGGTTCACACATTGGTGGAACGGCAGAATCTCGTGGCCGAAGGCGCCGGCGCCGCAAGCCTGGCCGCGGTCATGGTCAACCCCACCCGCTTCGCCGGGAAGGACGTGGTGCTGATCGTTTCCGGCGGCAACATCGATTCGCGGCTTCTGGCCCAGGTGCTGATGCGCGGCCTGATCCGCGACGGGCGCGTGGTGACGCTCAGAATCGAGATCTCGGACCAGCCGGGCGTGCTTGGCCATCTCGCGCGGCTGATCGGCGCCACCGGCGGCAACATCATCGAGATCTATCACCAGCGTATGTTCTCGGATCTGCCGGTCAAACGCGCCGACGTCGATGCCGTCGTCGAGACGCGGAATCCACGCCACGTGGAGGAAATTATTGCCGCACTGGAAGCCGATGGGTTCCCGACCCGCCGGCTCTCCGCACATTCCGGTGAGACCGCGGGCCGGTGAAACGGCCGAAACGGCCTGACTCCGGCCCGTCCTAACCAAGTCTTAACTTTATTCGTCAATCTTCTGACGAACCCGTTTCATGGCTTGGTACCGGCTCGCCCATGCTCGTCATCGTTGGTGCAGTGATCGTCCTCGGCGCGGTGGCCGGTGGCTATCTCATGGCCGGCGGCCATTTCGAAGTCCTGATTCAGCCGAACGAGTTCATTATCATCCTCGGCGCCGCGACCGGCGCCCTCATCATCGGCAATACCAAGACCAACCTGAAGGCGGTCGGCGCTGGTCTGAAGCGCGCCCTCAAGGGGCCGACCTATAAGAAGAAGGACTATGTCGAGCTGCTGAGCCTGCTCTACCAGCTGTTCCGCCTGGCCAAGACCAAGGGCATGCTGGCGCTGGAGCAGCACGTCGAGAAGCCCGACGAGAGCGCCCTCTTCGCGCAATTCCCCAACGTGCAGAAGAACCACCACGCGGTCGAGTTCCTCTGCGACTACCTGCGCATGATGACCCTCGGCACCGAGAACGCCAACGAGGTCGAAACGCTGATCGATGCCGAGCTGGAAGCGCATCACGCCGAGCAGCACAACGCCTCGCATGCGGTGCAGCTCATGGCCGACGGCATGCCCGCCCTCGGCATCGTCGCCGCGGTGCTCGGCGTCATCCACACGATGGGCTCGATCACCGAGCCGCCGGAGGTGCTGGGCCACCTGATCGGCGCGGCGCTGGTCGGCACCTTCTTCGGCGTTCTCATGTCCTATGGCTTCGTGGCGCCGATCGGCAACGCGATCGCCGGCGTGGACAATGCCGATTCCAAGTACTTCCAGTGCATGAAGGCGGGATTGCTGGCGCATATGCAGGGCTATCCCCCGGCCGTCTCGATCGAGTTCGCCCGCAAGGTCCTGTGGACCACCGACCGGCCGAGCTTCTACGAAGTCGAAGAAGCCGTGAGCGCGCTTCCCGCCGTCTAGCGGAGGTCCAACCCGGAGGTCCGGCATGGCCGACGACAGACCAATCATCATCAAACGGATCAAGAAGAGCGGCGGCAGTCACCACGGCGGCGCCTGGAAGGTCGCCTATGCCGACTTCGTGACCGCGATGATGGCCTTCTTCCTGCTGCTCTGGCTGCTGAACGCGGTCACGGAGGAGCAGAAGAAGGGCATCGCACAATACTTCCGTCCGACCATCGCGCCGCAGAGCTCGCAGTCGCAGGAGGCGATCCTGAACGGCACGCCGGCCGTGATGTCGGAAGTCTCCGGCGCCTCGGCCGCCGAGGCCAGCGTCGACGTGCAGGACCCGAGCGACGATGCGGACGCCAACCCGACCGCTCCGGCCAATCCCAATCCAAGCCCCGACAATGCGATGCCGAGCAATGCCGGCGCCAAGCCGGTCGATCTCAAGGAGGCGAAGGACGTCGTCGCCAAGGACGAGCAGAAAGAGTTCGACCAGGTGAAGCAGAAGATCGAGGACCAGATCAAACAGGATCCCGGCCTCGCCGACCTCAAGAACAACATCGACATCCGGCAGACGCCGGAAGGCCTGATGGTCGAGCTGCTCGACAAGGAGAAGATCTCGATGTTCCCGTCGGGCAGCGCCTCGATGAACGAACGCAGCCGGCAGCTCCTGCAGCTCGTGGCGCGGGTGATCGCGCCGCTGCCGAACAAGCTCTCGATTTCCGGCCATACCGACGCGACGCCCTATCAGGGCAAGGCGGATTACAGCAACTGGGAGCTCTCGACCGACCGGGCCAATGCCGCGCGCCGCGCGCTGGAGACCTTCGGCGTGGACGAGTCGCGGATGGAGAACGTCTCCGGCAAGGCCGATACCGACCCCAAGGTGAAGAGCGACCCGTTCTCGCCGGAGAACCGCCGCATCTCCATCGTCCTGCTGCGCGACCAGCCGGCCGCGCCGAGCACCGCTGCCCAGCCGCCGGCCGCAGCCCCGGCGCCCGCCGCGCAGACTCAACCGCCGCCCGAGATCGTGCCCCCCGCCCAGCCGCCGGCCCAGGCACCGGCCGCGCCGTCGAACGAGGCCGCGCCGGCCGAGCCGCAGCCGCCGCCATCGGTCAAGACTCCTTGAGCGGGCTTGAATGCCGGGCATGCCCACCGATATAGCAACCTGCATCGTCTCGCAGGGAGCAGACCGTGGCGGAGCGCAAGCCCCCCTTGATTCTCCTCGGCTCGCAGGCCGGGAACGGACGTTCGACCCGGCTCGAGGGGATGGCGCTCGGCTGGCAGGAAGCGGCCTGGCTCAGCGATGCGGCGCTCTACGACGGCGTGCGCTGGCGGCGCTGCGCCGCCTATTTCCTGGACGCCATGCTGACCGTCGTGATCTCGATCCTGCTCGGACTGGCGACCTGCACGCTGAGCGTCGGCACGCTCGGCATCATCAGCGTGCCGGCCTTCCTCCTCACCGCGCCGTTCATCCATTTCGTGCTGGCCGCCGCGACCCTCGGCGGGCGCCGCGCCGCGACGCCGGGCATGCGGGCCATGGGCCTGCGGGCGGCGGCCTGGACCGGGGAGCATCCGGGTGCGCTGCGCGCCATCCTGCTGCCGGCGCTGTTCTATGCAACCGTGCCGACGACGGGCTTCCTGATCCTGCTGTTCTCGCTGTTCGACGGGCGGGGCCGCTGCCTGCACGATCATCTCGCCGGCATCCTGCTGTTCCGCGCCGAGGCCGCCGCGCGGGCCTGAGCGGCTGCGACCGTAAGTCTCGCCCGACTGGCGGAACGGTCCGTCCTCGCTTAAAATCCGTGCCATGAGCGTTCAAGGCCGCGGCTTCCCGATCCCGTTCCTGGTGACCACCGAGGTGCCCTGCCCGTACCTGCCGGGGCGGATGGAGCGGAAGATCATCACCGAGCTTTCCGGGGCGCAGTCTCCGGAGCTGTTCGAGATCCTCTCCCACGCCGGATTCCGGCGCAGCCATTCGATCGCTTACCGCCCGGCTTGCGCCGGGTGCCGGGCCTGCGTGCCGGTCAGGATCGTGGCCCGGGACTATGTGGCTTCCCGCTCCATGCGCCGCGTGCTGAAGCGCAACGACGAGTTGCGCGCGACCATCACCGACGCCGTGCCGACCCAGGAGCAGTTCAAGCTGTTCGCGCGCTATCTGGAGGCGCGGCACAA
Source organism: Dongiaceae bacterium (assembly GCA_035548715.1). GTDB lineage: Bacteria > Pseudomonadota > Alphaproteobacteria > Dongiales > Dongiaceae > Dongia. The sequence continues at coordinate 72,450 of DASZSL010000003.1, forward strand.
TGACGGCGAGATGGTCGGCATGGGACCGCAGGACTATGCAAGCATGGTCGGCGACAGCCCGGTGGACACGCGGATCGTCGAATTCCGGGACGCGGCCGGCAAGCTGACCGCCGCCTGCCTCACCGATTGGGGGCAGGACGGAATCTCGGCCGTCTACAGCTTCTTCGAGCCGGATCTGGCGCGGAACAGCCTCGGCAGCTTCATCGTGCTTTGGCTGATCGAGGAGGCGCAGCGGCGCGGCCTCGATTACGTGTATCTGGGCTACTGGGTGGCCGGCAGCCAGAAGATGGACTACAAGCGCCGCTTCCCGCCGATCGAGGCCTACGGCTCCTCCGGCTGGACCCGCATCCTCGAACCCGAGGACGAGTAGAGCGTTCGTCCTTCCTTTGGCCCAGCAAGATTGTTAGCTTACCCCGTGTTGCAGCAACGCCGTGACGCTCCAGAATGTGGCGGATCGCGTTCGTCGCCGCCGCATCCAATCGAACACCCGGCCCTCAGGCCGGGGGAGGTCACTACATGAAAAGACGCGACTTCCTGGCGGGTGCAGGCCTCGCCGGCGCCGGCGTTGCCACGACCCTTTCCAAGCCCGCCCTCGCCCAGGACAAGACCGAGTGGAAGATGGTCACGAGCTGGCCCAAGGGCATGGCGGGCCTGGGCTCGGGCGCCGAACGCCTGGCAGACCGCATCGGCAGCCTCTCGGGCGGCCGCCTCACCGTGAAGGTATTCTCGGCGGGCGAACTGGTGCCGGCGACGCAATGCCTCGACGCCGTCTCGCAGGGCGTCGCCGACATGGCGCATGACTTCGCCCACTATCACCTCGACAAGACCGCGGCGGCGGGTTTCTTCGCCTCGGTGCCTTTCGGCCTGGCACCCGACGAGTTCGCCGGCTGGGTGAATTTCGGCGGCGGCCAGGAGCTTTGGGACGAGCTCTACGGCCCGTTCGGCGTGAAGCCGTTCCTGGTGGGCAATACCGGCATCCAGATGGGCGGCTGGTTCCGCAAGGAGATCAAGGCGCCGAAGGATCTCAAGGGATTGAAGCTGGCGGTGACCGGCTATGCCGCGGCGGTCTGGGAGAAGCTCGGCGGCAAGGCGGTGAACCTGCCGATCGGCGAGATCTTCGGCAACCTGCAGTCCGGGGCGATCGACGGCGCGGAATGGGTCGGACCCTATAACGACCTGTCGCTCGGCCTCTACAAGCTGACCAAGCTCTATTACTGGCCCGGCGTGCATGAGCCGGGCTGCGGCATCGAATGCCTGGTGAACCGGCGCAAGTACGACGCGCTGCCCGACGACCTGAAGCAGATCGTGGCCTCCGCCTGCGCCGCCGAGAACGCGATCAGCCAGTCGGAATATTCCGGCCGCAATCCCGGCGCGCTGGCCACGCTGGTCAACGAATACAAGGTACAGCTCAAGCAGTATCCGAAGCCGGTCCTCGCGGCCCTCGCCAGCGCCGCCGGCAAGACCATGCAGGAACTGTTCGACAAGGGCGATGACGGGACCCGCAAGATCGCCTCGTCCTACTTCAAGTTCCGCAAGCAGGCGCTCCCCTGGACGCGGATCTCCTACGACGCCTTCGCCGCCGCCCGGGACGCCAAGTACGACTATCCGACGGGTTGACAGGACCCGAAACGGCGCGAAACGACCCGGCATGCGCCAAACCGCTTGATGCCGGCGGAGAAACTGCACAAGCTGGCCTGCAGCGCGGCCCTTTGAGAATCGCGCACAGGGAGAGTCCGGGAGCGGAAGCGCCATGCAGGGACTGCTGAAACTCAGCCGCGCCATCGACGCGGTGACGGCCTTCATCGGCAAGGCGGTGATCTGGCTGATCCTGGCATCGATCCTGATCAGCGCGGGCAACGCGACCTCGCGCAAGCTGCTCGACTGGTCGTCGAACGCCTGGCTGGAGCTGCAGTGGTACCTGTTCGGCGCGGCCTTCATGCTGGCCGCCGCCTATACCCTGCAGCGCAACGAGCATATCCGGATCGACATCGTCTCCAGCCGCCTGTCGAAAACCGCGCGCAACGTGATCGAGCTGATCGGGCATTGCCTGATGCTGATGCCCTTCTCGCTGCTGATGCTGTGGGAGATGTGGCCCTCGATGCGCGACTCGTACGAGCAGGGCGAGACCTCGTCCAATTACGGCGGCCTGCTGATCTGGCCGGCAAAGGCGCTGATCTTCGCCGGCTTCGCGGTGCTGGCGATCCAGGGCGTCTCCGAAATCATCAAGCGGATCGCGGTCATGGCGGGCTCCATCCCCGATCCGCATGAGGCGCGGCCCGCCGAAGCGCCGGTCGAGTAGCGGGGGACCCGGCCATGATCGCCTTCATCGCCGAGAACATGGCCCCGATCATGTTCGCCTCGCTCGTCCTGGTGCTGCTGCTCGGCTATCCGGTGGCCTTCGCCCTCGCCTTCAACGGGCTGTTGTGGGGCGTGATCGGGATCGCGCTCGGCCTGTTCCAGCCCACCTTCTTCCAAGCGCTGCCCGACCGCGTCTTCGGCGTGATGGGCAACGAGACGCTGCTCGCCATCCCGTTCTTCACCTTCATGGGATTGATCCTCGAACGATCCGGCATGGCGGAGGAGCTGCTCGACACGATCGGGCAGCTCTTCGGGCCGATCCGCGGCGGCCTCGCCTATGCCGTGGTGCTGGTGGGCGCCCTGCTCGCCGCCACCACCGGCGTGGTCGCGGCCTCGGTGATCGCCATGGGGCTGATCTCGCTGCCGATCATGCTGCGCTACGGCTACGACCGCCGGATCGCGAGCGGCGTCATCGCCGCCTCGGGCACCCTGGCGCAGATCATCCCGCCGAGCCTGGTGCTGATCGTGATGGCCGACCAGCTCGGTCGCTCGGTCGGCGACATGTACGAGGGCGCGATCGTGCCGGGCCTGGTGCTCTCTGCGCTCTATGCCGGCTACGTGCTGCTCGTGACCCTGCTCTACCCGGACTCCGCACCGGCTCTGCCGAAGGAGGCGCGGACGCTGAAGGGCGCGGCGCTGCTCGGCCGGATCGTCGTGGCGCTCATCCCGCCGCTGGTGCTGATCTTCCTGGTGCTGGGGACGATCTTCATCGGCCTCGCGACGCCGACCGAGGGCGGCGCCATGGGCTCGGTCGGCGCGCTGGTGCTGGCGGCGGTGAAGCGCAGGCTCAACTGGGGGATCATCCGCCACGCGCTGGAAGCGACCACCAAGCTCTCCTCCTTCGTGCTCTTCATCCTGATCGGCTCACGCGTGTTCAGCCTGACCTTCTTCGGCGTCGACGGCCATGTCTGGGTCGAGAGCCTGCTGGTCGGCCTGCCGGGCGGCCAGATCGGCTTCCTGATCGTCGTGAACATCATCGTCTTCGTGCTGGCCTTCTTCCTCGATTTCTTCGAGCTGGCCTTCATCGTGGTGCCGCTGGTCGGCCCGGCCGCCGATCATCTCGGCATCGACCTCATCTGGTTCGGCGTGTTGCTGGGCGTCAACATGCAGACCGCGTTCATGCACCCCCCGTTCGGCTTCTCGCTGTTCTTCCTGCGCTCGGTGGCGCCGCGCGACCCCTACAAGGACCGCGTCACCGGCGCCACCATCGCGCCGGTCACGACGGGCCAGATCTATTGGGGCGCGGTACCCTTCGTCTGCATCCAGGTGCTGATGATCGCCCTCACCATCGCTTTCCCCGGCATGGTGACGCGCTACAAGGACGAGGTGCCATCGGCGCCGCCGGCGATGGAGCAGCCGCAGGAACAGAGCCCGGGCGCCGGCGCGCCGGACTTCAACACCACGCCCAATTTCGGCGGCGGCGGCGCGCCGGCGACCGATAACGGCACCTCCGAGCAGCCGAATTTCGGCGCAACCCCCGAGCCCACGCCGCAGCCCGATGCGTCGCAGCCGGCCGGCCCGAATTTCGGGACGCCGAGCCCGGCCCAGCCCGATGCGTCGCAGCCCGCCGGACCCAATTTCGGAACCCCGCCGTCGGGCTCCAATCCATAGGGCCGGCCGGGCCGCCGCAATTCCTGGTCGTCCCGTCCGGCCCCGGTGATATGCTTCGAGCCGGGGACCGGGACGATGTCGAGCACCCGCTCGACGCCCACATCCGCCGTGCAAGACCGTTCGGACTGTGTCATGAAGACCGACCGCGCCCTGTCAGAACCGGCCCGGCTGCGCGAGCTGACGCTCGCGATGTCCACCGGCTTCTTCGACGGGCTCATCTTCCAGACGCTGCTGGTCTTCCTCCCCATCTACGCGCTGCGACTGGGCGCGGGCGAGGACCGGGCGATCCAGTACCTGACCGTCTGCATGCTGGGCGGCATCCCGCTGCAGCTGCTGATCGGGTCCCTGCTCGACCGCATCGGGTCGGAGGCGGTCCTGGTACTCGCCTGCGGCATCATCGCAGCGCTGCTTCCCTGCCTTGCCTGGATGATCGAGCAAGGGCCCCGGGATCGCCCCGGGGCCCTGGTCGTCCGCTCCGGCCGGGCTCAGCCGGGGTTGAGCTTGCCGGCGCGCTGCTGGCCGTACATGAAGTTGTCGTAGGTGCCGTCGGCCACCTGGAACCAGAGGTATTCCTCGTTGCGGAACGCCCGCATCGATTCGTAGATCTTCTTGAAGCTCTCGTTCTTGGCGCTCATCTCGGCATAGGTCTGGTTCGCCGCCTCGAAGCAGGCTTCCAGGATCTGCGGCGAGAAGCTCCGGAGCTGCACGCCGCGGCCCACCAGCTCGCGCAGCGCCTTGGGGTTGAGATCGTCGTACTGCGCCTGCATGTCGACGTTGATCTGCGCGGCGGCGCTCTTCACGATCGCCTGGTAGGCCTTGGGCAGCGAGTTCCACTTCTCGTCGTTGATGAGGACGTGCACCATGGCGCCGCCCTCCCACCAGCCGGGGTAGTAGTAGAACTTCGCCACCTTGTCGAAGCCGAGCTTCTGGTCGTCATAGGGGCCGACCCATTCCGCCGCGTCGATCGTGCCCTTCTCCAGCGCCGGGTAGATGTCCCCGCCCGGGATGTTCTGCGGCACCACGCCGAGCTTGGAGAGCACCGCGCCGGCGAAGCCGCCGACCCGGAACTTCACGCCCTTCATGTCCTCGACGGTCTTGATCTCCTTGCGCCACCAGCCGCCCATCTGCGCGCCGGTATTGCCGCAGGGCCAGCCCACGATCTTGAACTTGCCGAAGAACTCGTTGAGCAGGTCGTTGCCGCCGCCGTAATAGGCCCAGGCGTTCTGCCCCCGGCTGTTCAGGCCGAACGGCACCGCACCGCCGAAGGCGAAGGTCGGGTCCTTGCCGAAGTAGTAGTAGACGATGGTATGGCCCATCTCGACGGTGTTGTTCTGGATCGCATCGATCACGCCGGGAGTCGGCACGATCTCGCCGCTGGCGAAGACCTGGATCTGAAACTTGCCGTCGGTCATCTCGCTGACCGCCTTGGCGAAGCGCTCGGCGCCGCCATAGATCGTGTCGAGCGACTTCGGGAAGCCCGAGGTCAGGCGCCACTTCAGCTCCGGCATCGACTGCGCGATGGCCGGCGCCGCGATGGTGGCACTCCCCGCGGCGGCCCCGGCCAGCAGCCCCGCATTCCTGATGAAAGAACGACGATGCATCTTCCTTCCTCCCTATGCCGCCCCTGCAGAGCGTGCGATTGCGATCGACGAGACTGCGAATTTCCCGCAAATTCCGCGCGTTCGCAAGGCCGGCTCAGAGGCCGCGCGCCTTTGCCGCCGATTGTCGCTTGAATGCCGCGCCCCAGCCGCTATGAATCGGGTCAGCCCCATCGGAACCGCCAGGAACGCGACATGAGCCGAGTGACGGTCGCCGCCACGCAATTCGCCTGCGGCGACAGCATAGAAGAGAATGTCGACCGCGCCGAGCGGCTGGTGCGCGCCGCCGCCGCCCGGGGCGCGCAGATCGTCCTGCTGCAGGAGCTGTTCGAGACCCCGTATTTCTGCAAGGACCAGCTGGCCGATCTTTTCGATCTCGCGCGACCGGTCGAGGACCACCCGACCGTGGCGCGGATGCAGGAGCTCGCCCGGGCATTGAAGGTCGTGCTGCCGGTCTCGATCTTCGAGCGTGCGAACAACGCCCATTACAACTCGGTGGTCATCATCGACGCCGACGGCGAGCAGCTCGGCCTCTATCGCAAGTCCCACATCCCCGACGGGCCGGGCTACCAGGAGAAATTCTACTTCAGCCCCGGCGATACCGGGTTCAAGACCTGGGACACCGCCTATGCCACGATCGGCGTCGCGATCTGCTGGGACCAATGGTTCCCGGAATGCGCCCGCGCCATGGCGCTGCAGGGCGCGGACCTGCTGCTCTATCCGACCGCGATCGGCAGCGAGCCGACCGACGGCGCCTATGACAGTTCGGACCACTGGCAGCGGGTGATGCAGGGCCATGCCGCGGCGAACATGATGCCCGTCGTCGCTTCCAACCGGATCGGCCACGAGCAGGGCAAGAGCTGCGCGCTGAGCTTCTACGGGCGGTCGTTCATCGCCGGGCCGCAGGGCGAGATACTGGCCAGCGCCGGCGACCAGGAAGCCGTGCTGGTGCAGTCCTTCGACCTCGCCGCCCTGCGCAAGCGTCGCGCGGGCTGGGGCCTGTTCCGCGACCGCCGGCCCGACCTCTACGCCACGCTCATGACCCTGGACGGACAGAGCTGGACCGACTGAACGGTCCTTCGTCCCGAGTCCCGAGACCTTCACATTCGGGTCGCGTTCGGCCGCACCCCGGGACCTCGCGCCCGCCGCGGATGTCCGAGGTCAAACCAGTCACGTTAAGATCGGGCGACTCGCTTGGCGCGCCGCATGCGGCGGTCCGTTGGTTGACTTTTCAGGCTTGGCCGAGGACAAATGCCCGTGGATGGGCGGCGGATGCGCCGTATTTCGGCGGCATCGCCTGTGACAGGTCACATCAGATCCGAGACTTTGGATCCTAAACTGGAGGCGAACGTGAGAGCACTATCGATTGGCGCCGTGGCTTTTGTTTCGGCTTTGCTGCTTGCGGGCTGCGGCAAGGAAGAGAAGCAGGAGACGACGGCCGATCAGGGCGCGACGACCCAGCAGTCGACGACGGCCACGACCAACACCACGGCCACCACCCAGGCGCCGGCCGAGAGCACGACCGCCACGACCGAGAACACCACGAACACCCAGGCCGCGGCTCCGGCCAGCGACCAGCAGCAGGCCTCAGCGGCGCCGGCCGCCGCCCCCGCCGGCGGCGGCAAGGTCAACGTCTACAATTGGTCGGACTACATCGGCGAGAACACCAACGAGAACTTCACCAAGGCGACCGGCATCGCGGTCCAGTACGACGTCTTCGATTCCAACGAGACGCTGGAGGCGAAGCTGCTGGCCGGCAATACCGGCTATGACGTCGTCGTGCCGTCGGGCGGCTTCCTCGGCCGCCAGATCCAGGCCGGCGTGTTCCAGAAGCTCGACAAGTCGAAGCTGCCGAACCTCAGCAACATCGATCCGGTGCTGCTGAAGGCGACCGAGGCCTTCGATCCGGGCCACGAATACTCCGTGCCCTATTTCTGGGGCACGGTCGGCATCGGCTACAACATCGACAAGATCAAGCAGATCATGCCCGATGCGCCGGTCGATAGCTGGGACCTCATCCTGAACCCGGACGTCGTCTCGAAGTTCAAGGATTGCGGCGTCACCATGCTCGACGCGCCCAGCGACGTGCTGCAATCGGTGCTGATCGCGCTCGGCAAGGATCCGCATAGCGACAAGCCGGAAGACTATGACGCGGCGGAGAAGAAGCTGCTCGCGGTGCGCCCGTACATCAAGTACTTCCACTCCTCGAGCTACATCAACGACATCGCCAACGGCGAAATCTGTCTCGCCATCGGCTGGAACGGCGACTTCGCGATCGCGCAGTCCCGCGCCGACGAGGCGAAGAACGGCGTGCACATCCAGTACGTGATCCCGAAGGAGGGCGCGCTGCTCTGGGTCGACAACCTGGCGATGCCGAAGGATGCGGCCAACGTCGATGCGGCGTTGAAGTACATCAACAACATGCTCGACCCGCAGGTCGCGGCCGACAACGCAAACTTCGTGCACTACGCCTCGCCCAACAAGACGGCGCGCGACAAGGGCCTGATCGCCAAGGAGGACATGGACAATCCGGCGATCTACCCGCCCGCGGACGTGATGGCGAAGCTGGCCGGCGACAAGGTCGCCTCGCCCGAGCTCGACAAGCTGCGTACGCGGACCTGGACCACGGTCAAGACCGGCCAGTAAGCGGCCTGCAATGAAGGGCCCCGCATCCGAGCCATCGGGTGCGGGGCCTTTTCTTTGCCGCTTTCCCGGCCCGCGCCACGCCGTGCCGCGGTTGACAAGCCGGACCAAGACGCGGTCTGATACATCCAAGGGTTTGGGGCGAAATACGTCCCGGCATCAAGTCGGGCGACCCACAGGGCTGAAAAAGCGGGCGTTCAAGCCAAGCGCTGAACGGAGAGGTGCGATGCGGCGATTCGCGGATCGGCCAAGGGCGACGGCGCTCGCGCTCGTGGTTGCCGTTCTTGCGGCGATACCCGGCCTGGCCCCGAAGGATGCGCGAGCGCAGGACGCCGAGAAGGTCCTGAACGTCTCGAACTGGACCGACTACATCGACATGGCCAAGGTCAAGGAGTTCGAGAAGGAATTCGGCATCAAGGTCAACTACGACACCTATGACGGCGACGAGATGCTCGACGCCAAGCTGGCGGCCGGGCATAGCGGCTACGATGTCGTGGTCCCCTCCTCCAACTTCTTCGCCAAGCAGATCAAGGCCGGCTACTACCAGAAGCTCGACAAGTCGGTCCTCACCAACCTGCACAACATCGACCGCTGGATCCTCGACCTGCTCTCCAAACAGGCGGATCCCGGCAATCAATACGCCGCGCCCTACAATTTCGGCACCAACGGCTTCACCTACAACGTCGACCTGATCGACAAGCGCATGAAGGACGCGCCGGTCGACAGCCTGAAGCTGATCTTCGACCCCGAGGTGCTGGCCAGGTTCAAGGATTGCGGCGTCTCGTTCCTCGACTCGCCGGAGGACGTGATCCCGCTGGCGCTCGCCTACATGGGCAAGGACCCGACCTCGCAGAATGTCGACGACATCAGGGCCGCGGTCGACATGCTGATGCAGGTCCGGCCCTACATCCGCAAGTTCGATTCCTCCGGCTACCTGAACGACCTGCCGAACGGCGACCTGTGCATCGCGATGAGCTGGTCGGGCGACTACGCGACCGCCAGCGACCGCGCGGCGCAGGCCGGAGTCAAGGTCGACCTCGCCTACACGATCCCCAAGGAAGGCACCAACATCTGGTTCGACGCCATGATGGTGCCGGCGGACGCACCGCATCCGAAGAACGCGATGCTCTTCATCAACTTCATGATGCGGCCGGAGGTGGCGGCCGCCAACACCAACACCACCTACTACGCCACCGCCAACATGGCGGCGATGAAATTCGTCGACAAGGACATCCTGGACAATCCGGCGATCTATCCCGACGCCAAGGTGCTGGCGAACGGATACCCCAACGTGGTGCGCGACGCCGAGGTCCAGCGCGTGCTCACCCGCGAATGGACGCGATTCAAGACCGGGCAATGACGGGATAATCCGCCGTTGCGCCGCAATTGGTTGACCTGAGACAGGGAATATCGAGACAGGGAATATTATGGCGGTCGAGAAACCCCAGCATCACCATACCAGCACGCCTTGGGGCGATCCGGATGCGGAGCCCTATATCCGCATCGAGAACGTCACCAAGAAGTTCGGCGACTTCGTCGCGGTCAACGACGTCTCCCTCAACATCTATCGCGGCGAGCTGTTCTCGCTGCTGGGCGGCTCGGGCTGCGGCAAGACCACGCTGCTGCGCATGCTCGCCGGCTTCGAGACGCCGACCTCCGGCAAGATCTACATCGACGGCATCGACATGGCGGACATCCCGCCATACGGCCGCCCGACCAACATGATGTTCCAGTCCTACGCGCTGTTCCCGCACATGTCGGTCGAGCAGAACGTGGCCTTCGGCCTGAAGCAGGACAAGCGGCCGGCCTCCGAGATCCGGGAACGGGTTGCCGCCATCCTCGACATGGTGCAGCTCACCCAGTTCGCCCGCCGCAAGCCGCACCAGCTCTCCGGCGGCCAGCGCCAGCGCGTGGCGCTCGCCCGCGCCCTGGTCAAGGCGCCGAAGCTGCTGCTGCTCGACGAGCCGCTGGGCGCGCTCGACAAGAAGCTGCGCGAGGCGACCCAGTTCGAGATCATGAACATCCAGGACAAGCTCGGCATCACCTTCATCGTGGTCACCCACGACCAGGAGGAGGCGATGACCCTCTCGACCCGGATCGGCGTCATGCACCAGGGTCAGATCGTCCAGATCGGTACGCCGCAGGAGATCTACGAATACCCGAACACCAAGCAGGTGGCGGACTTCATCGGCTCGGTCAACCTGTTCGAAGGCCAGCTCGTCGAGGACGAGCCGGACCACGTCCTGATCGACTCCGCCGAGGCCGGCGGCCAGATCTACGTCGATCACGGCATCTCCTCGGCGCCTGGGGCCAGGGTCTGGGCCGCCCTGCGCCCGGAGAAGATCCAGCTCAACAAGGAGGATCCCGGCCAATCCACCAACTGCATCGCGGGTACGGTGAAGGGCATCGCCTACATGGGCAATCTCTCGATCTACCTGGTGCAGCTCGACAGCGGCAAGGAGGTCAAGGTGACCATGCCGAACCAGATGCGGGCCGCCGAGCAGGAGATCGGCTGGGACGACCGGGTGTACCTCACCTGGCATCCCAACAGCCCCGTCATCCTGCTCTCCTGAGGCGCACCGATCATGACCTCCGTGAGCAACGAAGGCGGGCTGATGCACCGGGCGCCCGGCGCGCGCTCGATCGGCCGGACCCTCAAGGCCTTGGGAATCCGGCCGCGGCTCGCCGTGATCCTGGTCCCCTATATCTGGCTGACGCTGTTCTTCCTCGTGCCCTTCATCTTCGTGCTGAAGATCAGCTTCGCCGAGCTCGCCATCGCGCAACCGCCCTTCACGCCGCTCTTCGTCTGCGGCGACCCGGCGCAGACCTCGCTCTGGAACTGCTTCTTCGACGGCAACCTCAGGCTCCAGCCCTCGCTCGCGTCCTACGGCTACCTGTTCGCGGAGCCGCTCTACTTCAAGGCCTATTGGAACTCGGTGCAGACCGCGTTCTGGTCCACCGTCCTCTGCCTGCTGATCGGCTATCCGATGGCCTACGGCATCGCGCGCTCCAGCCCGACGGTCAGGAACGCGCTGCTGATGCTGATCGTGCTGCCGTTCTGGACCTCGTTCCTGATCCGGGTCTACGCCTGGATCGGCCTGCTGAAGACCAACGGCGTCATCAACAACATCCTGATCGCGCTGCACGTCATCGACGCCCCGCTGCCGATGATGAACACGCAGTTCGCGGTCTATATCGGCATCGTCTATTCCTACCTGCCGTTCATGATCCTGCCGCTCTACGCCAACCTGGAGAAGATGGACCTGACCCTGCTCGAGGCCGCCGCCGATCTCGGCTGCCGGCCGCTGAAGGCCTTCTTCGTCATCACCGTGCCGCTCTCCTTCCCGGGCATCGTCGCCGGCTCGATGCTGGTCTTCATCCCGGCGGTCGGCGAATACGTGATCCCGGAGCTGCTCGGCGGCTCCAACACGGTGATGATCGGCCGGGAAATCGTGAACGTGTTCTTCGAAGCGAGGGATTGGCCGACCGCCTCGGCGATCGCCATCGCCGTGCTGGTGCTGCTGGTCGTGCCGATCACGTTCTACCAGTACTACCAGAACAAGGAGTCGGAGGGCGGCAAGTGACCCGGCGGCTCTCCTGGTTCATCATCCTGGTGATGGCGCTCGGCTATCTGTTCCTCTACGGGCCGATCGTCTCCCTGGTCTTCTTCTCGTTCAACGCCTCGAAGCTGGTGACCGTCTGGGGCGGCTTCTCGACCCAGTGGTACGGCGCGCTGATGAACGACAACCAGGTCATCACCGCCTTTTTCCTCAGCCTCAAGATCGCCGTGCTGAGCTCGACGATCGCCACCATCCTCGGCACCATCGCCGGCTACATCCTGGCGCGGTTCGGCGCCTTCGGCGGGCGCACCGTGCTCTCCGGCATGGTCACGGCGCCGCTGGTCATGCCCGAGGTCATCACCGGCCTTTCGATGCTGCTGCTGTTCGTGCAGGCGCAATCGCTGTTCTCGGACGTCTGGGGCTTCGGCTGGCTGAAGCAGCGCGGGTTCGCCACGATCACCATCGCGCACATCACCTTCACCCTGTCCTACATCTCGGTGGTGATGCAGTCGCGCTTCTCGACGCTCGACATCTCGCTTGAGGAGGCGGCGCAGGATCTCGGCGCCCGTCCGTTGAAGGTGTTCTTCGTGATCACCCTGCCGATCGTGGCGCCGGCCATCGTCTCGGGCTGGCTGCTGGGCTTCACCATCTCGATCGACGACCTGGTGATCACCAGCTTCACCAGCGGCCCCGGCGCCAACACGCTGCCGATGGTGATCTTCTCGAAGGTGCGGCTGGGCCTCAACCCGGAGATCAACGCGCTCGCCACCCTGATCATATCGGTGGTGGCGGTCGGCGTGATGATCTCGACGGTCTACATGGCCCGGGCGGAGGCGCGGCGGCAGCGCGACGTGCAGATGGCGATCCAGGCCAACAAGTAGCGGCCGGCGGCGTTAGCCGCCGCCGGGTTCCAGCGTGATCGAGGCGATGCCGGCGGCGACGTTGAGGCCGATGCCGCCGGTGATGCTGAGCGGCTGCAGCGCGATCTGCTTGTTGCTGCCGCCGAGCAGCACGTTGGCGCCGAGACCGAGGCCGATCTCCGCCTCGCCCGTGACGCCGGCGTAACGGCCGGCGAGCGCGCCCTGCGCCACCTCGCCCGGCGCGAACACGCCCCAGATGATCCGGCTCTCGGTGGTGAAGCCGATGTCGACGCCGTATTTGTTGATCTCGCCGTGATAGCGCTCGGTGTCGCCGTTCGGCTTCTTGAAGATGCAGGAGAGATCCTTGGACGAGCCGAAGATGAAGCCGACGCCGCCGGAGACGTGACACGACAGCGCGCCGATGTTGATGCTGTCCGCGGCCTCGCCGGTGCCGTGCGCGGCGAGGCTGCCGAGAACGACCGTGAGCGCAGCAATCGTCTTCTTCATCGTAACCCCCGCCAACCCTGTTCACCGATCCGGTGGATCGTTCCGACCGGTTCGATGTCGCGCAGTTTATCATGGGCCATCGGACAGAACCAACGGCCCCCCACCACACCGGAGAGTGTGGGCGCAGCACGCCGGGCGCTGATCTTGTCTTAAGCGGGCTTGTGATCCGGGTCACAGAACTCCGGAGCGTCTCGCACTACCTTACTCATGCGAAGCGGGGCTACACCCAACCGTCCCCACGGACCCGCTTCGAGGTCTTAGACGCCCGACGTTCATCCCCGTCGGGCGTCTGCCTTTTTGGGCCTCCGCGATCGGCCGGCCTCCTCCGCTTCCCTGCATCGAATGCTGTGACCCCCGTCACCGGCGCGCACGGCGACGACCGTCACTCATCCGCGTCAAGTGCCTGTGGCCGCTCCCAGATTCCGGATATTCGGCATTCGCGCCGCATTCGAACCGAATGCACAGGGACCTGACTAACGCTGCAGAGGGTCGATGGTCGGCCCTCGGCGACAAGGAGATCCACAATGTCCAAGCACGGTATCAAGATCGCTCTCTGCTTCGGATTGGCCGGCATGGCGTTGTTCGCCGGCAATGCCGAGGCGCTGACCGCTCAGGAATGCGGCGCGCTGCCCAGCAACCAGTTTCTGGCCGCGATCGAGCGCGGCACCTGCCGAGTCGACATCCAGACCGCTGCGGGCCCGGACGTGTCGTTCGCCGACAATGGTGACGACGGTCACAATGGCCGCAACGGCGACGGCGATCATGGCGGCGGCAATCGTGGCGGCGGCAATGACGGCGGTGGCGGTGGCGGCAATCCCGGCGGTGGCCGCTCGACCAAGCCGTAAGCGCTGCTGGGGCGTCGAGACTCCGTCTAGATGGCCTTGACGCCCCCCGCTTCCTTCCGCTTCGCGACGAAGGCCTTGAGCGCCTCGTCGATGGCCGGATCGATCTGCGGCGGGGTGAACTCCGCCAGCACCTGCTTCCAGATCGCATTGGCGCGCTGCGCCGCATCGAGGCCGCCGGCCAGGCGCCAGTTCTCGAAATTGCGCCAGTCCGAAAGCAGCGGCGCATAGAACGCCTTCTCGTAGCGCGCCAGGGTATGCGCCGCGCCGAAGAAGTGCCCGCCCGGCCCGACCTCGCGCATCGCCTCGAAGCCGAGCGTGTCCTCGTCGACGACCAGCGGCTGCATGAACTCCGCCATCGACTGGATCAGCTCCACGTCGAGCACCAGCTTCTCGAATGACGCGACCAGCCCGCCTTCCATCCATCCCGCGCCGTGCAGGATGAGATTGGCATGGCCCATCACGGCACCCCACAGCGACATCTCGGACTCGTAAGCCGCCTGCGCGTCGACCGCATTGGCCGCGCAGGCGTTGCTGGAGCGGTACGGCAGGCCGTAGTGCCGGGCGAGCTGTCCGCCCGCCAGGGCCGCGCGGGTGTATTCCGGCGTGCCGAAGGCCGGCGCGCCGGTCTTCATGTCCACGTTGGAGGTGAAGCCGCCATAGACGCAGGGAACGCCCGGCTTCACCATCTGGATGAGGGCGATCCCGGCAAGCGCTTCCGCATTCTGCTGCGCCAGCGCACCGGCGACCGTCGCCGGCGCCATGGCGCCGGAAAGCGTGAACGGCGTCAGCACGACCGGCTGGCCATGGCGCGCCATCGCCATCAGGCCCTGCAGCATCGGGCCGTCGAGCCTCAGCGGCGAGTTGCTGTTGACGATCGAGAACAGGCTCGGCTCCTTGGCGAGCTGTTCCTTCGAGATCCCGCGTGCGATGCAGATCATCTCGACGGCGTCTTCGATCCGCTCGCGTCCCAGCGAATAGGGATGCCAGATCTTGTCGGTCAGCGTGATCGCCGCGTAATGCGCGTCGAGATGGCGGATGCTGGGCGGAATGTCGGCGGGCTCCACGGGATAGCCGCCGATGAACTGCACGACGTTGAAAGCCTGGGCGAGCCGCAGCAGGTCGCAATAGTCGGCGAAGTTGCCCGGCCGCCGGCCGCGGTCGAGATCGGAAACGTTCGGCGCCGAGGCGACCGAGCCGAAATTGACGTTGTTGCCGCCGAAGGTCAGGCTGTGCGCCGGATTGCGCGCGTAGAGCGTGAACTCGCGCGGCGCCTTGGCCACGTGCTGGAGCACGAGATCGCGCGGCAGGCGGACCCTGTTGCTGCCCGGCGTCACTTCCGCACCGTTCTGCTTCAGGATGCCGAGCGCCTCCTCGTCCAGGAACTCCATGCCGAGCTCCTCGAGGATGCGCAGGGAGGCGTTGTGGATCGCCTCGAGCTGGTCCTGGGTCAGCGCCTGAATCGGGCTGTAGGGATTGCGGTGGTTCCGCCAGGGCAGCTGGTTGATGCCGCGCGACGTGCGGCGCTCGCGCCGGGGGCGCTGTTCGCGGGACCGTTGTTCTTGGGACATAGGGGTCGGGTCTTCCGGTTGCGGAGCCGCCGGACGGCCTTCACCGCCCGACGCCCGCGAATCCTATCAGACCCCTTCGACCCTTCCGGCGGCAGAAAACCTCATCCGGCAGATGCTGCCGGAGCATGGAGCCGAATGCGGCGGGATCTCAGTTCGCCGAGGCGACCACGATCGGGGCGCCTTCGCCGCGCTTCAGCGCCACCTTGGTGGTGGTGATGCGGCCGGCCTTGATCGAGAGCGGCTGGACGCCCCAGAGATCGCCGACCCGGCCCAGCACGAGATAGTTGCCCTCGCGCAGCAGAAGCTGCGGCGAGCTCTCGCTGCTGGTGGTGACGAGCTGGTACTTGCCGTCGGCGCCGGGCTTCTCGCGCACGATCTTCCACTCGACCGGCTCGCGGGTCGGGCCGGTCGGCTTCACCGCCGTCAGCTTGGCCTGCCCGGCATAGAGGTTGATCGTGTAGTTGTAGGACTGGCCGGCCTGGAGCGGGATGACCAGGTCGGACTGCGTGCCCTTGTAGCCGGCCCGAATGACATAGCTGCCCGCGGGCAAGGTGAAGCTGGCGGAAGAGATGGTCTTCTGCGCCACGAGCTGGCCGTTCTCGGTGATGCCCTTGGAATAGGTGAAAACCTGCCAGTCGATCGGCTCGCTGATGAAGCCGCGGCCGGAATTCGGGATCATGCCGATTGTGAGTTTCGCGGTGCCGCCGGAGGCAGGCACCGGCTGGGGCGCCGCCGTGGCGGCCGTGATCGGCTTCACCGTGGCGACCGCCGGAGCGCCGGTCGCCGCGACCGCCGGGTTGGCCGCCTTGGCGACCTTCGGATTCGCCTGCACCGCGGCATTGGCGGCGCTGACCACGATGTTGCGGACCTCCGCGCCCGAGCCGACGACCAGACCCTGCGTGATCGAGATCGTGCCGCGCTTGGCGGTCAGCATGTAATGGCCGGGCTTCAGATCGGCCTTCAGCACCGCCTCGGAACCGACCGCGACCGGGGTCGGGACCGGCTTGCCCTCTTTGTCGAGCCGCTGGACCTGCCAGGTGACCGGCTCGTTGAGCAGGGTGCCGCCGGGCTTATCGACGGCATTGAGGGTGACGGGCGTCGCCCAGGCGGGTACGGCAATGAACAGGACGGCCGCGGCAGCCGCGAGCCGAGGGACGAAGTGGCCCAACATCGATCTCCCCCTAGCAGTGTGGGACTGGATGCGAAGTTGATACGCCTCAGAGTCGACGGAAGACAAGTCAAATATTCGAATGGATCTTCGAATCCTGTCACCGAATCATACGCTTACGGTTAGGTTTCACCGCTGCGCCGCGGCATTTGCCGGGGTGTGATTCCGCAGGAAGGCCGCCATGTGGAATTCCATGGCACGGGCCGGATAGACATGGTCCCGGCCGACCGGACAGGCCCGGCGGGCGAGACAGCCGCCGGTGCGGCAGTCCGGCCCCGCCGGCCCGGCGACGTGAGCGGCACAGCGTGCGGCATCATAGCCTTCCGCCGTGATCGCGCCGACCGGACAGGTCGCAAGGCAGGGCCGGCCGGCGCAATCGTCGCAGGGATGCGCCAGGCTGCGCGCGGCGGGGAGCTCCAGCTCGCGCTCGAACAGCAATGCCGCCCGATAGGCATGCCAGAGGCCGAACTCCGGATGGATCAGGATGCCGAGCGGCGAGGCGCGGAGCCCCTCCGCCCGCTTGGCCCAGCGCTGGAACGGGTGCCAGGGCGGGCCGCCGAACGGAAAGAGCGCCCGGGCGCCGGAACGCGCCGCAATCGGCTCGATCACGCGCCGCGTCCAGGAATCGAGCGCGTTCGCAAGCGGCCCATCCGATTCGCCGGCGGCGAAGAAATGCCCGTACATGGCCGGACCGGCATTGCCGACCAGCAGCAGCGTTCGGACAGGCCGACCGCCATCCAGGGCCGGCACGGCGTCTTCCGGCCCCAGCGGCGAAAAGCCGCCGCGCAGCATCATGCCGTGCGCCGCCAAAGCCGCCGCGAGATCGTCCTGGAGGAGATCGGTCATTGCCCTTGTCCTTGTCCGGCGCGGACTTTAACCTCTCCGGCGATCTGCCACCAAGGGAGCACGGGCATGGACACGGTCGAGTTCACGCGGATGGACCAGGGGACGCAGGAGGAATACCAGTTCCTGGACCGTCTCTACCGCAGCTTCAGCGCCGAGCTGCCCGACCGGGTGATCGCCCATCTCAACCTGCTGAAGGGCGACCGGCTGGGCTACAAGATCGACCGGTTCCAGCACTCGCTGCAATCGGCGACCCGGGCGCAGCGCGACGGCGCCGACGACGAGATGGTGGTCGCCGCCCTGCTCCACGACATCGGCGACACGATCGCGCCGGACAATCACTCCGAGCTCGGCGCCAGCGTGCTGCAGCCCTATGTCAGCGCCGAGACGCACTGGATCATCAAGCACCACGGCCTGTTCCAGGGCTACTACTACTTCCACCATACCGGCGGCGACCGGAATGCCCGCGAGCTCTATCGCGGCCATCCGATGTTCGAGCCCTGCGCCGAGTTCTGCGCAAAGTGGGACCAGAACTCCTTCGATCCCGCCTACGACACGCTGCCCCTCGAAGCCTTCGAGCCGGCCTTGCGCCGGATCTTCGCGCGCGAGCCGTTCGGCGCGCATGTCGGCACGCCGGCCAGGTCGTAAGGCGGCGGCAGCTCAGGCGGCGGCGCTGGGCGCGCGTTCGGCCTGGCGCTGGACCGGACCGGCGCGCTCGCGCCGCGGCGTCTTGCCGAAGAAGTCGCGATAGCACTTGGAGAAGTGCGAGGCCGAGACGAAGCCGCAGGCCAGCGCGATGTCGATCACCGACATGTTGGTCTGCAGCAGCAGCAGGCGCGCGCGGTTGAGCCGGAGCTCGACGTAATAGCGCGCCGGCGACTTCTTCAGATACTTGGCGAACAGGCGCTCCATCTGCCGGCTGGAAAGCCCGGCCGCCTGGGCGAGATCGCCGCGCGAGAGCGGCTCCTCGAGATTGGCCTCCATCGACTGGATGACCTGGATCAGCTTCGGATGCCGGACGCCCAGCCGCGCCGTCAGCGCCATCCGCTGATGGTCGTGGCGGTCGCGGATGCGCTCATGGATGAACTGCTCGGAGACCGCGGCGGCCAGCTCGTGGCCATGCTGCTGGCCGATCATGTTCAGCATCATGTCGAGCGCCGCGGTGCCGCCCGAGCAGGTGAAGCGGTTGCGGTCGATCTCGAACAGCTCGGCGGTCGCCTCCACTTCGGGGAAATTCTCGGTGAAGCTCGCGAGATTCTCCCAATGGATGGTGCAGCGATAGCCGTTCAGCATGTTGGCCCGCGCCAGCACATGGGCGCCGGTGCAGAGCGCGCCGATATCGGCCCCCTGCCGGTCGGCCCGGCGCAGCAGTGCGAAGACGTTGCGGTCCTCGTAGAGATGGCCGTCGATGCCGCTGCACAGGATGATCGTATGGTGGGCGAGGATGCCCTCGGCCGGGCCCTCCGGCGTGAGCTGGATTCCGTTGCTGGCGGCGACCGGCTTGCCGTCGGGCGAGAACAGATGCCAGCGATAGAGGTCCTTGCCGCTCGCCCGGTTGGCCAGGCGCAGCGGCTCGACCGCCGAGGTGAAGGAATTCATCGAGAAATTCGGGATCAGCAGGAAGGCGATGCTCTGCGGAAGCTTCGCGGGAAGGTCACCAAACATCGCCGAACGCCATCCTCTCTGCGGGGCTTGCAGGAATTTGCCGATTTGCGCCATCCGCGCCCTGGACACGAATGCGGATCAAGACGCCATCAGGACACTGCGCGACGCTTATAGACCGCTGCCGAGACGGCGCCAAGCGCCATTTGGCCCCAATTCGGCCAGCCGGCCGAATTAAACCATGATGCCCGCGGTTTCGGCTCCTTATGCTTGATTTTCATATAGTTAATAATACTTCGTCCCCTCCGCCCGCCGCCGGAATCCAGGCCCTCCCGATCGGCCCGGACCTGCTAAGACCACAGAAATATTCAGGATTTCCGGTACATACCGGTTTCGGGGCGGTTCGGGCGGCGCAGATAGGCCAGACCACTCCGTGGCGATCATCGCCGCCCGCCGCACGGTGTCGCGCCTGAATGGCGGATCGTCGCGCGCTCCGGGCTGTTGCGTGCGGTTGGTTGACCTGCGGCGGTAACGCGACAATAGATGGCGCGCGGTCATCGGCAGGGCGAGGCATCGCTTGGCAGGATGCGCGCCGAATCGAAAATGGCGCCGCCTTGGAGCGCGCGCGGGGATACCGGATGAAACAAGTCTACTCGATCTTCACCCTGGTGCGGAACGCGCTGAACTATCACCAGGACTGGCAGGAGGCGTGGCGCAGCCCCGACCCGAAGCCGGAATACGACGTGATCGTCATCGGCGGCGGCGGCCACGGTCTGGCCACCGCCTACTACCTCGCCAAGGAGCACGGCATCACCAATGTCGCCGTGCTGGAAAAGGGCTGGCTCGGCGGCGGCAATACCGGCCGCAACACGACGATCGTCCGCTCGAACTATCTCTGGGATGAGTCGGCGCATCTCTACGAGCATGCGCTGAAGCTGTTCGAGGGCCTCTCCCAGGACCTGAACTACAACGTGATGTTCAGCCAGCGCGGGGTGATGAACCTCGCCCACACCCAGCACGACTTGCAGGCGATGCGCCGCCGGGTCTATGCGATCCAGCTCAACGGCATCGATTCCGAGATCCTGACGCCGGCACAGATCAAGGAGATCGTGCCGATGCTCGACATCTCGCCGACCGCGCGCTACCCGATCCTGGGCTCGAGCTTCCAGCGGCGCGGCGGCGTCGCCCGCCACGACGCGGTCGCCTGGGGCCTCGCCCGCAAGGCCGACGAGCGCGGCGTCGACATCATCCAGAACTGCGAAGTCACCGGCTTCGACATCGTCAACGGCGTGGTCAAGGGCGTCCATACGACCAAGGGCCGGATCGGCGCCAAGAAGGTCGGCATCGTCGTCGCCGGCCATTCCGGCGTCCTGGCGGGCATGGCGGGATTCCGCCTGCCGGTCGAGAGCCACCCGCTGCAGGCCCTGGTCTCCGAGCCGATCAAGCCGATC
Source organism: Dongiaceae bacterium (assembly GCA_035548715.1). Lineage (GTDB taxonomy): Bacteria > Pseudomonadota > Alphaproteobacteria > Dongiales > Dongiaceae > Dongia. The sequence goes on from DASZSL010000003.1 coordinate 93,064, forward strand.
CTCAACACTGTCGTCATGTCGCCCCAGGTCCACGTCTATGTCAGCCAGTCCGACAAGGGCGAGCTGGTGCTGGGCGCCGGCATCGACGCCTTCAACTCCTACGCCCAGGCCGGCTCGCCGCCGGTGATCGAGGACCAGCTCAACGCGCTGACCGACCTCTTCCCGGCCTTCAGCCGCCTGCGGATGATGCGGCAATGGGGCGGCATCGTCGACACCTGCCCCGACGCCAGCCCGATCATCGGCAAGACGCCGGTCGAGAACCTGTTCATCAATTGCGGCTGGGGCACCGGCGGCTTCAAGGCGACGCCGGGCTCGGGCAACGTCTTCGCGCATACCATTGCCCGGGGCGAGCCGCACCCGCTGGCCGTGCCGTTCGCGCTCGAGCGCTTCAGCACCGGTTATCTGATCGACGAACACGGCGCCGCGGGCGTCGCTCACTGAAAGACCGCATCCGATGTTTGTGATCCACTGCCCCTATTGCGGACCCCGCGCCGAGCACGAGTTCGGCTACGGCCACGAGGCGCATATCGCGCGCCCGACGCTCGAGCAGCAGCAGACCATGTCCGATGCGGAATGGGCCGACTATCTCTTCATGCGCAAGAATCCCAAAGGCGTGCATTTCGAGCGCTGGGTGCATAGCCGGGGCTGCCGCCGCTGGTTCAACGTCGCGCGCCACACCGTCACCCACGAGATACTGAAGGTCTACAAGATGGGCGAACCCCGACCTGAGATCGGGGAGAACAAGTAATGAGCGCCCAGGAATTCCGCACCGCGAGCGGCGGCCGCATCGACCGGTCGAAACCGGTCACCTTCAGCTTCGACGGCAAGAGCTATGGCGGCTATGCCGGCGACACCTTGGCCTCGGCGCTGCTGGCCAACGGCGTGCGGCTGGTCGGCCGCAGCTTCAAGTACCACCGGCCGCGCGGCATCGTGACTGCCGGCGCCGAGGAGCCCAATGCGCTGATCCAGCTCGGGCTGGGTTCGCGCACCGAGCCCAATACCCGCGCCACGCAGATCGAGCTCTACGACGGGCTGGTGTCGGAAAGCCAGAACCGCTGGCCGTCGCTCGCCTTCGACACCGGGGCGGTAAACAGCCTGATCCAGCGCTTCATCCCTTCCGGCTTCTACTACAAGACCTTCATGTGGCCGGCCAAAGGCTGGATGTTCTACGAGAAGTTCATCCGCCAGGCCGCCGGGCTCGGCAAGGGCGCGACCGAGCCCGATCCCGACCGCTATGACAAGCTCTACGACACCTGCGATGTGCTGGTGATCGGCGGCGGTGCCGCCGGCATCGCGGCGGCTCTGGCCGCCGGCCGCACCGGCGCCCGTGTCGTCATTGCCGACGAGCAGCAGGAATTGGGCGGCGCCCTGCTGAGCGAGAAGACGGCGACGATCGACGGCAAGCCGGCCGCCGATTGGCTGGCATCCGCCGCGAGCGAGCTCGCCGGCCTCGCCGAGACCAGGATCCTCGCCCGCACCACCGCCTTCGCCTATTACGACCACAATGCCGTCAGCCTGATCGAGCGGGTCACCGACCACCTCGGCCCGACCGCGGGCAAGCCCCGCCAGCGCCTCTGGCGCATCCGTGCGCGCAAGGTGATCCTCGCCACCGGCGCCATCGAGCGGCCCCTGGTCTATCTCGACAACGACCGGCCGGGCTGCATCACCGCCTCGGCGGCGCGCACCTATCTCAACCGCTACGGCGTGATGCCGGGGCGGCGGGTCGTGCTGATGACCAACAATGACAGCGCGTATCGGACCGCGCTCGATCTCGCGAATGCCGGTGTCACCATCCCGGTCCTGGTCGATCTGCGCGCCGAGCCGACGGGCGCCCTGGTCGATGCCGCGCGCGCCAAGGGCATCGAGATCGTCGCCGGCCATGCGATCACCAAGGTGCATGGCGCCCAGGCGGCCAAGGAAGTGGAGGTCGCGCGCCTCAGCGAGGACGGCAAGTCGGTCACCGGATCGACCCGGCGCATCTCCTGCGACTGCGTCGCCACCTCGGGCGGCTGGCAGCCGACCGTCCATCTCTTCTCGCAGACGCGATCCAAGGTGAAATGGGACGATGCCCTGCTCGCCTTCGTGCCCGGCGAGAGCATCCCCGGCCAGAACAACGTCTCGATCGGCGGCGCCCATGGGGTCTACGACCTCGCGGCGTGCCTGACCGAGGGCCATGAGGCCGGCGCCGCTGCGGCGCGCGAAGCCGGCCTCGACGGCAATGCCGGCGCGGCGGCGGCGGCGGAAGCAGCCGGCGCCGAGGGCGAGCCCCGGGCGCTCTGGATCGTGCCGTCCGAGAAGCCGGTCGGCCAGGGCGGCAAGCACTTCATCGACTACCAGAACGACGTGACCGCCGCCGACGTGATGCTGGCGCATCGCGAGGGCTATCGCTCGGTCGAGCACCTGAAGCGCTATACCACCATGGGCATGGCGACCGACCAGGGCAAGACCAGCAACGTCAACGCGCTGGCCATCATGGCCGGCCTGCGCAACGTCGAGATTCCGTCGGTCGGCATCACCACCTATCGCCCGCCCTACACGCCGGTGACCTTCGGGGCATTCGCGGGCCGCGACAAGGGCGACTATCTCGATCCGATCCGCAAGACGGCGATGCACCAGTGGCATGTCGATCACGGCGCGATGTTCGAGCCGGTCGGCCAGTGGCATCGCCCCTGGTACTACCCCAAGCCCGGCGAGGACATCCACGCCGCCGTCAGCCGCGAGGTGAAGGCGATGCGGAACTCGGTCGGCATCGTCGACGCCTCGACGCTGGGCAAGATCGACGTGCAGGGGCCGGATGCCGCCTGGTTCCTCAACATGGTCTACACCAATGCCTGGTCGAAGCTGGAGCCGGGCAAGTGCCGCTACGGATTGATGTGCGGCGAGGACGGCATGGTGTTCGACGACGGCGTCACCAGCCGCATCGCCGAGAACCATTTCCACATGACCACCACGACCGGCGGCGCCGCGCGCGTGCTGGCCTGGCTCGAGGAATGGCATCAATGCGAATGGCCGGACAAGAAGGTCTACTTCACGTCCGTGACGGAGCAATGGGCGGTCATGGCGATCGGCGGCCCGAATGCGAAGAAGCTGCTGGCGGAAGTCGCGCCCGATCTCCCGCTGGACGATGCCTCCTTCCCGCACCTCTCCTTCCGTGAGGGCGTGGTCGCGGGCGTGCCGGCGCGGGTCTTCCGCATCACCTTCACCGGCGATCTCTCCTACGAGATCAACGTGCCGCCCTCCTACGGCCTCCACGTCTGGCGGGCCTTCATGCAGGCCGGCGAGAAATACGGCATCACCCCCTACGGCACCGAGGCGCTGCACGTGCTGCGCGCCGAGAAGGGCTTCATCATCGTCGGCCAGGACACCGACGGCACGATGACGCCCGACGATCTCGGCATGGGCTGGATCGTCGCCAAGTCGAAGCCGGACTTCATCGGCCGCCGCTCGATGCTGCGCTCCGACACCAGGCGGCCGGACCGCAAGCACCTGGTCGGCCTGATGACCGAGGATCCGAGCGTCGTCGTCCCCGACGGCGCGCAGATCGTCGAGCACGTGAAGGACAAGCCGCCGATGACCATGCTGGGCCATGTCACCTCCAGCTACTGGAGCCCGAGCATGGACCGCTCGATCGCCATGGGCGTCGTGAAGAACGGGCGCAACCGCATGGGCCAGCGGCTCTATGCCTGCTGGGACGACAAACGCGTGCCGATGAAGGTGACCGAAGCCAAGTTCTTCGACCCCGAGGGAGCGCGCATCAATGGTTGAGACCTATCAACGCCGCAGCGCGCTGGCCCATTTCGGCCTCAAGGCGCTGGCCGGCCAGGACCAGCCCGATGCCGGCGTCACGGTCGGCGAGATCGCCCATCGCGCGATCATCAACATCCGCGGCGATGCCGGCGATCCCGCCTTCGGCGCGGCGGTCAAGACCGCGACCGGGGCCGATCTGCCCTTCGCCGCCAACACGGTCAGCGCGGCCGACGACCTGCGCATCCTCTGGCTCGGCCCCGACGAGTGGTGGGTCGTGGCGCCGGACGCCAAGCGCACCGAGCTGATCGACCGCCTGCGCCGCGCGTTCAGCGGCCAGCACACGGCGGTGACCGACGTGTCTGAGAGCCGGACGGTCATCACCATGGCCGGCCCCGCCGCGCGCGAAGTGCTGGCCCGCGGCGTCAGCCTCGACCTTCATCCCCGCGCCTTCGGCCCCGGTCAATGCGCGCAGACGGGCATGAGCAAGGCCAACGTCCTGCTGCACCAGACCGACAATCGGCCGAGCTACGAGATCTACGTCCTGAAGAGCTTCTCGGACTATCTCTGGCGCTGGATCGGCCTCGTCGCGGAAGATTTCGGTCTGGCCGTTCGCGCGGACTAACCTCGCCGTTCACGTCAATCTCAACCGTCGTCCCGTGACCTGGTCACGGGATGACGACCGAGCAGGCGGCGATCACCGCGACCACGCCGCAGCTACCAATCTCGGCAGCACCTCGCCGGCTCGCCCGCGCAGGTTATGCGCGATCCGGTCGAGCGGCGTCGGCGCCGGATTGACTTGAACGACGACGGCACCCGCCCGCTTCGCGATCACCGGCAGCTCCGCCGCCGGATAGACGGTCGCCGAGGTCCCGATCAACAGAACGACATCCGCCGCCTCGGCAGCTTCCGCCGCGGCGCGCCATTCGGCCTGCGGCAGGCCCTCGCCGAACCAGACCACGTCGGGACGGCAAAGCCCGCCGCAAGCTTCGCAGCGCGGCGGCGTTTCGAGATCGTGCGGCACATCCGGCATCGCCACGCCGCACTCGGCGCACTTGTTCCGGAAGACGCTGCCATGGAGATGGATCACCGACGGGCTGCCGGCAAGCTCGTGCAGCCGGTCGACATTCTGCGTCACCAGCGTCGCACCCGGCAGGCGCCCCTGGATCGCGGCGATGGCGCGATGCGCCGGGTTCGGCGCGACGTCGGCATGCACGCGGCGGCGCCATTGATACCAGCGCCAGACGGTCTGCGGATCGCGGGCGAAGGCCTCCGGCGTCGCCAGGTCCTGCGGGCGATACTTGGCCCACAATCCCTGCTGCGGATCGCGGAAGGTGGGCAGTCCGGATTCCGCCGAGACGCCGGCGCCGGTCGAGATCAGTACCCTTTCGGCGCGCTGCAACGCCTCGATCATCGGCGCGGCAAAATCGGTCATCCTTCCGACCCGGCGAATTCCTTGGGGATCAGGTAGCGGGCGGCGACCAGCACCAGCCCGGTGGTCAGCGCCAGGATGATCGCCACCAGCGCGTTGATGTCCGGCGTGAAGCCCAGCCGCATCATGCCCCAGAGCCGGATCGGCAGGGTGTTCTGCGTACCGGTCACCAGGATGGTGATCATGGTCTCGTCGAAAGAGAGCGCGAAGGCCAGGACGCCCGCCCCGATCAGCGCGCTCTTCAGGTTCGGCAGCAGCACGTAGAGGAAGGTCTGCGGCGCGTTGGCGCCGAGATCGTAGGACGCCTCCACCATGCTCGCGCCGATCCCCTGCAGCCGCACCAGGATGGTGCGGTAGACCAGAGCCAGCACGAATACCGTATGGCCGATGATGATGGTCAGCATCGAGCGCGGGATGTCGGTCTCGCGGAAGAAGATCAGCAGCGAAAGGCCGGTGATCATCGGCGGCATCAGGAAGGGCAGGAACACGATGAACTGCAGCAGCGCCCGGCTGCGCGACCGCCCGCTGTTGCAATGAAGCGCGATGATCGTGCCCAGGACCAGGGACAAGGCGACCGCCGACAGGCCGACGATGAACGTGTTCTCGACCGCCTCGATGATGCCCTCGTTCTCGGTCAGCTTCTGGTAGGCGTCGAGCGAGGGCTGGTCCCAATTGACCGCGCCGTATTTCACGTTGAAGAACGAGGTCACGATCGGGATGAAGATCGGCCCATAGAGCAGCACGAAGACCAGCGCCGTCACCAGGACAAGGCCGAGGGTCGCGAGAGGATGCCGCCTCACAGCGCCCCCGCCTTCCGCCCGCCGAAGCGGAAGCCGACGGCGATGGCCAGCGTCACCAGCGCCGTCAGGATCACGCTCAGGGCCGCGCCGAACGGCCAGTTGAAGGCGAAACCGAACTGGCTGTAGATGATGCGCCCGAAGGTGAAGCCGTTCTGGCCGCCCACCATCTGCGGCGTCAGGAAGTCGCCGATCGCCAGGATGAAGACGAAGGTCGCGGCGCTGATCACGCCGGGAATGCTCAGCGGCAGCACGATCCCGAAGAAGCTCTGCCAGCCCGAGGCGCCGAGATCGGCCGATGCCTCCAGCAGGTTTTTCGGAATCCGCTCGAGCGAGAGGAAGATCGGCAGGATCGCGAAAGGCAGCAGCAGCACGGTGAGCGTCAGCAGGACCGCGTTCAGGTTGAACACGAAGAAGGTCAGCGGCTGGTCGATGATGTGGAGCGCGATCAGCGCCTTGTTCAGGAATCCGTTGCCGCCGAGGATGCTGCGGATCGCGTACATCTTGATGATGTAGCTCATCAGCAGCGGCACCAGCAGCAGCATCAGCAGCGTGTACTTCTTCCGCCCCTTGAGGCTGGAGAGGAAATAGGCGACCGGATAGCCGAACAGGATGCCGAGCGCCGCCACTTCCAGGCAGAGCACGATGGTCTGCCGCAGCACCGGGATGTAGATGTCCTCCTTGAAGAAGCGGATGTAGTTCACCAGCGTCAGGTCGTAGTGCATCTCCGTGCCCTCGACCCAGAACAGGCTGTAGACCAGGAAGGCCGCGAGCGGCAGCAGGATGAAGACGACCGGCAGGCCGTAGGCCAGCAGCACCGCGAGGCCGCGCCAGAAGGTATCGCCGCTGATCCGCTGACCCGACGCCGCCATCGGCTCAGCCCGCCACCAGCCGGCAATCGCCGGCGCGCCAGCCCAGCCGCACCCGGTCGCCGGGCCGGATCGGCAGGCCCTCGACGCGGCTCGGCAGCTTCACCCTGAGCGGCACGGCGCCGCCCTGCCCCATGGCCTCGACGACCGCGACGGTCGTGGATCCGCCGAAACCGACGCTGGTCACCTGCCCGGTGACGATCTGGTCCATCGTGCCGCCGGTTGATCCTTGCGGCCAGCCGCTGCCGACATCGACCCGGATCGCCTCCGGCCGGATCACCGCGAAGGCACGGCTGCCGGCCGCACCGGCGGTCGCCCCGTCCGCCATGCAGGGCAGCGGCCCGAGCGTGGTGTCGACGACGCGCCGCTCGCCATTGCCGTCGCCCAGCGTGCCTTCGATCAGGTTGTTGTCGCCGAAGAAGCGCGCCACGAACTCCGAATGCGGCTTGTAATAGACATCCGTCGGCGAGCCGAGCTGCAGGATCTTGCCGTAGTTCATGACGCAAATGCGGTCGGCCATGGCGATCGCCTCTTCCTGGTCATGGGTCACGAACAGGAAGGTGGTCTTGATCTCGCGATGGATGACCTTCAGGAAATCCTGCATCTGCTTCCTGAGCTCGACGTCGAGCGCCGCCAGCGGCTCGTCGAGCAGGATCAGGCGCGGCTCGCAGATGATGGCGCGGGCCAGCGCCACGCGCTGCCGCTGGCCGCCGGAGAGCTGCTGCGGATAGCGGTCCTTGAAGGCGCCGAGCTGCACCAGGTCGAGGGTCTCGGCCACCCGCTTGTCGATCGTCTGGCGGGCGGTGCCCCGGACCTTGAGCCCATAGCCGACATTGCCGGCGACGGTCATGTGCGGGAACAGCGCGTAATCCTGGAACACGGTGTTGAACGGGCGCCGGTTGATCGGCTCCTTGGCGATGTCCTTGCCGTCGAGCAGGATCTGGCCCTGGTCAGGCTGGGTGAAGCCGCCGATCATCCGCAGGATCGTCGTCTTGCCCGAGCCCGAAGGCCCCAGGATGGTGATGAACTCCCCGTCCTCGACGGCGAGGTCGATCTGCTCGAGCACCCGGGTCGCGCCGAAGGACTTGCTGACGCCTTTCAGCTCGAGAAGGATCCGTCCTGCCATTCGTACCCCGATATGCTCCGGCCTGAATCGAACCGGCCCGCCCCACCCCTGAACACCGGGGCTGGAGCGGGCCGGTCCAGCATACGCGATTTCTACTGCGCCGCCTTGATCTCGTTCCAGAGATCGGCCCGCTTGGTCGGGTCCTCGACCTGCTCGACATAGACCAGCTTGTCGTCGGGCTTGGCGTTGTTCGAGGGCGCCACGGTGTTGCCGAAGCCGGTCCGCTCGGTCAGCTGCTCGCCGATCTTCTTCTGCATCAGGAAGTTGATCCACTGCTCGGCGAGGTCCTTGTCCTGCGCCCCGACGGTGATCGCCCAGGTGTCGAGCCAGGCGAGCGCACCCTCCTTCGGGTTGACGTAGGCGACGTGCGCGCCGGCATCCTGCAGCGACTTGACCTGCTGCTGGCCGTAATTGGCCCAGATCAGCGCGATGTCGTTGTTCTTGTAGATCTGAGTCGCCTCGTCGGCGGTGGTGTAGAAGCTGAGCACGTTCTGCTTCAGCTTGATCAGCTTCTCCTTGATCTGCGCCATCTGGTCGGCCGAGAGATGGAACGGATCCTGGATGCCCAGGGTGAGCGCGGTGAAGGAGAAGTTGTGCTCGCCGTTGTCATAGGCCAGCACCTTGCCCTTGTATTGCGGGTCCCACAGGACATCCATCGAGGTCGGCGGCGTCTTGACCTCGTCGGTGTTGTAGATGATGCCGATCGAGTCGAAGCAGAACGGGATCGAATAGACGTTGCCGTCCCGCATCACGCCCTTGACCTTGGTGAGGTCGTTGAAGATCGGCAGCTGGTTGGCCTTCTGGTTCGGGATCTTCGACAGGTCGATCGGCTGCACCAGCTTGGCGTCGATATAGCGCTGGAGCTGGCCGGTATTGACGGCCATGACGTCGAAGTCCTTGCCCTCGGAGCCCTTGATCTTGGCCCAGATCTCGTCGTCGCTGCCGATGATGACGACCTTCACGTCGGCGCCGGTCTCCTTCTCGAACTCCTTCACCCAGTCGTCGTCGGCATAGCCGTCCCAGGCCAGCACCCGCAGTTCCTTGGCCATGGCGCCGGCCGACCAGGACACGGCCATGGCGGCGGCCGCCAGGACCGGCAGGGCGCCGCGCATCACTGATTTCAGCATCGAGAGTCTCCTTCCCTGTTTATCGTTTCGTCTTCAGAGCGGTGTCACGGCGACGAAGCCCTCATCGGCTTCGGCCACCATGGGATTGCGCAGAGGCCGGCCGAAGGTCGGCACGTCGATCTCGAACTCGTCGCCGGGCTCGGTCTTCACCCCGGCAGCGTAGCTCAGCACCGCGGCCCCCATGAAGTAGGCATGGAGATCGCCCGGCCGGCGGAACATGCGGTAGCGGAAGTGGAAATGCTCCAGGTTCGCCACCGAATGCGACATGTTGGCCTCGCCCAGCAGGACTTCGGACTCCCAGACCGTCTTGCCGTTGCGGATGATCCGCGAATGGCCGCGTATGTCCTGCGGCAGCTCGCCGATCAGCAGCTCCGGCCCCATGGAGCAGGCGCGCAGCTTGGAATGCTGGGTATAGAGGTAGTTCTGCGCCTCGGTCACATGGTCGGAGAACTCGTTGCCCAGGGTAAAGCCGATCCGCCGCGGCCGTCCATCGGCATCGACCAGGTAGAGCCCGACGATCTCCGGCTCCTCCGCCCCCGCCAGCGCGAAGGCCGGCAGCGGGAGCGGCGCCCCCGGCGCCACCACCTCGGTGCCGACGCCTTTGTAGAACCATTCCGGCTGCACGCCGATCTTGCCCGGGCCGGGCTTGCCGCCCTTGAGGCCCATCCGGAAGATCTTCATGGAATCGGATTCCGGCGCGTTGGAGCCGTGGGTCACCACATGCATCTGGTTGCGCGCGTCGGCGCTCCCCAGATGGGTGAGGCCCGTGCCGGTCAGGAAGAAACGCGCCGGCTCCGGATGGTCGATCGGCGCCAGCACCTGGCCGGCCGCGAGCAGCGCCGCATAGTCGAGCGTCTCGCTCGATGCCGCCGCCTCGATCAGCGCGGCCAGCGGCTTCCCTTGGGCGATCGCCGCCTGCGCCAGCTTGTAGATCGTGTCGAACCCCTTCAGCGGATGCACATGCCGGCCGTCGGCGCTGACCAGCCCGACCGCCCGGCCTTCTTTGCCGTCCTTGAATTGGATCAGCCGCAAGTTCCCCATCACACCCAACCGCCATCCACGATGAAATGCTGCGAGCTGCACATCCGGCTGTCATCCGCCGCCAGGAAAAGCGCCATGCGCGCGATGTCGGGCGGATAGAGCCGGTCCTTGAGACACTGCCGGTCGTCGATCTGCTTCTCCCCTTCCGGGGTCAGCCAGAGCTTCACCTGGCGCTCGGTCAGCACCCAGCCCGGCACCATGCAGTTCACGCGAATGCGCTCCGGCCCGAACTCGCGCGCCAGCGCCCGGGTCATGCCGGTGATCGCCGCCTTCGAGGTCACGTAGGCCGGGCAGTCGCCGTCGCCCACCATCCAGGTGATCGAGCCGAAATTGATGATCGATCCGCCGCCCGCGTCGCGCATCTGCGGGCGGACCGCCTGCGCGGCAAAGAACTGGTGCCGCACGTTGACCGCGATGCGGTCGTCCCAGTATTCGACGGTCACGTCCTTGGTCCAATGCCGGTCGTCATTGCCGGCGTTGTTGACCAGCACCCGGATCGGCCCGAGCGCGTCCTTGGCCTTCGCGATGCAATTGCGCAAGGCCTCGATGTCCCGGAGGTCGCAGGGCATGAAGAGCGGCTTCGGGTCGCCCTTCTTCGCGATGCGCTCGACCAAAGCCTGGGACGGCGCCTCGGCGATATCGACGAAAGCGACCATGGCGCCTTGCGCGCAGAAGTGCTCGACCAGACTCTCGCCGATCCCGCTGCCGCCGCCGGTGATGAAGACCACGCGGTCCTTGAGGCTCGGATAGACCGCCGGCTGTTCGATCTGGCCCGGAGCGAGAGCCATCAGTGCGAATGGCGCGGCACTTCGGCCCCGCGCCTCCCGACCAGGAAGTCGAAATCGCAGCCCTTGTCGGCCTGCAGCACGCGTTCGACATAGAGCTGCTGATAGCCGCTGGCGACCGGCAGCTCCGGCTTCTTCCAGGCGGCGCGGCGGCGCTCCATCTCCTGGTGGGTGATCTCGAGCTCGAGCCGCCGTCCCGCGACGTCGAGCTCGATCCAGTCGCCGTCCCTGACCAGCGCCAAGGGTCCACCGACCGCCGCCTCCGGCGCGGTGTGCAGCACGACGGTGCCATAGGCGGTGCCGCTCATGCGCGCATCGGAGATGCGCACCATGTCGCTCACCCCCTGCTTCAGCAGCTTCTGCGGCAGCGGCATGTTGCCGACCTCGGCCATGCCCGGATAGCCGCGGGGGCCGCAATTCTTCAGCACCATCACGCTGTCCGCGGTGATCTCGAGCGCCGGGTCGTCGACCCGCGCGTGGTAGTGCTCGATGTTCTCGAACACGACCGCCGGGCCCCGGTGCTGCATCAGCCCGGGCGTCGCGGCCGACGGCTTGATCACCGCGCCGTTGGGCGCGAGGTTGCCGCGCAGCACCGCAATGCCGCCTTGCGGCGTCAGCGGGTTGTTGAGCGGCCGGATCACTTCCTCGTTCCAGTTGGTGACGTTGGCGACCTGCTGGCCGACGGTCTGGCCGCTGACCGTCATCTGGTCGAGATGCAGCCAGCCCGCATTGCCGATCGCGCGCATCACGGCCCGGAGGCCGCCGGCATAGTAGAAATCCTCCATCAGGAACCGCCCCGACGGCATCAGGTCGACGATGGTCGGCACGTCGCGGCCCAGGCGGTCCCAGTCGTCCAGCGAAAGATCGACGCCGAGGCGCTGCGCCACCGCGATCAGGTGGATCACGGCATTGGTCGAGCCGCCGATCGCGCCGTTGACCCGGATCGCGTTCTCGAAGGCCTTCTTGGTGAGGATCTGCGACATGCGCACATCCTCCTCGACCAGCTTGACGATGCGCCGGCCCGCCAGCTGGGCCAACACCGCGCGGCGCGAGTCCACCGCGGGGATCGCGGAATTGTCCGGCATGCCGATGCCCAGCGCCTCGACCATGCTGGCCATGGTGGAGGCCGTGCCCATGGTCATGCAGCTTCCGGCCGAGCGGCTCTGCCCCTGCTCGGCGGCGAGGAAGTCCTCCATCGACATGCGCCCGGCCTTGACGTCCTCGTAGAACTTCCAGACATGGGTGCCCGAGCCGATCTTCTGGCCGCGGAAGTCGCCGTTCAGCATCGGCCCGCCGGAGACCACGATGGTCGGGATATCGCAGTTGGCCGCACCCATCATCAGCGCCGGGGTGGTCTTGTCGCAGCCGACCAGCAGGATCACGCCGTCGATCGGATTGCCGCGGATCGATTCCTCGACATCCATGCTGGCGAGGTTGCGGAACAGCATCGCCGTCGGGCGGAGATTGGATTCGCCGAGGCTCATCACCGGGAACTCCAGCGGCAGGCCGCCCGCCTCGTAGACGCCGCGTTTCACATGCTCGGCAAGCTGCCGGAGATGCGCGTTGCAGGGCGTGAGCTCGGAGAAGGTGTTGCAGATGCCGATCACCGGCCGGCCGTCGAACAGGTCGTCGGGGATGCCCTGGTTCTTCATCCAGGAGCGGTGCATGAAGGCGTTCTTGCCCGCGCCGCCAAACCAGGCGCTGGAGCGCAGCTTGCGCTTCTCGGTCATAAGCCTGCCTGTAAGTTTTGTATAGCCAAACGATGTTTTGTATCGCTATGCTAGACCAGATCGTAGGGCAGCGCCAAGAGGGCACCGTGGCCGACAGTGCAGTTTCGCCGACCGACGACCGCTATCGCGTCCAGAGCCTGGGCCGCGCGCTGGATCTGGTCGAGCTCGTGGCCAACCGCGGCAAGGACGGCGCGCGCCTGACCGATCTCGCGCGCGAGCTCGGCATGTCCAAGGCCGCGGTCTACGCGCTGCTGCAGACCCTGCTGGCGCGCGGCTTCCTCTCGGATTTCGCCGAGGGCGCCAACCGCCGCTATCGCCTCGGCATGTCGCTGGCGCGGCTCGGCGATCTCGCCGTGGCCAATATCGCCCTGGCCGACGTGGCGATGCCGGAGCTCCGGAAGCTCACCGCCGAGCTCGGCATGACCTCGCGTCTGGCGATCCTCGACGACGGCTATGCCGTGGTGGTCGGCCGCGTCGATGCGCCGGGCGCCATCCGCTTCGACGCGGCGCTCGGCCGGCGCGAGCTGCCGCACTGCTCCGCTGTCGGCAAGGCGCTGCTCGCGGCGATGCCGCCCGGCGAGGCGCGCCAGATCCTGGAACGGATCTCGCTGCCGCAGCGGACGCCGCGCACCATCACGACCGTCGCCGGGCTGATGAAGGAGCTCGCCGTCACCGCCGAGCGCGGCTATGCCATCGACGACGAGGAAGACACCGAGGGCGTCGCCTGCATCGGCACCTGCGTCCTCGGCCGCACCGGCCAGGCCGCGGGGGCGATCAGCGTCACCGGCCTCAAGCCCCGCGACTGGCGCAGCCGGATCGGCGAGGTCGCCGACCGGGTCAAGGCCTGCGCCGCGGCGGTCTCCCGGCAGCTCGGCTACGTCGCGTAACGCCAGCGGCGTAACCCGCTGCCACGATTTGATTATCCGCTCACACCCGGGCGGTAGTTCGCGCACACAATCGTCTTGAACCGCACATCCCCGGCTGGTGACATGGGTCAAGGGATGTGGCGAAGGCGCCTGCTGGTTAACAAATTAAGAACGATCTTGCCCGATACTATGGGGGGTAGGAGACTGATTTAAAATGGCTTTCCTCGATACTTCGTCCTCTCCGGTCAGGTAACCGAAAGATGCAAACCTCGGTTCTTCGGACGACTTTCGCTCTGCGCAAGAGCCCGAACCGGTATCCGCTGCGACGCCACATCACGACGTTCTTCACGCCGCTGCTCGTGATTACGATTTTGGTCCTGGCGATCTTCACCATGGGGCAGTTCAAGGCCCTGATGTCGATGCCCGACTGGGCGCGCCTGATCACGGTCTCCGTGCTGCTGCTGCTGACGTCGATCTTTGCGGTGCTGGTTCTGGCGCGGCGCCTCTCTCGCCCGCTCAAGTCGCTGACCGACGAGGCGCAGTCGATCCGCGACTTCGACTTCTCCAACAACGTCACCGTCGACACCGGCATCGAGGAAGTCGACGAGCTCTCGATCATCATGAACGAGATGAAGACGACGATCCGCCGCTTCCTCGAGATCGGCAGCTCGCTGACCGCCGAGCGCGACTTCTCCTCGCTCCTGAACCGCATCCTGCGCGAGATGGTGGATGTCTCGCGCGCGGCCGGCGGCGCCATCTACCTGCTGGAGGATGACGGCTCGGCCATGCGGCTGGAGACCGTCCGGACCGCGGACGGCCGCACCTTCGACACGATCGAGGAGTCCTATGCCGCCCGGGTGCCGCTGGAGATCCGCAACAGCATCGTCTCCGACTCCGCGCTGCGGCGGAAGATCGAGGACCGCCGGGTCCGCCGCGACGAATTGAAGTCGGTCGACCGGGCGCTGGCCACCAAGCTCAACGTGCAGAGCCAGAACGTCGAGCTGATCGCCGTGCCGCTGCTCAGCCCGCGGGGCGAAGCCCTCGGCGTCGTCCTGCTGGTCTCCGAGACCGAGGCCGATGCCGGCGATGCCAGCACCAGCGGCCACCTCCTCGCCCTCATGAAGGCGATCGCCGGCAGCGCCGCCATCGCGCTGGAGAACCAGCAGCTGCTGATCGCCCAGAAGAACCTGATGGACTCGTTGATCAAGCTGGTTGCGAGCGCGATCGACGCCAAGTCGCCGCATACCGGCGGCCACTGCACCCGCGTCCCCGCCCTGGCCAAGATGCTGGCCGAGGCGGCGACCAAGCAGACCTACGGGCCGTTCGCCAATTTCCGCCTGACCGACGAGGAATGGGAAGCGCTGGAGCTCGCGAGCTGGCTGCACGACTGCGGCAAGGTCACGACGCCGGAATACGTCGTGGACAAGGCGACCAAGCTCGAGACGCTCTACAACCGGGTCCACGAGATCCGCACCCGCTTCGAGGTCGTGAAGCGCGAGCACGAGATCAAGCTGCTGCGCGAGCGCCTGGCGGGCCAGGACCTGTCCTATCTCGACGCGCAGCTTGCGGCCTTCAACGCCGAGGTGGATGCCGACTACGCCTTCGTCGCCGAGGCGAACATCGGCGGCGAGGGCATGGCGCCGGAGAAGGCCGAGCGCCTGAAGGAGATCGCCCAGCGCACCTGGACCCGGACCCTGGACGACCGGATCGGCGTCTCCCACGAGGAGATGTCGCGCCTCAACCGGCAGCCGGCCCAGCCGCTGCCTGTCGTCGAGCGCGTGCTGGACGACAAGCAGGAGCACATCGTGATCCGCGAGGAGCGCGATCGCATGCCCGAGGACAACGCCTGGGGCTTCAAGCTCAAGGTGCCGGAGCACAAGTACAATCACGGCGAGGTCTACAACCTCTCGATCCAGCGCGGTACGCTGACCGACGAGGAGCGCTACGTCATCAACGACCACATCGTGCAGACCATCATGATGCTGGAGAGCCTGCCCTTCCCGCGGCACCTGCGGAACGTGCCGGAGATCGCCGGCGGCCACCACGAGCGCATGGACGGCGCCGGCTATCCGCGGCGCCTCAAGGGCAGCGAGATGTCGGTGCTGGCCCGCATCATGGCGATCGCCGACGTGTTCGAGGCACTGACCGCGGGCGACCGCCCCTACAAGAAGGCCAAGCCCCTGAGCGAGGCGATCAAGATCATGGGCGCCTTCAAGCGCAACGGGCATCTCGACCCCGACCTGCTCGACCTCTTCCTCTCGTCCAACGTCTGGATGGACTATTCCTACCGCTTCCTGAACGCCGAGCAGATGGACGAACCGGACATTCGCGCCGTCCTGGCGATCCGCCCGGCGAGCGAGCCGCGCCAGATCGGCCCCAGCGCCGGCAACCTCGGCGCCGAACAGCCCCGCGCCAAGATCGCCTGAGCGATTGCCGTCCTGATCCTGGTTCGTGCAAGAATAAGCGCACGACTCAGGATCAGGAGGCTTTCATGGCGCAGGAACCGACCGCCGGCGGCCCGTCGGGCAAGCTGGTCGTCCGCAATATCGGCCTGCTGCTGACCGGCGATCTCGCCGCACCGATCGCCGAGGCCGACACCGTGGTCGCGGTCGACGGCAGGATCGCCGCCATCGGCAAGGAGAAGGACGTCGACACCGCGGGTGCCAAGACGGTGATCGACGCCAACGGCACGGCGCTCGCCCCCGGCCTGATCGACAGCCACGTGCATCCGGTCGCCGGCGAATGGACCCCGCGGCAGAACCAGCTCGGCTGGATCGAGAGCTGCCTGCATGGCGGGGTCACCACCATGATCTCGGCCGGCGAGGTGCACATGCCCGGCCGCCCCAAGGACATCGTCGGCCTCAAGGCCTTCGCCATCTCCAGCCAGCGCATCTTCGCCGGAGCCCGTCCGGCGGGCGTCAAGGTGCATGGCGGCGCGCCGGTCATCGAGCAGGGCATGGTCGAGGAGGACTTCAAGGAAATGGCCGAGGCCGGCGTCCGGCTGCTCGGCGAGGTCGGGCTGGGCGGGGTGAAGACCGGCGAAGAGGCGAAGAAGATGGTGGCCTGGGCGCGCAAGTACGGCATCCAGAGCACCATCCATACCGGCGGCCCCTCGATCCCCGGCTCCGGCCTGATCGACAAGGACGTCATCCTGGAAGCCGATCCCGACGTGATCGGCCATATCAACGGCGGCCATACCGCCCTCCCCGACTCCCAGATCACCTGCCTCTGCGAGAGCTGCAAGCGCGGGCTGGAGATCGTGCATAACGGCAACGAGCGCGCCGCGCTGCTGACCCTGCGGACCGCGAAGGAGCTGGGCGAGCTCGACCGCGTGATCCTCGGCACCGATGCGCCGGCCGGTTCCGGCGTCCAGCCGCTCGGCATCATCCGGATGATCGCGATGCTGTCGGCGCTGGGCGACGTGCCGGCCGAGATCGCGATCTGCTTTGCCACCGGCAACACCGCGCGGATGCGCAAGCTCGATGTCGGCCTGATCGAGACGGGACGCGCCGCCGACTTCGTGTTCCTCGACAAGGCGCAGCATTCGGCCGGCAAGGACCTCCTGGAGAGCATCCGCCTCGGCGACCTGCCGGGCATCGGCATGACGGTGATCGACGGCATCGTGCGCAGCCAGCGGAGCCGCAACACGCCGCCGGCGACGCGCGTGCCGAGCCTCGCACCCTGAGGTCTCAGCGCAGCTTCTTGAGCAACTCCAGGAACTCGGCCCGCTCGCCCGGCGTGAGCGGCTCCAGCGTTCTTTCCGTGATCCCGATCGCGCTCGGGATGGCACGCGTCACCGCGTCCCGTCCGGATGCCGTCAAGGCGAGCACGCGGCGGCGGCCATCCTCCGGATCGACCGCCGCCGCGACGAAGCCGCGCTGGATCAGGCGGTCGGTGACGCCCTTGATGGTGGCGCCGTCCATCGAGGTCAGCCGGCCGAGCTCGTTCTGCGAGCACGGGCCCACATCCGCCAAACGGACCAGGGTCGCGAACTGCGTCGTCGTCAACTGCTCCGGGATGCTCTCGGCGAAGATCGCGGCATGGCGCTGCGACGCCTGGCGCAGGATGTAGCCGACCTGGTCCTCCAGCCGGTAACCGGCGGCCGGCTCGTCGCGCTTGCCGGCCGCCTGCTTGGCGGGCGTGGCCCTCACCGCAGACCGTCCTCGCCCTTGATCTCGGACACCTTGAGGCCGCCGATGCGGGGCAGCGGCCGGCCGGAATCGGTGACCGCGACCACGACCATGATCTCGTTGGCCGCCGGCGCATCGACCACCCGCACCTCCATCGCGTCGAAATGGCTGCGCACGAAGGCGGCATCCTTGTGCCCGAGCGGCACGTCGAGCGTGACCCCCGGCCCGCCCCGCTTGTTCGCCGAGGGGATGAGCGCGGCCCCTTTGCCGAGCACCTTGCGCAGCGGCGCACCGAGCTTGGGATGCAGGATGGCCGCCGCATGCTCCAACTCGCCGTTCTCGCCGACCGCCGCGGCCTTGCCGTAGCTCTCGGCGCTGGTCGGCTCGATGCCGAGCGCCTGCACCGCGCGCTCGCCGAGCAACCGGCCCAGCTCCTCGCCGATATCGATCAGCTCCGTCAGATCCTCGACATAGCGCCCGGCGAACGGGTTGGCGATCACGGCGATCGCCGCGGCGCGGCGGGTCGGCGGCTCGATCGTCCGCTCCGCCTCGCTCTGCGTCTCCTCGATGATGGTGACGATCTTGCGGATCTTCGCGCGCATGATTCCCCCTTATGCGGCCTTGGCGTGATGCAGCAGCGGCAGCCCGGTCTGCACCGTCCGTCCGGCGAGATGCAGCGCCGCCGCCGCGACCAGCCCTTCCGCGATGCAATCCCGAGCGGCAGCCAGGCCCGACGCCAAAGCCGCTTCGACTTCGCCGTCGGTCAACGCGCCGACGGCCACCGTCACCGGGATCGCGCCGAGATCGCTTTGCGGGTCGCGGTCGCGGGCGGGCTGCCGCCGGATCGCCGGATGCCCCGGGAGATCGACCGCATTGGCGATGACGGTCGCCGCGGCGTCGGCCCCGGCGGCGGTGGCGGCGAGCACGGTCACCGCATCGGCGATGCCCAGCGAGAAGCTGCGGCCGCGCCAGCCGCTGGTGGCGACGCCGCGCACCGGCTGCGACGCCGCGATCGACACGGTGCCGTAGATCCGCGGCCGATCGGGCCGGTCGACCAGGCCGATATGGGTCTGCTCGCCGGACGCCAAATACAGCGCGATATCGCCGCCATTGTTGACATAGGCGCGGCGAATATCCGCCGCCGCGGTCATGGCGCCCAGCACCTCCTCTGCTACTGCACCGGCGACCGCGGCCATCGGCGTGATGAAGGCGCCGGCGAAAGGCGCCGCGGCGTGCCACATGCGCCGCGCGGCCACGCCTTCCGGCATCGGGTTTCCCGGCCGGATCGGCAGCCGCAGGATGGGAAGCTCGGCACAGAGCTCGTCGAGGATCGTTTGAAACCGCCGCGCCGCCGCGGCATAGCCCGCCTCGACCTCGCTCGCCGCACCCATGGCTTCGATGACGAGATCGATGGGCCCGTCCTGCAGGTGCAGGCGGTTGCCGGAAAGACGGGCGGCGCGGGCGCGGGCCATCAGCGCACCGCCCCCGCGATGCGCCGCTGGCGCAGCGACGCATCGCGCAGCACCTCGTCGGCCGGGCGCACCGCATCGACATGGCCGCCGAGCGCGGCATAGTCGTCCAGCCGCAGGGTGAACTCGATCGGCGCCACCAGGGCCGGTGTCGGCACGTAGCCGAAGGCATGGCTCGGCAGCAGCGTCACGTCCACCATGAAGGTGATCCCGCCGCCGGGCCAGACATAGACCGGCGCGCCGCCCGCCGTCACCCGCGTGATCGCGTTCCGCACCGAGCGCGTGAGACGCACGGGATTCTCGGTGACGCCGGCGCGCAGCGACCCGCCCGCCCCGGCCATGAACAGCACGGTGGTCAACGCCGGCTCGCAATTCTCGGCGATGCGCTCGACCGATTCCTGCAGGTTCGGCGGCAGGTCCTTCTCCACCGGCCTCAGCGCCGCATCGAGCTCGTAATAGGCATATTGCTCGCCGGTCGTGCTGACCATCAGCAGCCGGAGGCCCGGCCAGGCATGCCTGGCGTCGAAGCCGGTCACGATCTCCATCGGATCGGTGACGTTGGTGCCGCCCCAGCCGGAGCCGGGCTCGGCCACGTGGAAATAACGTCCCGGCGTCGATTTGCGGCCGCGGATCTTGATGCCGGTGTCTTTCGCGCCCAGCACCTTGCCGGCCTGGTGCTCCGAGAGGACCCCGGTGATGTGGTCGTCCACCACCACGACGTCGTCGACCTTGCCGTACCATTGCTTGGCGAACATGCCGATGGTCGCCGAGCCGCAGCCGACCCGCATGCGCTCTTCCGACTTGCCGTTGATGATCGGCGGCTTGCCCGCCTGCAGGATGGCGGTGGCGCCGTCATCGACCGCGACCTCCACCGCCTCGCCGTTGCACAGGCGCAGCAGCGCGTCGCAGGTGACGCGGCCCTCCTTCTTGCCGCCATGGGTCAGGTGGTTGACGCCGCCCAGGGACAGCATCTGCGAGCCGTACTCGCCGGTGGTCACATGGCCGATCGGCTCGCCATCGACGCGCACCAGGTTGCGCTCCGGCCCGAGATGGCGGTCGGTGTCGATCTTCACCTTGACGCCGCAATAGCTGAAGATGCCCTCGGTCACCACGGTCACGGTATCGACGCCCGCGACCTGGGACGAGACGATGAAGGGCGCCGGCTTGTAGTCGGGATAGGTCGTGCCGGCGCCGATCGCGGTGACGAAGGTGGACGGGCCGCGCACGATCTCGCCGTTCCATTCGGCATTGCCGGCGCCGAGGAACGGGACGACCTTCTCCCCCGCCTCGACCGTGTGCTCCAGCACCACCAGCGGATCGACCCGGACCAGCCTGCCCTCCTCGTTGGCGTAGCGGTCGCAGGCGCCGGCCATGCCGCGCTTGATGTAGCAGGTGACCGGACAGGCATCGCAGCGGACGACATCACCGTCAGCCATGGCCAGCCTCCGATATTTTCTCGCCATCCGCCGCGAAGGCGGACCATGACGAGGTAAAGAGGGAGGCACCTAGGATCATGATGCCACCTCCCTCCGTCGCGCGAGGATTGCCGCCCGCACGCGGTCGGGCGTCGCCGGGATGCGGTGCAGGCGCACGCCGGCCGCGTGATAGAGCGCGTTCAGGATTGCGGGCGCGGTCGGGATCAAGGCCTGCTCGCCGATCCCCTTCGCGCCGAACGGCCCGACCGGCGATTCATCCTCGATCAGCAGGGATTCGATCGGCGGCACGTCGCCGATGGTCGGGATCAGGTAATCGTGGAGGTTCTCGCCGCGGCCGGGGACGAACTCCTCCATCAGCGCCATGCCGAGGCCCTGGGCGACGCCGCCTTCGATCTGGCCTTCGATCAAGGTCGGGTTGACCGCCTTGCCGACGTCATGGGCGCAGGTCAGCTTGCGCACGCGAATGAGGCCGAGATCGGTATCGACCTCGATCTCGGCGAGATGCGCGCCGGAGCCGTAGACCGCATAGGGCGAACCCTGCCCGTTCTCGTCGAGCGCCGAGGTCGGCGGATCGAACGTCCCTTCCACCAGCAGCACGAAGCCGCGGTCATCCACCGGCAGACGGCTGAGCTCCAGGGTCCGCGCGCGGCCGCCCTCGGCGATTCCGATCGCGCCGTCGGCGAAGGCGAGCTTCGCGTCCTCGCCGGCATTGGCCAGGCGCAGGATCTCGCCGCGCAGCTTCTGCGCCGCGACGAAAGCGGCCTTGCCGGTGACGAAGGTCTGCCGGGATGCGGAGGTCTTGCCGCAATCGGGCGTCTGGTCGGTATCGGCGCCCAGAAGATCGAAACGGTCGACCGGCGCGCCCAGCGCGTCGGCGCAGATCTGGGTGACGACGGTGTTCGAACCCTGGCCGATATCGACCGCGCCCTGGTAGAGGACGATGCGGCCGTCCGGCTTCATGCCGAGGCGAATGGTGGAGGGGTTCGGCAGCGAGGTATTGCCGCAGCCATACCACATGCCGGCGATGCCGGCGCCGCGCCGGAGGCGGCCGGCGGCGGCGTTGAAGGCTTCGGCCTCGGCGCGGGCGCGCCTCCAGCGGGGCTGCAGCGCTTCGAGGCAGGCCTTGAAGCCGAAGCCGGCGCCGAGCACCTGGCCGCAGACCGTCGGCTGGTCGGCCGTCAGCGCGTTGCGCAGGCGGAACTCCAGCGGATCGAGGCCGAGCTTCTCGGCCAGCATGTCGTAGAGCTGCTCCTGCGCCACGGCGGATTGCGGCACGCCGAAGCCGCGGAAGGCGCCGGCCGGCACCAGATGGGTGTGGATCGCCCGCGTGGTGGCGCGGTAATGCGGCACGAAATACGGTCCGGAGGCATGGACCGGCACGCGGTTGGCGACGGTCGGTCCCCAGGACGCATAGGCGCCGGTGTTGAAATCGCCGTGGAAGCGGATGGCGCGGATCTTCCCGTCGGCGCCGGCGCCCACCTTCATCCGGAGCTTCGAGGGATGACGCTTGGTCGTCGTCATCATCGATTCCGTGCGGGAATAGACCATGCGCACCGGCCGGTTCAGCACCCAGGCGGCGACCGCGATGAAGGGCTGCACCGAGAGATCGAGCTTCGAGCCGAAGCCGCCGCCGACCGCGGTCGGCAGGATGCGCACGTCCTCGGGCTGGATGCCGAGGACCGCCGCGGTCTCGTCGCGATCGAGATAGGGCGACTGGGTGCAGGCCTGGATCTCGATCCGGTCGCCGACGCGGCGCGCGAAGCCCGCCTCGGGCTCGATATAGCCGTGCTCGACGAAGCCGCTTTCGAATGCGCCTTCGACGATCGCCGTCGCCCCGGCGAAGCCGGCATCGGGATCGCCCTTATGCACCAGACCGGTCGTCAGCAGGTTGCCGGGACGATGATCATGCAGAAAGTCGGTCGCTCGGGTCGCCGCCTCCGGCTCGGTCAGCGCCGGGCGCGGCTCCCACGCGACCGGGAAATCCTTGAGGTCGAGCTGCCAGGCGGTCTCCGGCTCGGCGACCACGGCGGCCACCGCCTCGCCGCGGAAGCGAACGAGCTTGTCGGCGAAGACCGGCTGGTCGATGAAGGGGCCGATCGTCCCGAACATATTGCGGCCGGGCACGTCCCTGGCGGTCAGCACGCGGACCACGCCGGGATGGGCCTTGGCCCAGGCTTCGACATCGCCCAGCGTGAAGGCGGCGTGGTGATGCGGCGAGCGGATGCAGCGCAGCACCAGCGCATCCTCCGGCCAGTCGTCGGCGCCGAAGATCTCGCTGCCGTCGAGCTTGCGCGCGCCGTCGAGCCGACTCAGCCGTGCGCCGACGGCATGGCCGGCCTCGGGGATCGCCTCCTCCGGCGCAAGGCGGCCGGCATCGGCGACGGCGTCGATGATCTTGCGATAGCCGGTGCAGCGGCAGAGCACGCCGCCCAGGGCCTGCTCGATCTCGGGCTGGCTGGGCGCCGCGTTCTTGCGCAACAGTGCCGCGGCCGAAAGCAGCATGCCCGGGGTGCAGACGCCGCATTGCGCCGCGCCGTGGCGATGGAAGGACTGCTTCAGCCCCCGGGCCACCGGATCGTCGGCGGCCAGGCCCTCGACGGTCTCGATGCTGGCGCCGTTCGCCTGGGCGACGGTGGTGAGGCAGGAACAGACCGGCTCGCCATCGAGCAGCACGGTGCAGGCGCCGCAATCGCCGGCATCGCAGCCGACCTTGACGCCGGTCAGGCCGGCATTCTCCCGGATCGCGTGCGAGAGGCGCCGGCCGGCCGGCGCCTCCAGCGTCACCGCGCGGCCGTTCAAGGTGAAGCGGATCGGCGCCGGCTCGGGCTTCATGCCATGCCTCCGGCGTCGCCGGTCACGCAGGCCACGACCGCCTGGCGGACCACCTGCAGCGCGGCGTCGCGGCGGTATTCCGCCGTCGCGCGCACATCGTCGATCGGCGAGAGGCCCGCCATCAGCGCCGCGTCGACGCGGCCGGCAAGCCGATCCGCGAGCGGCCGGCCGAGCAGCGCGCGTTCGACCGGCGGCAGGCGCATCGGCACGGCGGAACAGGCGCCGACCGCAACCCGCGCCTCGTCGATCGTGCCCGCCGCATCGGTGCGCAGCAAAGCCGCGGCGGAGACGATGGAGATCACCAGGAAGCGCCGGCTGCCCAGCTTCACGAAGGACGAGCGCGCCCCGGCCAGACGTGCGGGGATGCGGATCGCCGTCACCAGCTCGCCCGGCTCGAGCCGCGTGCGCCGGTTGCCGGTGATGAAGTCCTGCAGCGGGACATGGCGCCGGGCGCCGCTCGACCGGATCTCCAGCGCCGCATCCAGGGTCAGCAGCGGCGGCACGCCGTCGGCGGCCGGCGAGGCGTTGCAGAGATTGCCGGCGATCGTGGCGCGGTTCTGGATCTGCACCGAGCCCACTTCCCGCGCCGCCGCCTTCAGGCCGGCGAAACCGGCGGGCAGGTCGGCCCGCAGCAGCCCGGTCCAGGTGACGCCGGCGCCGATGGTGACGAAATCGGCGTCGGCGGCGATGCCCTTGATCTCGGCGATGCGGCTGATGTCGAGGACCGGCCCCGCGAGATCGACCCCGGCGCCGACCATCACGTCGGTGCCCCCGGCCAGGATCCGCGGCCGGGCGCGGGCCGCCAGATCGAGCGCTTCATCGAGCCGGGTCGGTTGCGCGTACAAGGGTCGGCAGGCTCCCTCGCTAGGCCGCTGGGCGAAGATCGTTTGTACACAAATGATCTTGGCTGTAGGCTTCGGAGTCAAGCAGGAAGCTGCGCCGATTGCCGGTGGGACGGCCCGGCGGCATGATGGGCGATGCCATCAGCCATGGGAGTGCCCAAGGGAGCGTCATGAACATCGCAACCCTCAACGAAGGACCGCTGGTCCGCCAATTGCGCGAGGCCATGCCGCTGGCGATCGGCCCGGCGGAGGTCGGCGCGCGCAAGGCCGGGCTCATCATCGTCGACGAGGTGAACGGCTTTGCGACCGTGGGCGCCGGCTACCTGGCGCCGCCGGCGCCCAACGCCCAGGTGACGCGGATGGTCGAGGAGACCGACCGCCTCGCCAAGGCCTTCACGGGATCGAAGCGGCCGATCCTCGCCTTCCTGGACACCCATGTGCCGGGCAAGGCCGAGCCGCCCTACCCGCCCCATTGCGAGGCCGGGACCGGCGAGGAGAACCTCGTCCCCGAGCTGGCCTGGCTGGAGCGGGATCCCAATACCACCCTGGTGCGCAAGGACTGCATCAACGGCTTCGTCGGGTCGATCACGCCGGACGGACGCAACCGCGTGGTCGATTGGGCGAACCAGCACGGGCTCGAGGAGCTGCTGGTGGTCGGCATCTGCACCGATATCTGCGTCATGGATTTCGTGCTGACCATGCTGTCGGCGCGCAACCACGGGCTGATGCCGTCGCTGAAGGAGATCCTGGTCTACGACGCCGGCTGCTCGACCTACGACCTGCCGCGGCCGGTGGCGGAGAAGCTGAACCTGCCCTCCAGCGCCGCGCATCCGCAGGACGTCGCGCATTACATGGGGCTCTATTTCATGCATTCGCGCGGCGCGAAGCTGGTCGATCAAGTCTCCCTCACAGCATCGAGGTAAGCGTGCTTTTCGACATCCGGAAGACCCATATCGGGGTCGAAGAGACCTGGCATGAGCGCGGGCCGCGCCGGGAGCGGCCGGTGCGGATCGCCGTCGGCGCGGCGGTGATCCGGAATCCCTTCGCCGGCCGCTACGAGCCGGATCTCCTGCCCTTCATGGCGGAGCTGCGGGCCTTGGGCACGCTGCTCTCCAAGGCGATGATCGAGCGCCTGGGCGGCGACCCGGTCGAGGCCTACGGCAAGGGCGCCATCGTCGGCGAGGATGGCGAGCTGGAGCATGGCGCGCTCTGGCACGAGGCCGGCGGCTGGGCGATGCGCGCGGAGCTCGCCCATGGAACCGAGGGGCAGCCCAAGGCGATCGTGCCGGCGGCGAAGACGGTCGGCACCCTGGGCACGCGGCTGATGATCCCGCTCGGGCATATCCAGGCGGCCTATGTGCGCAGCCATTTCGGCACCGCGGAGCTCACGATCTGGGACGCGCCGCGCCGGGACGAGATCGTCTATGGCCTGGCGATGGCCACCGCCGGCCGGGTGCATGAGCGCAGCGGCGGGCTGCGGGTCGCCGACATCAAGGTCAATGACGGGCAGCGCTGAGCGGCGCTTTTACGGCCCCCCGCGCTTTCCGAAGGGCGTCAAAGCAGGTCAAGCCTTTGACGAAGCAGCCCTAATTCCGTCCGAGACGATGCCAGCCGGTTTTTCGTTTCGTCAAAGCCCTGTCAAAGCAGGACCTGTGCGAAGGGCGCCGCGGGCGCCGTCGGGTCGGGCCGCGCGAGACGGATTCTACTCCATCATCGGCCCTGCCACGAGCATCCGCCGCGCGAACCCTGCCGTATTTCCGCCGGTGTGCTGAATTCACACCGACCGGGCAGGCGGCGCTACAGCCCCACCGGATGGTGGCACGCCACCAGGCGGCCGTCGTCCAGCGGCGCCAGCTTGGGCCGCTCGACCTTGCAGCGCTCGGTCGCATAGCGGCAGCGCGGGTGGAAGCGGCAGCCGCTCGGCGGGTTGATCGGGCTCGGCACGTCGCCCTGCAGCACGATGCGCTGGCGGCTCCTGGCCTGGTCCAGGTCGGCCACCGGCACGGCGGAGATCAGCGCCTCGCTGTAAGGATGGCGCGGGGTCTGGAAGATGTCCTCGGTCGGGCCGGATTCGACGATCGAGCCCAGATACATCACCGCGGTGCGGGTCGAGACCTGGCGCACCACGCTCAAGTCATGGGCGATGAACACGTAGGTGAGGCCGAGGCGTTCCTGCAGGTCGGCGAACAGGTTCACGATCTGCGCCTGGATCGAGACGTCCAGCGCCGAGACCGGCTCGTCGGCGACGACCAGGCTCGGCTCCAGCGCGAGCGCCCGCGCGATGCCGATGCGCTGGCGCTGGCCGCCGGAGAACTCGTGCGGGAAGCGCGCGAGATGGTCGGGCTGCAGCTCCACCAGGCGCATCAGCTCGGCGACGCGGTCGCCGATCTCGGAGCGGCTGCGGCGGCCGTGCACCTTCAGCGGCTCGGCCAGCAGATCGGCCACGCGGCGGCGCGGGTTGAGCGAGGAATACGGGTCCTGGAACACCATCTGCATCCGCCGGCGGATCGGCCGCAGCGCGTTCCGCCCCAGCGTCGAGATGTCATGGCCCTCGAACTGGATCGTGCCTTCGGTGATCTCGTAGAGGCGCACCAGGCAGCGCCCGAGGGTGGACTTGCCGCAGCCGGATTCGCCCACCAGGCCCAGGGTCTCGCCGCGCCAGACGTCGAGCGAGACGCTGTCCACGGCATGGACGACCTTGTTCTCGCCGGGGATGACGCTGTTCCCCACCTTGAACTGCTTGGAGACGTTGCGGGCCTTCAGCAGCGGGGTGCCGGTGGCCGCCTGGGGCAGGACGGCGTTCATTTCCCCGCCCTCCTGAGCACGCTGTCGGGATGGGCGGCGCGATAGCGCGCCTCGGCCCGCTCCGCCGGCGGGATCCAGCAGGCGGCCAGGTGTCCGCCGGCGCCTTCCAGCGCCGGGCGCTGGGCGCAGGCGTCGAAGCGCTGGCTGCAGCGCGGGCCGAAGGAGCAGCCTTCCGGCAGGTTCAGCAGCGAGGGCGGCGCGCCGGGGATCGAAACCAGACGCCTCGGCCGCGCCCCTTCCAGCGGCGGGATCGAGTTGAACAGGCCCCAGGTGTAGGGGTGCTGCGGGTCGCGGAAGACCTCTTCCTTCGAGCCCGCCTCGACGATGCGCCCGGCATACATGACGACGACGCGGTCGGCGATGTCGGCGACCACGCCCATGTCATGGGTCACCAGCATGACCGAGGAGCCGAAGTCGCGGCGCAGGCGCCGGATCAGGTCGAGGATCTGCGCCTGCACGGTCACGTCCAGCGCCGTGGTCGGCTCGTCGGCGATCAGCAGCGAGGGATTGCAGGACAGCGCCATCGCGATGAAGGCGCGCTGGCGCATGCCGCCGGAAAGCTGGTGCGGATAGCGGTCGACGGTCACGTCCGGGTTGGGGATGCCGGTCTCGCGCAGCAGCTCGATCGCCCGGTTGCGCGCGGCCCTGGCCGACATGTCGTTATGGGCGCGGAGCTGCTCGGCGATCTGCCAGCCGATCGTGTAGACCGGGGTCAGGGCGGTCATCGGGTCCTGGAAGATCATCGCGATCTCCTCGCCCCGGACGTGCCGCAGCTCCTTCTGCGGCAGGCCGATCAGCTCCCGGCCCTTGTACTTGATCGAGCCCTCG
Organism: Dongiaceae bacterium; assembly: GCA_035548715.1. Lineage (GTDB taxonomy): Bacteria > Pseudomonadota > Alphaproteobacteria > Dongiales > Dongiaceae > Dongia. The sequence continues at coordinate 120,923 of DASZSL010000003.1, forward strand.
ATGGCGGCGTTCGGATCGTTGATCAGCCCGACGACGCTCAGCAGGGTCACGGTCTTGCCGCAGCCGGATTCGCCGACGACGCTGACGATCTCGTTGGCGTCGATGGTGAAGGAGACGCCGCCGACCGCGCGCACCAGCCCCTTCTCGGTGCGGAACGAGACCTTGAGGTCCCGCACCTCCAGGAGCGGCGTGGACTCAGCTCTTCCGGACTCGGGGGTCGAGGACTGCATAAGCCATATCCACAACGAAATTCGCGGCCACGACGAAGAAGGACGCATAGATGACCGTGGCCAGGATCACGGGAAGGTCGAGACTCTTCAGCGAATCATAGGTGAGCTTGCCGATCCCCTGCAGGCCGAACACCACCTCGGTCAGCAGCGCGCTGCCGCCGACCAGCGCGCCGAAATCCAGGCCGAACAGGGTGACGAAGGTGATGAGCGAAGTGCGCAGGGCGTGGCGCAGCAGGACCCGCGTCTCGGTCAGGCCCTTGGACCGCGCGGTGCGGATGTAATCCTCCTCCTGCGCCTCGATCAGGCTGGCGCGGAGCACGCGGCCGTAGAGCCCGATATAGAGCACCGCCAGCGAGACCCAAGGGATCAGCATGGTCTTGAACCAGCCCCAGGGGTCCTCCAGCAGCGGCTTGTAGCCGAGCCCCGGCACCCAGGAGAACAGCCAGGTGTCGTGAAAGCGGCTCTGGGTGATCAGGTTCAGCACCTCGCCCAGCCAGAAGACCGGCATCGAGATGCCGACCAGGCCGACGATCATCAGCCCGCGGTCGATCAGGCTGTTCCGCGTCGCGGCGGCGGCCAGGCCCATGGCGATGCCGCCGATCACCCAGAGCACCGCGCCGCCGATCACCAGCGAGAGCGTGATGGGCGTCGCCTCCACGAGCTGCGGCACCACGAACTGGCCGCGGTTCTGGAACGAGGTCAGGTCCTGGGTGATGAAGAGCTTCCTCATCATGATCGCGTATTGCACCGGCAACGGCCGGTCGAGGCCGAAATCGTGCCGGACCTGCAGCAGCGTCTCCTGGCTGGCGTTGCGGCCCGCGATGCGGGCGGAGGGATCGGAGCCCGGCGTCGCGAAGAAGATCAGGAACACGACGACGCTGATCCCGAACATGACGAAGATCATCTGCGCGAGGCGGCGGATCAGGGTGTTCAGCACGGCGCTAGTCCCTTCCGATCCGCAGCTTGGACCTGGGATCGAGCGCGTCGCGCACGCCGTCGCCGAAGACGTTCAAGGTCAGCACGGTGACCGCGATGGCGATGCCGGGGGCCAGCGCGACCACCGGCCGGGTGTAGAGCAGGTTCTGGCCGTCCTGGATGATGGTGCCCCAGCTCGCATCCGGCGACTGCACGCCGATCGAGAGGAAGGACAGGGCCGACTCCGTCAGCATGTTCAGCGCCATCATCAGCGGCACGAACACGATGAGCGTGGTCGCCACGTTGGGCAGGATGTCCTTGACCAGGATGCGGTGGTTCGGCACGCCGAGCCCGATCGCCGCCAGCACGAACTCGCTGTTCTTCAGCGACAGGACCTGGCCGCGGATCGGCCGCGCCACGTACGGGATGTAGACGATGCCGATGATGAAGATCGGCAGCCAGAGGCTGCCGGCGGTGATGTGGACGGGGCCGATATCGATGCTCTGGGTGATCAGCACGATCGAGAGCGAGATCGCCAGCAGGAAGATCGGGAAGGCCCAGATCACGTCCAGGATGCGCGACAGCACGGCATCGACCACGCCGCCGAAGAAGCCGGCGACGACGCCCATCACCGCGGAGAAGAACAGGCAGATGACGGTCGATCCCACGGCAATCAGCAGCGAGTTGATGCCGCCGTAGAGCAGCCGGGCGAAGACGTCCCGGCCCTGGTCGTCGGAGCCCAGGAAATACGTGCTGAACACCCCGGTCGGGCCGATCGGAATGGTGCCGAGACCCAGCCCCTCGGTCGAGGGCTCCAGGATCGGCTGGTCCTGCCCGTCGAGGGTGACGCTGCCGTCGATGTTCGAGCTGAAAGGATCGATGTGGCTGACCTGCGAGACGTAGAGCGGCGCGCAGCAGCAGGCCACGACGATCAGGACGAAGACCAGCAACGCCGCCATGGCCGCATGGTCGCGGATCAGCTTGCGGAAAGCCGTCCGCCAGGGGCCGGCGTCCGACCGCCGTCGCGCGGCGGCCGGACGGGCTGCTGGATCGAGCTGCCGATCGGTTTCGATCGGCGGTACCGACGCCGTCATCAGGCGCTACTCAGGCAGGCAGGTCGTGGCTCGCTCCCGTTACTGGACCCAGGAGAGATGCGGCATCCAGTAGTATTGCGGGTTGAACTGGAAGTTGCCGACGCGCTTCGACACGAAGTCCACATGCTTGGGGGTGAACATGAACACGGCCGGCGCCTTGTCGGTCACCGCCTTGTCGACTTCCGCCCACATCTCGTCGGCCTTCTTCGGATCGGAGATCGCCATCTTCATGGCGTCCTGCATCTTGGCGTCGATCTCCTTGTCGCAGAAGCCCGAGATGTTGATCGAGGCGTCCGAGCCGGGATGGAAGGTGCTGCAGCTGAACAGCACGTACAGGAAGTCCGACGCCGCCGGATAGTCCTGGTACCACTGCGAGACGCTGATCTGGACGTTGTTGTTGGTGTTCTGGATGTAGGTGAACTGGATGTTGGACGAGATCGGCTTCAGCTCGGCCTTGTAGCCCAGCGTGTTCAGCACGCTCTGCAGATAGGTGCCGACCGCCTTGGAGACGGCGCTATCCTCGGAGATCACCGTCACCTTCTGCCCGGCGGTGCCGGATTCCTGCATCAACTGCTTGGCCTTCGCCATGTCCGGCGCCGACCACTTGGCCCCCGGGTTCTTCGTATAGGGGCAATAGTCGACATGGCCCGGGAACTTGGGCGGCAGCACCTGGCAGACCGGCTGCGCCAGCACCTTGCCGCCGAACAGCTTCACCAGCGCGTTGCGATCGACCGCGTAGGAGAGCGCCTGGCGGGCCTTCTCGTTGTTGAACGGCGGGATGTTGACGTTGAGCGGCGCGTACCACATCGCCGTCAGGGAGTTGACGTGCACCTGGTCCTTGTACTTGGTGCCGATCTCGGCGAGACGGTCGGCCGGGATCGGGTCGAACGCCCAGTCGGCCTGGCCGTTCGCGACCGCGGTCACCTCGGCCTCGTCGGTCAGGCCGAAATCCATGATCATGGTGTCGGGATAGCCGTCGGGCTGCGCGTCCTTGCTCCACTCCTTGAAGTGCGGGTTGCGCACCATCTTGAGCTGCTTGTTGGGATCGTAGCTCTCGATCATGTAGGCGCCGGTGCCCGGGATCGGCACGGTGCCGGCGTCCTTGTCCGGCGCGTCGGCCGGCAGGATCACCGCGAAGGGCACGGCCAGCTTGTCGAAGAACTCGGAATCCGGCGCCGTCAGGTGGAAGGTGACGGTGTTGTCGGCCTCGTTGCCGATCACGCCGTCCTTCAGCGAGCAGGTCGCCGGCGTCTTCACGCATTCGTCGCCGCCGACGATGACGTTGTACCAGCTCCCGGCATTGGGGCTCGAAATCTTGAACAGGCGCTCGAACGAGGCGACCACGTCCTTCACGGTCACGTCGCGGCCGTCCCAGAACTTGATGCCCTTGCGCAGCTTGAAGATGTAGGTCTTGCCGTCATCGGCGACCTGGGGCATGTCCTCGGCGAGGTCCGGGACGATCTTGAAACCGTCCGCGCCGGTGCCCTTCTTGAAATTCAGCAGGCCGTCATAGAGGGCCTGGTAGAGCTGCCAATATTGCAGCGTGTAGTTGATCTGCGGGTCCATGGTGCCGCCGGCATCGACCGCGACCATGCGAAGCGTGCCGCCGCGATGGTCCTGGGCCTGGGCCGGGGCCATGGTGCCGAGGGCGATCGCCGTGGCGCAGAGCGCGCCGGCAGACCAGCCAAGCCACTGGGTTTTCTTCATAGATAGGCCTCCTGTTCGGTGCTTTTTGATGTGGGCTTTATGCCAAGCTCACGGTCTTGCGATGCAACATGCCCGAATTGCCATGCCCGGGCCAGCATTTCCGGAATGCGCGGCCGCAATTGCCCGAGAGGGTAAGGCGACCGCTTTCAAGCGGCAAAGCTAGTAAAATGGCTAGGTCTCCAACCGTAGCCCGGGCATCGCCGGGGGCCGGCATGCGTCCACCCCCCTGAGAGATTCTTGCAAATCCCTCATTTCCCATAATACGGGGTCCAATGGATTGGCAAGCGGGCGACCGGCGCGGACCGACGGCCGAACTATGGCTTTTGATAGCTGGCCGCACGCTCTGCCGCCGCGTTAGGGTCGGCGATCCAATCAACCGGGGGACATCATGCCGGCACCGAAGGTCCAGGAAGGCGAAGCGCCGTTCGACGGTTACAAGACCTGGTATCGCGTCACCGGCGACCTGAAGGCTGCCAAGAAGCCGCTGGTGGTCCTGCATGGCGGCCCCGGCGCCTCCCATGACTACGTGGATTCGATCAAGGCGATCGCCGAACAGGGCCGCGCGGTCGTCCACTACGATCAGCTCGGCTGCGGAAAATCGACCCATCTACCCGACAGGGGTGTGGATTTCTGGACGGTCGAGCTCTTCCTCCGGGAGCTGGAGAACCTGCTGGACCATCTCGGCATCCGCGAGGCCTATCACGTGCTCGGCCAGTCCTGGGGCGGCATGCTCGGCGCGGAGCACGGCGTCACGCAGCCCAGGGGCCTGCGGTCCCTGATCATCTCGGACTCCCCGGCTTCCATGGAGCTCTGGGTCCAGGAGGCGAACAAGCTGCGCGACGCGCTGCCGCCCGCCGTCCAGGCGACCCTGCTCGAGCACGAGGCCGCCGGCACCACGAGCTCGCCGGAGTACCAGGAAGCGATGAAGGTGTTCTACGACCGGCATGTCTGCCGGGTGGTGCCCAATCCGCCCGAGGTCCTGCGCAGCTTCGCCCAGATCGCCGAGGACCCGACCGTCTATTTCACCATGAACGGGCCGAGCGAGTTCCACGTCGTCGGCAGCCTGAAGCACTGGAGCATCATCGACCGGGTCCAGCGGATCAAGGTGCCGACCTTCCTGATCTCCGGCCGTTATGACGAGGCGACGCCGGCCGTGGTGCAGCCCTTCGCCGACGGCATCAAGGATGTGCGCTGGCAGGTCTTCGAGCATTCCAGCCACATGCCGCATGTCGAGGAGAAGGAGCTCTACATGAAGAGCGTCGGCGCCTTCCTCGACCAATACGACTGAGGCGGCTTCAAAGCCCCAGGGCCGCGAAGGCGCCGGTCAGGACGTATCGCGCCAGGATGGAGGCCAGCCGCTCCGGCGGCAGATCGCCGGCGGCGACCGCCAGCGGCTCGCCGACCGACATCGCCGTGACGAACCGATAGGCGGCGGCATCGAGCTCCGCGCAGTCGACCGTCCCGCCGTTCCGCCAGACCATCAGCAGCACGCCGCCTTCGTCCAGCGATACGTTCGCCCCCTGCCCGCGGGCGAGACCGCGGATCCCGAGCAGCGGGTAGCGGGAGCGGAGCAGCGACAGCGACGGATGCCCCGCGAGCCGCAGATCGGCGAGGCCGCGGGCGCTCGCCCGCTCCAGATCGGCGGGGCCGAAGACGGGTATGTCGTCCGCGCGCTCGGCCTTGTTGCACGCCCGGTCAAGCCGCGCCACGTCGCCGATATAAGGCAGCGCGGCAAGGCGCGGCTCGGCCTCCAGGAACGCGGCCAACCCGTCGCCATAGGCGCTGACGCACGGCTCGGCCGGCGGCGCGGCCGCGACGAAATCCATCGCGGCGCCTTCGAAGGCCGGCCCCAGGAGGGCCGCGACGGTCGGGAAGTTGGCGGCCAGCGCCGCCGCGAGGCTGATGCGGTGGTGATTGCGATAGATCGCCAGGCGCCGCGCCGCCGCCAGGCCGGCCTCGACGACGTCGAGATCGCCGCCTGCATCCGGCAGGCCGCGCACGGCACCGGCAAAGCCGCGCTGCAGCTCAGCCAAAGCGGACAAGGCCGGCCTCCCGCGCAGCGGCGCATCGATGCGCATCCGCCTTCTCCGCCTCGGCGATGAGCACCGCGAGATCGGGGATGGCGCTGTCCCATTCGACCAGCGTCGCCGCGGCGGGAAAGCGCACGGCGGCTTCCGCATAGAGCGCCCAGACCGGCTCCGCCACAAACGAGCCGTGGTTGTCGATCAGGATCGTCGCGTCACCGAGCTCGGCGACATGGTGGCCGGCCACATGAATCTCGGCGACGACGCTTGGATCCAACGTCCGGATCACGTCCAGCGCCGATTTGCCGTGATTGCGCTCGTTGACATAGAGATTGTTGACGTCCAGCAGCAGGAAGCAGCCGGCGCGCCGCGCCATCTCGGCCAGGAACGCGCCCTCGGCGATCGTCGAATGGCGGAATTCCAGGTAGGTCGAGGGATTCTCCATCAGGATCGGGCGCCGCAGCCGGCTTTGCACCCGGTCGATGTTCCGCACCAGCACCGCCAAGGCTTCCTCGGTGTAAGGCAGCGGCAGCAGGTCGTTCAGGTAGACGCCGTCCTGCCGGCACCAGGCCACGTGCTCCGAGACCAGGAACGGCTCGACCTGCGCCACGAGCTGCGCGAACCAGTCGAGATGCACGGGATCGACACCCTCGACGCTGCCGAGCGACAGGCCGACGCCGTGGATCGAGATCGGATAATGCCGGCGCGCCTCGGCCAGCACGGCGGCCCGCGCACCGCCGCCCATATGGTTCTCGGCATGCACCTCGAGAAAGCCGGTCGCGGGGCGCTGCTCCAGCAGGGCGCGGTGATGCGGCGCTCGCCAGCCGATCCCGGCCCGGCCGATCGATCTGCCGCGATGCGGCGCGTCATAGGCCATCGGCTACTCCGCCTCCCCGCCATTGGAGGTGATCAGGCGCGCACCGCGCTGATACGTGCAATAGGCCCAGAGCCATTGCAGCGCCACCAGCGTACGGCTCCGATAGGTGTTCAGGAAGCCGACATGGACGATGCCCCAGAGAAACCAGGCGAGCCGCCCCGTCAGGCGCAACCGGCCGAAATCCGCGACGGCGGCGGCCCGGCCGATGGTCGCCAGCGATCCGATATGCCGGTAGCGGAAGGCCGGCGGCGGCGGCGCGGCGGCAAGCCGCGCGCCGATGACCCGGGCCGCATAGGCGCCCATCTGCTTCGCCGCGGGCGCCAGGCCGGGAATGGCGCCGCCGCCGGGCAAGGCCAGCGTCGCCGTATCGCCGACGACAAAGACCTCGGGGCTTCCGGCAATGCTGAGATCGGGCTCGACCTGGACGCGCCCCAGCCGGTCCTTCGCGGCGCCGAGCCAGCGCGCGGCCGGCGATGCGGCGACGCCGGCGGCCCAGGTCACGCATTTCGACGCGACGAACGCGCCGCCGATCACGACGCCCTCCTCCGTGCATTCCGTCACCGGCTTGCCGAGCACGATCTCGACGCCGAGCCTCTCCAGCGCGCGCCGCGCCGCGGCGGAAAGCGATTCCGGGAAGGCCGGCAGCAGGCGCGGCCCGGCCTCGACCAGCACGACGCGGGCCTGCCTGGGATCGATGGCGCGGAAATCGCCGACCAGCGCGTGCCGTGCGATCTCGGCGATGGCGCCCGCCATCTCCACGCCGGTCGGGCCCCCGCCCACGACGACGAAGGTCAGGAGGCTCCGGCGCTCGGCCGGATCCTGGCTGGTCTCGGCCCGCTCGAAGGCGAGCAGCAGCCGGCGCCGGATATGCGTCGCGTCGTCGATCTTCTTCAACCCGGGCGCCGCCTTCTCCCAGTCGTCACGGCCGAAATAGGCGTGCCGCGCGCCGGTCGCGACGACGAGATAGTCATAGCCGATCGAGCGGCTGCCGAACGTCACCTTGCGGCTCGCGCGATCGATGCCGTCCACCCGGGCCATCAGCACCGCGGCGTTGCGCTGGCGGCGCAGGATGCTGCGGATCGGCGTCGCGATGTCGGCCGGGGACAGCGCCGCCGTCGCGACCTGGTAGAGCAGCGGCTGGAACAGGTGGTAGTTGCGCCGGTCGATCAGGGTCACGCGGCACGGCGCGTGGGCCAAGGCCCTCACCGCCGTCAATCCGGCGAACCCCGCCCCCACGACCACGACATGCGGCAGCCCGGGCGCCGACGCACCGGCGCCCATGCCGTGGGCCGCCTGCAGGAGCCGGGGATCGGGCATCGTCGTCACGACGGCCACCGCGCTCAGCGCCGGGCGAAATACCTGGCGACGAGATGGTCCAGCGAGATGACGCCCGCGCCGCGGCTCAGCAGCAGCAGCAGGAAGGTCAGCCAGGCCAGGTGGTCGGCCCAGGACTGCGGATAGACGAAGACCTGGATCACCAGGGTCATCGCGATCATCGGCAGGGTCGCGACGCGGGTGAACAGGCCGAGCACGAGCAGGACCGGGCACGAGAGCTCGACGGCCGCCGCCATCGGCGCCGCGATCTCCGGCGGCAGCACCGGCACCTTGTACTCGTTGGCGAAGAGCTGCAGCGTCAGGTCCCAGTTGGCGAGCTTGGTCTGGCCCGAGCGCCAGAACACGATCGCCATGGCGAAGCGCGCCATCAGCTGCAGGACGCTCAGCGGCAGCAGGCCGAGCCGGTCATAGAGCCGGCGCACGCGCGCCGGGATGTTGGGCTTCGTCATCGGTTCCATCTTGGACATGGTCATGGTCACGGTCGCGTCCTTTCAGCGATTCGGTTGCTGGAGACTCGGCGTTTCCACCGGGTGAAGCACCACATCCATGATCGCGCCGGCCTCCACCAAGCCGGCGACGACGGGCAGCGGATCGAAGGACGGATCCACGGCGGCGGCGATGCGTACCGCCGCGCCGAGCCGCTTGCCCCCGCGCAGCGCGGTCTGCAGCGCGAAGGCGGCGGCATCGAGCTCCGCGACGTCGACGCCCATGCCGGTCGGCGCGATCCGCAGCCGGACGACTTCCGGCGTCAGCGCGCGGAGCATGCCGGCGGTCGGCGCCGCCGCGGCCAGCCTGTGCACCGGCCAGCCGAGGGTGAGATACCGCCAGCCCGGCTGGAAGCGCAGCAGCATATCCGGATGCTCGCGCAGCAGCGCCTCCGGCAGGCAGCAGCCGCCGACGCTGGGGGTCGGACCCGGCTGCGCCGCGAGGCCGAAGGCGAGATCGAAACGCGCGAGATCGGCGAGCGCCGGCAAGGCCCGGCCCTGCGGCGCCGCGCCGACGAAGTCGGCGAAATCGAGCGGGTTGGCGCGCCCGTTCGCGCGCTGCTGGAACTCCGACCAGAGCGCGCGGAATTCGGCTCCTCCCAGAACCCGAGCCACGCCGTAGAACAGGCTGCTCGCCTCCACCGGCGCCGCGCCGCGCAGGCAGTGGTCGCCGAGCACGGCCGCGACCACGGCGGCGGCCGTCGGCCCGGCCACCTGGCGATGCATGCAGTCTCTGAACTGTATGTTCTGGAACACGGAGCTTGCTCTGTGGGACGCCATTGCAAACCGGACCCAAAAAGGCGGGCGACGCGGTCCCTTGGGCCCCGTCGCCCGTACTGCGATCAGCTCTGCTTGGGCTCCAGGCTGCCGCCGGAGATCTTGCCGCAGACGCCGGTCGGGACGTAGATCCAGGCGTCGCCCTGCATCGGCTGGGTCACGGTGCCGGCGCAGGAATTGGTCGCCGTCTGGCAGTCGTTCGAGCCGCTGGCCGCGACGCCGAAGCACTTCTCGGACTCGTACATCGGCTTGGGCGCCGGACCGGCATTGGCGGCGGTGGCGGCTGCCGCGAGGCCGAGGGCGGCGCTGGCGGCGGCGAGCAGAAGGGTGTTGGTGGTCTTCATCGGTTCCTCACGTCTCTGGTTGCGGTGAAGGGGACGATCCCCGCGAACAATTCGAAGGTAGGCGCCCCGCCGTTACAGTGGAAATGCCGCCTTGGCAGGAAATCGATACCGGCGCGGCATGGTGGACCGGGACCTCCTTGAACCCCCGCCCCGGGCCTCGACCCGGGGGCAAGGTCGGCTAGAGATAGGCCTTGTTGATATCGATGGTGGAGCGGCGGCCGAGCGACTCGAAGTGCTCCTTCAGCCAGGCATCGGCGTGGCTGCGCCCGACCTCCTTCAGCTCCAGCAGGAAGTCCCAGTCGGCGTTGAACTTCGAGAGCACGCTGAATTCCCGCATCCTCTCCTCGGCCGAGATCGCGTGGATGTGAAGCCGCTTCAGCCGGTCCATCTCGACCTCGCCGTCATCGATCAGGCGCGTGACGAAGCTGATCGCCCGCATCTCGCGCATCAGCGACGAGTTGAAGCTGATCTCGTTGATGCGGTTGAGAATCTCCCCGGCGGTGACCGGCAGCTCCTTGCGCATGATCGGATTGATGTGCACGACCATGACGTCGGCCGCATCGCAGTGATAGATCAGCGGGAAGATGGCCGGATTGCCCATGTAGCCGCCGTCCCAGTAGGCCTCGCCGCCGATCTCCACCGCCTTGAACAGGAACGGCAGGCAGCTCGAGGCCAGCACCGCGTCGGCCGAGATGTCGCCGTCGCAGAACACCTTGACCTTGCCGGTCCGCACATTGGTGGCGCACAGGAACAGCTTGATCGGCAGCTTCTTGCGCCGAAGGGCCTCGAAATCGACCGAGGCCGTCAGCACCTCGCGCAGCGGGTTCCAGTCGGCCGGGTTGAGCTGATAGGGCGACAGGACCCGCGTGATGAAGTCGAGCCAGACGAAGGCCGGCGAGTTGTCGAGCGCGTGGTTGCCGGTCAGCTTGTCCCACCAGGTGGCCTGGAACGGCGTCTGCCGCGCTGCATGCGCGACCCGGCGCCAGAAATTGCCGAGCGCGAGCTTCGCCCCCGCCCGGCCGCCCTGCTGGTAGCCATAGACCAGGACGGTCGCGTTCATCGCGCCTGCCGAGGTCGCCGAGATGCCGTCGAACTCGATGCGCTCGTCCTCCAGCAGCCGGTCGAGCACGCCCCAGGCGAAGGCGCCATGGGCGCCGCCGCCCTGGAGCGCCAGGTTCATGCGCCGTGTCGCGGTCGACGCGTTGCGCAGCGGCGTGGCGCGCGTTTCCGCCTGCTTCTTCATGGTATCGACGTTCATGGGAGCCTCCATCAATGCGCGGTCCAGCCGCCATCGACCGGCAAGGCGGCGCCGGTGACGGAGCCGCCATTCGGCCCGCAGAGGAACGCGGCCAGCGCGCCGATCTCGCTCGATTGCGCGAAATCCCTGGTCGGCACGTTCTTCAGCAGCACGTCCTTGATCACCTGGTCCCTGGCGATGCCGTGCGCCCTGGCCTGCTCGTCGATCTGCTGCTCGACCAGCGGCGTCCAGACATAGCCGGGGCAGATCGCGTTGGCGGTGACCCCGTGCTCGGCGCCTTCCAGCGCCGCGACCTTGGTCAGGCCGAGGATGCCGTGCTTGGCCGCCACATAGGCCGACTTGAACGGCGAGGCGACCAGGCCATGGGCGGAGGCGATGTTGACGATGCGGCCCCACCCGCGCTCCTTCATCTGGCCGAGGCTGGCGCGGATGGTATGGAACGCCGCCGTCAGGTTGATGGCGATGATGGCGTTCCACTTCGCCTCGGGGAAGGTCTCGATCGCCTCGACATGCTGGATGCCGGCATTGTTGACCAGGATATCGACCGAGCCGAAGGCGCGGCGCGCTGCGTCGATCATCGCCTTGATCTCCTCGGGCTCGCTCATGTCGGCGCCCTCATAGGCCACGCGCACGCCGTGGCGCGCGGCGAGCTCGGCGCGCCGCGTCTCGATCGCGGCGGCATCGCCGAAGCCGTTCATCACGACGTCGGCGCCGTCGGCCGCCAGCGCCTCGAGCACGGCCAGACCGATGCCGCTGGTCGAGCCGGTCACCAACGCGACCCGGCCGGACAATGGACCCAACCGGGGACCCTCCGATTGGCCGCGCTCCCTCCGGCCTTGTCGATTCGTTGCTGCTTCTGATCTGGTTACGACGCTGTTCATGGCGCTCTCCGGCGGCAAGGGATCGGGATATTCGTCATCCGCACTCTGCCCCGCTCCTTTCTTCGCGGAAAATGCCGGTGCCCTATAAATTCCATGCGCCATCAGCATCGCGGGATCGATGCCCTCCGGGTATAATCGCCGCATTCACCAGCGGCCCCACCGGCCGCGCCGGAACGGGACCAAGCCCATGGAGATGCATCAAATCCGCTACTTCCTGGCGGTCTGCTCGACGCTCAACTTCACCAGGGCGGCCGAGCAGTGCAACGTGACCCAGCCAGCCCTGACCCGGGCGATCCAGAAGCTCGAGGAGGAGCTGGGCGGCCTGCTGTTCCGGCGGGAGCGCAAGCTCACCCATCTGACCGACCTCGGCAACCTGGTGCGGCCCCAGCTCGAACTGATCCTGAAGCAGAGCGAGCAGGCGCGCACGACGGCCCAGAGCTTCCTGCAGCTCAGGGACGCGCCGCTCCGGCTCGGCGTCATGTGCACGATCGGGCCGGTCCGGTTCGTGAGCTTCCTGTCGCGCTTCGGCTCGGATCATCCGGGCATCGAGGTGTCGCTGACGGAGAACGTGCCGGAATCGCTGATCGGCATGCTGATGGATGGCTCGCTCGACATCGCCATCACCACCGCCCCCGAGGAGCCCAACGAGCGCCTGGACTTCCGCAGGCTCTACGAGGAGCGCTTCGTCGTCGCCTTCCCGCCCGGCCACCGCTACGAGGCGATGAGCGCGGTCCCGATCAAGGAGATCGCCGGCGAGGCCTATCTCTCCCGCGCCAACTGCGAGTACTACGAGCGCCTGGAGAACGTGCTGGCCGAGCAGATGGTCACGGTGGAAGACGTGTTCCGCTCCGAGCGCGAGGACTGGATCCAGATCATGGTGATGGCGGGCATGGGCATCTGCTTCATGCCGGAGTTCTCCGCCGTCCTGCCCGGGCTCTGCACCCGGCCGATCGTCGATCCGCCGGTGATGCGCACGGTGCATCTTGCGACCGTCGCCGGCCGCCGCTTCTCGCCGGCGGTCGGTACCTTCATCAAGGCGATCGACCGCTACCAATGGCCGGAGCAGGCCGAGCCGATCACCGGCCTCACCGGCGAGACCCGGCTGGTCTCGGGCAAATAGCCGCCGATGGAGATGCCCGCGCCCCTGCCGGTGACGCGGCGCGCCTTCCGCCGCCTGGGGATCGGCACGGCGCTGACCCTGCTGCTGGCGGCGATCTGCATCGTCACCGCGGCGCTGGTGCATGGGAGCTGGCAGCGCACCTCCACCCGCAACGCCAACGACCTGGTGAAGGAGATCAACACCCGGATCGCCGACACGGTCGCCGGCAACCTCCAGCAGGTGCTGACCAACGCGACCGCCAGCGAAGAGGCGCTGCGCACCATCTTCTTCCAGGACGTCATCAAGATCACCAACGAGGCCAAGCGCGAGTTCGTGTTCCTGTCGCTGCTGCAATCCCAGCCCAGCGTCTCCTGGGTGGCGTTCGGCTGGCCGGACGGCAACTTCTTCGGCGCCCGCAAGGACCCCGACGAGAGCATCCGCATGGTCGAGGTCAAGCATGACCCGGCCGCGCCGAACCCGGACGTGCTGCGGGTCGACAGCTACCAGCCGGTGATCGGCGACATCCATTTCCTCGACCGCCAGCTCGGCACCTCGGCGTTCCGGGCCACCGAGCAGGAGTGGTACCAGGCGGCCGACAAGTCGGCCGCCCCGGTCTGGACCGAATACCGCGACACGCCGGTAGGCCCGCAGCCCGGCATCTCGATCTCCAGCAAGCTGGTCGTCTACGGCCACTATCTCGGCGTCATCACCGTCGGCATCGACCTCGATCGCCTCGCCCGCTTCCTGACGGCCCTCAAGGTGACGCGCCACGGCCGCGCCTTCATCCTCGCGCCGGGCAACAAGGTCCTGAGCGCCGGCGAGATCGACGGCACCGGCGGCGGCTGGCACGATCTCGCGGCAATCAAGGACCCGCTGGCCGGCGCGATCGCCGCCGCCATCGCCGGCAGCCATATCGACCTCTCCAATATGACGGCGCCCCGCACCGTCGAGGCGGACACGATGATGGGCGACGTCACGCAATACGTGACCTTCACGCCGCTGCCCTTCCGGCATTGGGTGATCGCCACCGTCATCCCCGCCGAGGACATCCTGGGCGACATTCCGGCTGCGACACGGCGGCTTTATTTCCTGGTGATCGGCCTGGTCGCGGCGGTCTCGGTCATCGGCGCGCTCGCCGCGCACCGGCTGGTCAGCCGGCCGATCGCGGGCATCGCCGCGGACATGCACCGGATCGAGCGGTTCCATCTCGACAACCTGGCCTACCGCCCGTCGCGCCTCCGCGAGCTGGACGAGCTCTCCCGCGCGCTCCGGCTGATGGGCAGCGGCCTTGCGGCCTTCCGCAAGTACCTGCCCGCCGACCTGGTCGAGATCCTGATCCGCGAGGGCATCGAGGCCAAGCCCGGCGGGCGGACGCAGCCGCTGACCGTGCTGTTCACCGACCTCGCCGGCTTCACCGGCCTGACGGAATCGCAACCGGACCGGATCGTGGAGATCCTGGGCGATCATCTCGACTTCATGTCCCGCATCGTGATCGCCAATGCGGGAACCGTCGACAAGTTCATCGGCGATTCCGTGATGGCGTTCTGGAACGCGCCGACCTCGAACCCCAGTCACGCCCTGTCGGCCTGCAAGGCGGCGCTCGAATGTCGCGCGGCCTTCCGGCAGTCGGCGATCGGCATGGACGCCGCCGGGATGGGCAGGGTGGGCTTGCGGATCGGCGTCAATTCCGGGGCGACGCTGGTCGGCAATATCGGCTCCAGCGACCGCCTGAACTACACGGCGATCGGCGACGTCGTGAACGTCGCGAGCCGCCTCGAGAGCCTCAACAAGCGCTATGGCACCGACATCCTGGTCGGCGAAGCCACCGCCGAAGCCGCCGGCGACGCGGTCATCGTCCGTCGCGTCGACAAGGTCGCGGTCTACGGCCGGCGCGGCGGGCAGGTGGTCTACGAGCTGCTGGGCCTCGCCGGGGACCGCGCGGCGCTGGGCGATCTCGGCTGGATCGAGACCTATCACGCCGGCTTTGCGAAGTACCTGCAGCGCGACTGGGACGGCGCCATCGATCTCTTCCGCGAAGCCGACCGGCAGCGCGGCCGCGACGAGCCTTCGCGCCGCATGATCCTGCGCTGCCGCCGCTGCATCGACCAGCCGCCCCCGGTCGACTGGGACGGCACCGACACGGCCGAGAGCAAGTAAGCCGGCCATACCCGCCGCTATCGAATCCAAAGACCAACGGCATTCGTTCTTATCGGGCCGTTGCGCGATGTTCCTCCTGCCGCTGCGGCCCCTGCAGGACCTCAGCCACTTCCACCCAACGAAGGAGAGACATCATGACCATCACCACGAAGGGCCGCAGGACCTTGCGCAACCTGTCGGCCGCCGCCGCGCTCGCCGGCATTTCGGCGCTGGCCTCCACCGCGGCTTTCGCCAACGGCTGTCCCGCCGGTCAGGCGGGCGACAATCCGCTGACCAACGCCCAGACCAAGCCGGTCGGCGTGACCGATACCGTGCTCGAGCAGATCGACCTCTCGAAGGAGATGGTGAAGCTCGCCGACCACCAGTTCCGGATCCGGCGCCTGGTGATCCAGCCGGGCGGCGTCGTGCCGCTGCACAGCCACAACGACCGCCCGGCGCTGATCTACATCGTCTCCGGCGAGATCGACGAATATGCCAGCGACTGCAAGGTGCCCATCGTGCACAAGGCGGGCGACACGTCGCGCGACGCCGATCTCAGCCACTGGTGGAAGAACACCGGCAAGAAGCCGGTCGTCCTGATCTCGGCCGATATCCTGCACGATCCCGCCGACCAGAACATGTGACGCGCGGCGATCCCGCACTCCCGGGGATCGCCTCCGTCCCGGCGTGGTGCCGCGCCCCCGGCACCACGCCGCCCCTCCGCCCGGAGCCGCGCGCATGATGACGCCCCGCACCGCCGAGATGACGCTGCCGATGGCCCGCCGCGGCGGCCGCGACGGCTTCCGCAACCTCGTCATCGGCCTGATCGCCTTCCTGACCCTGGTCGATCTCTTCGCGACGCAGGCGATCCTGCCGTCCCTGGCGGAACGCTATGCGGTGACGCCGGCCGCCATGGGGCTCGCCGTCAATGCCAGCACCTTCGGCATGGCGATCTCGGGCATCGTCGTGTCGCTGCTCAGCCGCCGGATCAACCGCCGGCTCGGCATCGTGCTGAGCCTCGCGCTGCTGTCGCTGCCGACCGCGCTGCTGGCGATGGCGCCCGATCTCGCCACCTTCGCGACGCTGCGCGCGATCCAGGGGCTGTTCATGTCGGCGGCGTTCTCGCTGACCCTCGCCTATCTGGCCGAGCATTGCAGCGCCAAGGCCGCCGGCGGCGCCTTCGCCGCCTATATCACCGGGAACGTCGCCAGCAACCTGTTCGGCCGGCTGATCTCGGCCGCGGTCGCCGAGCATTTCGGCCTCGCCGCGAACTTCCACCTCTTCGCCATGCTGAACCTCGCCGGCGCGGCGCTGGCGATCGCGACGTTGGGCAAGGCCAGGCCGACGGCACCGGCCGCCACGGCCGCTTCCGCGCTCTCCGCCTGGATCGCGCATCTGCGCAATCCGGCCCTGCGCGCGGCCTTCGCCATCGGGTTCCTGATCCTGTTCGCCTTCATCGGCACCTTCACCTACGTCAACTTCGTGCTGGTCCGCGCGCCCATCGCCCTCGGCCCGATGCAGGTCGGCCTGGTCTATCTCGTGTTCCTGCCCTCGATCCTGACCACGCCGCTGGCCGGGCTCGCCGCCGCCCGTTTCGGCACGCGGCCGGCCTTCTGGGGCGGGCTTGCCGTCGCCGGGCTCGGGCTGCCGCTGATGGCCGCGGGCGACCTGGCGCCGGTACTCGGCGGCCTGGTCCTGGTCGGCGTCGGCACCTTCTTCGCCCAGGCGGCCGCCACCGGCTTCGTCGGCCGCGCCGCCACCGGCGACCGCGGCTCGGCGGGCGGGATCTATCTCGCCTGCTATTTCCTCGGCGGCCTCGCCGGCAGCGCCATCCTCGGCCAGGTCTTCGACCGCCTCGGCTGGACCGCCTGCGTCGCCGGGATCGGCCTCGCCCTGGCCCTCGCCGCCCTGCTCGCCCTCAGGCTCCGGGCGCCGCACGCTGGTTGACCCCGCGCCGGCATGCTATGGAGCAACCCTCCACAGCCTGCCGTACCGGAACATGAGCACACGCAAGACACCCGAGACACTTCGCAGCGCCCGCTGGTTCGCGCCCGACGACCTGCGCTCCATGGGGCATCGCTCCCGCGCGATGCAGATGGGCTACGCCGCCGCCGAATGGCAGGGCAAGCCGGTGATCGGCATCATCAACACCTGGTCCGACATCAACCCCTGCCACGCGCATTTCAAGCAGCGGGTCGACGACGTGAAGCGCGGCATCTTCCAGGCCGGCGGCTTCGCCATCGAGCTGCCGGCGATCTCGCTGGCGGAGATCTTCGTCAAGCCGACCACCATGCTCTATCGCAACATGCTGGCGATGGAGACCGAGGAGCTGATCCGCTCCCACCCGGTGGACGGCGTGGTGCTGATGGGGGGCTGCGACAAGACCACGCCGGGGCTGCTGCTCGGCGCCACCAGCGCCGGCCTGCCAACGATCTACCTGCCCGCCGGGCCGATGCTGCGCGGCAACTGGAAGGGCAACGTGCTGGGCTCCGGCTCGGACGTCTGGAAATACTGGGACGAGCGCCGCGCCGGCAACATCTCGAAGACGGACTGGGAGGAGATCGAGGCCGGCATCGCCCGGAGCTACGGCACCTGCATGACCATGGGCACCGCCGCCACCATGATGGCGATCGCCGAGGCGATCGGCATGACCCTGCCCGGCGCCTCCTCCATACCCGCGGCGGACGCCAACCACATCCGCATGGCCTCGGCCTCGGGCCGGCGCATCGTGGAGATGGTCTGGGAGGACCTGACGCCGCCCAGGATCCAGACCCGCGCGGCCTTCGAGAACGGCATCAGCGTCGGCATGGCCATGGGCTGCTCGACCAACGCCATCATCCACCTGATCGCCCAGGCCCGCCGCGCCGGGATCGATATCGGCCTCGACGATTTCGACAAGGCCAGCCGCGTCGTGCCGGTCATCGCCAACATCCGGCCCAGCGGCGACAAGTACCTGATGGAGGATTTCTTCTATGCCGGCGGCCTCCCCGGCCTGATGAGCCGGATGAAGCAGCACCTGCATCTCGACGCGCTCACCGTCAGCGGCAAGACGCTCGGCGAGAACATCGCGGGCGCCGCGGTCTACAACGACGACGTGATCCGGACCCTCGACAACCCGATCTACACCGAGGGCGCGCTCGCCGTGCTGAAGGGCAACCTCGCCCCCGACGGCTGCGTCATCAAGCCGAGCGCCTGCGCGCCGCATCTGCGCCAGCATCGCGGGCCGGCCCTGGTGTTCGACGACTATCCGTCGATGAAGGCCGCGATCGACCGCGACGATCTCGACGTCACGCCGGACCACATCCTGGTCCTGCGCAATGCCGGACCGCTGGGCGGGCCGGGCATGCCGGAATGGGGCATGCTGCCGATCCCGAAGAAGCTGATCAAGCAGGGGGTGCGCGACATGCTGCGCCTGTCCGACGCGCGGATGAGCGGCACCAGCTACGGCGCCTGCATCCTGCACGTGGCGCCCGAAGCCTATATCGGCGGCCCCCTGGCGCTGGTCAGGACCGGCGACATCATCGCCGTCGACGTGCCCGCGCGCTCGATCCGGCTCGAAGTCTCCGACCAAGAGCTCGCCGGGCGCCGTGCCGCCTGGACCCCGCCGGCGCCGCGGTATGAACGCGGCTATGGCTGGATGTTCTCCCGGCACATCAAGCAGGCGAACGAAGGCTGCGACTTCGACTTCCTCGAGACCAGGTTCGGCGCGCCGGTGACCGAGCCCGTCATCTACTGAGCCGGGCGAGATCCGGGCGCAGCGGGCCGACCGCGCGCTCCAGCACGGTGCCGATCGAGAAAGCGAGGTCGTCCGCGCCCCAGGGCGTCACGATCTGCAGCCCGGCCGGCAAACCTTGACCGGCGATCCCCATCGGCAGAACCAATGCCGGCAGCCCGGTGAGGTTATAAAGGCCGCTGTAGAGCATCTCGCCCGGCCCGCTGTCGTCGTTGAGCGGCGGATCCTCGGCCGGCGCCACCCAGGGCACCGCCGGGGACAGGATCGCGTCGATGCGGTCGAACAAGGCGGCGAAGCGGCGCTTCAATTCCTGCTGCAGGAGCTGGGCGCGCGCATAGGCGGTGGCGGGAATGGCGAAGCCGGCTTCGATC
The DNA here is from genome assembly GCA_035548715.1 of Dongiaceae bacterium. Taxonomy (GTDB): domain Bacteria; phylum Pseudomonadota; class Alphaproteobacteria; order Dongiales; family Dongiaceae; genus Dongia. The sequence goes on from DASZSL010000003.1 coordinate 140,189, forward strand.
TGCATCCGGGTGATCGGGCCGAACTTCTCCGGCTCCCGGGCGATCAGCGCCTGATGCACGATGCTGGCCTCGGGCCCGATCATCGCCAGCACGGCGTCGGAGGCCAGGGCAAGATCGGGGATCGAGACCGTCTCGATCCCGGCACCCGCCTTTTCCAGGATCTTCACCGCTTCCTCGAAGCGTGCGACCACCTCGGGCTGGAGCCATTTCTCCGCACCTTCATGCTGCATCACGCCGAGGCGCATGCCCTGCAGCTTCGGCGCGGCGACCGGATGCGGCCTGCCCGTCAGCCCTTCGAGGAAGAGCGCGGCATCGGCACAGGAGCGCGCCAAGGGTCCCGCGTGATCCAGCGACCAGGAGAGCGCCTGCACGCCGTCGAGCGGCACCAGGCCGTAGGTCGGCTTCAGCCCGACGCAGCCGCAGTAACTGGCCGGGATGCGGATCGAGCCGCCGGTATCGGTGCCCAGCGCGGCATAGCACATGCCGGCCGCGACCGCCGCCGCCGAGCCGCCGCTCGACCCGCCGGAGGTGAGCGCCGGATTCCACGGATTGTTGGTCTGCCCGAAATCCGGATGCACCGCGCCGTAGGCATATTCCAGCAGGTTGGTCTTGCCGATGACGATGGCGCCCGCCGCTTCCAGGTGGCGGATGACCGCCGCATCCGCCCTGCCCTGCCGCGGGCTTCCGGCGCGGGAGGAGAAGGTGGTCGGCACGCCGGCCATCTCCACCAGGTCCTTGATGCCGACCGGCACGCCGTGCAAGGGACCGCGATCCTTGCCGGCGCGCAGCTCGGCCTCGGCGGCCTTCGCCCGGTCCATCGCGCGCTCGGCCAGCACTGCGATGAAGGCGTTCAGCGCCTTGTCGCAGGCCGCGATGCGGTCCAGCGCCTGGCTGGTCACGGCAACGGGAGAGAGCGCGCCGCTGCGATAGGCGGCGCCCAGCGCCCCGATCGACAGGAAGAGCGGATCGGTCATCGCCCCTTCTCCCGTTCCGGCGCCGGCCTGCCGGCCCAGCCCGGATCGACCGCCGCGAGACGGTCGCAGCTCGACATCAGGGCGGCATAGAGCGGCAACAGCGCCGCCGCCCGGTCCTCCGGCATGTCCAGCCCGCCGAGCCGCACCACCCGGCGCAGGCCCGCGGCGTCGAGACCCTCGGTCGATCTGGCCATTTCCCCTGCTCGATGGATGGATGCGCGCGAAGCTGCCGTCGCCGCGCGGGATCCGCACGGAACCCCGCGATCGGCGCCGCCCGATTGTAGATGTCCCGGAGCGCGGCGTACATGCGCCTGATGCGCCGCCGGCCCTGGATCAGGCGGATTCGCCTTCCAGGGCCAGCAGATCGTCGCGGCTGAAACTCACCGCGACCTCGCTGCCGAATTCAGGCGGCGGCGTGCCCGGGTTGTTCAGCGCGTCCAGCAGCACCGCATTGTCCCTGAGCGCGACCCGGATGCGGATGATCGAGCCGAGGAAGCTCACCTGCTCGATCGTGCCGCGCAACCCGTTGCGGCCGTTGACCGCGGCACCCAGCATCACCGCTTCCGGCCGCAGCGCGAAGGACTGCACCCGGCCCGTCTCCAGATGGCCGAGACCCCGCGCCGCGAACACTTCCTGCCCGTCGATCGCCACCCGCCCGGACGCGGCGTCGAGCACCTCCCCGCGCAGGATGCTGAGCGTGCCGACGAACGAGGCCACGAAGCGCGTGCGCGGATGATTGTAGATCTCGAACGGCGTGCCGACCTGCTCCATCCGCCCGTCGCTCATCACCACGATCCGGTCGGAGATCGAGAGCGCCTCCTCCTGGTCGTGGGTGACGTAGATCGTGGTGATGCCGAGCTTGCGCTGGACGGCGCGGATCTCTTCCCGGAGCGCGATGCGGATCTTGGCATCCAGCGCCGAGAGCGGCTCGTCGAGCAGCAGCACCTCGGGATTGACCGAGAGCGCCCGCGCCAGGGCCACGCGCTGCTGCTGGCCGCCGGAAAGCTGGCTCGGATAGCGGTCGCCGAGCTTCGGCAGCTTGATCAGCGCCAGCATCTCCTCGACCCGGCCCTTGATCTCCGCCCGCGGTCGCTTGGCGATCTTCAATCCGTAGGCGATGTTCTCCGCCACCGTCATGTTGGGGAACAGCGCGTAGGACTGGAACACCATGCCGATCTTGCGCTGGTTGGCCCGGAGCGCCGTCACGTCCTTGCCGCCGATCGAGATCCGCCCGGAATCCGGCTGCTCGAAGCCGGCCACCATGCGCAAGGTCGTGGTCTTGCCGCAGCCGGACGGACCCAGGAAGGAGATGAACTCGCCCTTCTCCACGGCGAGGTTGAAATCCTGGACGACGCGATTGCCGCCGAAGGTCTTCTGCAGTTCCGCGATCTCCAGGAACGCCATGACTTCCCCTAGTAAGCCGTGGGAGCGACGCCGCCCTTGCGGCCGCGTCCCAGCAATTGGATGACGCCCATGCAGCCCCAGGTCACCAGGAAGGTGATCACGGCGAGCGCCGACGGCTCGTAGGCGCGGTTGGCGCCGATCAGCTGCAGATAGGGGCCGAAGGCCGGGCGGTCGAGCAGGCTGGCGATGGTGAACTCGCCGATCACGGTCGCGAAGGTGAGGAACGCGCTGCTCACGATGGCGACCCGGAGGTTGGGCAGGATCACGCCGAACAGGATCGACGGCCAGCGCGCGCCGAGGCTCTCCGCCGCCTCGGTGAGCGTCTTCACGTCGATCGACTGCAGCCCGGTGTCGATCGCCCGGTACATGTAGGGCAGCGCCAGGGTGATGTAGCTGCAGGCGAGCAGCGTGTCGGTGGACCATGAGGCGGAGGTCATCGGCAGGAGCGACGAGCTGTTGTAGATCCGGATATAGCCGAAGACCAGGATGATGGCCGGGATCACCAGCGGCATCAGCGTGAGGAACTCGACCAGCGGCCGGATCCTGGGCAGCTTGAGCTGGACCCAATACGCCGTCGGCACCACCAGCAGCGTGCCGAAGATGATCGTCGCCACGGAGAGCGTGGTCGAATAGAGGAAGCTCTCCTGGAAGCGGTAGTCGTTGAACACATTCTCGTAGGCGGCGAAGCTGTAGGTGCCGCGCTTCAGCCGCAGCGAGAACTCGAAGGTGCAGGCCAGCGGCACGAAGAAATAGATCGCCGACAGCGCCATGATGATCCAGGAGACGAGGCGGCCGCGCTTCATCGCAGGTCCCGCTTGGTCCGTGCCCGAAGCACGATGTAGATCAGGTTGGAGAGCACGGTGATGACCACCATTCCCAGGGCGATCGCGTAGCCGAGGTTCTGGTCGTGCAGCACATCGCCGCGGATCTGGGCGAACAGCATGATGGTGACCAGGTTGATGCCGCTGCCCATCAGGCCGTAGGCGGTCGCGACCGCGCCGAAGGCGTTGGCGAAGAGCAGCACCGTCGTGCCGGCCAGGCTCGGCCAGAGGATCGGGATCGCCACGTAGCGCCAGAAGTGCCAGGCGCCGCCGCCCAGGATGTCCGAGGCCTCGCGCCATTCCCGCTTCAGCCCGTCGAGCGCCGGCACCAGGATCAGCACCATCAGCGGGATCTGGAAATAGAGGTAGGCCAGCACCAGGCCCCAGAAGCTGGTGATGTTGAAGCCGTGGTCGTAGAGCTTGAAGCCGAAGGTGTTGAACAGGAACGCCGTCACCAGGCCGGTGCGGCCCAGCGTCGCCAGGAAGGCGAAGGCCAGCGGGATGCCGGCGAAATTGGGCGCCACGCCGCAGAAGGTCATCAGCACCGGCCGCACCCATTTCGGCAGGCCGCCCATGACGCCCGCATAGGCCAGCAGCAGGCCGATGATCGCGCCGCCGATCGCCGAATAGGCGCTGACCTGGATCGTGATCCAGAAGGACGAGACGATCTGCGGCGTGAAGAGATGGACGATATTGGCGAAGGTGAACCGGCCGTCGGCGTCCTGGAACGATCCCACCACCAGATGCGCGGTCGGCAGGATGAGGAACAGGACGGCGAACACGAAGAACGGCGCGACGCCGACCCAGGCCCAGGACATGGGCTGAGCGGCCGCGCGCGGCCGGCGGGTGGCGTCCAAGGATACCTGCGTCATTCCCCTGAGCCGGTGGCCTGATCGCGCGAAAGGCGATCAGGCGTCATCAAACAACACCAGCCGAGCCAAACCAAGCCGAAAGACGGGCCGCACGCACCGTCGCGTCCGGCCCGCCCGGGCTCAGTCGGTCTTCACATTGACGCCGACCACGCTGTCCCACTGCTTGGTGATCGTGTCCTTGATCTTGGCGTTCTGCTCGAGGGTCGGGAACAGCGCCTTGGCGTAGTTCTCGGCCGGCGGCAGCTTGGCCATCAGGTCGGCCGGCACCTTGTTGTTCTTCACCAGGTCGTTGAAGCGGATCGGGTGGCAATAGCCCTTCAGCCAGGTGAGCTGCGATTCATCCGAATAGAGATGCTCCATCCAGAGCTTCGCGGCGTTGGGGTGCGGCGCGTAGGCGCTGATCGCCTGGACATAGACGCCGGCGACGATGCCGGTCTTCGGCACCACGACCTCGACGTCGGGGTTGCCCGCGAGCGTGTCGCGGTCGCCGAGCGCCAGGTAGTCCCAGCGGATCACGATCGGCGTCGTGCCCTGGGCCAGGGTCGAGGCGCCGCCGCCGATCGGCACGAAATTGCCGACCTCGTTGAGCTTCTTGAAGAATTGCAGGCCGGCATCCGGCGCCTTGTCGACATCGCCGCCGGCCGAGGACAGGCCGGAGGCAAAGACCGCCTGGATCGATTCATTGGACGTCCGCGGATCGCCGTCGAGCGCCACCTGGCCCTTGTATTCCGGCTTCAAGAGATCCGACCAGTCGGCCGGGATGTTCTTGATCATGTCCTTGTTCACTTCGTAGGCGAGCACGCCGTAATAGTCGCCGTACCAGTAGCCTTCCGGATCCTTCTGGTCGTCCGGGATCGTGTCCCAGGTCGAGACCTTGTACGGCTGGATCAGGCCGTCCTTCTTGGCCGAGGGGCCGAAGGAGAGGCCCACGTCGATCACGTCCGGCGCCTGCGGGCCGGTATTGCCCTTGTTCGCCTTGATCGCCTCGATCTCGTCGCCCGAGCCGCCGTCCGGGTTGAGCTCGTTCATCTTCAACCCGTACTTCTTCTTGAAGCTCTCGATCACGTCGCCGTAGCCGCACCAGTCGTGGGGGACGGCGATGATGGTGAGCTCGCCCTCTTTCTTGGCCGCCGCGATCAGGTCGGACATGGCATCCGCCCGCGCGCCCGACATCTCCGCGGTCAACGCCGCCGATCCCGCCAGCAGCGCCGCCACCGACGCCATTGCCGTCTTCTCAAACCACGTCCGCTTCATCTTGGCCTCTCCCGTTCGAAGGTCCGCCGTCGATCGATTTGTTTGCGATTTCCCCAGCTTCCGGCGCGCAGGCCGGTCGGCGCCGCGTCCGAAAGCCCTTGGACGCTAACATGACACCTGTTGAACCTCAACAACGGTTTTTGTAAGTTCACACATCTTTCATATAATCTCTGTGCAACAATGCACAGGAACCGCCGGGGAGCGGTCGGGGCGTTCAATGGACTTCATCTTCATGCTGACGCGACAGGACCGGACCATCTCGGACTGCCTTGCGCTGTTCGAGACCATCCGGCCGGCGGGCCTCAAGCATGTGGGATTCAAGGATGTCGGCGTCCCGCCGGACACTCTGGCGGCGCTGAACACCGCCATCCGGGCCAGCGGCGCGATCAGCTACATGGAGGTGGTCAGCACGACGCCGGAAGCCTGCCTGAACTCGGCGCGGGTCGCCGTCTCGCTCGGCGTCGATCGCCTGCTGGGCGGGACCGACGTCGCCGCCGTGCAGCAGATCCTGCAAGGCTCCGCCACCCGCTACTACCCTTTTCCCGGCTTCCCGCGCGGCCATCCGACCAAGCTCGCCGGCACGCCCGCCGACGTCGAAGCGCAGTGCCGGAGCTTCATGGCGCAAGGCTGCGCCGGCGCCGACCTCCTCGCCTATCGCGCCACCGAGGCCGATCCCCTGGCGCTGGTGCGCGCCGCGCGCAAGGGCTTGGGACGAGGCGCGCTGATCGTGGCGGGCAGCGTGCATTCCGCGGCGCAGATCCGCGCCCTCGCGGCCGCCGGCGCCGACGCCTTCACCATCGGCTCGGCAGTCTTCGACGGCAGCTACGCGCCGGAAGCGGGCTCCATCCTCTCCCAGCTCGCGCGCATCCAAGCCGATTGCGCCGCGGCATGAGCGCCGAGCTGCTCCAGCGCCTGCTCGACGGCAGGCTGACCGATCCGGAGACCGGCGAGGCCATCGCCGTCGCGACCCGCATCGTCGCGATCGAGCCGAGCCTGCGCGGGCGCGAGACGGCCCTGGTCCAGGACCTGGATCTCGGCGGCCGGCTGGCGCTGCTCGCCGACGCGGATACCTGGCCGGTCCTCGGCAGCCGGGTCTCCGGCGCGCTGGGCGGCGCGTTCTGCGTGACCCCGATCATCCTGCCGGCCAGGCCCCATGCGGACATGGAGACGGTCCAGCTCGTCCGCGCGCGCAGCCTGCATGCCGACGCGCTGATCGCCGTCGGCTCCGGCACGATCAACGACCTCGCGAAATACGCCGCCCATCTCGACCGCAAGCCCTATGCCTGCTTCGGCACCGCGCCGTCGATGAACGGCTATGTCTCGATGAACGCCGCCATCATGGACCGCGGCGTGAAGCAGTCCCTGCCGGCCGCGGCGCCGCGGGGCGTGTTCCTGGACGTCGATATCCTGTGCAAGGCGCCGCGGCGCATGATCGTCGCCGGCTTCGGCGACAGCGCCTGCCGCCCGACCGCCCAGGCCGACTGGCTGCTGGCCCATCTGCTGCTCGACCAGCGATACCGCGCCCTTCCGTTCCTGCTCCTGGAGCAGGACGAGCAGGCGCTGCTCGCCGCTCCGGAGGGCCTGGTCGCGGGCGACGCCGCGGCGATGACGCTGCTGGCGCGGACGCTGATCCTGTCCGGCTTCGGCATGGCGATCTGCGGCGGCAGCTACCCCGCCAGCCAGGGCGAGCATCTCATCGCGCATTTCCTGGAGATGCGCCGCGATCCGGCCTGGCCGGAAAGCCTGCACGGCGAGCAGATCGCGGTCACGACCCTGACCATGGCCCGCCTCCAGGCCGACATCCTGAAGCGTGCCGAGATCCAGGTCGGCACGTCCGCGGTGACGCCGACCGAGCTCTCCGCCCGGTTCGGCGCGGAAGCCGGCGCCGCCTGCTGGTCGGCCTTCGCGCGCAAGGCGATCGACGCCGACCGCGCCGCCGCGCTCAATCGACGTCTCCGCGCCGGCTGGCCGGAAATGCGCCGGGCGATCCGCGCCGTGCACCGCGCGCCGGCCGCGCTGGAATCGGCGCTCCGGCGCGTCCATGCGCCGACCCGGCCGGCGGAGATCGGCATTCCGGACGCCGCCTATCGCGAGGCCGTGCTCCATGCCCGCGAGATCCGCGACCGCTTCACCTTCCTCGATTTCGCCGCCGAAACCGGTGGGATTCCGGCGGAGATTCCGGCATGACCGACCGCATTGCATCCCTCGCAGAATCACCCAATGATGCGCGGACGCAAATGGAACTGCGGCGGCGGCAACCCGATGATGAACGACATGCTGAAGCTCTCTAAGAAGGAACGGCAGGACCGCATTCTGGCCGAGCTCCGGATCTCGACCACGATCCGGATCTCCGACCTCGCCTCCGAGCTCGGCGTCTCCTACGAGACCATCCGCCGCGACCTCGAGGAGATGGGCCAGAACGGCCTCATCAACCGCACCTATGGCGGGGCGGTCGCCCGCCCCTTCGGCTTCGAGCCCGCCTGGAACGAGCGCTACAACACCATGACCGAGGAGCGCGAGCGCATCGCCGCGCTCGCCGTCGGGCTGGTGCGTCCCCGCGAAGTGCTGATGATCGACGCCGGCTCGACCACGCTGCATTTCGCCCGCCGCCTGGGCGCCGAGGCGAAGGACATCACCGTCATCACCAACTGCTTCGCCGTGGCCATGGCGCTGGCCAGCAACCCGACCATCGCCGTGATCGCCTGCCCCGGCCGCTACGACCCGCATGAGGGCAGCGTCACCGGCGCCGATACGATCAACTTCCTCGGCCGCTTCCATGCCAATCGCTGCTTCCTCGGCGCGAGCGGCATCACCGCCGAAGGGCCGAACGAGGCGGATTCCGCCGGCGCCGCGGTCAAGCGCGCGATGCTGCCGCGCTGCGAGGAGCGCGTCTTCCTGCTCGACCATTCGAAATTCGGCGCGCCCAACCTCGAAGTGGTGTGCCCGCTGGACGAGATCACCCGCATCGTCACCGACCAGGCGCTGCCGCCGGATCTCGACGCCGCCTTGCGCGAAGCCCGCGTCGAGCTACATCTCTGACGACAATTCCTTCTTCTTCGGAGCCTCCGATGTCCGCCGCCAAGTCCCGCAAGGTGCTGTTCATCTCGGCTGATCAATGGCGGTGGGAATGCCTGTCCGCGCTGGGCCATCCGGTGGTGAAGACGCCCAATATCGACGCCCTGGCCAAGGACGGCGTGCTGTTCCGCAACCACTATGCCCAGGCCACGCCCTGCGGCCCGTCGCGCACCAGCATGCTGACCGGCCTCTACCTGATGAATCACCGCTCCGGGCGCAACGGCACGCCGCTCGACGCGCGCCACACCAACCTTGCGCTGGAGGCGCGGCGCGGCGGCTACGACCCGACGCTGTTCGGCTACACCGACACCAGCGCCGATCCCCGCGGCCGCGATCCCCAGGATCCCGCGCTCAAGACCTATGAGGGCGTGCTGCCCGGCATGACCGTCGGCGTCCAGGTGCCGGATCACGCGGCCCCGTGGATGGCCTACCTGAAGGCGCGCGGCTACGACTTCCCCAACGGGCGCGCCGACGTCTACCGGCCGCGGCCCGGCTATGAGGTGCCGGAAGGCCGCGGCTTCCGCGCGGTCCCGACCGTCTTCACCGCCGAGGACAGCGAGACCGCCTTCGTGGCGGACACCTTCCTGCGATGGCTCTCGATCCGCCGGGACCAGAACTGGTTCGCGCATCTCGTCTTCCTGCGGCCGCACCCGCCGGTGATCGCCCCCGAGCCCTACAACCTGCTCTACCACCCGGCGGACGTGCCGGCGGCGATCCGCGCCGCGACGCCGGCGGCGGAAGGCGTCCAGCATCCCTTCCTCAGGGAGAAGCTGAAATGGCTGGCGGCGCCCAATGGCTACGACGAGCACAACCCGCTGAACCTGGTCGGCATGGACGAGCTCGACCTCCGGCAGATGCGCGCCACCTATTACGCGATGATGACCCAGGTGGACGACCAGATCGGACGGATCGTCGCCACGCTCAAGGACAGCGGCGAGTACGAAAGCACGCTGATCGTCTTCACCTGCGACCATGGCGAGATGCTCGGCGACCACTACTGCTGGGGCAAGGAGATCTATTTCGACTCCTCGTTCCACATCCCGCTGATCATCCGCGATCCGCGCGCCGCCGCCGATGGCGCGCGCGGCGCGGTCGTGTCGCGATTCTCCGAGGCGGTCGACCTGATGCCGACCATCCTCGACTGGCTGGGCCTCGAGACGCCGCGGGCCTGCGACGGCCGCTCGCTGCTGCCGTTCCTGGAGGGCAAGGCGCCTGACGGCTGGCGCACCGAGGCGCATTTCGAGCACGATTTCCGCGACATCCCGAACCTGGTCCCGGAGACCGCCTTCGGGCTGCATTCCGACGACTGCAACTACGCGGTCATCCGCGGCCAACGCTACAAGTACGTCCACTTCGCCGCGATGCCGCCCCTGCTCTTCGACCTGGAGGCGGATCCCGGCGAGACCCGGGACCTCGCCGGCGACCCGGCCCATCGCGACATCGTCCTGGAATATGCGCAGAAGATGCTGTCCTGGCGCCTGCGCCACGCCGAGCGCACGCTGACCGGCATGCATCTCACGTCGAAAGGCGTCGTCTCCCGGCGGTGAGCGGGCCGCGCAGCCGCGCTCAGCCGCGGCGGTCGCCGGCCTTGTGGTTGGGCCGCTGGTGGAAGAGCGAGGCGCCGAGATCGGCGGCTCTCACGGTCTCGCCGCAGACCGGGCATATGTAGCTCCCGGCCGGCGCCGAAGCCGGCGGCTCGGCCCGATCGCCGGCCGCTTCCTCGCGGTCGCCTTCGGCGACCGATCGGCGCGGACCAAGCCTCGCCTGCATCGGGCTACCTCGTTCGGTCATGCGGCTGAAACGCGAGCTGCGTTCGTCCGGTTCCCATTGGAGAGGCCCGCGCGGCCGCTTGATGGGCCGGCGTGCCGTTCCCCGGCATGAACGACAGCCGCGGCGCACGGGGCTTCCCGATGCTCCGGAGGCGCTCGGGCAGCATTGCGGTGGGGAACGGCACGCTCTCGGCATGAGCGAGACGGGAATCCCGCTCCCGCCCGCTATGCGGGTATTGCCGCCGCGACCCTGGATTGCCGACCGATCTCGTCCTTGTTAGGTTCCTTTCACCTGCATGGCTGCCCTCCGGGGCGCCGTTGGGGATCGGAGGGAACCGGAGCGGAATGCTGGGTTCGGAATACGACGACATCGTCGAGGC
>DASZSL010000004.1:0-5244 GCA_035548715.1 Dongiaceae bacterium
TCCTCCTGGATGCGCGAGGAGCTGGCGCGCTACCAGGCCAGCACTTTGTGCGACGCCTGCAAGGGCAAGAGGCTGAAGCCCGAGGCGCTGGCGGTGAAGATCGACGGGCTCGACATCTCGGCGGTCACCGATTTCTCCATCGCCCAGGCGGCCGACTGGTTCCTGGCGCTGAACGACAAGCTGACCAGCAAGCAGCAGGACATCGCCTATCGCATCCTGAAGGAGATCAACGAGCGGCTCGGGTTCCTGAATTCGGTGGGGCTGGAATATCTCACGCTGTCGCGCGGCTCGGCGACGCTCTCGGGCGGCGAGAGCCAGCGGATCCGCCTGGCCTCGCAGATCGGCAGTGGGCTCACGGGCGTGCTGTATGTGCTGGACGAGCCGTCGATCGGGCTGCACCAGCGCGACAACGACCGGCTGCTGGCGACCCTGAAACGGCTGCGCGATCTCGGCAACACGGTGCTGGTGGTCGAGCATGACGAGGATGCGATCCGCCATGCCGACTACCTGATCGACATGGGACCGGCCGCGGGCATCCATGGCGGCCAGGTGGTGGCGCATGGCACGCCCAAGGAGGTGATGGCCGGCAACAGCCTCACCGCGCAATATCTCAACGGCACGCGGTCGATCCCGGTGCCGGAGGTGCGGCGCATGCCGCCGAAGGAGGATGCGAAGCTGCGCATCGTCGGCGCCAAGGGCAACAACCTGAAGAACATCTCGGTCGATATCCCGCTGGGCGTCATGACCTGCGTCACCGGCGTTTCCGGCGGCGGCAAGTCGACCCTGATCATCGAGACCCTGTACAACGCGCTGGCGCGGCGGCTGCACGATGCGCGCACCCATCCGGCGCCGCACGACCGGATCGAAGGGCTGGAATTCCTCGACAAGGTGATCGACATCGACCAGTCGCCGATCGGGCGCACGCCGCGCTCGAACCCGGCGACCTATACCGGCGCCTTCACGCCGATCCGCGACTGGTTCGCCGGCCTGCCCGAGGCGCAGGCCCGCGGCTACAAGGCGGGGCGCTTCTCGTTCAACGTGAAGGGCGGGCGCTGCGAGGCCTGCGAGGGCGACGGCGTCATCAAGATCGAGATGCACTTCCTGCCCGACGTCTACGTCCAGTGCGACCAGTGCAAGGGCAAGCGCTATAACCGCGAGACGCTCGAGGTGCAGTTCAAGGGCAAGTCGATCGCCGACGTGCTGGACATGACCGTCGAGGAAGGCGTGGAGTTCTTCAAGGCGGTGCCGCCGATCCGCGACAAGCTCGCGATGCTGGAGCAGGTCGGGCTCGGCTATATCCATATCGGCCAGGCGGCGACGACCTTGTCCGGCGGCGAGGCGCAGCGCGTCAAGCTGTCGAAGGAGCTGTCGCGGCGGGCGACGGGCCGCACGCTCTACATTCTCGACGAGCCGACCACCGGCTTGCATTTCGAGGACGTGCGCAAGCTGCTGGAGGTGCTGCACCAGCTCGTGGACCAGGGCAACACGGTGGTGGTGATCGAGCACAATCTCGAAGTCATCAAGACCGCGGACTGGATCATCGACCTCGGCCCCGAAGGCGGCGACAAAGGCGGCCGCATCGTGGCCGCCGGCACGCCGGAGACGGTGGCGCAGACCGCGGGCAGCTATACCGGCCACTACCTGGCGCCGCACCTGACGCCGCGGGCGAGGAAGAAACGGGCTTAGGGCGCGGCTTTCGCCGATCCGCACGCCGTCGCCCCAAGGCTTGGCCTTAGGGTGACGGTCGAGTTTGAGTGCTTTCTCAGCCCTTCGCCGTGACCACCCAGATGCCGGCGCCGAGCGGGACCTTGCCGTCCTGCTGGAGCGGCGTGAGGGCGGCGCGGATCGAGGCCTCGGCCTTGGCGCGGGTCTCCGGCGGCTGGCCCTTGAGCGCACGGCTCGCGGGGCCGATCTCCAGGGTGTTGACCACCGCCTCGTCCAGGCCCTTGCCGGAGCCGACGTCGAGCTGGAGATCGACCGGCTCCAGCGCGATCGACTTGAACCCGGCGGCGCCGAGGATGCGCTTCACGCGGTCGGGATCGGCGAAGGAAAAGGGACCGGGATCCTCCGGGCCGAGCTTCGGCAGCGGCGGCACATAGTCCGTCACCGCGGCCAAGATGGTGGTGATGAGCGCGTTCTCCTTCGGCGTGCGGAAGCAGGAGAAGGCCATGCGCCCGCCGCCCTTGAGCGCGCCGCGCAGGTTGGCGAAGGCGCGCTCGGGCGCGGGGAAGAACATCACGCCGTGCCGCGAGAACAGGAGATCGGCCGCACCCCGCTCGAACGGATAGGTGGTGGCGTCGGCCTCGGCGAAGCTCACGACCGGATTGCCGGCGGCGCGCTCCCTGGCGCGGTCCAGCATCGGCTTCGAGACATCGACGCCGAGCACCCTGCCCTGCGGGCCGACCAGCCGCGCCAGGTCCAGGCTGGTGGCGCCGCAGCCGCAGCCGATATCGATCACCCGCTCGCCGGGCGCGACCGCGGCGCGGGTCAGCGCGGCGTCGGAGATCGGCTTCATGGTGACGTCCCAGGATTGCTGCCGGCGGACCCATTGCGGGCCGCCTTCCCGGTTCCAGTACTCGATCTGATCCTGAATGGGTGCGCTCGCGCTCGACATCGATCCGGCCTTCCGTGCTATGGATGACGGAGCTTAGAGACAGGGGTCCGCGATGTACAAGCTCTACTGGTCGCCGGGCAGCGCCGCCATGGCGCCGCAGGCCCTGCTGAACGAGATCGGCAAGCCGGTCGAACTGATCAAGATCGACGACGAGAAGAACGAGCAGAAGAGCGCCGCCTACCTCAAGATCAACCCCCATGGCCGCGTGCCGACCCTGGTCTATGACGGCGACCGGGTGATGTACGAGAGCGCCGCGATCTGCCTGTTCCTGACCGAGCGGCATCCCGAGGCCGGCATGGCGCCCAGGCCCGGCGATCCCGACCGCGGCCCGTTCCTGCAATGGATGGCGTATCTGACCAACACGCTGCAGGAGGCGCTGATGCATTACTGGCACGCGAACTATTTCGTCGATGGCGGCGATCAGCAGCAGCGCGTCGTCGCCAAGGCCGAGCTGCGCAGCGACGAGATGTTCGGCTTCCTGGACGGCGTGCTCGCCAGGTCCGGGCCGTTCCTGTGCGGGAAGAATTTCTATGTCTGCGACTATTACGCGGCGATGATCGCGCGCTGGACCCGCAAGATGGCGAAGCCGGCGATCGCCCATCCGGAGATCCGCCGGCTGGTGCGCGCCTGCCTGGCCCGCCCCGCCTATGCCAAGATGCTGAGCGCGCAGGGCATCGACCAGGCGGCGTGAGATCCCCGGATCAAGTCCGGGGATGCCGTGCATCGCTAGTCGAGGAACCGGACGCCGATCTCGGTGCCGTGGGCGCGGACGCGCTCGCATTCATGGCTGGTGCCGTCGTGCAGCATCAGGGTGAAATTGCGCGGCACGGCCAGGAGGTCGGCGACCTGCAGCTTGGCGCCGGTGTCCGAAACGTCCCGCACGAAGCAGTCGATCACGCTCTGCTTGTTGTTGAAGACGATCTTGGCGCTCTTCAGCGTCTTCTTGCGCAAGGTGATGCGCCGGTTGCTGTTGCCTTCCGTCATGACGCCTTGATCGACCATGTTACGCCCCGATATCTCCGGCATGCCGCCCCATATCTTGGGGGGCCGCCCCGTCCCTGCAAGCGCGCCAAAGCGACGCGCTTCTATGGACTTAGGCAAGAAGATTACACTATTGAACCAGGATTGATGGTTAACGCAATGACAGTTCGAGACAGCGTCCATGTGATCGGCGCCGGCCTGGCCGGCAGCGAGGCCGCCTGGCAGCTCGCCGGGCTCGGCGTGCCCGTGGTGCTGCACGAGATGCGGCCGGTCCGGGGCACCGAGGCGCACAAGACCGCGGATTGCGCCGAGCTCGTATGCTCGAATTCCTTCCGCTCGGACGATGCCGAGAACAACGCCGTCGGCTTGCTGCACCGCGAGATGCGGCAGATGGGCTCCCTGATCCTGGGAGCGGCCGACCGGCACAAGCTCCCGGCCGGCGGCGCGCTGGCGGTGGATCGCGAGGGCTTCGCCGCGGCGGTGACCCGGACGCTCGCCGAGCATCCGCTGATCGAGATGCGGCGCGAGGAGATCGCCGGCCTGCCGCCGGAAGACTGGGACAGCGTGATCGTCGCCACCGGGCCGCTGACCGCGCCGGGCCTTGCCCGGGCGATCCTGGATGCGACCGGGGAGGCGGCGCTCTCCTTCTTCGACGCGATCGCGCCGATCGTGCACAAGGAGAGCATCGACCTGGAGAAGGCCTGGTTCCAGTCGCGCTACGACCTGGCCGGGCCGGGGGGAGACGGCGCGGACTACATCAACTGCCCGTTCCACAGCAAGGCGGACTACCTCGCCTTCCATGCCGCGCTGCTCGCCGGCGAGAAGACCGACTTCAAGGAATGGGAGAAGTCGACGCCCTATTTCGAAGGCTGCCTGCCGGTCGAGGTGATGGCCGAGCGCGGGCCGAAGACCCTGTGCTTCGGCCCGATGAAGCCGGTCGGGCTGACCGACCCCCGGACCGGGCGCCGGCCCTACGCGGTCGTACAGCTTCGGCAGGACAATGCGCTCGGAACGCTGTACAATATGGTCGGCTTCCAGACCAAGCTGAGGCACGGTGAGCAGGTGCGGATCTTCCGCATGATCCCGGGATTGGAGCGCGCCGAATTCGCGCGCCTGGGCGGCCTGCACCGCAACACCTTCATCAACAGCCCGCGCCTGCTCGATGCCAGCCTGCGGCTGAAGCAGCGCCCGGCCCTGCGCTTTGCCGGCCAGATCACCGGCGTCGAGGGCTATGTGGAGAGCGCCGCGATCGGGCTGCTGGCCGGGCTGTTCGCCGGATGCGAGCGCCTGGGCCGGCCGCTGGGCGCACCGCCGCCGACCACGGCGCTGGGCGCGCTGCTCCACCACATCACCGGCGCGGCGGATGCGCGGACCTTCCAGCCGATGAACGTCAATTTCGGCCTGTTCCCCGAGCTGCCGATGCCGGCAGGTCTCGGCAAGGCCGAGCAGAAGGCCTGGCGCGCCGAGCGCAAGCCGAAGCTGGCGCGCCGCGCCGCCGAGGATCTCGCCGCCTGGCAGGCGCAGAGCGGCCTGGGCGCCGGCCACGCGCTGGCCGCCGCCTCATGACGCGCCGCGCCGCCGGATGGCCGGTCGCCGCGCTGATCGGCCTCGCCCTGCTGCCGGCGGCGCGCGGCCGCGCCGATTACGAT
>DASZSL010000005.1:0-10216 GCA_035548715.1 Dongiaceae bacterium
ACCACCAACGCCATCGAGCGCCGCTTCCGCGAGGTCCGACGACGCACCAGACCAATGGGCACTTTCCAGGACAAAACCTCCATGGACCGCATCCTGTTCGCCGTCTTCTCCCACGAAAACAAGTCTCAGGGCGTCAGCGCACCCTTCCTCCTGACACATAACAATTGACGTTACCGGCGATCGCGGAATCGCACGGCGCGGGGCATGGCGTCGTGCAGGAACTGCCCGGGCTCGCGCAGCCAGAGGCCGTCATAGCTGCGCGACTTCGCCTCCGAGACCAGGACGTCACGCGGCAATTCGATCAGCGTCGCATGCCAGCCCGGCCACCAGCGGTTGGCCTTGGCCTGCATATGCGCCAGCAGGCGATCGAAGCGGCTGCAGCCGTGATAGTCGAAGGCAAGGCCCGCGTCATTCGCGACGACGAGGTGATTGCCGGTGAAGCCTTCGCCCGGCTTGATCCAGAGCGCGCGAAATCCGGCGTCCGGAAACCGTTCCAGAAAGGCGAAGGCCAGGATGTGGCAGGCGCCGCAGGCGAAGAACACGCGATCGGGCAGCGCCCAGCGCTTCGCGGGATCCTGCTTGATGCGGCGCGGCACGCGATACATGGAGCGAACTATCCGCCGCGAATCGATCGGCGACAAGGCGCGCACCGCACGCCAGAATGCGGCGCGGGGAGATTCGGAGCGGGCGATGGAGAGACGCGCGGCGATCGTGCTGGTTCGGCCGGACGGCACGGTGATCGGCCGGCTGCCGCCGATGCCGGTCGCGACGCCGTGGTGGCAGGAGGTCGAGCCGGTCGCGGCGGCGGTGCGCGCGCGGCATGGAATCGAGATCACGGTGCTTCGCCTGCTGGAGGCCGAATGCGATGCGCCGCCGGGCGGCACCGTCACTTATCTCGCCGAGACGGCGCAACCCATCGCCGCCGAGCCGTGGCCCGGCACGCTCGACGAGAATCCGCTGCGCCTGCCCTATGCCAGGCCCGGCGGGCCTACGGCCGATCTCGACTGGGCGATGTCCGTTCTCGCGCGCAGCGGCCAGCTCCCGATCGGCGCGGCGGTGCAGATCCGCACCTGGAATCTGTCGAGCCTCTGGCGCATCCCGCTTCGGCACGCCACGGCGTGGCTGAAGGTCATCCCGCCCTTCCTGGCCCCGGAAGGCGCGTTGCTCGAATGCCTCGCCGGACCGCACGTGCCGCGGCTGCTCGGCCACGAAGGCAGGCGCAGCCTGATCGCCGGCATCCCCGGCGGCGATCTCTACGAGGCGCCGCTGCCGGCGCTGCGGGAGATGGTCGCGATCCTCGTGGCACTGCAGCGGGAATGGATGGGCCGCGTCGAAACGCTGCTCGATCTCGGCCTGCCGGATTGTCGCGGTCCGGCGCTCGGCGCGCCGATCGGCGATGTCTTCGCGCGGAACGCCGATGCGCTGTCGGCGGAGGATCGCGCGATGCTCGCCGCCTTCGTCGCGCGGCTGCCGGAACGCTTCGCCCGGCTGGCGGAATGCGGGATCGCGGACACGCTGATCCACGGCGACTTCCATCCCGGCAACTTCCGCGGCGACGGCAGGACCTTGGTTCTGCTCGACTGGGGCGACAGCGGTATCGGCCATCCCCTGCTCGACCAGCCGGCGTTCCTGTCGCGCATCCCCGCCGATGCCGTCGCGCCGGTGCGCGCGCATTGGATCGGAGAATGGAGGAAGCACGCGCCGGGCAGCGATCCCGATCGCGCCGCGGCGCTGCTGGCGCCGATTGCTGCAGCGCGGCAGGCGGCCATCTACCAGCGCTTCCTCGATTCCATCGAGCCGAGCGAGCATCCCTATCATCGCGGCGACCCGAAGAGCTGGCTGGAGCGGGCGGCGGCGCTGTTGCACGAAGGCACTGCCGGCTAGAAGCGAACGGAAAATCGCCCCCGCTATTTCTTGCTCAGAATGAAGGACGCGCCCTTCTGCGCCAATTCCTTGGCTCTCGAACTCGGATTCGACACGGCAAAGAACAGACTGAAGAGGGACTTGTTACCGGGAGCTTTGAGCCTAAGAGGTGCCTCGACCAGAGAGAAAATCGTCAGCAATCGTTCTCTAACATAGGCTTCGATTTCGTCAATCGTGGCAGTCCTGCGCACCGCGCCCGGCGAAGCCTCAAAAAGCGATGCTCCTTGAGGCTGATTGTAGAAGCGTCCAAACCACTCATCCGTACCAAGGACCCGAGTGACGGCTGCTCTCTTGCTTGTATCGAGCTGGCTTGCAAGCCGTGGCAGATTTCTTACCGTCCCCGCCAATGCAAAGAGATACCAGACGTCGAACGCTCGGGTCGCGGCAATGGCCTTAAGCGTTTCCCACTCGACGTGCAGCCCGAAAGGATCGAGGAAGACGACGCCGCGAGTCGTATTCCAATCCCTGCTCTTGCAAAGGTCTCTCAAGATGGAGTTGGCATCGCCGTGCTCGATCTTCACCGCGGGATGACCAATCGCCTTTATCAAACGTTCCAATGCCCGAACGTTGTCTTGATTCTCTTCGATGAAAACGACTTCATCAAATGGCGGCCGGATGCTGAGTGCACGCTGCGCAGAGCCGCTATGTATCTTTGCCTCCGCATCATCGTATGCAAACAAGTCACCTGTGGACGGCCCGCGCACGTACTGAAACGCTCCGGAGCCAGCGAAAGCGTCAATATATAACTTCTTGAAACCTTGGTTCTTGAGCGCAGTGTTGAAGAATTGAAGATACCGCTCAACGACGTCCGTCTTTATCAGCGACCAGGGGCCGCCGAAAACCTGAGCGATATGAGTCCCTTCGGACGAACGCGATATCTTCTTGCTCATTCGGCAGCTATGCGGCTCGAGAGACGGTCGCTGATTGGATATTGATTCCACTCCCTCCCATCAAGCGTACGTCCACCGGTCTTGGGCCGTATGCCGCCCCACTGCTTGAAGAAAAACGCTACCCGTGCGGCAACGCACTGATCCCGTATTTCCTGGACCCACTGTTCCTTCATCGGTCGAGCTCTCGGCCCGCTCTCTCCCCCCACGATCACCCAGTCGATTCCGGAAAGGTCAATCTCGCCGACCGGCCCGATAAGGGGCTCGATCGACAGGAATCGAACACCGGCTGGCGCATTGCGCAGATGCCCGATGCGCGAGAGCTTAGTGCCGTCCTCGACTGACACTCCGAACCACATATGTCTTGGACCGCACCTTCCCCCATATCGCCTGCGGAGGAATTTCGACATCAGAGACGATCGCTTGGTCAGCACCTGGAAAGTATGCCAAGTCGCCTTCTCCATCGTATCGAAGACATTGTCGATGAACTCTTGGGGAACCTCCTTGTGAAAGAGGTCACTCATTGAGTTCACGAAGATCATCTGCGGCCGGCGCCATTTGAGGGGCTGATCGAGCCGCTCCGGCCGAAGGGTCAGATCGAATCCGGATTCGAACGGGTGCCCGGGGGTTCCGCGAAAGCGCTCGGCGAATCGCTCCGCATAGCAGTTGTCACACCCGGAGCTAATTTTCGTACAGCCCGTGACCGGGTTCCATGTCGCGTCCGTCCACTCAATGGTCGTCGTTCCGGACATATCGCACCTGTGAACAAATAGGGAACGTAGCATCGATTGTGATGATATCACAAGCGCAAAACCCACCGTGGACGAAGCCGCCACCTTGCGCTATCGGGTAGCTCCCAACAGCGCTCGTCATTCCCCTATGTCCCCCCTCAGCCTCCGCCGGTCGCCCGTCAAAGGGCTGGTCTACATGCTGGCGGCGGTGCTGGCCTTCTCGGCGATGGATGCGGCGGCGAAATGGCTGACGGCCGATTACAGCGTCGTCGAGATCGCGGTGCTGTCTCGCCTGATCTCGCCGTTCCTGGCGCTCGCCATCGCGATGCAGCAGGGCGGGATGGGCACGCTGCGCACGCGGCATCCGTTCTGGCACCTGTTCCGCGCGGCGGCCAACGGGATCACGCTGCTCGCCTTCTTCGGCGCGCTGATCTTCCTGCCGCTCGCCGACACCGTCGCCATCACCTTCGTCAGCCCGCTGATCATGTGCGCGCTCGCGGTGCCGATGCTGAAAGAGCGCGTGGGGCCGCGGCGCTGGGCGGCGATCGTCGTCGGCTTCCTGGGCGTGCTGGTCATCACCCAGCCGAGCGGCGCCGGCTTCGGCTGGGGTGCGGTGCTGGCGCTCGGCGCCGCCTTCGGCGACGCGCTGGGCATCAACATCACGCGCCGGATGAGCGTCACCGAAAGCAGCCATTCCATGCTGTTCTGGTCGTCGGCGATCCTGATCGCGGCGTTCGGCGCGGCCATGCTGGCGCTGCCCTCCCAATGGGTGACGCCGTCGGCGCACGACCTGCTGCCGATCGCGATCCTGTCGCTGACCGGATGCGGCGCGCAATTCTGCCTGGCGCAGGCCTTCCGCTACGGCGAGGTGTCGCTGCTGGCGCCGCTGGAATACGGCGCGCTGATCTGGGCCGCGGTCTTCGGCTACGTCTTCTGGGGCGACCTGCCCACCCTCACCGTGCTGGCCGGCGTCGCCATCATCATCGCCAGCAGCGCCTATGTCGCGCATCGCGAGGCGCGCGCCAAGGGCGCATCGGCCTTGCCGGAGCGGGACCTGATCTAGCGCACGCGGCCGTCGGGGCGCCCGCTTCGCCTTCGGCCCGCCGCTTCCGCAAGAGAAACCTGAGCCATCTCATCGTTGGTACGGTAGTGCGCCCGGCCGAGAAAGGCCGGACGGGCTCCCCGACGCGGGCTTCTCTCCTCAGGGCAGCAGCCAGCGGATCACGAGCGGCACCAGAATCGCGGTCAGCAGCGCGTTCAGGCCCATGGCGATGCCGGCGAAGGTGCCGGCGATCGGATGGACCTGGAAGGCGCGCGCGGTGCCGATGCCATGGGCGGCGATGCCGGCGGCGAAGCCGCGCGCGCGCCAGTCCCCGATCCCGAGCGCGTTCATCAGCGGCGTCACCACGATGCCGCCGGTGATGCCGGTCAGGATCACCAGCACCGCGGTCAGCGCCGGGTCGCCGCCCAGCGACTGGGTGATGCCCATGGCGACCGCCGCGGTGACCGATTTCGGCGCGAGCGCGATCAGCACCGCGCGCGGCACGCCGAGCAGATGCGCCACCAGGAGGGCCGAGAGGATGGCGGTCAGCGAGCCGCAGAGCAAGGCGGCGGTCATCGGCAGGAGGACGCGCAGCACCTTGTCCCGATGCTCGTAGAGCGGGATCGCGAGCGCGACCGTCGCCGGGCCGAGCAGGAAATGCACGAACTGCGCGCCGTCGAAATAGGTCTTGTAGCCGGTGCCGGTGATCGCCAGCAGCAGCGCCAGGATCCAGACCGCGTGCAGCACCGGGTTGGCGAGCGGATGCCGGCCGGTCGCCTGGGAGAACCAGTCGGCCAGGCAATAGACGGCGAGCGTCACCGTCAGCCAGAGCAGCGGCGTCTTCGAGAGATAGACCCAGAGCGCGAAGATGGGATCGCTCACAGGCCTTCGCCTCCGGCTTCCGGCTCCATCCGCTCGGAGAAGCGGCGGGCAAGCAGGCGGAAGACGCCGACCGCCACCAGCAGCGCGGCGACGGTCGAGACCACCAGCGCGACGATCAGCGGCAGGCCGTAGCGGGCGAGGACGTCCAGGCGCTGCACCACGCCGACCCCGGCCGGGACGAAGAGCAGCGACAGGTTGGCGAGCAGCACCCGTCCCACGTTCTCGATGGCGTTGCCGCCCAGGCGCCGGGCGCCGCGCGCGGCGAGCTGGTCGCGCGCGACCAGCAGCAGGAAGAGCAGCGCCATGCCGAGGACAGGCCCCGGCAAGGGCAGGCCCGCGGCGCGAACCACCGCCTCGCCCGCGAGCTGGCAGAACAGGATGACGGCGACCGCCGGAAGCATGGCGCGAGCATGCCATCGCGCGGGCGCGGCGTCATGGTCCATGCGAGGCGGATCGGGCCGGGCTGGATCGCGGATCGCTCCAACCCGGCCCGCGGCGCGGCGGAGGTGCCTCGGGAACCGCCGCGCCGGATCGTGCCGCGCCGGATCGTGCCGCGCCGGCTAGGCCGCCCTGGCGCCGCAGCTGTGCGAGATCGCCTCGACATGGCGGAAGTCGGTGCCGCAGCAGCCGCCGAGCACGTTGAACTGCGGGAAGCGCCGGCGGAGATCGGCGTATTGGCGGCCGAGCTCGGCCGGATCGCCGGCATCGAGATCGGTCGCGGCGTCGAGCTCCGCATGGCTGCGGCAGGAGGCGTTGGCCCGGATGCCGCGCAGGCGCTTCATCCAGTCCGCGCGCCCGTCGAGCACGCGGTCGAAATGGGTGGGATGCGCGCAGTTGATCATGAAGTAGGCGGCGTAGCCGCCGGTCGCGGCATCGACCTCGCGCAGCGCTTCGGCGAGCGGCTGGCCGGTCGGCAGGTTGCCGTCGGTCTCCAGGGTGAAGGAGATGACGACCGGGATCGCCGCGTTGCGCGCGGCGTTGACGATGCCGATCGCCTCCGCCGCGTTGGTGATGGTGAAGGCGGAGACATAGTCCGCGAGCGTGCCGGCGAGGACCGCCACCTGGGCGCCGTGATAGTCCTCGGCTTCCCGCGGCGTCATCAGCCTGCCCGGATCGTAGCCGTCGCCGCGCGGACCGATATTGCCGCTGATCGGCATCGGGTTGTCGACGGTCTCGAAGTCGGTGCGGACGTCGAGCAGCAGGTCGATGGCGCGGCGGTTCATGGCGGCGAGGCCCGCCGCGTCATAGCCGAGCTTCGCACCCCAATCGGCGTTGGCGCGCCAGGTGACGCTTTCCAGGATCAGGCCGGTGCCCCGCGCCAGCGCCAGCCGGGCGAATTCGGCGTAGTAGTCGTAGAACCGGCGCAGGCCGGGCGTCGTCTTCATGAGATCGAAGGAGGCGAAGCAGGGCAGCTCGATGCCTTCATGGAAGACCAGCACGGTCTCCAGGCCGGCATCGGTGAGGAAGAGGCCGCCCTGCATCTGCGGCAGGGCATGCCGGTACTTCGGCCAGGGGGCGGAACGGGGCGAGAAATGCATGGCGGGTCCTTTGTCGCTCGGGTTCGGCGGCGCGGTCTGCGCCGCCGCGGGACCGGAGAAATGCCCGCAACGGCCGGTTTCCCTCCAGTGGGCGCATGGTCCAGCCGGGCGCGCCTTGAAATCGGGGGCTGCGACAGTACCTTAGGGAGGAAGGTGTGACGCAGCGCGGGGCAGAAGCGTGAGGCGCGTCACAGCCGACTGTACCGGCGGTACAGTCAGATGGCGCGGCATTCCGGCATATCCGCGTGCGGGGGCAAGGCTTGGAGCGAAAGACACCCGCGGCCCGCAAGGGCGCCGAGACCCGCGAGCGCCTGCTCGAAGCGGCCGAGCGCGCGGTGCTGGCCAAGGGCTTCGCCGCCACCTCGATCGAGGAGCTGATCGCCGAGGTCGGCATCACCAAGGGCGGGTTCTTCTATCATTTCGGCGACAAGAACGGCCTCGCCCGGGCGTTGATGCAGCGCTATCTCGAGCACGACCGGACGGTGCTGGAGGACATCTTCCGCCGCGGCGACGAGCTCAACGAGGATCCGCTGCACGGCTTCCTGGTCGGCCTGCGCCTGTTCGCCGAAATGCTGGGCCGCCTGCCGGAGGCGCATCCCGGCTGCCTCGCCGCCTCGTTCTGCTACCAGGACCAGCTGTTCGACCGCGAGATCCACGAGCTCAACCGCACCGGCGTGCTGATCTGGCGCCGCCGTTTCAGCGAACGGCTGCGGCTGATCGCCGAACGGTATCCGTCGAGGAGCGCGGTCGATCTCGACGCGCTGGCCGACATGGCGGCGACGCTGGTCGAAGGCGGCCTGCTGCTCGGCCGCATGATGCGCGATCCGGGCATATTGCCGCGGCAGATCCTGCTCTATCGCGATTTCATCCGCACGCTGTTCCTGCCGGGCTGAGCGGACGGCCGGGCTGATCCGGGCCGGGCCGATGGCCGGGCCGGGCCGATGCTTGGCGGCGCGGCGCCGCTGTGCTTAGAATTGTCCGACATTTCACGTGCGCAACGCCGGGCAGTCTTGCCCCACCTGCCCTCCCCGGATCGGGGAGGGGGATTCAACCAAGAGGCTGTGACAATGGAATACCGCTTGCTCGGGCGATCCGGGTTGAAGGTCGCGACCTTGACCCTCGGCACCATGACCTTCGGCGGCGAATCCTTCTTCGCCAAGACCGGCAACACCGACGTCGCGGGGGCGCGGCGGATCATCGACCTCTATCGCGAGGCCGGCGGCAACCTGATCGACACCGCCGACGTCTATTCGCACGGCGCCTCCGAGACGATCGTCGGCGAGGCGCTGGACGGCCAGCGCAAGGACCTGATGGTCGCCACCAAGGCGCGCTTCCCCATGGGCGAGGGGCCGAACGGCCGCGGCCTGTCGCGGCGCTACCTGATCGAGGCCTGCGAGGCGAGCCTCAAGCGGCTGCGGCGCGAGACCATCGATCTCTACCAGGTGCATGAATGGGACGGGCAGACGCCGATCGAGGAGACGATGGAGGCGCTCGATTCGCTGCAGCGCGCCGGCAAGGTGCGTTATATCGGCTGCTCCAATTTCTCCGGCTGGCATGTGATGAAGGCGCTGGCCGCGGCGGATGCGCGGCACCAGGCGCGCTTCATCAGCCAGCAGATCTACTACTCGCTGCAGGCGCGCGACGCGGAATACGAGCTGCTGCCGATCGCGGTCGACCAGGGCGTCGGCGTGCTGGTCTGGAGTCCGCTGGCGGGCGGCCTGCTCTCCGGCAAGTACCGGCGCGGCAAGCCGATGCCGGAAGGCCGCCACCTGGCCGACTGGGGCGAGCCGCCGATCCATGACGAGAAGAAGCTCTACGACACGATCGAGGCGCTGGTCGCCATCGCCGAGGCGCGCGGGATCCCGGCGGCGCAGGTGGCGCTGGCCTGGCTGCTGGGGCGGCCCGGCATCGCCTCGACGGTGATCGGCGCGCGCAACGAGGACCAGCTGAAGGCGAACCTGCCGGCCGCCGATCTCAAGCTCGGCGGCGAGGAGCGGGCCAGGCTGGACGCGGTCAGCGCGCCGACCCTGCTCTATCCCTATTGGCACCAGGTGAACACGGCATCCGACCGGCTGGGCGAGGCGGACCTGGCGCTGCTGCGGCCGTTCCTGAAGCAGGACCAGCGGCTCGGCTGATCAGCTGCCGCAGGGGCCGGCGGGATCCTGCAGCGCGCGGAGCGGCTTGTCGCCGGCATCAAGGCCGTAGACGTCGGCGCGGAACTCGACCGTGCCGTCGGGATCGACCCAGGCCGTGTCGTAGACGATGTGCAGCGCGAGCGGCGCGGCCAGCGCGACCGTCTCGGTCTTGCGGCCGGCGAGCGCCGCCTCGACGCGATCGGAAGGCCAGGCCGGATCGGCGCCGAGCAGGCGGCGCGCGAGGTCGTCGGCGCCCGAGAGCGCGACGCAGCCGAGCGTCGTATGGCGGTCCGCCGCCTCGAAGGCCTTCGGGTCGGGATCGCCGTGGAGCGCGATGCCGGCGGGATTGTCGAACAGGAACTTCACGCGGCCCAGCGGATTGGCGGGACCGGGATCCTGCCACAGCCCGTCATCGCTGACATGGATGCCGTGATCGTAGAACCAGGTCGCGTTGCTGTCCTGCAGCGGCCAGAGCCGCGCATCGGCGACCTGCTGCGGAATCCGCCATGCCGGGTGCAGCAGGAGACGGTCGATGGCGCCGTCCAGCGGCGGCGTGGGCGCGTCGGGGCGGCCGACCAGCGCCGCGCCGGAGAGCACGTCGCGGCCGTCCTCGACCAGGCGATACGAGGCGGCGGGGATGTCGATCAGCAGATAGCGGCGGTCCTCCTGCCAGCGGCGCGCCTGCAGGCGCTGCTTGGCCGCGGCGAGGGAGGCGATGCGCTGCTCGACCGGCACGTCGAGCGCCGCGATCGTCTCGGCGCCGGCCACGCCGTCCGGCGGCAGGCCGTGCCGCGCCTGGAAACGGCGCAACGCATCCTGCAGCTCGTCATCGACGGGACCGAGCGTGGCGCCGATGTCGAGATCGCCGGTCACGATCAGCCGCTTGCGCAGCGCCTGGACCCGCGCGCCCGAATCGCCGGGCAGGAGCTTGGGACCGTCCGGCACCGCCGGCCAGCCGCCATTGGCGGCGATCTTGCGATAGGCCTCGAGCGCCGCGGTGATGCGGCGGATCGCGGGCGGCTCCGCGGGGACCGCCGGCGCCTGCGCGGCCGACTGCGCGGCGGGCGCCGGCGTCGGC
>DASZSL010000006.1:0-52575 GCA_035548715.1 Dongiaceae bacterium
AGGGTCGTCTTGGGTAGGGTGAAAAAGGCTTCGATTTGATTGACGTGCCGCTTAATGGCTCCGCTCGTCTTGCCGATCCCGCGTGCTGTGAAATCGGCCTGGATGTCACCCCAGCGGCGCGCCATACAGAGATCAAAGGCCGCCTCGTAATAACCTAGCCGAAGGGAGTTAGTCTGCCTGCTGATCCCCCACCACGCTCCACCCGGCCCGAGCCGGATAAACCGAACATCCTTCGCCGTGGCCGCAGCCAGCGCCGCCATCGCGGCATCCCCGACCATTGTCCCCTCCCCCTGAGTGCCTGCCTTCAGCCCGGGAGCACCCGGGCGCAGCCTGAACCCATTGTCAGCGAGGGCGCGCAGCCTGTCGAATGGCCCGCATCTCGGCTATAAGGGAAACGTTGTAGTGAGACGTGGCGGTGAACTGAAGGCTTGGCGCGGAGCCTAAGCCATTGTCCTAGCTAGAAATTGGGTGGATTCCATCAATCCCAGTACCGCCCACCATCGCTTCGCTATTGGATGGCCTGGATTTTTCCGACGGATCGGCCGGCCCGAGGCCGACGCACGTCTACGGATATGCCCGCAGACGAGGCGCTCCAACCGCGGCCCGGCGGGAGCCCCTCAGATCCCCCTGGATTTCTCTTGTGCCGGAGCACCCACCGGACGCCGGCCTATTCAGCGCCCAGGCGGTTCTCCGTCGATGCCGGGGCCGAGCGGTTGTAGCGGGCAAGCAGGACCGAGCTGCATATCAGTATGGACACGCCCAGCGCCGTCATCCGGTCCGGGAGCTGGTCGAAGAAGTACCAGCTGGCGAGGGTCGAGGTGACGATCTCGGCGTACGCGATCGGCGCGATGAGCGACGCCTCCCCGAAATCGTAGGCCTTGATGATGAGATACTGGCCCACGAGGCCGAGCAGGGTCAGGCCGGCCGCCATGGCCCACTGCGCGTAGCTGAGCTCTTCCCAGAACCAGATCATCGACGGCATCGCGATGACGAGCGCCATCGAGTGGGTTTGGTAGGTGAGCGTCACCGGAGAGACCCGCCGGATGCCGCCGGTCCCCTTCTTCACCAAGATCACATAGCACGCCATGGACGCGCCCGAGGCGAGCGCGAGCAGGGTCCCGAGATTGACCGCATCGATCTGCGGCCGGATGATGAGCAACGTCGCCCCGAAGCCGACCAGGACCGCCAGCCAGCGCCACGGACCGACCGTCTCCGCCAGGAAGAGTCGGGACAGGACGGTCACGAACAGGGGCTGCACGAAGCTGATCGCGAGGGTATCGGCAATCGACAGGTAGCGGAGCGCTCCGAAGAAGCCGACTCCGCCCATGATGCTGAACAGGCCGAGCAGAAGCGCGTTGGCCCATCCCTGCGGGGGAACGAGCTCCCTGGGCCGGGTGGTCAGCATGAACGGCAGCAGGATGGCGGTTCCGCACAGCATGCGCAGACAGACGACCTGCAGTGCCGGAATGCCGCCGACGACGAGGTGTTTGGCCAGCACGTCGATCAGTGGAACCATCGCCATAGCGAGGATCATGATCAGGATGCCGGCACCGTTGCGGCTTCCGCGGCTGACGACGGGAAATGACAAGGCCGGTGCTCACCGCAAATTCGGAGACAACAGTAATTGCCGCGGTCGCGGGGCCTAGCCGAACCAGCGGGCCTGCCGGTCGAGGAAGCGGTACCAGGTGCCGACGATCGGCAGGAACCAGGGATGGCCGTTGTAGAAGTAGAGCCGGGGAAAATGGCTTCCGATGACTCCGCGGTCGGCACCGGGCCGCTCGAGCATGTGCTCCGCGATGCGGTGACCCAGGTGCGTGTTGTTGGAAATGCCGCCGCCGTTGCAGCAGGAGACGAAGTAGATGCCGTCGTCCATCCGTCCGCCATGGGAGCAGAAATCATAGGCGAAGCAGACGTTGCCGAGCCAAGCGTGGGTCACGCCGACGCCTTTGGTCTCGGGGAAGGTGTGCGCCATGAAGGCCTTCAAGCCGACGGCGGCCTCCTGCTCCGTCGAGTTGCGGAACCGCGCACGGCCGCCGAACAGGATGCGCCTGCCATCCGGCGAACGGCGGAAATAGTAGAGCACGTGCTTGGTATCGCCCACGCCGCGGTTGTTGGGGATCAGCTCCTCGAGAAACTCGAAGGGGAGTTCCTCGGTCGCGATCATGTAGCTCTGCACGGGGATCGTCCGCTGACGCAGCCACCTAAACCGGGGCGCGACATAGCCGTTCATGGCAAAAAGGATCTTGTCGGCCTGCAATCCGACCGTCTCGCCGGACAGCACGTCGGTCAGCTGCGCGGCGTGGCCCTGCCCGGCGCGCCGCGCGCCTTCGAAGCGGAAACCCGTGAAGATACGGACGCCCAGCTCGCGCGCTCGGTCGGCCAGCGCGCGCACGTACTTCGCCGGGTGTATCGTCCCCTGGTCGTGCTTGACCAGCGCTCCCCGATAGATGTCCGTCTTCAGCACGGTGTGGACCTGGGAGCGGTCGAGAATCTCGAGGCTCTTCCGGTCTTCCGGCGGCAGGCGGTCGCGCAGCTCGTAGAACTTCGCCATGTCCTTCCGGCTGTGCGCGCCCGTGACGATGCCCGAAAGGTTGAGGTCGAACGGCCCCGGCAGCGTCGCCGCGCGCTTCAGCATGAAGCGCATCGAGCCGTCGTAGTCGGCCATGATCTCGATCGCGCGCTTCTCGCCGAATCGGGCGGTCGCCTCGGCGAGCGTGAACTTGGGGCTGTTGCCGATCTGGCCGCCGTTGCGGGAGCTCGCGCCCTCCCCGATGCGCATCGAGTCGACCACCATGACGCCGGCCACGCCCGCTTCGGCGAGCGTAATGGCGGCCGAAAGGCCGCTGTAGCCGGAGCCAACTATCAGCGCGGAACACGCGGTCCGGTCGAACGACCGCTCGCCATGTTGCGGTTCCGCCTCTTCCCACCAGAACGGCGTCGTCTTCATGTTCACTCCATGGGATCTTCTCGTCGCGCGGCGGCGCGACGATGCATCAGTCTTGTGTCGTGAAATAGACCTTCCGCATGTCCGCCACGGTCTTCCAGCTGCCTTTGAATCCGGGCTCGATAACGACCAGGTCGCCCGGCCCGAAGCGCTTGGGAACGGGATCGCCGTCCTCGAAGAGGTCGACCTCTCCTTCCAGGATGTAGAAGCTTTCGGTGATGCCCTGGTCGCGGACCACCCGATGATGCCCCTTTGAGGCCGACCAGACGCCGGTCGCGACCTGGCCGTCGAGCAGCGGCCATGACGTGAACGTCGGGTCGCCCGCCAGCACGCGCTCGGGGTCCGGCCTGCTCGGCTCCCCCTGGCCGAGGGTCAACGTGCGCGCGTATTTCAGTTTGCTCATCTGCTTGTTCCCTTTGAAGGCAGGAGGATACCGTCTTTCGAATCGAACGAGGCCCTGACCGGCGTGCCCGG
This sequence comes from Dongiaceae bacterium, assembly GCA_035548715.1. Lineage (GTDB taxonomy): Bacteria > Pseudomonadota > Alphaproteobacteria > Dongiales > Dongiaceae > Dongia. The sequence continues at coordinate 3,419 of DASZSL010000006.1, forward strand.
ATCGAGCGGGCCGTGGCGGGCGGTCCCGTAGGTGAGGACCAGGAAGCCCGAGGGCAGCGCGATCGTGTAGAGCGCCCGGTCGCCGGAATAGGTCGATGTCCTGACGATGCCGCTCAGCCGGACGTTGCCCGGACGGACGTTGCCCGGGCGGACACTGCCCGGCGCGGCGCTGTCGTCGGCTTCCGGCGCGAGGTGGATGTCTTCGGGACGCACCACGAGCTCGACCGCGCCGTCGGCGACGGGGCAGGCTTCCGCCGGCGGCAGGCCGAACCGGAAGCCTTCGGTGACGTATTCGACGGCGCCGCCGCTCCGCACGAGAACGCCGGGGAAGATGTTGGACTTGCCGATGAAATCGGCCACGAACCGGGAACCGGGCATCCGATAGAGGTTATGCGCCGTATCGAACTGCTCGATGCGCCCATGGTTCATCACAGCGATGCGATCGGACATGTGCATCGCCTCTTCCTGGTCGTGGGTCACGTTGATGAAGGTCGTGCCCAGCCGCCGGTGCGTGTCCCGCAGCTGCTCCTGGAGATCGACACGGAGCTTCTTGTCCAGCGCGGACATCGGCTCGTCGAGCAGCAGGAGGTCCGGCTCGAAGACGAGCGCCCGCGCCAGCGCCACCCGCTGCTGCTGCCCGCCCGAGAGCTCGTGCGGTTTCCGGCGCGCGAATTTCCCGAGCTGCACCATCTCCAGCATCGCATTGACGCGCTTGGCGATCCCGTCGCGGCGCGTGCGTCGCACCTTCAGCGGATAGGCGACGTTGTCGAAGACGGACATGTGCGGAAACAGGGCATAGCCCTGGAACACCATCCCGAAGTTGCGCTTCTCCGGCTTGAGGCTGGTGATGTCCCGGCCGTTGAGCAGGATCTGCCCGCCCGACAGGGACTCGAACCCGGCGAGGATCTTCAGCAGCGTCGTCTTGCCGGAGCCGGAGGGGCCCAGCAGGGTCACGAAGCATCCCTTGGGGATGCCGAGCGAGACGTCGTACAGCGCCTGGAAACTCCCGTAGGACTTGTCGATGTTGCGGATGTCGATGAAGGTCATCGGCGGGTCTGTCACTGCTCCTGTGGACGGCCGCGCTTGCGAAGCCAGTTCATGAGGTAGAACAAGGCGAGGCTGAACAGCGACAGCAGCAGGGCGACGACGACGATGGTCGGCTGCAGCCGGTCTCTCAGGCCCGAGAACAACGTTATCGGCAGCGTCGTCGAGTCCGGGGCCGCGAGGAACAGCGCCACGACGACCTCGTCGAACGAGGTGATGAAGGTGAACAGCGCCGCGGCCAGGAAGCCCGGCATGGTCATCGGAAGCGTCACGTGCCAGAACCGGTGCAGGCGGGACCCGCCCAGCGAGGCCGCCGCCAGGTCGAGATTGGGATCGAGGCCGCGCAGCGACGTCATGACCGACAGGAAGGCGAGCGGCGCGCCCAGGATCGCATGCGCGATGACCAGGCCCCAGTAGCTGCCTGAAAGCCCGAGCCGGCCGAAGGAATAGGCGAACGCCACGCCGACGACGATCGACGGAATGACGAGGGGCGAGACGAACAGGCCGGTCAGGACGACCCGCAGGAAGCGGTTCGCGAGCATGACGCCGGTCGCCGCGAGCCCGCCAACCGCCACGCCGAGGACGGTCGCACCGAGGGCGACCTTGAGGCTGTTCGCGAACGACCGCGTCCATTGCCCTTGCGTGAACACCTCGCCGAACCATTTCAGGGTGAATCCTTCCATCGGGTAGGTCAGGAAGGAGCTGTCGTTGAACGACAGCGGCACCACGAGCAGCAGCGGGACGATCAGGAACAGGAGCGAGAGGGCGGTCGTCGACCAGTAGATCACCCGGGACATCACGCCGGCTCTTTCCGGCGCAAGGTCGCCCAGTTGAGCAGGCCGAACGTTCCGACCAGAAGCAGGACCGCGGCGAGCAGCAGGACCGAGAGCGCCGAAGCCATGCCCCAGTTCAGCGATTTCTTGACGAAATCGGCGATGTAGAACGAGAGCATCTGGTCGCCCGGCCCGCCGGTGAGCGCCGGGGTGATGTAGAATCCGAGCGCCAGGATGAAGACGGTGAAGCCGCCGACCGCCACGCCTCTGAGCGTCTGCGGAAGATAGACGCGCAGGAAGGTCTCGATCGGCCCGGCCCCGAGTATGCGCGAGGCATCGGCCTGGGACTTCGGAATCGTCCGCATGACGTTCATCATCGGGATGATCGCGAACGGCAGAAGCACGTGTGTCATGGAGACGATGGCGCCGAAGCGGTTGAAGATGAGCTGGATCGGCGCATCGACGATCGACAGCGCGACGAGCGCCGTGTTCACCAGGCCCGACGTCTGCAACAGGATGACCCAGGCGGTGGTCCTCACCAGGACCGAGGTCCAGAAGCTGACCAGGACCGCGATCAGGACGAAATGCGCGAACTTCGGGGAGGCGTTCGCCGCCGCATAGGCCAGCGGATAGCCGATGACCAGCGTCACGATCGTCACCTGGCCGGCGATAACGAGGGTGCGGAGCATCACCTGCATGTAGATGTCGTCCCCGTACGGCCCCAGCCGGCCGTCCTTGTCGAAGTCCAGGCCCGTCGCCTTGCGGAAATGCCTCCAGGTTACGGAGCCGGCATTGTCGCGCAGCACGTCCCAGAAGCGCTGGTCCGCCCAGCGCGCGTCGAACGCAGTCAAACCCGCCATCGTCGGAGGGATCTCGCCGGCCTTGCGCGCGGTGCTGATGAACAGCGTCCTGAAGCCCGCGATTTCCTGGTTCAGTGCCCTGGCGGCCTCCCCTTGCTGCCGGCCGTTCATCGCCTGCATGTCCGCGAGGAGCGCCGCGGCCCTTGCGTCGGGGTCGCGGGCGTCGCTCTCGCCGAAGCGCTCCAGGCTCCGGCCGAGCTCGCCGTTGTCGAGACTGAGCCAGATCATGGAGCCGATCGGCATCAGGTAGAGCAGCGCATAGACGGCCAGCGGAAGAACGAGAAGCGCGACCGCCGTCAGTCGACCTGAATTGGGATTGCGGCTTGAGGTTTTCATCTGGACCGGCCCACCGGATCAGCCCTCCGGCATCCGAGGCCGGAGGGCTGTCTCTGGTGAAGGAACCGCGAGGCCGGCTACTGGGTGGACCAGCGGTTCCAGCGTTCCGTCAGCTCGTCCTGGTGGTCGACCCAGAACGCATCCGACATGAAGGCGGCGTCCTTGATATTGTCCCCGGTGGGCAGATCCTTGAGGATTTCCGCCGGGATCAGCGCCCCCGCCTTCGTGTTCGAGGGGCCGTAGGGCATCAGGCTGGAGAACTTGGCCTGATTGGCCGGGTCGTTGACCGTCTTGAAGAACTCCGTCGCGTATTTCTTGTACGGGGAATTCGCGACGATCGCCCAAACGTCCATGTTCACCAGGTGGTTCTTCCAGACGAACTCGAGCGGCTTGCCCTCGCGCTTGGCCATGATGATGCGGCCGTTGTAGGTGGTCGAGAGCGCGACGTTGTTGCTCGCCAGCCATTCGACCGGCTGCGCGCCGGACTCCCAGTACTGCAGCAGGTCCTTGATCTTGTCCCACTGGGCGAAGGCGCGATCGACGCCTGCCGGCGTGGCGAGAACCTCATAGAGCTTGTCGGGCGCGACGCCGTCGGCGAGCAAGGCGAACTCGAGGTTCATCACGGGCGTGTTCCGCACCCCGCGCTTGCCGGGGAACTTCTCGCGGTCGAAGAAGTCCCTCCAGTCCTGCGGGGCCTGGGGGAACACTTCGGAATTGTAGGCGAAGCCGTTGCCGATCACGACATTTCCGGCGCCGCAGGGCTGGACGGCTTCGGGAAGCAGGCCGTCGGTGCCGATCGCCTGCCAGTCGAGCCGCTCGAAGAGGCCCTCCTCGCAGCCGATCTGAAGCTCGTTGCCCCCGGTGATGACGAAGTCCCAGGTGACGTTCCCGGTATCCACCATCGCCTTGATCTCGGCCAGTCCGCCGAGATAGGTGGTTTCGATCTGCTTCAGGCCGGTCTTCTCCGCGAATACCTTGAAATAGGCCTCGCGCTGGGCGTCCTGATAATTGCCGCCCCACCCGGCAATGGTAACATCGCGCGCCAGGGCCGGATAACTCCCGAACGCAACCGCAGCACAGGTAAGCAAGATCTTGACCGCTTTCATAGCTCCTCCCAAGGGGCCCGAGATTCGACGTGGCGGGAACTTTCCCCGCCGGCTTATTTTTTTGATCAGAGCTTAACGCTCTCTGAGCGAATATGAGTGATAATAAAATGTATGTCAATTTTTTTAAGCAAAACTATATGAACGTGAATTCTGTTTGGTACAGCAATGCAGGAACGCAGCATGGTTGAAGGGGCAACCGCACCGAGTGTCTTCGACATCGACGACGCGAAGCAGGTCGGCGAGAAGCTGAGGCTGCGTCGACGGATGCGGAGTCTGTCGTTGAAGCAGGTCGCCGATCCGGCCGGGATATCCATCGGCATGCTGAGCCAGGTGGAGCGGGGCCTGGTGGCGCCGTCCATTAAGACGCTCCGCGCGATCTGCGCCGCCATGGACATGCCGGTGAACTGGCTGTTCCACCACGATGGAGGGCAGGAAGGCGTCGCAACGGAATACATCGTTCCCTTCGGCGCGCGGCGTTCGCTCGCCTATCACGACGGCGCGCTGATCAAGGAGTTGCTGACCCCGGACACGCAGCCGCAGATCCAGATGCTCCGGTTCCTGCTGAAACCGGGCGCCAGCTCGGGCGAGGCCTACAACAACGCGGAGGGCGGCAAGTGCGGCATCGTCCTCTCGGGAACCCTGGGGCTCGAGCTCAACAACACCGAGTTCGTCGTCAACGTCGGCGACAGCTTCGCCTTTCCGGCGGCGACGATGGTCCGCTTCTGGGCGATCGGCTCGGCGCCGTGCGAGGTGATCTGGGTGGTCGCGCCGGCGACGGTCTGAGCGGCCGCAGGACAGGCCGCGGAGCAGGCGCCGAGAGCGGGACGGCGGCGATCATACAGGTGTCCGGAGCGACGGCTACCGGGACCCGATGACGCGCGCTCCGGGCAGGTCAAGCTTGCCGCGGCCGCACATCTGGCGTTTGACGAGCCCGAGCATGGTGACTTGGCCTTCCGTCTGGCCGTTGGATCAAGGTGAGACGATGGCGGCTATGACGGCTGCCTTATCGTTGAGGACGCCGCCGGCGGTTCGGGAGGATTGAGCATGCAACCGCTTCGCGGGATGGAGCGCCTGCCGAGGGGTGGCCGGCTCAGCCGCGGGTCGCTTCCAACCAGGTCCGCAGGACCTGGTTGAACGACTGGGCGCGATCGAGCATGAGCATGTGCTGGGCCCGCGCGAAAACGTGCATGTCGGCGCGCGGGAGCAGGCGACGCAAGGCCAGTCCCCGCTCCACCGGCACTGTCGGATCGTCGCCGGACCACATCAGCAAAGTCGGCTGGCGCAGATCGCCCAGCTTTCCCTCGATATGGGCCTGCTGCAGCCGCATGTAGGCCAGCATGTCCTTCTCTTCGTGGCTGAACGTGCGCGCGAGCTTCGCATGGCCGAGCTCGTGAGATCGTGCGAAGTTCCGGCGATAGTGCTGCTCGGTCCGCGCATCCATGTCGAATGATTCACGCCTCTTGCGCGCGACGAACTCATCCACCGTGATGGTCTGGAGATCGTAGTTGTAGACCTCGTCGGCGGCCGCCAGCCAGTCGGCATCGCGGGTTGCGCCGAGCAGCGGCGAGGCACTGCCGCTGTTCACGATCACCAGCCGGCCGGCGAGGTCCGGCCATCGCTGCGCGATGCGCAATGCGATGTAACCGCCTTCCGAATGCCCGACCAGGGTCGCGCGCTCGACACCGCGCGCGTCGAGAAATGCCCGGACATGATCGACGCGGTCCTCGCGTCCCTTGTAGATCCCATCCGCCGGCAGATCGGTCCGCCCGAAGCCGAGCTGGTCGAACAGAAGGACGCGGTGGTCCTTGCTGAATTCCTGCAGCTGGGGCCACCAGGTCAGCTCGCCGTCGATGGCGAAGCCCGCGCCGTGGATGAAGACGATGAGATCGCCCGCGCCTTGCTCGATGAAGAACGTCCGGGCCGCACCGGCCTGGATGTACCGACCGCTCACGAGGGACGCACCCTCGGATCGGGACTGAGGCGGACGTTGACGCTCTTCGTGCGGGTGTAGCTCAGCAGCTCGTCGATGTTCCCCTCCCGGCCGAATCCGCTTTGCTTGTATCCGCCGAACGGCGATCCGATCGCCCAGGACACCGTGCCGTTCACCTCCACATAGCCGACGTTCAGTCGCTCGGCGGTGCGATGCACGATGTCGAGATCGCGCGAGAGGATCACGGCGGTCAGGCCGTAGTCCAGCTCGTTCGCGATATCCAGCATGGTCTCGTAGTCATCCCAGCCCAGGATCGAGATGATGGGGCCAAAGATCTCCTCGCGCGCGATCCGCATGGTGCGCGTGCAGTCGCTGAAGACCGCGGGCGTCATGAAGAAGCCGTCTCGAAGCTCGGGGTCCTGCGGGATCGTCCCGCCGACCAGCAATTTGGCGCCTTCGCTCTTCCCCGCCTCGACATAGGAACGGCACCGGTCGAACAGCTCGCGAAACGTGATCGCGCCCATGCGGGAGCCCGGATCGGTCGGAAGGCCGGGCTTGATCGCTCCGACCTTCGCGGCGAGCCGCGCGGCGAAGTCATCTTTCACCGAGGCATGGACGAGGATGCGCGAAGTCGAGCCGCAGGATGCGGACTGCCAGGAGAAGTTCATGCCCTGGATGGCGATGTCCGCAGCGGCGTCGAGATCGGCATCGGGGAAGATGATCAGTGGATTCTTCCCGCCGAGTTCGAGGGTCAGCGGCACCAGCCGCTCGGCCGCGAGCTTCATGACCGCCTTCCCCGCTTCGCTGCTGCCGATCAGGGATATGCGGTCCACCAAAGAATGCCTGATCAATGGGATCGCGACATCCTCGTTCGATCCCGTGAGCACGGTGAGGACGCCGGCCGGGAGAATCTTGGACAGCAGCTGGCCGTAGGCGAGAGTCGAAAGGCTGGTGTGGGGAGAAGGCTTCAAGACGACGCTGTTCCCCATCAGCAAGGGCGCGGCCAGGGCTATTCCCGCACTGTAGACCGGATGATTGAACGGCAGGAGACGCAGGACTACGCCGTAGGGTTCATGGCGCGTGTAATGGAGGTTGGAATCGAGCTGGCCCGCCTCGCCTTTCACCTCGGCGCCGATCGACGAGAGGTATTCCATGGCGTCGGCGGCCCAGACCGGGTCGACCTTCATCGCGCTGAAGAGGTTCCCGCTCTCCAGCGAGTCCAGCATGCCCAGCAGCGGCGCGTGCTTGCGCAAGCACTGCGCCGCCTCCAGCACCAGAGCGCGGCGCTCCATGTAAGGACGCCTGGCCCAGGCGCGCTGTGCCTGCCTGGCCGCCTGCAATGCGTCGTCGATGTTGCAAGCGGAGGCGTTCGGTATCTCGGCGATCTTGCGGCCGGTGGCCGGATTGAACGTCGGGATCGAACGCCCGGACTCCGCCTGCACCGCCGCGCCGCCGATCAGCATGGCGGGCGGTTGCGCGAGCGCCGCTTCGACCCGCTCGGCATAGCCCTGTGGATTCGATTGGGAGATGTCCTCGAGATCGAAAAGTCCCACGTTTCCTCCTGTCATCGCTGTCCGCCGGCTCAGCGGCGCTCAAAGGAAAGAGCACTGGAGGCCGTTGCCTCCAGTGCTCCCCTGGCCGACCGGATCGGACCGGTTATGCCTTGAACCACCAGTTGTGCGCCGAGCGGTCCATGTCCATCTCGCCGTAACCGGACACGCGGTTGGTGCCGATCTTGTCGGTGGTCGCCTGCACGATGTTCAGGAACACGGGCAGGATCGAGCCGCTGTCATCGCTGCAGATCTGCTGCATCTCCGAATACATCTGGCGACGCTTCGCATCGTCGAGCTCGCCACGCGCGGCGATCAGGAGCTCGTTGAAGCGCGGATTGTCCCAGTGGCTCTCGTTCGAGTTCGATTCCTTGCTGTAGCACAGCGTGAAGATCGCATCCTCGGTCGGCCGCCCGCTCCAGAACGACGCGCACCAGGGCTTGTTGATCCAGACGTTCTTCCAGTAGCCGTCCGCGGGCTCGCGCACGAGCTCGATGTTGACGCCCGCCTGCCGCGCATCCTCCTGGTAGAGGGCTGCGGTATCGACCGCGCCGGCGAAGGCGGCGTCGGCCACGTGGAGCTGGAACTTGGTGTTCTCCTGGCCGGCCTTCTTCAGGAAGAACTTCGCCTTGTCGGGGTCGTACTCGCGCTGCGGCAGGTTGGGGTCAAAGTAGCGGTTGATCTTGGCGATCGGCTGATCGTTGCCGACCACCGCGTAGCCGTTGAAGATCTGATCGACGATGTGCTTGCGGTTCAAGGCCCATTTGAGGCCCAGGCGCACGTTCGGGTCGTTGAACGGCGCGACGTCGCAGAGCATGGGCAGGGTCGCCTGCTTCGTCCCTTCGATGTTCTGGACCATGAACTTGGGGTTGCGCTTCAGCAGGTTGATTGTCTTCAGATCGACGCGGTTGACGGAATCGACCTGGCCGCTGAGCAGCGCGTTCATGCGCGCGGCCGCGTCGTTCACGATCAGGGTCTCGACCTCGTCGAACCAGCCGCGGTCACTGCGCCAGTAGTTCGGGTTCTTGGTCGCGAAGAAGCGCGAGCCCGGCTTGAACGACTTCAGCACATAGGCGCTGGTGCCGATGCAGGTGTTCCAGTCGGTGGTCCCGTCCTGCATGATGACCATGTGGTAGTCGCTGAGCGTGTACGCGAAGTCGGCGTCCGGCTTCTTCAGCGTGTAGATCACGCCGTTCGGGCCGTCCGCCTTCACGTCGGCGACGTTGGCGAGCACGCCCTTCGCACCTGAAATGCTGTCCGGCTTCAGATGATGGTTCATCGTGAAGAGGACGTCCTGCGAGGTGAAGCTCTTGCCGTTGTGAAACTCGACGCCCTTGCGCAGCTTGAAGGACCAGGTCATGGCGTCCTTCGAAACCTCCCAGGATTCCGCCAGCGCCGGGACGATCTTCCCGTCCGGCGCAACCTCGGTCATCAGGTCGCGGACCTGGGCCGAGATGTTCTGAATGCCCGTGTCCCAGATCGAGCCCGGCTCGAACGTGTCGGTCGTCGAGGAGCCGGCGAGCGCCATGCGAAACCGGCCGCCCTTCTTCGGCGTCTCATCGGCCTTCGCGGCCTGCCCGAGGAGCGGCAGGACGGCAGCAGCGGTCGCTCCGGCAAGCACGGACCGGCGGCTGGTGCGAAAATCGAGCGGGCTGGGCATTGGCTGTTGTCTCCCTGTTGGACATTTTGTACGATGGCATACCATATCATGGTAGCAGGCATCGTCAAAAGCTTTGTTGCCAGAACCACCGTGAACCGAGGCCCCGCGCCACGGCCAGAATCCGAGAGGGAGGGTACAGTGCCGCACGCCTACCACGTCACCCAGGACCAGATCGAAGCGTACGACCGGGACGGCGTCGTCCTGCTGCCCGGACTGCTGAACGGCGATGAAGTGGCGACCATGCAGGAGGCGAGCGAGCGCATCCTGGGCGAAGAGACGAACGGCGCCCGCAACTACTTCAAGCGGCTGCGGATGTGGGAACGGGACCCGGGCTTCCATGATCTCGTCTTCAAGTCCGCGCTGGGCGATGCGGCGGCACAGCTGGTCCAGGCCGACAAGATCAACCTTCTCTATGACCAGCTTTTCATCAAGGAGCCCGGGTCGAACTTTTCCACCCCTTGGCACAACGACCACCCCTACTGGCCGGTGCGCGGCAAGCAGGTCGTGACCCTCTGGATCGCGCTCGATCCGGTGACGCTTTCGAACGGCGGCCTGGAGTTCGTGCGGGGGTCGCACAAGCAGAGCCGCTGGTACCGCCCGTTCACGACCGATCTGAAGGGCTACGTGGTTGCGAACTACGGCAAGGACGGCGACGAGTACGAGGACGTGCCGGACATCGAAGGCAACCGGGACAAGTACGACATCGTCTCGTTCGACCTGAAGCCGGGCGACGCCATCGCCTTTCATTCCCTCATGCTGCACGGCGCGCCGGGCAACACCACGGCCACCACGCGCCGGCGCGGCGTGTCGGTGCGGGTGGCCGGGAGCGACGTGGTCTATTTCGACGGCCCGGTCTGGAACGAGGACATCACCAACCCCACGCTCAAGGGCGGCGACCCGCTGGACAGCAAGCAGTATCCGGTGATCTACCGCGCCTCCTAGCGCGCACCCCGGTCGATGCCGCGGATGGCATCGGCCAGCTTCTCGGCCAGCATGAAGACCGGCGCATTGATATTGCCGCTGGTGATCCGCGGCATGATCGAGGCATCGACCACGCGCAGCCCGGCGACGCCGCGCACCCGCGCCTGGGGGTCAACGACGGAACCTGCATCCGCCCCCATCCGGCATGTTCCGCACGGGTGATGCGTCGATTTCGCCGTCTGCCGGATGAAGCCGTCGAGTTCGCGATCCGACTGGAGCGCCTCGCCGGGCTCGAGCTCCTGCCCTTTCAAGCTGGCGAATGCCGGCTGCTCGACGATCTCGCGCACCCGCCGAATGCCGTCGCGCAGCGGCGCGATGTCTTCTTCCCGGCTGAGGTAGTTGAAGAGAATCCCGGGCGCGGCGGCAGGGTCGGCCGAGGTCAGCGTGACGGCGCCACGGCTCGCGGGCCGCAATCCCATGATGGTCATCTGGTAGCCGTGTCCCGCCCCGACCGGCTTGCCGTGAACATCGACCAGCAGCGGGATGAAGCAGATCTGCACATCCGGCCGGTCGGCGGCCGCGCTCGAGCGGATATAGCCGGCGACCTCGAAGTGGTTCGTTGCCACCGGGCCGGTCTTGAACAGCCACCAGCGCAGGAAGGCCCGCGCCTTGTTCCGCAGCCGGAGCTCCGGCGACACCGTCACCGGCTCCATCGCGATCTGCTTGAAGCTGACATCGACATGATCCTGGAGATCGCGGCCGACCGCCGGCCGGTCGACCGCAACGGATATCCCGAGCGATCGCAGAGCCGAAGCGTCGCCGATGCCCGAGCGCTGCAGGATCGCCGGGCTCCCGATCGCTCCCGCCGACAGGATGACCTCTCTCCGCGCCGTGACCGCGCTACGTCGGCCGTCACGCAGGACTTCCACCCCGGCGGCGCGGCCGCCCTCCAGTCGGACGCGGTCGGCGAGAACGGAGGTGAATATCCGCAGGTTGGCGCGGCTTTTCGCTGGCGCAAGATAGGCTCTTGCGGCGCTCTCGCGGCGACCATGATGGATGGTCTGGTCCATCGGGCCGAACCCTTCCTGGCTCGCGCCGTTGGTGTCGATCCCGGGTCGGTAACCCGCTTCCGCGCAGGCCGCGAGAAACCTCGCGTTGAGCGGGGTCGAATAGATCGGGCGGGTCACATGAAGCGGACCGTCGTCGCCACGGAGGGCGTCCGCCCCGCCGCTGAACGTTTCGACCCTCTTGAAGTAGGGCAGGCAATCGGCCCACGCCCAGCCGACCAGGCCGCCGGCAGCCCATTCGTCGTAGTCGCGGTGCTGGCCGCGGACGAAGGCCATGGCGTTGACCGATGACGAGCCGCCCAGCACGCGCCCGCGGGGGCAAGGAATGGCCCGGCCATCGAGATGGGGCTCGGGCGCCGAGGAATAACCCCAGTCGAAGCGGTCGCTGCTGATCGCGTAGGTGAAGGCCGCGGGCATCGTGATGTAGGGATGGGCGTCGCTGGATCCGGCCTCGATCAGCGCCACCGTCGCCTTCCCGTCTTCGGTCAGCCGGTTCGCCAGAACGCACCCCGCCGTCCCCGCGCCCACGATGACGTAATCGAACTCCTCACCCGCCGTGACGCCCATTTCCACCCAATCCAATTTGACCGCGTTCGGTATTATATCGTATGGAATACCACATACATCTTCCAAGGAAGTCGGGAATTCAAGGGCATGTTAATTGATTGGCATACCAACCTCGCGCTGCCGGAGCACTACGGTCCCGGCGAGGGCGGGGAGTTCGCCAAACGGGTCAACGTCACGACGGACGGCACGACGGAATCCCACCGCGAGCACGTCGCCAGCAAGGTCGACAAGTTCGTCGTCGTCACGATGCATTTTCCGCGGCTGAAGACGTTCGTGCCGAACGAGTTCGTGGCGGAGTATGTGAAGCAGTTCCCCGGCCGCGCCAAAGCCTTCGCCTGCGTCGATCCGATCGCGCCCGATGCCTCCAGGCAGCTCGAATTCGCGATCAAGGAACTGGACATGCACGGGCTGAAGATCTCGCCGGTATATGGCGGCTTCGACCCCAATTGCCGGGAAGCCGGCGAGATCTACAAGACCTGCAACCGGCTCGGCATCCCCCTGCTCTGGCACCAATCCGCCGGATACGCCGCGGACTGCACCCTGGAATACGGCAATCCCATCCTGCTCGACCGGATCGGCCGCGAGTTTCCGAAGCTCAGGATGATCGTCGCCCATTTCGGCCAGCCGTGGACCGGGGAGACCGCGGTGCTGCTGCGCAAGCACCCGCAGATCTTCACCGACCTCTCGGCGCGCTTTCATCGCCGCTGGCAGCTCTACAATGCGCTTATGTTGGCGCAGGAATACCTCATCACCAAGCAGGTGCTGTTCGGCTCGGATTTTCCGCTGCGCAAGACCGAGGATGCGCTGGCGGAATTCCGCGCGCTGAACGACTGGGGAGACGACGTGAAACTGCCGGTCTTCCCGCCGGAGACCATCGAGGACATCATCAACAACCGTCCTCTCGAGCTGATCTGGCCCAACGGTTGACGGGAGCCGCGAGACCCATGTCCGAGTGGTTGCAATGGCTTCGCTGAGTTTTCTCATCGGAAAGCGGATCGCCTACGGACTGGTCGCGCTCTGGCTGCTGCTCACCTTCATCTTCTTCGCCGCGACGCTGCTGCCCGGCGATCTCGCCAATCTCACGCTGGGCCGCGAGGCAACGCCAGAAGCGCTCGCGCAATTCCGGGCCATGCTGGGGTTGGACAAGCCGCTCTACGTTCAGTACTTTCACTGGCTGCTCGGGGCGGTCCAAGGCGACTTCGGCATCTCGCTTGCCACCCAGCGTCCGATCTCCGAACTGGTGTTCGAGCGGCTCGGGAACACCTTGTTTCTCGGCGCGCTCGCGGCCATGATCGCGGTACCCCTGGCGCTGATGCTCGGCATTTTGACCGCTCTCTTTCGCGACAGCATCTTCGACCGGGCCGCAAACGTGATGACGCTGTCGGCCATCTCCTTCCCGGACTTCTTCGTCGCCTACATCCTGATCCTGTTTCTGTCGGTGAAGCTCAACATCTTCCCAAGCATCGCCGACGTGAACCCGGAGACGCCCTTCAGCGAGCGTGTCTACACTACCCTACTGCCGGCGCTGACCCTCGTGCTGTTCGTCACCGCGCACATGATGCGCATGACCCGGGCGACTCTGATCGACCTCCTGGGCCGGCCGTATATCGAGACCGCCCAGCTGAAGGGCCTGTCGCGGGCGCGGATCATCGTCGTCCACGCCCTCGCCAACGCATGGGCGCCGATCGTCAACGTGGTGGTGTTCAACCTCGCCTACCTGATGCTCGGCGTGGTCATCGTCGAAGTGGTGTTCGCCTATCCGGGCCTCGGCCAGCTCCTCGTGGACTCCGTTGCCAAGCGCGATATTCCGCTGGTCCAGGCCAGTTGCCTCATCTTCGCCGCGACCTATCTGCTGCTCAACCTGGTCGCGGACATCTTCTCCGTGATCAGCAATCCGCGCCTGCGATACCCGCGATAGGATGCCATGACCGCCGTCGCCAGAGCCATCCGGGACATTCCCCTGCTCACCAAGCTGGCCATCGTCATCGTGGCCGGCTATGTGATCGTTGCGGTGTTCGCGCCACTGATCGCGCCCTACGGCGAGACGGTCGTCGTCGGCCCGACCTTCGACGTGCCGAGCGCAGCCCATCCGCTGGGGACCGACAATCTCGGCCGCGACATGCTCTCCCGCCTGATCTTCGGTGCGCGGAACATGGTCGCCCTGGCGCTGACCACGAACATCCTCGCCTTCCTGATCGGCGGAATCCTGGGCATGCTCGCGGCGGTCGTCGGCGGCTGGCTCGACCAGGTGCTCGGGCGGCTGATGGATGCCGCGATGGGCGTGCCTCAGCTGATCCTTGCCCTGCTCCTGATCGCCATCCTGGGCAACTCGCTCATCGTACTGATCTGCATCATCGCGATCCTCGACTCCACCCGCATCTTCCGCCTGACCCGGGCCGTGTCGATGAACATCGTGGCCATGGACTTCGTCGAGGCGGCGCAACTGCGGGGCGAGGGCGTGATATGGTGCATCCTGCACGAGGTGCTTCCCAACATCACGGTTCCCCTGTTGGCCGAGTTCGGCATCCGGTTCTGCTACGTGTTTCTCTTCATCAGCGGCCTCGGTTTTCTCGGCGTCGGCCTGCAGCCGCCGGCCGCCGACTGGGGCTCCATGGTCCGGGACTCGGCCACGCTCATCACCTACAGCGTCTTCGCGCCGCTCTACCCGGCCGTGGCGATTGCCGTGCTGACGGTGAGCGTGAACTTCGTGGTCGATTGGGTGCTGCGCCGAAACAACAAGGCCACCGCGTGATGCAGGCTCCCAATCCCAAAGGAACACTGCTCCGGATCCGCAACCTGCGCATCGAGGCCGGGGCCGGGAGCGCGTGGAAGGAGATCGTCCACGGGGTCAGCCTCGATCTCGCCGCCGGCGAGATGCTCGGCCTAATCGGAGAGTCGGGCGCCGGCAAATCCACCATCGGGCTTGCGGCCATGGGCTTCGCCCGCCCCGGCTGCCGCATCTCCGGCGGAGAGGTCGTCTTCAACGACATCGATCTGCTCAAGGACGTCAAGGAGCTGAAGCGCGTCCAGGGGACGCGCGTGGCCTATGTCGCGCAAAGTGCCGCCGCCGCCTTCAATCCCGCGTACCGGCTCATCCGCCAGTGCATCGAAGTTCCGGTCGTTCGCCAGCGCGAACGCAAGAGCAAGGTGGTCGAAAGAGTTCGGAATCTCTTCACGCGCATGCATTTGCCGAATCCGAATGGGATCGGCGACCGCTTTCCCCACCAGGTCTCCGGCGGACAGCTGCAGCGCGTGATGGCATCGATGGCGATGTCTCCCCGCCCCGCCTTGATCGTATTCGACGAACCCACCACCGCCCTTGACGTCACCACGCAGGTCGAAGTGCTCGCCGCCGTGCGCGAGACGATCCGGGACCTGGGGATGGCCGGCATCTACATCTCCCACGATCTCGCCGTCGTCGCGCAGATGGCCGACCGGATCATGGTTCTGAAGAACGGCAACGTGGTCGAGGAAGGCTCGACCGACCAGGTCCTGCAGCAGCCGCGCGAGGCCTATACTCGCAACCTGGTCGGACAACGCCGCTTTCGCAAGCAGCACGTGCCGGACGCCCAGAGCGCGGTCCTCACGGTTGATCGCGTCTCCGCAGGCTACCATGGGGTTCCCGTCCTCGAGAATGTCTCGATCGAGGCGCGGACCGGCGAGACGGTGGCCGTCGTCGGCGAATCCGGCAGTGGAAAGAGCACCCTGGCGCGCGTGGTGGCCGGGCTCCTGAAGCCCATGGAGGGGCGCGTGCTGCTCGACGGCACACCGCTCCTCCCGAGCTTCAAACAGCGGCCGCGCGAAGAGCTCCGCGCGATCCAGATGATCCACCAGATGCCGGACACCGCGCTCAACCCGCAGCAGATCGTCGGCAAGATCATCGGCCGGCCCCTCGCCTTCTACTTCGGCCTGACCGGCGCGCGGCGCGAGGAACGCGTCCGCGAGCTGCTGCGAATGGTCGAAATGGACCCTGACATATTCCTGAAGCGCCGGCCGGGCGAGCTGTCGGGCGGCCAGAAGCAGCGGCTGTGCATTGCGCGGGCGCTTGCTGCCGATCCCAAGATCATCATCTGCGACGAGGTGACGTCGGCACTCGACCCGCTGATCGCCGACGAGATTCTCAAACTGCTCGATCGGCTGCAGCATGAGAAGCAGCTGACCTACATCTTCATCACGCACGACCTCGCCACCGTCTCCGCGATCGCCGACAAGGTGGTCGTCATGAAGGCGGGCCGGATCGTCGAGCAGGGATCGAAGGAGGAGATCTTCGCCCCGCCGCACGATCCCTATACCGAGCTGCTGCTATCCTCGACGCCGAAGATGGAGACGGATTGGCTGGACAACCTTCTGGACGAGCGGGACGCCGCGCGGAAATCGCGTTCCGGCGAAGTCGCGCCGGCCGAAGCCTAGAGCCTCGGGGCTCTAGCCCTGTTGCCCGCGCGAGCGGTCGGACGTGGGCGCCCAGGCGCGCTTCACGCACTTGTAGAAGAAATCGAAGCCGGTCATCTCGGCGTCGATGTGGCCCTGGATGGCTCTGTCGAACGCCCGTTGCCACGTGTCCGCGAGCTGCCAGTCGGCCGCGGCGGCGTCGCCCTCCGTTTCCAGCATGCCGAGATCGGCGCCGGCCTTCCCGCCCACGATCAGGACGCGCCCCGTTCCCTCTCGGACCGGCGCAGAGAGGGAAGGAATGATCGAAGCGAGCGGAGAAGCCTCCAGTCGCTCGCCGGTCCGCTGCCAGACGGTCGCCGGATCGGCCAGGGGCCGGCCGGATATGCGGCGGTCTCTCACCGTGAAGGATGCCGGACGCGCGGCAAGTGATTGCGGCTCCGTCCTGCTCGAATAGGTCACCCAGATGGCGAGCCCGTGGGTGGCTGCGCGCAGGGCAATATCTGCGAGAAACGGCATCCCATCGACGTCGTCGACGAGCACCGCCGAACGACCGAAGCGCTCTGCATCGCCGGATGCCACGTCCAAGAGGAACGGCGACAGCTCCAGCAGCGACTTCCCGCCGGCGTTGACGACCGTCACTCCGGTCGCGGCCGTGGCAGCGGTCAGCGAAGTAGCGGCGGTGGCCTCGATCCGTTGGGCGGAGGCCTGGAGGCATTTGAGACCAAGGCCGGTGACGGCCTCGGTCGTCGCCAATGTGTGGGCCGCGCGCTCGGCAATGGAAAAGGAATAGCCAAGTCCCCGCAGCGCAAGAACGCCCTGCCGCGCAAGTTCGGTATAGGATACGGGGATCGTGCCCATGTGCTTCATGATGCGGTGTTCCAGCTCGAGCGGAGCGGCATGCGCCAGTCCCGGAGCCGGCCTTGGCGGATTTCCTCCGGCGTCGGCGCGCCTTGCAGCAGAACGCCTTGGACCCAGGCGGCGCTCTTGGGGATTCCACTCTCGAGTCCGAAGACCGAGAGCAGGAACCGGATGACTTTCAGGGGGAGGAAGGATCGGGCGATCAGGTTGCCCCGGATCTCGCCATACGGCTCGAACTCCAGGAACTGGATGCGGGAAACGATATAGGCGAGATCGGGGTTCGCGAGCAGGAAGTGACCGACATTCTCGCTGTCGGTCAAGCCCTCCATTCTCGAAAAGCACGCCTGCACCGGGCGGACCACATCCACGAACGTCTCGTATTCCGAATGCGGATCGACGTACCGTTCGCCCCGGCGCTGCTCGCCGGACTCTTCCGAGTGGTACCAGAAGTGCCAGGTGCTCTCCTGGCTGCTCATATCGATGTCGAGCGCCCATCGATAGTCGCGCGCAATCAGGCGCCGCAATGCGCCAATGGTCATCTCGGGCACGACGGCGCGCGTCCGTCGCATCTGAGTCGGCATGAGCGTGAGCAGGCGCGCGACGAGCTCGGGATGAAGGTCGATGAGGAAGGCGACCAGTTGCTCGACGGCGTCCCTGCCGACCTCCGCACGCACCGCCTCGTAGAACTGTCGCCAATTGCGCCGTCCGCGATCGCCCGCGCGCCATGCATCGAGCTGCTCGGCCACCTTCGCCAGGTCGGCGGTGAGAATGGGATGTGGCGTGAGGCCGTGCGCCGGACCGGGGATCTCGGCATAGAACCGGGCCGCCTGCGCGAGGCGCTCCGCGAGTTTGTCGACGTGCTCTTCGTGAACCGGCTCGGACAAGGCATATGCCAATGCGATTTCCCGCATCAGACACCAGGTCCCGACCCATTGCGGCCAGCGCACGAGTGCGCAGGTCATGCCGAGACCGGACGAGTTACCGACACCAAGGTAGCGTCGAAGCCGCGGGTCGAGCCGCCGCACCGTCCCGGCGCGCTTGGTCGCGATCGCCTCCACGAAATCGAGACCGATCTCGCGCCACATGTAGAGCAGAAAGAGATCCATATGATATGGGTCCGAGAAAGGATGCGAAGCCGCCGGGATCGACAGCCAATTCGCGGCACCCGCACGGCCGTTTCCATAGAAGCCGGCATTTCGCAGAACGTAGCCGCCGTTCTGCTGGAGATCGTCGATGTCCGGCATCCGGCCCGCGGCAAGCGTATCGACCACCGCCTGAAACGAGCGCTGGCTCCGATTCGCCGCGCTCCAGCCGAACGACTTGGAATCGGTCCGGCCCCCGTAATACGGAACGGAAAGCCCCGCAAGTTCCCGCGCGATGAGCGCGTCGTCGGCGAGGCCATTGACGATCGACAGGAGAAAGTCCGCGGTCTTGTCCATCCTGCGACCGGGCTTTTCCTCGCCGTCCCAGCTGGCGTGGACGATGAGCGAGAAGGCATAGCCTTCGGCCTGCAGGTCATATACGGCATGGCCGTTGCCGATCTCGTCGGCCTCGATCGCGCGGCGGGAGACGGCCCAATGATTCGACGTCATCCGCTGCAGCAGCGGATGGATGATGCTCAGCGACGACGGCTTCACCGCCGAGAGGGC
This sequence comes from Dongiaceae bacterium, assembly GCA_035548715.1. GTDB lineage: Bacteria > Pseudomonadota > Alphaproteobacteria > Dongiales > Dongiaceae > Dongia. The sequence continues at coordinate 22,129 of DASZSL010000006.1, forward strand.
GTCGGGCGTCATCACTTCGGCGGGATCGCGCAACGATCGAAGGACGAGCCGTGCGCGGGGCTCGCCGAGCCAGGATTCCAGCGCTGCCCGCACCGCAGCTGGAATGCGCTCCGTGAGGTCCGACGACGTCGTCTGCGCAGCATGCGCGGGAACGGTACTTGTTGCCTGGTCCATCATGTTCGATCGTTCAGCCGATTTTGGCACGTTTGCTCCGGGAGAGAGCGGCGACGGTGGCGCGCGTCATCGCATCACGAAGGGATCGGGTATCGCATCGTCGCTGGTGCGCAACCAGACCGACTTGACACGCGTGTAGTCGAGGACGGATTCGAGACCGCCTTCGCGCGCCAGGCCGGATATGCCGTAGCCGCCAAAGGGCACCATGGGCGAGATGGCGCGGTAGGTGTTGATCCAGACCATTCCGGTCCGGAGCCGAGCGACCACGCGGTGCGCCACCGAGATGTTGCTGGTGAAGACACCGCTGGCGAGGCCGTAGGGCGTGTCGTTCGCGATGCTGATCGCCTCCGCCTCGTCGGTGAAGGGTAGGACCGACAGGACCGGTCCGAACAGCTCCTGCTCGACCGACGGAGAGTTGATTCCGGCGCAATCCAGGATGGTCGGGCTGTAGAAGAAGCCTTTGGGGCAATGCTTCGGCCGGCCGCCGCCGACGATCAGCTTGGCGCCGGCGGAGATGCTCGCCGAGACCACCTGCTCGATGTGCTTGATCTGCCGGGCGGTCGCGAGCGGACCGACTTCCGTCTCGACCTTCTGCGGATCGCCGATGACGATCCGCGTCGCCTTGTCGGCCAAGGTGGAAATCAGCCGGTCCTTCACGTCGCGCTGAACGAGCAGGCGCGATCCGGCAACGCAGCTCTGCCCCGCCGCGGCGAAAATGCCGGCGACGATCGCGTTCGAGGCGCTTTCGAGGTCGGCATCGCCGAAGACGATGACCGGCGACTTTCCGCCGAGCTCGAGCGTCGTATAGGCGAGATTCTCGGCCGAATTGCGAACGACGGCACGCGCGGTCGAGGGGCCGCCGGTGAACGCGATCCGCGAAACGAGCGGATGTTTCGTCAGAGGCTCGCCGCAATCCTTGCCGAAGCCGGAGACTATGTTGACGCTGCCGGCCGGGAAGCCAGCCTCGTGGACGAGCTTGGCGAATTCCAGCAGAGGCGCCGGTCCGTCCTCGGAAGCCTTGAGGACGACGGTGCAACCCGCCGCCAAGGCGGGCGCCAGCTTCACGGCAGAGAGGAACAGTTGCGAGTTCCAGGGCACAATCGCAGCCACGACGCCGATCGGCTCGCGTCTCAACCACACTTCCATGTCCGGCTTGTCGATCGGGAGATGTGCTCCCTGGATCTTGTCGGCCAGACCGGCGAAGTAGCGGTAGTATTCCGCCACGTAGGCGATCTGGGCCGAGGTCTCCCTGATGACCTTTCCGGTATCCTTGGTTTCCAGCTGCGCGAGGTCCGAGGCGTGCTTTGCCACCAGGTCAGCGAGCTTGTAGAGCAGCTTCCCGCGGGCCGTTGCGTTGAGGTTGCGCCATTGATCCGAGTTCAGGCAGCGATGGGCCGCACGGACCGCCCGGTCAACATCCTCGGCCGACGCGGCCGGCATCTCCGCCCATGCCTGCTCCGTCGCGGGATCCATGCTTTCGAAGCGGCTCGAGGCGTCCTCGAACTTCCCGTCGATGTAGAGCTGAAACCGCCGCATGCGATGGTCCTTCCTGTCTTCCGAAGCCGGCTCAGTCGCCCAAGAAGCAATTGAGGAGCCGATTTGTTTCCGCCGGGTGAGTGAGGTTCATCATGTGACGCGCACCGGCGACGATTTCCGCTTGCCCGTTCTTGGCTTCGGCCGCCATCTGCCACGACATCTCTGGCGTCGAGTTCGGGTCGAACTCGCCGGTCGCGAAGAGTGCCGGGGCTGCAAGTTCGGGCAGCTTTCCCACGAAGGCCGTATCAGAATCGGCGAACACCGCATATGCGGCCGAATAGCCGGTTCGCGATACGTCTCTGAGCCAACGGTCGGTCAGCTGTGCGATCTCCCGGTCGCGCGCCGTCGGGTTCTCGCCGAACCAGCGGCGGAGCGTCTGCGCGTTGCTCGAAGCGGCGCCGATTTCCGCAAGGATCCCGCGGGCCCTCGCCTGCACGGCAGCCTTGTTCTCGGGATCCCGCTTGTAGACTGCGTTGAGACAGGCGATCCGCTCGCAGCGCGCGGGATTCTGAGTCGCCACCGCCAGGCACACGAGGGCGCCCATCGAGTGACCAACGAGGGCGGCAGTCTTCAGGCCGAGGTCGTCCATCAGCCGGACGACCTGGTCGGCGTAATCGTGCAGGGTCGCGTGTTGGGGCGGAGGCGCGCTGCGGCCGTGCCCCAGCATGTCGAGTGCGATCACCTTGCGTCGGGCGGAGAAATGCTCGATCTGCGGACTCCAGGCATCGGCGCACATGCCGACGCCGTGGACGAAGACCAGGGGCGCGCCGCTTCCCGCCGATATGAACGCTGTGTTGCCGGTGGAGCGCCGCGGGAGCTCATCGGCTGGAACATCAAGCATTGTTGCTGCCGAGTTCCTTCAGGTCCTGGTACCGGTCGCCGATGCGATGATGCGGACGGCCGCCGATCGATGCGCCGAGGGCAACGACGATCTCGTCATGCGCCGGCGCGTCGGAAATCGCGAAATTCGCCGTGAGATAGTGCGACCGCTTTCCGGCATCGCCCTTGTGCATCAGCGGAATCATGATGGGCGTGTTGGCGCCGCCGCGTATGTTGGTGAAGGCGAGATAGCTCTCGGCGCCGACAGCCTTGCGATAGTGGTTGCCGAACCGCAGCGTGTGAATGAGCGCCGATGCATGCTCGACTTCGCCGGAGGTCCCGACCACCGCCGCCTTGCCGTAGCCTTCGATCGCATCCCCGGATCCGGCGAGGTCCAGCATCATCTCGGTGAGCATGGCGCCCAGCTTCGGGGCGATGTCGCGGATTTCCGGATTGAGGTCTTCGACGAACCCTCGTCCGTGCCACGGATTCCGAAGAACGGCGGCAACCGTGAGCATCCGCAGCGGCTTCGGCGCGGCCTTTCCACCCTCTATTAGCGTGGTTTCGTTGAAAGAAACCGTCTTGCGCAATTCAAGCATGTCTTGTCCTCCTAATCGACACACCGTATTATGGTATACAGAAATGGTCAAGGACGCGCCGGGCGCCGAACGACAGGGGAAGCGTCGGACGGCCCGGGCGCGAGTGCAGATCGGAGGTATCTTGGAGACGGTGCGGTTGGGGAAGTCGGGACTCTCGGTTTCGAAGCTCGGCCTCGGTGCGATGAGCTTCGGCAGCCCCTCCTGGCGCTCATGGGTGCTCGACGAGGAGAAGGCGCGGCCGATCATCAAGCACGCGCTCGACCTCGGCTTCTCGCTGATCGATACCTGCGACTACTATTCTCTCGGCGAGAGCGAGGCGATGCTCGGCCGGCTGCTGGGCGGCCTCATTCCGCGCAACGAGGTCGTGATTGCGACCAAGCTCGGCTTCGCGATGGGCAAAGGCCCGAACAATCGCGGTTACGGGCGCAAGCATATCTTCGAAGCGGTGGATACGTCACTCCGGCGCTTGCGGACCGACCGGATCGACCTTCTGCAGACCCACATCTGGGACGTCGAAGCACCCATCGAGGAAATGGTGACGGCGTTCGACGACCTGGTGAGAGCCGGAAAGGTCCTGTATGTCGGCGCCACCGACATGCCGAGTTGGCAGTTCGCCAAGGCCGTCTACTTCGCACGGCACAATGGTCTCGCGGAATTTTCGACCATGCAGAACCACTACAACCTGGTCTGGCGCGGCGATGAGACGGAGTTGATCCCGTTCTGCCGGTCGGAGAACATCGGCCTGCTGCCCTATAGTCCGATGGGCCGAGGGTTTCTCTGTGGCACGCGCCGCAACACCGAACAGACGACACCGCGATCCCGAGACGACGAATATACCCTGAAGTGGTACGGGCGCGCGCAAGACGCTGAGATCGCCCGCCGTCTGGAGGATCTCTCCGGCCATTATTCGGCGTCGCCTGCCCAGCTGGCGCTCGCCTGGGTACTTCAGCAGCCCATCCACGCGCCGATCATCGGCGCGACCAGGATCGAACATCTAGATGAAGCAGTCGGCGCCCTGAAGATCAAGCTCGATCCAGCCCACTGCAACGAGCTGCAGTCGATGTATCTGCCGAGACATGGCTATCAGCATAAATAGAGATTATCTTGTTGCGGCACTCTCGGCCCGATGGGGGGAAAGCTCGCCCACGGGTTGCGGGGACGGATCGAGCCAAATACTAATCCTATCCGCCAGCAATAGTGGGTAATCTAGGTGTCCGATAGGCGATGGCATTCGATTCGCGCGCGGCGACGCAGGGGAGCTAGTCAGCAATGAGTTCAGCGGTTTCCGATCTTCGCGTGGAACGCGCCAACGTCACCCTGCGCGAGCTGGCGCTCGAGAAGCTCCGTGATGCCATTCTGAATTTTCACTTCAAGCCAGGCGAACGCCTCGTCGAGCGCAAGCTTTGCGACGAGCTTGGCGTTAGCCGCACCGTCGTGCGCGAAGTGCTTCGGCATTTGGATGCGGAGGGTCTAGTCCAAGTCCTGCCGAACCGCGGGCCGTCGGTCGCAACGATCGATGTGAATGTGGCGCAGCAGATCTATCAGCTCAGGGCCGTGCTTGAGTCGATGGCGGTCCGAGAACTGGCCCGGGCCAAGAACGGAGCGGCGGTAAAGCAGCTCGAGGCCTGCCTAAAACTGATCGAGCGGGCGTACAAGGAAGAAAACCTTCGCGAGATCATCGCCCAGACCGAGCGGTTCTATTCCGTCATTTTCCTGGAAAGCGGCCTGACGGTCGCGTGGGACATTGTCAAGAATCTCAATGCCAGGATCAATGTGCTGCGCGCGATGACGGTGACGTCGAAGGGTCGGCGGATAACCGGCGTCAATGAAATGCGCGAAATGGTCAAAGCGATCGCGGCGGGTGACCCCGACGCTGCCGAAGCCACGTGCCGCGCCCATGTCAGCCATGCGCACGAGATCGCCAAGCGACGCCTCAGCGAGGATTTCCAGGGGTCGGATCCCGTCAATCTTTGGTTCGATAGCTCCCGAAACCCAGGCGGGGAGGCCGGCCGGCGAACTGATAAGACCGGATAGATCAGCTCAGTCGGAGCGTGCACCACGCCCTGCGGCAATGGTGACCGGATCACGCACGCCCAGATCGACAGGGCTGCCGGAAATGCAGTGATCCACACGATGGGGCGCGGTCGGGCTCCGCGTATTGACATTATGCTTGTCGGCGTACTCGAAGGCGCCTTAGATCTCGGCAATCGGATTCAACTTGACATTCTTGACCGCCTGGATGAGGTGGACCGGTTCAATCCCAGTACCGTTCACCATCGCTTTCTTCCGCTCGAACCGCCGACCCGAGGCCCGATGACGCCGTCGGGCTTCGCGCCCATCATGCCGATTTCCCGGAGTGGCCCATGCCCGAGGCGAAGCAAGACGTCGTGATCGTCACCCCGATCTATGCGCCGAGCATGGAGGCGCTGGACCGGCTCTTCACCCTGCACCGCCTCTGGGAGGCGAAGGATCACGCGGCGTTCTACGCGCCGCTCGCCGCCAAGGTGCGCGCCATCGTCTCCAGCGGCCATGCCGGCGCCGACGCCGCGATGATGGACGCGCTGCCCAAGACCGAGATCATCGCCTGCTTCGGCGTCGGCTATGACGCGATCGACGTCGCCGCGGCCAAGGCGCGCAAGATCGCGATCACCAACACGCCCGACGTGCTGACCGACGACGTCGCCGACCTGGCGATCGGCCTGCTGATCGACGTCGCGCGCCGCATCAGCCGCGGCGACCGCTTCGTGCGCGCCGGCGGCTGGCTGAAGGGCGGGCTGGAGTTCGGCGCCACCCTCAAGGGCAAGAAGGTCGGCATCGTCGGCCTCGGCCGGATCGGCCGCGCGACCGCGAGGCGCGCCGAGGCCTTCGGCATGGAGGTCCTCTATCACGGCCGCCATCGCCACCCGGACGTGGCCTATCGCTACTACGCCGACCTCCTCGGCCTCGCCCGGGACTGCGACTTCCTGGTGCTGACCCTGCCCGGCGGGCCGGAGACGAAGGGCCTGGTCGGCGCCGAGGTGCTGGCGGCGCTCGGGCCGCAGGGCACGCTGGTCAACGTGGCGCGGGGCTCGATCGTCGAGGAGCCGGCGCTGGTCGCCGCGCTGCAATCCGGCGCGCTCGGCGCGGCGGCGCTCGACGTCTTCGCCGACGAGCCGCGCGTGCCCGCCGCGCTCATGGTGATGGACAACGTCGTGCTGCAGCCCCATGTCGGCAGCGCCACCCACGGCACCCGCGCCGCGATGGGCCAGCTCGTGATCGACAACCTGCTGGCCCATTTCGCCGGCCAGCCGCTGCTGACCCGGGTCGCCTGACCCGGTCCGAGGCTCGTCAGTTCTTGCCGCCGACGAGCTGCTGCACCATGGCCTGGACCAGGCGCGGCAGGTCGTAGGGGAAGCGCGCGGTGATCAGGTTGCCGTCCACCACGCAGGGCTCGTCGAGCACCGTGGCGCCGGCATTCTCCAGGTCGATCTGGATGTTCCAGACCGCGGTCGCGCGCTTGCCCTTCAGGATCCTGGCGCTGACCATGACCCACTGGCCGTGGCAGATCGCCGTCGTCGGCTTGCCGGATTCGTACATCGCCTTCACCAGGGCGCGCGCATGCTGGTCCATGCGCAGCGCATCGGGGTTCCAGCAGCCGCCCGGCAGCAGGATCGCGTCGTAGTCCGAGGCCTTCGCCTCGTCGGTGTAGCGGTCGATCTTCAGCCAGCCGGCGTTCTCCATCAGGCGTATCGCCAGCACATGGGTCGCGCATTGCGGCGGGAAGCGCAGGCCGAGCGTCGGGTGGAACTCGCCGATCCGCGGCGCGACGACGTGGACGGTCGCGCCATGCTCGGTCAGCCAGCGATGGGCACCCAGGATCTCCACCTCCTCGACGCCGTTGGTGCAGCAGATGGCGATCCGCTTGCCGTCGAGCAGGTGCGGGTTGGAGGGCGGATCGAACAGGAAGGCGTTGAGCTCGCGATTGAGTTCGCCGTCGGCCGTGGTCAGCAGCTCGGTCGAGATCGAGGGAACCGGCGAGGGCGACATCAATTGCTGGATCCGGCCGAAGGCCGCGGCCTGGGGGACGGGAGTGCTCATTCTTCGTGCTCCTGACAGTAACTGCGGGATCAACTGCGGGATCGGCCTCGGCTGCTGCGCCGCTCGCGCCGTGCCGGTGCGCCGCCGTGCTAATGCGCCGCCGGGCCGCTTCCGCGAGACTTCTTGTTGCGCGCGCCGCGACCGGCGAAGTTTCCGCGAAAATCGTATACGACCCGCGATGCGATCGCGAGTCCGAACTTTCCGTCCGGCGGCTCACCGGCCTCTCAGGGAATCTCCTCTCAGGGCATCTCCTCCCAGCGGAGCTTGCGCACCCCGGGCCTGGCGGCCAGGCGCTCGACGACGGCGGGCGGCATGGTCCGCCCTTCCTTGCGCTCCCAGACGAGCTCGAAGGCGAGTTCCCGGGTCTGGGCCGCGGGCTCCACCGTCAGGTTACGCCTGACCAGGCCGAGCCGCTCGCCCTCGAGCGCGCCGACGATCTCGGCATCGTCGGTCTCGGGGCCGAACTGGATGGTCAGCCGCGCCCGCCTCTGATGCGTCAGCAGCGCCTCGAGCCATTTCAGGCCCCAGAGGGCGAAGATGCCGATCGCCGTCGCCGCCATGCCGAGGCCGATCTGCCCGCCGCCGATGCAAAGGCCGATCACCGTGACCAGCCAGAGCGTGGCCGCGGTGGTGACGCCGACGACCATGCTCTCGCGCCGCAGGATGGCGCCGCCGCCGATGAATCCGACGCCGGTCAGGATGCCGAGCGGGAAGCGCATGAGGTCGTTCATCACGAACGAGCTGGGCGGACGCCCCGCCATCGGCAGCAGCAGGTTCACCTGGATCATCGCCACCGCGGCGGCGAGGCAGACCAGCAGCGTCGTGCGCATGCCCGCCGCCTTGCCCTGCTCGCTGCGATTGAGTCCGATCACGATGCCGGCGGCGGCGGTCACCGCCAGGCGGAGCGCGATGTCGCTCCATTGCAAGGACGTCGTCATTCCCTCCATGGGCCCTTCCATGGGAGGCGGCTCGGTCGTCCGGCGGTCAATACCCGCCGACGATCGGCAGGATCTCGCCGGTGATATAGCTGGAGCAGCCGGGCGCCGCCAGGAAGACGTAGGCCGGCGCGATCTCCTCGGGCTGGGCCGGGCGCTTCATCCTGGTCTGTGCGCCGAACTTCGCGACCTGCTCGGCCTGCTTGTCCGCCGGGTTGAGCGGGGTCCAGACCGGGCCGGGCGCCACCGCGTTCACGCGGATGCCGCGCTCCAGCAGGCTGCCGGCGAGCGAGCGGGTGAAGGCGTGGATGCCGCCCTTGGTCATGGAATAGTCGAGCAGCTGCTTGCTGCCTTCGATCCCGGTCACCGATCCCGTATTGACGATCGCGCCGCCCTCCGGGAGATGCGGCGCGGCCGCCTTGGCCATGTGGAAATAGCCGTAGAGATTGGTCTTCAGCGTCTGGTCGAACTGCGCCTCGGACAGTTCCTCGATGGCGGCGGCGTGCTGCTGGAAGGCCGCGTTGTTGACCAGGACGTCGAGCCCGCCGAGCTCGCGCACGGTCGTCTCGACGGCCTGCCTGCAGAACGCCGGATCGGACACGTCGCCGCCGATCAGGAGGCAGCGGCGGCCCTCCTTCTCGACCGCCGCCCTGGTCTCCTCGGCGTCGCCGTGCTCGTCGAGATAGACGACCGCCACGTCGGCGCCCTCGCGGGCGTAGAGGATCGCGACGCTCCGCCCGATTCCGGAATCGCCCCCGGTGATCAGCGCGACCTTGTCCTTCAGCTTCTCGGAGCCGATGTAGTACGGCGCATCGAACATCGGCCGGGGCTCGAGCGCCGCCTCCTTGCCCGGCTTGGCCTGGTGCTGTTCGGGGAGCGGGGGCACCGGGTATTCCCGCATGCCGGTCCGCGGCGCGCGGGACTCGCCGCCGGGTCCCCGATCGTCGTCGCGACGATCGGCCTTCGCCTGGATCGCCCGCTGCCGGGCCGCCGTGTCCGAGGCGTCGGCGGCGAACCGTCCCTGCTGCGCCATGATCCCGCTCCCCGATCCGGCTATTCGCCGAAGGCGGCGCGCTTGGCGGCGAGCGCCATGCTGCGCAGGGCGCCGCCGCTGGAGCGCTCGGCGGTCTCCGCACGGGGGCGGCCGGAACCGCCGGCGGAAACGTCGACCATCTTCGGCTTGGGCCTGGGCAAGCCGCCTTCCCCGGCCCTGGTCATCAGCTCCTCCTTGCGCGCCCCGATCTGCCGGCCGATCTCGGTCATGTCGAGACCCTTGCGCCTGGCCTCGGCGAACACGCCGGTGCGCGGCTTCTCCTCCTCCTTGACGTGGTGCTTGATGTATTCCGAGAGCACCTTGACCTTGGCGTCGTAGGCCTCGGAATCCGCGCCGGCGCCCATCAGGTCGTTGATCAGCACCTTGGCGCCGTCATGCTCGACCTGCGCCTCGTCCATCTTGTCTTCCTCCACGTCCTCGGCGCGGCAGGCCGGATAGAAGATCTCCTCCTCCAGCGTGGTGTGGACGATCAGCTCGCTGCAGATCTGCCCGACCAGCTTCTCCTTGGCGCTGCCCGAGGCCTTCTCCGCCTTCCTGAACAGGCCCTCGACCTTGCGGTGGTCGGCCTTCAGCAGCGCCACCGCGTCCTGCCGGGCGGCGCTCGATTTCGACTTCGACTTTGCCTTGGTCTTCCTCGACCGGGTGGTAGTCGGCATCTCTTCCTCACGCTTTGATGATGTTGGCGTGAGTTGCAAACCGTCTCGGGCGTGAAGGGTTCCTTGCGCGTCGCGGGCGGCCCGCTCCGCGCGCGACCGACGACATCGCGCGCGATACTCGGAGGGCGCCCGACCGCTTCCTCAGCGATGCGCCGCCATGAGCTGCTGGCGATAGCGCTCGGCGTCCCAGTCGAGCAGCGCCTGCTCCTCCGCGGCCGGCAGGTAGCGCACGGGCGCGGCCGCCGGGAGTCGCGTCGCCACCAGTCCGAGGCAGATCAGCATCGGCTCGGCGCCCGCGCTGGCATCCTTGCGGATCGCGGCGCCCGCGCCCGGCACCAGGACGGCGACCGGCGCCGGCACGCCCTGCGCCGCCGCCCGCGCCGCGAGGTCGCCGAGCGACTGCTTCTCCGGCAGGGTCGGCAGCGCCGGACCGAGGAACACGACGTGATCCGGATAGAGCGAGCCCGCCGTCGCGATTTCGAGATTGCGCGCATCGGTGGCCAGCGCGTGGCAGACCGGGTCGCCGGCCGGTCGATAGTCCGATCCGGCGCAGACCGCGTTCAGCCTCTTCCCGTCCGCGGCCGGCGCGGCGCGCGGCGGCAGCACCAGGCGCCGCTCGACGTCCAGTGCCAGCGCCTCCGCTTCTCCCGCGCCCGCCGCGCCGACGACGAGGCCGTGATTGCCGAGCACCAGCACGTCGGCCGGCGCGGACGCCGTGATCTCCGCGACCGCCTGGCTCAGGGGCAGGCCGGGCCGGCGATAGGGCAGGCTGCGCCAGTTGAGGCCGTCGAGCCGCGCGGCCAGTTCCGCATCGCCATCGGCGCGCACCGCCCAGGCGATCGCGTTGACCGCATGGACATGCAGCACGACCGGGTGCGGCAGCAGCGCGTGCAGCGCCGTCTCGATCGAAGCGCGCAGCCCGATCCCGCCGAACCCTTCCGCGACCGGCATCTTCTCGCTGCCGGCAGCCAGCGCCCGGCGCGCCCCGGCGAGATCGACCGGCACGAACACCTCCTTGGCCTCGGCATCGGAGAGCCAGGCGCCCGAGGCCTTCACCCAGAGCACGTCGCCGAGCTTCACCGAGCTGTTGCCGCCGGCACCCTGGACCAGCGTGATGTCGCGGCCGACCCGGGCCGACATCCGGCGGAGATCGTCGAGAGCCGCTGTCGTCATGTCCTCTTCCTCACCAGGCCAGATGCGCCATCGCCCAATGCGGCACCTCGTTCTCCGCCGCCGTCAGTCCGCGTATGGCGGCCACGCGGTCATGCGCGTGCGCCAGCGCCGCCTTGTGCACGCCCGACGTGATCAGCGCGGTCAGCAGTCCGGCGCCGCGTCCGCCGGCGATGTCATGCAGGACGGAATCGCCCACCATCAGCACGCGCGACGGATCGGGGTCGCCGAGCTGGTGCAGCGCCGCGGTGAAGATCGCGCGGTGCGGCTTGCCGATATAGGCCACGGTGCCGCCCAGGGACTCGTAGAACGCGGCGAGCGCCCCCGGGCCGGGCAGGAAGCCCTGCGCGCCGAACATCTTCACGTCGGGATTGGCGCAGAGCATCGGCAGCCCCCGCGCCGCCGCCTTGCGAAACTCCGCCTCCCACTGCTTGTGCTCCGAAGCGGCATCGTCGAGCCCGCCCTGCAGGATGAACTCCGCATCCTCGATATCGCCGACGACCGTCAGCGACAGGCCGTCGATGATCGAGCGGTCGCGGCCGCGGGTGATGACGAAGGCGCGCGTGCCGAGCCCGGAGAACGGGGGCTCCGCCCGCTGCCGCAACCCATGCCAGGCGACCTCGCCGGAGGTGACGACGCCGTCATAGGCGTCGGCCGGGAGGCCGTGATCGGCGATGCGCCGCAGGTTCTCCGCCGCGCGCTTGCCGGAATTGGAGAGCACCAGCACGCGCTTGCCCGCCGCGCGCAAGGCGAGGACGCAGTCGCGGGCCGGCGGAAACACCGCGCGGCCTTCGTGCAGCACGCCCCATTGGTCGAGCAGCACGTGATCGAACCGGTCGGCGATCTCGCGCAGCCCCGCGATCAGGATCGGCAGATCGGCGCTCATGGCGGCCCCGCATGCAATGCCAGCAAGGCCGCGCCGTAGCTGGCCTCCGTCTGCTCGGCGCGCTCGACCGGCACGCCGAGGACGCGTTCCCGGATCCGCGACCAGGCCGCGTTCTTCGCGCCGCCGCCGATCGAGACGACGCGCCGCAGCGCCGGCGCGCCCAGCTCGGCCAAGCGGCGATAGGCCAGCGCCTCGATGGAAGCGATGCCTTCGAGCAGGCCCTGGAAGAACGCCGCATCGTCCGCCGGCCGCGGCGCGACGCGCGGCGGCAAAGCGGGATCGGCGATCGGGAACCGCTCTCCGGGCTTGGGCAGCGGATAATAGTCGAGCCCGGTCGGCTGCTCCGGCCGCAGGCCCGGCGTCAGCGCCGCCATCCGGTCGGCGGTGAAATGCGCGAGCAGCGCGGCACCGCCGGCATTCGAGGCGCCGCCCGCCAGCCACTTCTCGCCCAGGCGATGCGAGTAGATCCCCTGCCCCGCCGCGAAGATCGGCTTGTCGGAAAGCAGCTTCACCACCAGCGTCGTGCCGAGCGAGGTCACGGCGTCGCCCAATGCGCTGGCCCGCGTGGCGATGAAGGCCGCGACGCCGTCCGTCGTCCCGGCATGGACGCGCGCCGTCTCCGGCAGCCCCGTCTCCCTGGCCATGGCGGCGGTGATCGGGCCGATCTCGGTGCCCGGCACCAGCACCTTCGGGAAGTGGCTGGGTGAAAGCCCGACGCGATCGAGCCAGTCGGGCCAGGCGCGGGCGATCGGATCATAGCCGAGCTTCAGCGCATTGTTCTCGTCGCTGCAGTTGAACCTGCCCGTCAGCCGTCCGGCGATCCAGTCGGCCTGGTGCGCCGCGTGGCGCGGGCTGCGGCTTGGCTGGCCGGCAACCAGGTGCATGAGCTTCGCCAGTGCGCTGCTGCGGCCATGGGCGCCGCTGTCCGCCGGCGCAATCTCCGCGATGCGCCGGGCTGCCCACGCCGCCCGCGCATCGTTGTACATGAGCCCCGGCGAGAGCGGCCTGCCGTCCCGGTCCGCGAGCAGCAGCGTGCCGGACGTGCCATCGACCGCGACGCGCCGGATCGCGCCGAGCTCGACATGCCTGCCGAGCGCGGCGACCGCGCCCTTGACGCCCTGCCACCAGAGCTCCGGCTCCTGGTCGATCGCCTCGCCGTCCTGGCGCGGCGGCGGCAGCGGCGCCTGGCCGAGCCCGGCGATCCGCGCCGCGGCGTCGATCGCGCAGGCGCGGACGCCGCCGGTGCCGACGTCGATGCCGAGAAAGAGCTCGTCCGTCATCCCGCCCGTTTCGGATTCCGTCAGGCGCGCTTCTTGCGCAGCAGCCGGCGCGGGGCGCGCGCGGCGGCCGCGGCCGGCTTGGCGCGGATGCCGTAATTCTTGAACTTCTCCTTCACCAGCGCGATCTCATCGTCGGGCAGGATCTGCGCGCCGCCGATCTGCAGGGTCAGGTAATACTGCCGCGCCAGGGTCTCGACCTCGACCGCGAGCCACAGCGCCTTCTTCACGTTGCCGCCGGTGGCGATGACGCCATGGTTGCGCAGCAGGCAGCAGGTCCGGCCCTCCAGCGCCTTCAGCGCCACGTTGGACAGTTCCTCGGTGCCATAGGTCTCATAAGGCGCGACGCGGATGTCCGGCCCGCCGGAGGCCGCCACCATGTAATGGATGGCCGGGATCGGCTTGTTGCAGATCGCAAGCACCGTGGCATAGGTGCTGTGGGTGTGGACGACCGAGCCGACTTCGGGCCGCTCCTGCAGGATGCGCAGGTGGAAGCGCCATTCCGTCGAGGGCGGGTAGTCGCCCTTCCACTCCTTGCCGCCGCCCTTGATCGGCGTCGAGACGATCGCTTCCGGCGTCAGCTCCTCATAGGGCACGCCGGAGGCGGTGATCAGCATGCGGTCCTCGAAGCGGGCGCTGATATTGCCCGAGGTGCCCTGGTTGATGCCGAGACTGTTCATCGAGCGGCATGCGTCGATGATGCTCTTGCGGACGGCGAGTTCGGCCTTGTTCATGTGTCGGGTCCTTGTGCTGCGCGCATCGGGAAACTCGGTGGGAAGCCCGGTGGGGAAACCCGGTGGGGAAATCCGGCGGGATGCCTTAGACGATCTTACTCCTGCTTTCCAGCGGGGTCTGCGGGCGCCGGGCCGCCAGGATGCGGTCGGCGATCTCGACGAAGCCCTGGCCGCCGCGCGACGGCGCGACGTAGGCCGGCTTGGCGCTCATCCTGGAGGCGAGGTCCACGACATTGGCGACCCCGCAGGCATAGGGGAAGAAGCCGAACATCGGCGCATCGTTCGGGCTGTCGCCGCAGAAGACGAAGCGCTCCTTCGCCCGGTCGAGGTCGAGGCCGAGGGCCTCGCGCACGAAGAGCCGCGTGGTCGAGAGCTTGTCGTAGCTGCCGAACCAGCCGTTGACATGGATCGACGAGACCTTGGCCGTGGCGCCCGCGGCCTCGAACAGCGCGACGATGCGGTCGATCGCCGCCGGGGAGAGCGGCGGCACGTCCTCGCAGAAATCGATGGCGAGATCGGCCTCGCGATAGAGCTGGTCCGAGGCGATGGCCGAGCCCGGCACTTCCGCCAGGATGCGGGCCGCCAGCGCCTCCAGCCGGCGCCGGTTGGCGGCGCGCTCCTCCGGGGTCGCGACGAACGAGCGGTGCATCTTCCTTGCCGCGTGGTCGTAGCGGAAGGTGAAGGCGCCGTTCTCGCCGACCACGCCGGCGACCGGCCAGAACCGGGCGATCATGTCGCACCAGCCCGCCGGCCGCCCGGTGATCGGCACCACGGCGAGGCCCGCCGCCTGCAGGCGCTCCAGCGCCGCATAGGCCGCCGCGGGCAGGTGGCCCTCGGTGGTGATCGTGTCGTCGATATCGGTGAAGACGCCGGTCAGGTCGCGGGCGATCTCGGCCGGCAGCGCATCGATGGGTAGCATTAAGGCCGCTCCGTGAAATCGACCAGGCGCTCGTTCCAGGCGGCGAGCTTCGGCCAGAGTTCGGCATGCATCGCGCGCAGCTCCTCATAACGCGCATGGCGCCCGGGATCGGGCTCGAAGGTCCGGACCGGCTCGCCCGCCATCGCGGCGCCCGCCTCGGCGATGGTCTCGTGCCAGCCGATGCCCTTGGCGGCGGCGATCGCCGCCCCCAGCGACGAGGCCTCGACGGTCTCGGAACGCTGCACCGGCCGGCCGGTCGCGTCGGCGACGATCTGCACCCAGAAATCGGAAGACGCGCCGCCGCCGATGGCGATGAAGTGGTCGATCGCCACGCCGGTCGCCTTCTCGACCTCGGCGGTGGCGGTCGCCTGTTCCAGCGCCATGCCTTCCAGGAAGGCGCGGTAGATGTCGCCGCGCCGGGTCGAGCCCGAGAGGCCGGCCATGACGCCCCGCGCCGAGCTGTCCCAATACGGATTCATGCAACCCTGCCAGTAGGGGACGATCATCACGCCGTTGGCGCCGAGCGGGCTTTGCCGCGCCTCGCTTTCCAGCGCGGCGATCAGTTCGCGCCTGCCCTCCCGCGCGGTGCCCAGCACCTGGGTCAGCCAATCGACCAGGAAGGTACCGGAGCGCATGCAGGTCTCGAAGATATAGCCCTCGTCGGCGATCGCGACCTCCGTCCGGAAGGCGAGGTTATGCGCATAGTGGCGGCCATAGCAGCCGGAGACCAGCGCCGTGCCGAGATTGACATAGGCGCGCTCCGGATGGTCGGCGGAGACCCCGGCGCCGGTGCCCGCGCACTGGCCGTCGCCGCCGCCGGCGATCACCGGGAGGCCGGCCGGCAGGCCCGTAGCCGCGGCGGCGCCCGCGGTCAGTTCGCCGGTCTGCGTCCCCGGCGCCGCGAGCGCGAGCATCTTCCCGGGATCGACGCCGACCGCGTCGAGGATCTCGCCCGACCAGCGCTTCTGGCGCATGTCGAGCGCGCCCATCGGATCGGCCGACGCGGTCGATGTGGTCCAGTTGCCGGTGAGCTTGTGGGTGAGGTAGCCGTGCACCTCGGTGATCTTCTCGGCACGGCCGAACAGCTCGGTCTCGTTCTCCTGCAGCCAGAGCATGCGGTAGATCGGCGGGATCACGTCCAGCGGCTTGCCGGAGATCGCATGCACCCGCTCGGCCCCGAAGGTCTGGCCGAAGCGGCGGTATTGCGGCTTCGCGCGCTCGTCCAGCCAGACGATGCCGGGGCGCAGCGCATGGCCCTCCCGGGAGAAGACGCCGAAGGTCTCGCGCTGGTTGGAGATGCCGATGGCGGCGACGCGCTTGACGTCGATCCGGGCCGCGAGCTGCTGCAAGGCCGTCGCGGTCGAGCTCCACCATTCGGCCGGATCCTGCTCGAACTGGCCGGGCGCCGGGTTGCTCATGGCGATCGGCGCACGGCCCTCGGCGACCGCCCTGCCCGCGCCGTCCCAGGCGATCGCCTTGGTGGCCGAGGTCGAGGAGTCGATGCCGATGACGAGGTCCGTTGTCATAATCGCGAGATTAGCACGATCGGAAAAAAAGCGACGGAGGCGCCGGGCGCCTCCGTCTCAGGCTCACGCAGGGTCAGAGAAGGCCGGCATCCTTGGTCTTGGCGTCGATCATGGCCGCCACGGCGTCCATGCACTTCTTGGCGTCGCCGCCATAGTCCTGGCCGGTCAGCAGCTTGCCGAGCTCGGTCGGCAGCTCGTTGGTCGAATAGCCGGCCCAGAGCGGCATGTCGGGCTCGGAGGCCATCACGTTGTCGATGGTCCACTTCACCGTGTCGAGGTGCCGGGTGGTGCCCGGGCCGACCTTGGCCTTCGCCTTCACCCGCGGATCCTCGAAGGAGGAGACGCGCATCGGGGCGAAGCCGCCGGCCAGGGTGCACTGGGTCATGATCTCCTTGCAGCAGGCCCACTGCATGAAGATCCAGGCCGCTTCCTGGTTCTTGGAATACTGCGACAGGCCCATGATCGAGCCGCCCTGGTGGCCGAGGTTCGGGATCTCGCCGAAGCCGACGTCGGAGGTCTTGCGCAGGCCGGATTCCGCCTGCAGCGGCTTGGCCGGCATCCAGAGGCCCTTCACCTTCGAATCCTCCGCATCGAGGCCGGGGAAGAACTCGTCCCAGCTTTGCACCAGCGCGACCTGGCCGGAATGCATCATCTCGAACTGGCCGTCCCAGGTGGAGGCGGTCGAGTTCGCCGGCGCGTTCTTCAGGAGGTCTTGGTACCACTGCAGGCCCTTGATGCCGGCCTCGTCATTGCCGCTGAAATGCCCGTCCTTGGCGAAGATGCCGCCGCCATGGCCCCAGACCGCCTGGGTCCAGTCGCATTCCAGCGAGTAGTGGCCGGACTTGGCCTGCAGGCCGGTGCCGAAGATGCCGTTGGCCTTCTCCGCCTCGGTGATCGCATGCACCGCCTCGGTGAACTCGCCGTAATTGGTCGGCACCTTGATCCCGTGCTTCTCCAGCAGGTCCTGGCGGTACATCAGGATGAAGATCGGGATGTCGAAGGGAATGCCGACCATCTTGCCGTCATAGAGCGCAAGGCCCTCGACCAGCGGCTTGGAGAAGTCGTCCCAGTCGAAGCCGGGCATGGCGAGGTCCGGCTTGTCCTTGGTGTACTGGATCGGGTCGATGCAATCGGGCGCGAAGGTCGCGACCCAGGACTGGTCGAGGTAGTAGAGGTCGTAGCTGCCGAGCTGGCCCTGCACGTCCTGGGTCGCCTTGGCCAGCACCTGCTCCAGCGGCACGATCTCGACCTCGACGTTGATGCCGGTGAGGTCGGTGAACTGGCCCTTGATCTGGTTCAGCACGACGGTCGGCGGCGTCGCCTCGCTGGTATAGCGGACGGTCGCACCCTTGTACTTGCTGCCGACCTCCTTCAGGAACTTGGTCTGGTCGTCGGGCAGCGTGATGTCGGCGGCGCTCGCCGGCGAGCCGATCAGGCCGCGGCCGCGCATCCGGGTGTTGCCAAGCAGGCCGGCGGCGAAGCCGGAGAAGCCGATGCCGGCGATCCCCATCCGCTTCAGGAACTCGCGCTTCGAGATGCGGCGCTGGCCGAACGCCCTGGCGCTGTCCGCGATGAAGGTCTGCTTGTCGTAGTTCTTGAAACTCATGATTTTCCTCCTTGTTGTGCGCTGTGCGCTTTCTTCGTTGCCCCTAGAGATTCCCGATTCCCGGGCCGCTCAGTCCTTGAGCGAGCCGAGGGTCAGGCCGCGAACCAATTGCTTTTGAACCAGCAGGATGAAGATGAAGCTCGGCAGGACCGCGGAAGTGCCGAGCGCCGAGATGAACCCCCATTCCGATCCGGTGGAGGTGACGAAGGTCGAGATCTTCACCGGCAGAGTGCGGATCTGGTTGGTGAGGAAGAGCGAGAGCAGGAACTCCGTCCAGGAGAAGATGAAGCATAGCACCGCCGTCGCCGCGACCCCGCCGGTCACCAGCGGCAGGATCACCTTCCAGAAGATCTGGAACCGGGTCGCGCCGTCGAGCATCGCCGCCTCATCGACCTCGTTCGGCACGTCGTCGAAGAACGACTTCATCAGCAGCACCGCGACCGGCAGGTTGATCAGCGTGTCGACGAAGATCAGGCCGAGCAGCGTGTCCCTGAGGCCGAGATAGTGGAACATGAAGACGATCGGCACGATGATCGCGATCGGCGGCATGAAGCGCTGCGACAGGATCCAGTTGAGATAGGCCTGCCGCCCCCGGAAGTGGAGCCGCGACAGCGCATAGGCCGCCATCACGCCGAGGAAGACCGTGAGCGCGGTCGCGCCCACCGCCACGATCACCGAATCCAGGATGGTCTTGCGCGAATCGTAGGAGCTGCCGCCGCCGACGCCGAACGTGTTGCCGCTCTCGATCGCGAAGTCGGCGCGCGACTTGCCGAGCAGGGTCACGCCGTAGTTCACCAGCGTGGGCTCGAAGTCGAAGAACACCACCCGGTCCTTGTCGAAGATCGCCGAGGTCGGCTTGAACGAGGTCAGGCCCCACCAGAACAGCGGGAACATGAAGACGGCGACCACCAGGACGGCGACCGCGTCGCGGGCGACCAGCTTGCCGCGTGAGGCGTACATCAGAACCTCACCTTGAAGATCTTGATGAAGACGCTGGAGGTGACGATGACCAGGATCAGGGTCAGCAGCGCCAGGGTCGAGGCATAGGGGAAGTCGGCGTTCTTGAAGTAGATCGTGCCGGCGTAGGAGGTCAGCGTCTCGGTCGCGGTGCCGGGGCCGCCCTCGGTCATCACCTTGACGTAGTCGTAGATGCGGAAGAGATCGACGCCGCGGATCAGCACCGCGATGGCGATGATCCGCGACATCATCGGCAGGGTCAGCTTGAAGAAGGCCTGGACCGCCGACGCGCCGTCGATCGCCGCCGCCTCGTAAGGATCCCGCGGCAGGGCGCGCAGCCCCGCCATCATGATCAGCGTCATGAAGGGCGTCCATTGCCAGATGTCCGCGAGCAGGATGCCCATCAGCGCCGTGTCGGCGCGCGCCAGGATGGGCGCGTCCGGGGAGACGATGCCCAGCGCATAGAGGCCGCGGCTGAGCACGCCGAAGGAGCCGTCCAGCATCAGCAGGAACATCATGCCGGTGACGGCCGGCGGCACCACCAGCGGCAGCGTCATCAGCGCCCGCAGCACGCCGTAGCCCTTGCGGTCGGAATCGAGCAGCAGCGCGATCAGCATGCCCAGGGTCAGCTCGATCACGATCGCGACGAAGGTGTAGAGATAGGTGTGGCCGATGGCGCCCCAGACCCGCTCGTCGCTGAAGATCTTCAGCCAGTTGTACTCGGGGTTGAAGACGCTGATGCGGGTCGCCGGGTTGCGCTTGTGCAGCGAGAGGAAGATCGCGTAGCAGAGCGGATAGACGCCGAACACCAGCAGCATCACCGTGATCGGCGCCAGCCACGGGAACGGATGCTCCGAGCGCAGGAAGCGCGGCAGCGTGAAGCGCTGGGCCGGGCGGCCGGCGATCGCGACCTGGCTCATCAGTAGCTCTGCCGGGTCGGGGTGATGCAGATCTCCTGGATCAGGACGTTCTGCGGCATCTGGTAGGCGAACAGGATGGAATCGGCGACATGCTCCGCGGAGATGCCGCCGCCGATCTTCACCTTGTTGGCCTTGTAGTTGGCGAGCGTCGTCTGGTCGGTGACGCCGTTCAGCACCTCCGTCTCGATCACGCCCGGCGAGATCACGATGACCCGCACGTCGTGCGGCGCCAGATGCTCGCGCAGGCTGTCCGACATGCCGTGCACGAAATACTTGGTGCCGCAATAGATCGTGTGGTCGGGGTAGACCTTGCGGCCGGCGATCGAGCTCATGTTCACGATGGTGCCGCGCTTGCGTTCCACCATGCCGCCCATCACCGCATGGACGCCGTTCATCACGCCGTTGACGTTGATATCGACCTGCTCGTCCCACTCCTCGGGATCCTGGGTGATGATGTTGCCCAGCCGCGCGATGCCGGCATTGTTGAACAGGCAGTCGGTCGGCCCGTATTCCGCCTCGGCGTTGACGACGGCGGCCTTCACCGCGGCGCGGTCGCGCACATCGACCCGGCGGCAGATCGCGTCCGGCAGGCCGAGCGCCTCCATCCGGTCGATGCGGCGGGCGAGCAGCAGCAGGGGATGGCCGGCCTTGCTGAAGGCCTCGGCCGTGGCGGCGCCGATACCGGAGCTCGCACCCGTGATGACGACGAGCGGCTTATCCATCGGTCCTCCCAATCTTTTCGCGCCTCGGGCTCTTGGCGGCCCATTGGCAGTCGGCAGTTCTCCGCGGCCCGCGCCGCGGCCTCTTCAGTGCAGCGCGACCAGCGCCCGGGCCGTCGGCTCGTCGGTCACCAGCACCGTCGCATAGCCGCCGCGCAGCACCGCGGCGATCGCCTCCACCTTCTCGATACCGCCCGCGACGCAGATCCGCTCCGGGATCCTGGCGATCTCGGGAATGGTGAGGCCGATCATCTGCTCGTCGAGCGGCCCCAGCACCGTCTTCCCCTCGGCGTCCAGGAACCGGCCCGACATCACCGCGACCGCGCCGCCCTTGAGATAGGGCCGGAGCTTCTCCGGCGTCATGTAGCCGCTGCGCAGCGCCCAGCTCGCGGCGCTCAGGTTGGCGACGCCGAACAGCACCTTGGTGCAGGCGCGGATCACCTTGAACTGCTCGACCAGCGCGGTCTCCTGCATGAACAGCTTCTTGATCTCGGGCTTCGAGACGATGCCCGGCGCATAGAGGTTCACGCAGCGCGCGCCGATCCGGTAGGCGATGTTGGAGGTGCAGAGCTCGGGCGAGAACTCGGCGGTGCCGATGGCGCTGCCGGCGATCTGCACCACCGACACCCCCGGCATCTTCATCTCGGGCAGGGATTCGGAGAGGGCCAGCACCGTGCGGCCCCAGGAGACGCCGACCACGTCGCTGGGCTCCAGCGTCTCGGCCAGCAGGCGCGCGCCGGCCCGGCCGACCCGGTCGTAGACCGGCATCCGCCCGTCATCCTCCGGGATGACGACGCAGCTCGCCAGGCCCCAGCGGCGGGACAGCTCGCGGGCGATGCGCACGGACTGGAGATGCTCGGAGGCGACGGCGATGGTCACGACGTTGCGGTCGCGCGCTTCCTGCAGGAAGTTCACGACCGTCGCCCGCGACACGCCGAGCTGCTCCGCTATCTCTTCCTGCGTCATGCGCTCCTCGTAATAGAGCCAGGCCGCCCAGACGATCGGATCGCCCGCGAACTCCGCCGGCGGCATCAGCTCGCTGCGCTTGATGCGGGCCTGCGCCGCCCTCCGGTCCTGGATCCGCGCCATTCTCGATCACGTTCCGTCGCTGCTGCATAGTAAACGACACTCTTCATTGACAATTGTCAAGCTTCGTGACCGAATGTCACTAGCAAATGACAAATGTCGCAATGCAGCGAAGGCACGCGCGTGCAATATCGCGGCCGCGGCATGACGTGCGGGAAAGCAGACGCCGATGGGACGCTGGACGACACTGATCGACGACATGGTCGCCGGACGGTGGCTCAATCCGGAGACCGGCAAGCCCGGCACCGTGCCCTATGAGAGCGTCGTGATCGCCGAGAGTCTCGAGGGCCGCGAGGCCGAGCTCGTGACCTCGATCGGCATCAAGGGCCGCGTCGCCGTGGTCTGCGACGAGAACACCCGCGACGTGATGGGCCTCAGGATCGCCAAGGCGCTGCAGGCCGCGCACAATTCCGGCATCTCCGGCGTCGAGACCATCGTGCTCGACCACCCGCATGCCGACGAGAAGCACCTGGCCGAGCTCAAGGAGAAGACCCGGCATGTCGACGCCCTGGTCGCGGTCGGCTCCGGCACGATCAACGACCTCTGCAAATACGTGACGGCGCAGGACGGGCGCGGCTATTGCGTCTTCGGCACCGCGCCCTCGATGAACGGCTACACCTCCACGACCGCCTCGATCACCATGGCGAACGGCCTCAAGGTCTCGAAGCCCGCCCATGCGCCCAAGGGCGTGTTCATCGACCTCGCCGTCAACGCCGCGGCGCCGACCTACCTCATCGCCTCGGGCTTCGGCGACTGCCTGGTGCGCTCGGTCGCGCAGTTCGACTGGTGGCTCTCGCACCGCATGCTCGACACGTTCTACACCGACCTGCCCTTCGACCTCGAGATCGCCGACGAGCGCGAGCTGATGTCCCGCGCCCCCGGCCTCGCCCGGGGCGACGTCGAGGCGGTCGGCTACCTGCACCGGGTGCTGACCCTCTGCGGCTTCGGCGTCAGCTTCACCGGCATGAGCAACCACGGCTCCATGGGCGAGCACCAGATCTCGCATTACATCGACTGCTTCGCCCGCGACAAGCATCCCGGCACGCTGCACGGCCAGCAGGTCGGCGTCGCCAGCCTCACCATGGCGCGGCTGCAGCGGCAGATCCTGGACGCCGAGGGTCCGCCGGTCGTGCATGCGACCAGGCTCGACGTGCCGGACATGAAGCGCCGCTACGGCGCCGAGGTGGCGGAGATCTGCCTCTCCGAGATGGCGCAGAAATCGCTGGACGAGAAAGGCGCCGAGGCCTTCAACGGCAAGCTCCGGAAGATCTGGCCGGAGCTGAAACAGGAGCTGGAATCATTCTCGGTGCCGGTCGCCGTCATGCACAAGGCGCTGAAGGATTCCGGCGGCCCGACCACCGCCGCGGAGCTCGGCCTCGACGTCGATTTCTACCGCGAGGCGGTCATCCACGCCCGCGAGATCCGCAAGCGCTACTCCGCCCTCGACCTCGCCGCGGATGCCGGGTTCCTCGAGGCGTTCGCCGCCGGCGAAGGCTGAGACTCACGCGCTGCGCTTCGGGCCGATATGCAGCTCGTACATCCCGAGCTGCACCTCGGCCGACTTGTTCCAGTCGATATCGTGGATCGCCGAGTGCGGCAGGTTCTGGCTCTGGAAGTCGATGCGGTTGAGCCAGCCGTCGATGGCGAAGGCCGGCCTGGGATAGAGCCGGTCGATCTCGGCCAGCAGGTCGGCGATCTGCTTGTAGCGCTGCGACTTGTCCTCGGAGAGCAGCCGGTCGCGGATCGTGCCGGGCGTGCCCGAGGCGGCCTTGGCGAGAACCTCCACCCACGTCCTGTCCATCTGCCGCCCTGCTCCCGTGCTGCCGGTTCAACACCCGGACAGTATCGGCGATCCCCGGCCCGGCGTAAACGCCGCTACAGCCGGTCGCGCCAGTCCTTCAGCAGCGCGTATTCCAGCGCGTGGGCGCGGCCGAGCCAGGATTCGGCGCCCGGAGTCGGGGCCAGGATGCGGCGGTCGGAATCCGCATCGAGCCTGGCCCGGCGGTTGCGGTCGTAGACGAACATCGCGAAGGCGAAGCGCCGCCCGCTCTTGCCGGTGAAGAGCCCGCCAAGCCCGCAGGCGAAGTCCATCGTGCCGGTCTTGGCCGCCGCCTCCGCCTTGGGATCGTCGGTCATGATCCGATTCATGAGGCCCGCCAGCACCGGGTCGCGCGACAGCGCGGTGAGGATCCCGGCGATCTGCCGCGGCGAGGCGCGGTTGCGGTTGCCGAGGCCGGAATGGTTGACCAGGGCGAGGCCGCGCCACTCGATCGCCGGGAACCGCTGCTTCAGCCAGGCGGTCAGGGCGGCGCCCGATTCCGCCTGCGACAGCACGCGGCCGGCCAGCTTGCGCATCGCCGTCGCGCCGATCAGCTCGGCGGTCACGTTGTTGCTGAATTTCAGCAGGCCCTTGATGATCTCCGAAAGCGGCGGACTCTCGACGGTGCCGATCAATTCGGCATCGGCCGGAACGACGCCGGCCGCGGGCGCCGGCAGCGCGGCGCCGAGATCGGCGGCCATGCGGCGGAAGACCCGCGCGGTGTTGAGCGCGGGATCCTTGACCGGCAGGAAGATGGCGCCCTCCTCCGGCAAGGTCTCGGCGAGATCGGGCGCGGTCAGCCAGCGCTCGCCGTTCCGGTCGCCGGCATAGAGAAAGTTGGCGCCGGGCGGCGGCTCGGTCGTGGCGGGCAGGAAGGAGATCCAGTCCGCCGGCACGTTCAATCCGTCGGCGACCATGCGGGCCTTGAAGCCGAGCCGGCCGTCCTCGCCGCGCAGCCAGTTCACCTGGACGCGGTTGAAGTCGAGATCGAGCGCGCCGAACCCGGCGTTGTAGACCGCCTGGATCGGCTGCCCGTCATCGACCTCGGGCGCCCCCTCGAGCGCGCTCGCGTCGTAGACCAGCGCCCGCCAGCCGCCGTCGATCTTCACGTCCTTCAGCATCCGCGCGAGATCGCGCAGCTCGATATTGGTCAGCACCGGGTCGCCGCCGCCCTGCAGGTAGAGCGTGCCGCCGGCGCGCCAGAGCCGGGTCCTGAACCTGAAGTCCGGGCCGAGGATCTGCTCCGCGGCATAGACGGTGGCGAGCTTCGCGACCGAGGCCGGGATGAAGAGCTGGTCGGCGTTCCATTCCACGACCGGCCGCACCTGGTCGAGATCGACGACGACGAACCCGATATCGTTGGCGGCGAATCCGGCTTTGACGATCCGCCTGGCATCGGGGCCGAAACTGGGATCGGCGGCGGCCGGCCCGACGAACCCGGGGGCAAGCAGCAGGACGAGCAGCAGGCTGGCGAACCACCCGCGCATCGCTCAGGCGGCGTAGAGCCCGGCGCGGATCGCCTTGTGCCGGGTCAGCGCGTAGAGCGCGTCGATCATCGGCGTCGGCTGCCCGACCAGCCTGCCGAGCTCGGCGACCGCGCCGACCACGGCGTCGAGCTCGACCGGCCGGCCGCGCTCGAAATCCTGCAGCATCGAGGTCTTGTGCTCGCCGACGGCGGCGGCGCCGTCGATGCGCTTGTCGACCGGCAGCGGCATGGCGACGCCGAGCTTGTTGGCGACCGCCTCGGCCTCAGCCATCACCGCGCGCGCCGTGGCGCGGGTCATGGGATCCCCGGCGATGCTCTTCAAGGTGCCGCCGGTCAGCGCGCTGATCGGGTTGAAGGCAACATTGCCCCAGAGCTTCACCCAGATCTCGGTGCGGATGTCGGTCTTGACCGGCGCCTTGAAGCCCGCCTTCGCCAGCGCGCGGCTCAGCGCCAGCACGCGCTCGGAGCGCGAATCGTCGGGCTCGCCCAGGGAGAAGCGGTCGTTCTCCACGTGGCGGATCTCGCCCGGCGCCACGACCTCCGCCGCCGGATAGACCACGCAGCCGATGACGCGCTCCGGCCCGATATGCCGCCACTGGGCGTCGCCGGGATCGACCAGCGGGATGCGCCGGTCCCTGAGCGGCCCCGCGACGCCGTGGAAGTACCACCAGGGCACGCCGTTGACCGCCATCACGACCGCCGTCTTCGGGCCGAGCAGCGGCGCCATCCTGTCGGCGACCGGCGCCACCGAATGCGCCTTCATGGCGACGATCACGTAATCCTGCGGCCCCGCCTCGGCGGGATCGTCGGTGGCGCGGGGATGTACCGTGAAGTCGCCGCTATGGCCGGTGAGCTTCAGCCCCCGTTCGCGCATGGCGGCGAGATGCGGCCCGCGCGCGATCAAGGTGACGTCCTCGCCGGCCCGCGCCAGATGCGCGCCGATCAGCCCGCCGATCGCCCCCGCGCCGTAGATCGTAAATTTCACCGGATGTACTCGTTTACTCGGGCGTCATCCCCGAACTTGGTTCGGGGATCCACGCCTTTCCATCGTGCGGCTGCCAAGGCGTGGATTAAGCGACCTGGTCGCGGGATGACGAACGAGAATGTGTCCGCAATCACGATCCCAGCCCCAGCTTCGCCGCCAATCCGATGCGCTGCAGCTTGCCGGTGGCGCCTTTCGGGATCTCCGCCATGAACAGGATCTTGCGCGGCACCTTGAAGTCGGCGAGACGCGCGGCGACGAAGTCGCGCAGCTCCGGCTCGGTCGCGGTCTTCCCCTCCTTCAGCACGACGACCGCCGCCACCTCCTCGCCGAGCTTGGGATGCGGCATGCCGAAGGTGACGACCTGCGCGACCGCCGGATGGTCCATCAGCGCCTCGTCGACCTCGCGCGGCGCGATCTTCTCGCCGCCGCGGTTGATGATCTCCTTCAGGCGCCCGGTGATGGCGAGATACCCTTCGGCATCCATCACGCCCTGGTCGCCGGTGCGGAACCAGCCGTTGGCGAAGGCCTCGGCATTGGCCTTCGGGTTGTTGGCATAGCCGGCGGTGACGTTGGGGCCGCGGATCACGATCTCGCCCGTCGCACCCTTGGGCAGGATGTTGCCGTCATTGTCCATGATGGCGACCTCGGGGCCGGCGGCGATGCCGACCGTGCCCGGCTTGCGCGCCAAGGGCGGCAGCGGGTTGCTGGTCATCTGATGGGTCGCCTCGGTCATGCCGTAGGATTCGATGACCGGGCAATGGAACGTGTCCTCGAGCTGCTTCATCACCTGCGGCGGCAGCGACGAGGAGGAGGAGCGGATGAAGCGCAGCTTCGACCGCGCGACGATCTCCCGGTTGCGCTCGGCGCGCGCCAGGATCGCCTGGTGCATGGTCGGCACCGCGGAATACCAGGTCGGCTTCGCCTCGTCCATCCAGCCGAAGAACTTGAGCGCGTTGAACCCGCCGGGCGGGCAGAACGCGCTCGCCCCCGCGTGCAGCGAGGACAGAAGCGCGCCGATCAGGCCGTGGATGTGGAAGAGCGGCATGATGACCAGGCTGCGGTCGCTCGGCGTCAGCGCCAGCGTGGCCGCGATGTGCCGCGCCGAGGCGGCGAGGTTGCTGTGCCGCAGCGGCACGATCTTCGGCCGCGAGGTGGTGCCGGAGGTGTGCAGCACCAGCGCGACGTGGTCCGGCGACGGATGCGCCGAGCCGGCATCGGAGAACGGCACCGACAGGGTGAAGGCACCCGCCGGTCCGCTCTCGTCGGGCATGAGATCGATGACCTTGATGCCGCGCTTCGCGGCGACCGCGCGCGCCGGCGCGTCGGGACCGGCCTGGATGATCAGCGCCTTGGCGTCGAGATCGCCGAGATAGAAGTCGAACTCGTCCTCGCGATAGGCGGGGTTGAGCGGCGCCGCGGTCGCCCAGCAGGCGACCGCGACGAAGGCCACCGCATTCTCCGGTCCGTTCGGCATGACGATGCCGACCGCGTCCTCGGCGCCGACGCCGGCCGCGCGCAGGGCGCCGCCGACCTTGTCGGCCAATGCGACGAGCTCGCCGCGGGTCATCGGCTTGCGGCCCGGCGCGCCGATCGCCTCCGCCCCGGCATCGCCGCGCCGCAAGAGGTCGGCGACTGTGGTCACATCCTGCATACGCGCATTCTCCGGCTGTTCACGGCTTTGCATCAGGGCTCGAGGACGAGCGGCGTACATTGCACGCGACCGGCCGCCGCGGGCAAGGCGCAACGCGCCTCGATCCCGTGCATCCGCGCGACGCGCGCCGGGGCGAGATCGACCTGGCCCACGGTCGCCTGCAGGTCGTCGGGGGCGTTGCAGAAGATGTTCTCGATCATCATCCGCCGCTGGCCGTCGTCGCGCATCACGTAGAGCGCGCCGTCCTTCGGCTGCTGCTGGATCTCGAAACGCGTCCCCGCGCCCGGCGCCAGCACGCCGAGATCGCGATCGACCCAATGGCCGAACTGGATCCGGCATTGCATCGGCCGGGTCCCGTCGTTGCGCAGGCTGACGGCGACGGTCGGGTCGCCGCCGGACGCCGCCGCGCACCCGGCGAGCGCCAGCGCCAGGGCACCGAGCGCCGCCTTCATGCCGCCTCGCGCGGGTCGAACGGCGCCAGCGGCGTCCTGCCGCGCAGGAGATCGCCGAGCCGCTCGGCGATCGCCACGATGGCGGCGTTGACCGGACCGGTCGTGATGACCGGGATGACCGACGCATCGCAGACGCAAAGGCCGTCGACGCCGCGCACCTTCAGCCCCGCATCGACCACGCTCGCCGCATCGCCGCCCATGCGGCAGGTGGCGACCGGATGGTGATGGGTGAACGCCGCCTTCTCCAGGAAGGCGCGCTTCGACGCCTGATCCCTCACGCTCGGCCCGGGCAGCACCTCCCCGGCGCGCCATTCGTCCAATGCCGTGCCGGCGCCCACCATCCGCGCGGTGTCCAGCGCGTCGAGATAGGCGTCGCGGTCGTAGGCTTCGGCCAGGTAGTTGGGGTCGATCAGCGGCATCACCCTCGGATCGGCGGAGGCGAGGCGCACCGTACCGCGCGACCTCGGCCGGGTGAAGCCGAACATCAGCGTATAGGCCTCGCCGAACGGCGGGGCCTCGAACTGCTCGGTCGCGACCGGCGCGACGACGCAGGCCAGCACCAGCTCCGGCGCGCCGCCGGCCCCGGCGCGCCCGACATACATGAGCGATTCCGAGTTCTGGTACTTCGAGAGCGGCACCGGCCGGCGCGCGCGATAGACATTGCCGCCGGAGAGCAGGTGGTCGTGCAGGTTGCGCCCGACCTCCGGCCGGTCCGCCGCGACGGCGATGCCGAGACGGCGGAGCTCGTCCGCCGGCCCGATCCCCGAGCGCATCAGCAGGCAGGGCGAGCCGATGGCGCCGGCCGCCAGGATCACCGTGCCGGCGCCGATCGACCCGACGCCCGCGCCGGTCCGCACCCGCACGCCGCGGCAGCGCCCGTTCTCCAGGATCAGCGACAGCACCTCCCCACCGGCCAGCAGCGCCAGGTTCGGGCGACCGGCGGCCGGCGCGAGATAGGCGTCGGCGATGGTCTGCCGCCTGCCGTCCTTGATGGTCAGCGTGTTGA
This sequence comes from Dongiaceae bacterium, assembly GCA_035548715.1. GTDB lineage: Bacteria > Pseudomonadota > Alphaproteobacteria > Dongiales > Dongiaceae > Dongia. The sequence goes on from DASZSL010000006.1 coordinate 51,178, forward strand.
CGCAGGGCCCGGCCATGCGCGCGCCGTTATGGTCGTCGGTCGGCGCGAAGCCGGCCTCGACGCCGGCCGCCATGTAGGCGGTCGTGATCGGGTGCGGCTCGCTCGGGCGGATGAGATGCAGCGGCCCGCCGCCGCCATGCCACTTGGAGGAGCCGGGCACGTAGGTCTCGGATTTCAGGAAATAGGGCATGAGGTCGGCATAGCCCCAGCCGGCGCAGCCGGCCGCGACCCAGGCGGCGAAATCGTCGGGATGGCCGCGCACATGCGCCATCGCGTTGATCGTGGTCGAGCCGCCGATCGCCTTGCCGCGCGGCCAGTCGAACACGCGCCCCGCCGCGTGGCGCTGCGGCAGCGTCCGATAGCCCCAGTCGATGGCGCTGCCCTGCAGCAGCGGCCAGGCGCGGGGATCGGCGACGCGGGGATCGGTGGCGGCGGTGCCGGCCTCGACCAGTCCCACCTTCGCCGCCGGGTCCTCGCTGAGGCGCGCCGCCAGCACGGCGCCGGCCGTTCCCGAACCAATGATCAGGAAATCGAACCAATTGTCGTTTTGCGATACCATCGTGCTCGAACCAATCGCCCGGGAACGCGGATAGTGTTTTCACTTTTCATCGCGCGCGTCTATCATTCAATCGCATGCGCGGCCGTGTCTGGGACCGATTGCCGCGATGAACCAAATCGGGGGACCGAACCACCATGGCAACGAAGCCCAAGAGCCGCGCGGGCACCATCAAGGAACCAGTGATCACCCTCTCCGCCGGGCCGGTCGCGACCTACCCGGCCATCCAGCGCGCCTTCGCGACGCCGGTGCAGTACGACTTCGACCCCTGGTTCCAGGATTTCTACGAGCAGGTGACGCGCAAGGCGGCGAAGGCGCTGCGCGTGCGCCAGCCGGCGCTGATCCTGCAGGTCGAGCCGGCGCCCGGCATCGAGGCGACCGCCGCCTCGCTGATCTCGCGGGACGACGTGGTGCTGAACCTCGCCTCGGGCGTCTACGGCAAGGGCTTCGGCTACTGGTCGGCGCGCTATCACAAGGAGATGGTCGAGATCGAGGTCCCGTTCAACGAATCGATCGACCCCGCGGCGGTGAAGGCCGCGTTCAAGAAGCGGCCGGACATCAAGGTGGTCTCGCTGGTGCACCACGACACGCCCTCCGGGACCATCAACCCGGCGCGCGAGATCGGCCGGATCGTGCGCGATCACGACGCGCTGCTGATCGTCGATGCCGTGTCGTCGTTCGGCGGCATGGAAATCCACCCCGACGATTGCTGCGCCGACATCTTCATCACCGGTCCCGGCAAGTGCCTGGGCGGAGCACCCGGGCTGACGGTGATGGCGGTGAGCGAGCGAGCCTGGGCCCACATCGAGGCCAACCCGAAGGCGCCCTTCGCCTCGGTCCTC
>DASZSL010000007.1:0-6437 GCA_035548715.1 Dongiaceae bacterium
CGCCCGGTCGGGTAGTCGTTGATGTAGCCGTTGCCGCCGAGCAGCTGGATCGCGTCCAGCGCCACCTTGGTGGCGCTCTCCGCCGCGTAGAGGATGGCGCCCGCCGCATCCTTGCGCGAGGTCTGGGCGCGGTCGCAGGCCTTGGCCACCGCATAGACATAGGCCTTGCAGGCGTTGAGCGTGGTGTACATGTCGGCGAGCTTGCCCTGCACCAGCTGGAAGCTGCCGATCGGCTGGTCGAATTGCCGGCGCTCATGCACATAGGGCAGCACGACGTCCATGCAGGCCTGCATGATGCCGAGCGGTCCCGCCGCCAGCACCGCGCGCTCGTAGTCGAGGCCGGACATCAGCACGCGGACGCCACGGCCGACCTCTCCGAGGACGTTCTCTTCCGGCACCTCGCAGTCGCGGAACACCAGTTCGCAGGTGTTGGAGCCGCGCATGCCGAGCTTGTCCAGCTTCTGCGCGGTCGCAAATCCCTTGAACCCCTTCTCGACCAGGAAGGCGGTGATGCCCTTCGAGCCCGCCGCGGGATCGGTCTTGGCATAGACCACCAGCACGTCGGCATCGGGGCCGTTGGTGATCCACATCTTGTTGCCGTTGAGGATGTAGCGGTCGCCCTTCTTCTCCGCCTTCAGCTTCATCGAGACGACGTCGGAGCCCGCACCCGGCTCGCTCATGGCCAGGGCGCCGACATGGTCGCCGCCGATCAGCTTGGGCAGGTAGCGCCTCTTCTGCTCGGCATTGCCGTTGCGGCGGATCTGGTTGACGCAGAGATTGGAATGCGCGCCGTAGGAAAGGCCGACCGAGGCCGAGGCGCGGCTGATCTCCTCCATGGCGATTGCGTGCTCGAGATACCCCAAGCCGGCGCCGCCATATTCCTCTTCCACGGTGACGCCGAGCAGGCCGAGATCGCCCAGCTTCTTCCAGAGATCCATCGGGAACTCGTTGGTCTTGTCGATCGCCGCCGCGCGCGGCGCAATCTCCTTCTCGGCGAAGGCCTCGACCTGGTTGCGGAGCGCCCCGACCATGTCCCCCAGGTCGAAGTCCAGCCCCCGCCAATCGTTCCGCATGTCCGTCCCCCGAAAGCGCGGCTACTCCGCCGCCGGCTCGCGCTCCAGTCTAGCAGGCGCCGCGGTCTCTGTGCGAATGCCGCGATAGCGCGCCAGGAGCTGCGGCCATTGGGCGTCGAACCTGTCCATCGCCGCCATCTTGACCGGCCCGAAGCCCCGCACCGGATCCGGCGCCGCGGCCAGCGCGATGGCGGCGAACCGGTTCTCCGCCGACAGCGAGCCGGCGATCTCGGCCAGCATCGCCTCGTAGGTTGCGATCAGGCCGCGCTCGCGCTTGCGCTCCTCGGTCCGGCCGAAGAGGTCGAGGCCGGTGCCGCGGAAACGCTTCATCCTGGCCAGCCATTTCAGCGGCAGCCTGATGCCCGCGCCGAACCGCTGCTTGCGCGGCCGGCCGAGATCGGGGTCGACAGGGGCGACCAGCGGCGGCGCCAGATGGAAACTCAGCTTGCTCCCGCGGTCGTCCGCGTTCTCGAAGGTCGCAGCGAGCTCCTTCTCGAAATCCGGATCGGTCAGGAGCCGCGCGACTTCATACTCGTCTTTATAGGCCAGCACCTTGGCGTAGTTGATCGCGACGGCGCGGGTCAGGGCAAGGTCTTTGCCGAGGCGGTCCTCGACCGCACGGATACGCGACACCGCGGTGCGATACTTCTCCGCCAGCGCCGCATCCTGGTAGTCGGTCAGATGCCGGGCGCGGTGCGAGACGATCTCGTCCAGCGACATGTCGCTCAACGGCCGCTCGGATTGCGGCGGCACCAGAAGCTCCGCGACGCGTTCCGGATGGGCGGCCGCCATACGCCCCCAGCGGAACGCGGTCTTGTTCATGGCGACCTCGACGCCGTTGAGCGCGATCGCCTTCAGCAGCGCTTCCTCCGAGAGCGGCAGCAGGCCGAGCTGCCAGGCATAGCCGACCATCATCATGTTGGCGGCGATGGCGTCGCCGATCACCCGCGTCGCCAGGCGGTGGAAATCGACGATCCGCGCGCCGGGCCGGGTCGTGTCGCGGATCGCCTGCAGCACGGAGTCCTGGCGGAAATCGAAGTCGCGGTCGCGCACGAAGGCGGAGACCGGCGCGGTATGGCCGTTGACGATGGCGGCGGTCCGCTCGGCGGAGATCATGTCCATGCCCTCGCGGGAGACGGCGACCACGGAATCCGCCGCCAGCAGCAGGTCGGTACAGCCGCCGGCGATGCGCGGCGTCGAAACATGGGTAGGATCGTTGCCGATCCGCACATGGCTGATGACCGCGCCGCCCTTCTGCGCCAGGCCGGAGACGTCCAGCACCATCGCCGCCTTGCCGTCGAGATGCGCCGCCATGCCGAGGATGCCGCCGATGGTCAGCACCCCGGTGCCGCCCACGCCCGTCACCGCAATGTTGAACGGTGCGTCGAGTTTGGCGGCGGATAGACCCGTCGATCCCTCACCCAAACCCTCTCCCTCAGGGGGAGAGGGCTTATGCGGCGAGCGTCGCTCGAGGTTTCCTTGAAGAGGTTGTCCATAATCCCCCTCTCCCCTTGAGGGAGAGGGCAGGGGTGAGGGGTCGACGACTCCTTCCGAAAAATCTTCCAACCGCAATCCTTCGCCCTTCTTCGGCTGCACGCCCTTGATGGTCACGAAAGAGGGGCAGAAGCCCTTGAGGCAGGACAGATCGACATTGCAGGCCGACTGGTTGATCTCGCGCTTGCGGCCCATGGGCGTTTCCCGGGGCTCGATGGCGATGCAGTTGCTCTGCACCGAGCAATCGCCGCAGCCCTCGCAGACCTTGGCGTTGATGAACACGCGCTCGGCCGGCTCGGGTGCGAGGCCGCGGTGGCGCTTGCGACGCAGCTCGGCGGCACAGCCCTGGTCGTAGACGATGACGCTGCAGCCTTCGTAGTCCCGGAACGCCTCCATTGCGCGGTCGATATGCTCGCGCGGATGGACGGTCACGCCCGCCGGGAAATCGCCCTCCGGCAGGTTCGGCAGATCGTCGCTCAGCACGGCGATATGCCGCACGCCCTCGTCGCGGATCTGGTTCACGAGCTGGGCCAGGGTGAGGGGTCCGTCGACCGGCTGGCCGCCGGTCATCGCCACGGCCTCGTTCCAGAGCAGCTTGTAGGTGATGTTGATCTTCGCGGCGACCGCCTGGCGGATCGCCAGGATGCCGCTGTGATAATAGGTGCCGTCGCCCAGATTGACGAAGATGTGCTTGTCCTGGGAGTAGGGGGCGAGGCCCATCCAGGTCACGCCTTCCGCGCCCATATGGGTGAAGGTCTCGGTGCGGCGGTCCATCCACTGCACCATGAAGTGGCAGCCGATGCCGGCAGTGGCGCGGCTGCCCTCGATCACCTTGGTCGAAGTGTTGTGCGGGCAGCCGGGGCAGTAATGCGGCATGCGGTTGACCAGCGGCTGATAGCCTTTGAGCCGCTCTTCGCGTGCGACGAACCATTCGACCCGCGCCTTCAGCCGTTCCTTGATATCGGCGGGGATATCCATGCGCAGCAGGCGCGCCACGATCGCCTGCGCGACCAGCGCCTCCGAAAGCTCGCGGTCGAGCGGCAGGAACGGCGCCTCGTGCTCGTCGAACTTGCCGACGATGCGCGGGCGCACGTCGGTGCGCCAGTTGAAGAGGTGCTGCTTGATCTGGTTCTCGATGATCTCGCGGCGTTCCTCGATGATCAGCACTTCCTCGAGCCCGGCCGAGAAGGCGCGGATGCCGGCGGGCGGCAGCGGCCAGGGCATGCCGACCTTGAACAGCCTGAGGCCGATCGCCTCGCCGGTCTCGCGGTCGATGCCGAGCTGGTCCAGCGCCTCGCGCACATCCTCGAAGGCCTTGCCGGAGGCGACGATGCCGAAGCGCGGCCGCTTGCTGTCGATGATCAGCCGGTCGACGCCGTTGACGCTGCCGAACTCGATCGCGGCATAGGCCTTGTAGGTCTGCAGCCGGTGGTCCTGGGACCAGCGGTCGTCCGGCCAGCGGATATGCAGCCCGCCGTCGGGGATCGCGAAATTGGGCGGCGCGATGAAGGAGCATTGCTCCTGGTCGAGGTCGACGACGGCGGTCGATTCGACCGTGTCGGAGAGGACCTTCATCGCCACCCAGCAGCCGGAATAGCGCGACATGGCGAGGCCGAGCAGGCCCATGCGCACGAATTCGTGCACGCTGGAGGGATAGAGCACCGGGATCACCGCCGACATGAAGGCGTGGTCGGATTGATGCGGGATCGAGGAGGACTTGGCGCCGTGATCGTCGCCGGCGAGGCAGAGCACGCCGCCATGCTTCGCGGTGCCGGCCGCGTTGGCATGCTTCAGCACGTCGCCGGAGCGATCGACGCCCGGCCCCTTGCCGTACCAGATGCCGAACACGCCGTCCTTGCTGGCGCCGGGCCAGATCCCGACCTGCTGGGTGCCCCAGATCGCGGTCGCCGCCAGGTCTTCATTGATTGCGGGCTGGACCCGCACGTCATGCGCGTCGAGGAACTTGCGGGCGCGGCCGAGGGCGCTGTCATAGCCGCCCAGCGGCGAGCCGCGATAGCCCGAAACAAAACCGCCGGTGTCGAGGCCGGCGGCACGGTCGCGACGGATCTGGACCATGGGAAGTCGGACCAGGGCCTGGATGCCGCTCATCAGCACCCGGCCCGAGGTCTGCGTGTACACGTCATCCAGCGCAACGCCAGTCCGGATCATGGGAAGCATCCCTCGATTCGCGAAAGCCTCGGCCCGTTCACTTCAAAATAGTGACGGCCGCCGGGAAGGTCCTTGCGTATTCGATCAACCCGCTTGGTCGTTTGTTGTTTCGCAAACCGGCGCGGACGGAATTTTCTGGCGTATGCGCCGATGCTGCGCCGCAGCGTACGCGACGGATGGCTTTTGCAACGGCTCCGGTTAGGATGATTCCGCCCAGAACCACTGCGAAACCCATGGCACAGCTCGAAAGCAATCTGGACCGGCGCTCCGAGGCGTACGGGGGCAACCGCGAGGCGCTGGCCGGCGCGGTCGCGGCGCTCAAGGCCAATGTGAACAAAGTCGCGGAAGGCGGCGGCGAAGCCGCCCGCAGCCGGCACCTGAAGCGCGGCAAGCTGCTGCCGCGGGACCGTGTGCGCGCCCTGCTCGACACCGGCTCGCCGTTCCTGGAACTGTCGCAGCTCGCGGCCTGGGGCATGTATGACGACGAGGTGCCGTGCGCCGGGATGATCACCGGCATCGGCCGGGTCTCGGGCCGCGAATGCCTGATCCTCGCCCATGACGCGACGGTCAAGGGCGGCACCTATTATCCGATGACGGTGAAGAAGCACCTGCGCGCCCAGGCGATCGCCCGGGCCAACCGGCTGCCCTGCATCTATCTGGTGGATTCCGGCGGCGCCAACCTGCCCAACCAGGACGAGGTCTTTCCCGACCGCGAGCATTTCGGCCGCATCTTCCACAACCAGGCTCGGATGTCGGCCGCCGGCATCCCGCAGATCGCCGTCGTCATGGGCAGCTGCACGGCGGGCGGCGCCTACGTGCCCGCCATGGCCGACCAGACCATCATGGTCAGGAACCAGGCGACCATCTTCCTCGGCGGTCCGCCACTGGTGAAGGCCGCGACCGGCGAGATCGTCACCGCCGAGGATCTTGGCGGCGCCGAGGTCCACACGCGGATCTCCGGCGTCTCCGACCACATGGCGGAGAACGACGCCCAGGCCCTGGGCCAGGCGCGTTCGATCGTCGCCAACCTCAACCGCGTGAAGCGCCACGGCCTCGAGGTTCGGGAACCGAAGGCGCCGCGCTACGACGCGCAAGAGATCTACGGCATCGTCTCGGCCGATCCGCGGCAGCCCTATGACGTGCGCGAGATCGTCGCCCGCGTCGTCGATGCCTCCGAGTTCGACGAGTTCAAGCCGCTCTATGGCGCGACCCTCGTTACCGGCTTTGCACATATCTGGGGCTATCCGGTCGGCATCGTCGCCAATAACGGCGTGCTGTTTTCCGAGTCGTCGCTCAAAGGCGCGCATTTCATCGAGCTCTGCAGCCAGCGCGGGATTCCGCTGGTGTTCCTGCAGAACATCACCGGCTTCATGGTCGGCAAGAGATACGAGGCCGGCGGCATCGCCAAGGACGGCGCCAAGCTGGTGACCGCGGTGGCGACGGCGACCGTGCCCAAGGTGACGGTGATCATCGGCGGCAGCTTCGGCGCCGGCAATTACGGCATGTGCGGCCGCGCCTACGACCCGCGATTCCTGTGGATGTGGCCCAACGCCCGCATTGCCGTCATGGGCGGCGAGCAGGCCTCCAACGTTCTCGCTCAGGTGAAGCGCGACGGCATCGAGGCCAAGGGCGGACAGTGGCCTTCCGAAGAGGAGGCGAAGTTCAAGGCGCCGATCGCCGCGCAATACGAGCGCCAGGGGC
>DASZSL010000008.1:0-39048 GCA_035548715.1 Dongiaceae bacterium
TCGCGGCCGTAGCGTTCCTTGATCGCCTGCTTGAGCCACGCCTCCGCCTGGCCGCGGCGGCGCTCGGCGAGGCGGCGGCCGTCGCCGATGCCATGCGTCAGCCAATGCCAGTGCTCGGCGATCTCGGCCATGAGCTCGTCCAAGCCTTCGCCCGAGGTCGCGGTGACGATCCGCACCGGCACCGACCAGTCGAGGCTCGCCTCGGCCGCCATGCCGAGCGCGCCGATCACGTCGCTCTTGGCCCGGGTCGCGGCATGGCCCATGTCGCCCTTGGTGACGACGACGACGTCCGGGATCTCGACGATGCCCGCCTTCATGAACTGCAGGCTGTCGCCGGAGCCGGGCTGCACGCAGAACACGACGGTATCCGCCGCCATGGCGATGTCGGTCTCGGACTGGCCGACGCCCACGGTCTCCACCAGCACCACGTCGTAGAGCGCGCGCATCAGCACCATGGCGCCATAGGTGATCTCGGCGAGGCCGCCGAGCTGGTCGCGCGCCGCCATCGAGCGGATGAAGACGCCCTTGTCCTCGGGATCGGTGCGCAGCCGCGTCCGGTCGCCCAGCAGCGCGCCGCCGGAGCGCCGCGACGACGGATCGACGGCGATGATGCCGACGCTTTTGCCCTTGGCGCGATAGGCGTTCACCAGCGCGCCGGCGAGCGTGGACTTGCCGACGCCCGGCGGGCCGGTGAGACCGATCACCTGGCCGAGCGGCGCGAGAAACGCCTCGGTCAACAGCGCCACGAGATCGTCGTCGTCCGGATGGGTCTCGAGCCTGGCCAGAATGGCGGCGAGGGCCGGCTTGCCGCCGGCCTTGAGCTCACTCAGAGAGGCCACGTCGCCCCCTGAGGGAGAGGGTTGGGGTGAGGGGTCGACGGGTCTCTCCACCGCGAACTCGAAGACTCGTCAGCCTTCGCCCTTCCGTCCGGTCTGGTCGCCGCGCAAAGCCGCCTGCGCCGCCGCGAGCTTGGCGATCGGCACGCGGTAGGGCGAGCAGGAGACGTAGTCGAGGCCGACATCGGCGCAGAAATGGATCGAGGCCGGGTCGCCGCCATGCTCGCCGCAGATGCCGAGCTTCAGGTTCGCCCGGGTCCTCCGCCCGCGCTCGGCGGCGATCTTCACCAGCTCGCCGACGCCCTCGGTGTCGAGGCTGATGAAGGGGTCCTGCTTGATGATGCCCTGCTTCTCATAGGCCTGCAGGAAGCGGCCGGCATCGTCGCGGCTGAGTCCGTAGGTGGTCTGCGTCAGGTCGTTGGTGCCGAAGCTGAAGAACGCCGCATCCTTGGCGATCTCGCCGGCGAGCAGCGCCGCGCGCGGCAGCTCGATCATGGTGCCGACCGAATAGGGCAGGTCGACGCCGCTCTCCTTGCTGACCTCGCGCGCCACGCGGTCGATGATGGCACGCATGAGGGACAGCTCCTTCGGGATGCCGACCAGCGGGATCATGATCTCGGCTTCCGCGGTCTCGCCCTGCTTCTTCTTCACGTCGGCCAGCGCCTCGAAGATGGCGCGGGCCTGCATCTCGTAGATCTCGGGGTACGTGATGCCGAGGCGGCAGCCGCGATGCCCGAGCATCGGGTTCGATTCCTTGAGCTGCGCCGCGCGATGCGTCACCCATTCGACCGAGAGGCCGGATGCGTTGGCGACCTCGGTCAGCTCCTCCTTGCTGTGCGGCAGGAACTCGTGCAGCGGCGGGTCCAAGAGGCGGATGGTCACCGGCAGGCCGCGCATGATGTTGAAGAGCTCGATGAAGTCCTGGCGCTGCATCGGCAGCAGCTTGGCCAGTGCCTTCTTCCGCCCCGCCACGTCCTCCGCCATGATGGTCTCGCGCATGGCGACGATGCGGTCGCTGTCGAAGAACATGTGCTCGGTGCGGCACAGTCCGATGCCCTCGGCGCCGAACTGCCGCGCGGTGCGCGCGTCGAGCGGCGTCTCGGCATTGGTGCGCACCTTCAGCTTGCGGAAACCGTCCGCCCAGCTCATCAGCCTGGCGAAGTCGCCGGAGAGCTCCGGCTCGATGGTCGGCACCTCGCCCAGCATCACCTCGCCGGTGCCGCCGTCGATGGTGATGATGTCGCCGTCCTTCACCGTGTGGCTGCGCACGGTCATGGTCTTGTGCACGTCATCGACCCGGAGGTCGCCGGCGCCCGAGACGCAAGGGCGCCCCATGCCGCGGGCCACCACCGCCGCGTGGCTGGTCATGCCGCCGCGCGTGGTCAGGATGCCGACCGCGGCATGCATGCCGTGGATGTCCTCCGGGCTGGTCTCGACCCGGACCAGGATCACCTGCTCGCCCTTGGCGGCGCGGTCCTCGGCCTCGTCGGCGGAGAACACCACCTTGCCGCTGGCCGCACCGGGCGAGGCCGGCAGGCCGCGGGCGATCACCTCCTTCTTCGCCTTGGGATCGAGGCGCGGGTGCAGGAGCTGGTCGAGCGAGGCGGGCTCGACGCGGGCGACCGCGGTCTTCTCGTCGATCAGGCCCTCGCTGCAGAGATCGACGGCGATCTTGAGCGCCGCCTGGGCGGTGCGCTTGCCGTTCCGGGTCTGCAGCATGTAGAGCTTGCCCTGCTGCACCGTGAACTCGATGTCCTGCATGTCGCGGTAATGCCGCTCCAGCTTGTGCCGGACCTCGTCGAGCTGCTTGAACACCTCCGGCATCACCTCTTCCATCGCCGGCAGCGTCGACTTGTTCGCCTTCTTGCCGGCCATGGTCAGGTGCTGCGGCGTGCGGATGCCGGCGACCACGTCCTCGCCCTGGGCGTTGACCAGGTACTCGCCGTAGAACTCGTTGACGCCGGTCGAGGGGTTGCGGGTGAAGGCCACGCCGGTCGCGCAATCCTCGCCCATGTTGCCGAACACCATGGCCTGGACGTTGACCGCCGTGCCCCACTCCTCGGGGATGTTGTTGATCTTGCGATAGGTCTGGGCCCGCGGGATCTGCCAGGAACCGAACACCGCGCCGATCGCGCCCCAGAGCTGCTCGCGCGGGTCCTGCGGGAACGGCTTGCCGATCTCCTCCTCGATGCGCTGCTTGTAGTCGCCGATGATCTTCTGCCAGTCCTCGGCGGTCAGGTCGGTATCGAGCTCGACGCCGCGGTCCTGCTTGTGCAGCTCCAGCGCCTCCTCGAAATTGTGGTGCTCCACGCCGAGCACGACGTTGCCGTACATCTGGATGAAACGGCGATAGGAGTCGAAGGCGAAGCGGCGGTCGCCCGACTTCCTGGCGAGGCCTTCCGCCGTCTCGTCGTTGAGGCCGAGATTGAGCACCGTGTCCATCATGCCCGGCATCGAGACCCGGGCCCCCGAGCGCACCGAGACCAGCAGCGGGTTCTCCGGATGGCCGAACTTGGTGCCGACCGACTTCTCGATATGCGCGATCGCGGCGTTGACCTCGGATTCGAGCTCCTTCGGGTACTCCTTGCCGTTGGCATAGAAGTAGGTGCAGACCTCGGTGGTGATGGTGAAGCCCGGCGGCACCGGCAGGCCGAGCGACGCCATCTCGGCGAGATTGGCGCCCTTGCCGCCCAGGAGGTCGCGCATCTCGGCGCGCCCCTCGGTCTGGCCGCCGCCGAAGCGATAGACCCACTTCGCCGTGCTTTCTTCCGGTTTCACGCGTGCCGCACTGGAGGCCATAGCCCGTCTCCTATTTTCCGCGTCAGCCTTCGATCTTCGAGAAATCCGCGACGGTCGAGAGCGTCGCGTTGATGGCGGAGAGCATGCGCAGCCGGTTGGCGCGCAGCTTCGGATCCTTGTCGTTGACGGTCACCTTGTCGAAGAAGGCGTCGACCGGCGGCCGGAGCTGCGCCATCGCCGCCATGGCGCCGGTGAAGTCCTCCTGCGCCACCGCCTTGCGCGCGGCATCGGAGACGATCGCCATCGCGGTGTTGAGCTCGCGCTCCTCTTCGGCGACCAGCGCGTCGCCATCGACGTTGCCGTCGTAGCGGGCGCTGTCCTTCTTCTCCTCGATGCGCACGATGTTGGCGGCGCGCTTGTGCGCCGTCAGCAGGTTGGTGCCGTCGGCGCTCTCGACGAAGCCCTTCAGGGCATCGACCCGCGAGAGCAGCCGCGTGAGATCGTCCTCGTCGCCGAGGGCGAAGACGGCGGAAATGAGATCGTGCCGCACGCCCTGCTCGCGGAGCGCCACCTTCAGGCGGTCGGCGAAGAAATCCATCAACAGGCCGATCACCGGCTCCGGCGCGTTGCCGATCCGGTAGTGGCGATAGGCCTGCTCGAACACGGCGCGGAGGCCCAGGCGCAGCTTGTTCTCCAGGATCAGGCGGATGACGCCCAAGGCCGCGCGGCGGAGCGCGAACGGGTCCTTGGAGCCGGTCGGGCGCTCGTCGATCGCGAAGAAGCCGACCAGGCTGTCGATCTTGTCGGCGAGGGCGACCGCGATCGAGACCGGCGCCTTGGGGCAGAGGTCGCCCGGACCCAACGGCTTGTAGTGATCGGCGATCGCGTCGGCCACGGCGTCGGGAAGCCCCTCGTTGCGCGCGTAATAACGCCCCATCACACCCTGGAGTTCCGGGAACTCGCCCACCATCCCGGAGACGAGATCGGCCTTGGCGAGATGCGCCGCCTGGTCGGCGAGGCCGGCATCGCCGCCGGGGATGCGCTCCGACAATACGATCGCCAGCGCGCGCACGCGCTTCACCTTGTCGCCGACCGAACCAAGCTTTGCGTGATAGGTGATGCCGTCGAGCGCCGGCACGCGGTCGATCAACCGGACCTTCTTGTCCTGCTCCCAGAAGAACTGGGCGTCGGAGAGCCGCGCGCGCAGCACGCGCTCGTTGCCGGCGACGATCGCCTTGCCGCCGTCATCCGCCTCGGTGTTGGCGATGACGACGAAGCGCGGCGCCAGCCTGCCGTCCTTGGCGGTCACCGCGAAGTATTTCTGATTGACCCGCATGGTCGTGGTCATGACCTCGGGCGGGAGCGTCATGAACGCGTCATCGATCCGGCCCATGAGCGCCACCGGCCATTCGACCAGCCCGGTAACCTCGTCGAGCAACGCCTCGTCGGTCTTGACGGCGAGGCCTTCCTTCGCCGCCAGCGCCTCGGCCTGCTGCCGGATCGCGGCACGGCGCTCGGCGGGGTCGAGGACGACCTTCGCCGCGCGCAGCTTGGCCTGATAGTCGGCGAAGCCGGTGACGGCGATCTTGCCGGGGGCGAGGAAGCGATGACCGCGGGTCTCGTTCCCGGTCTGCTGCTCGAAATTTCCGAGCTTAAAGGAGGCGACGATCGGCTTGCCGTCGAAGACGAAGACGATGCCGTGCAGCGGCCGTACCCAGCGGAAGCCGTAATCGGCCCAGCGCATCGACTTCGGCCAGGGCAGCTCCTGCAGGACCGCGCCGACCGCCTGTTCGAGCACGGCGCTCGTCGCCCCGCCCTTCTTCTCGATCACGGCGAAGTAGAACACGCCCTTGCCGGTGTCGCGCTGTTCGCATTGGTCGAGCGAGGTCAGGCCGGCGGACTTCAGGAACCCGTCGATCGCCTGCTGCGGCGAGCCGACGCGCGGGCCCTTCTTCTCTTCCTTCACGTCGGGCTGCGCCGTCGGGAGGCCGTCGACCACCAGCGCCAGGCGCCGCGGCGTCGCGTAAGACTCGGCGCGGGTGAAGGCAAGCCCGGCGGCCTTCAGCTTCTCGGCGACGAGGCGCTTCAGGTCGTCCGCCGCGCGCGCCTGCATGCGGGCGGGAATCTCCTCGGAGAACAGCTCCAGCAGCAGCTCGGCCATGATCTCAGGCCCCAACCTGCGTGGCCGCGTAGGCCTCGCAGCAGCGCTTGGCCAGCGCGCGGACGCGGCCGATATAGGCCTGGCGCTCGGTCACCGAGATGACGCCCCGCGCATCCAGCAGGTTGAACAGGTGGCTGGCCTTGAGGCACTGGTCGTAGGCCGGCAGCGGCAGCGCCTTGTTGCGGTCGAGCAAGGCGGCGCATTCCACCTCGGCATCGGCGAAGTGCTTGAACAGGAGATCGGTGTTCGCGGTCTCGAAGTTGAAGGCGGAGTATTCCTGCTCGGCCTGCAGGTAGACGTCGCCATAGGTCATCCCGGCGCCGTTGAAATCGAGGTCGAACACGTTCTCGACGCCCTGCACGTACATGATCAGGCGCTCGAGCCCGTAGGTGAGCTCGGTCGAGACCGGATCGCATTCGATGCCGCCCACCTGCTGGAAATAGGTGAACTGCGAGACCTCCATGCCGTCGCACCAGACTTCCCACCCCAGGCCCCAGGCGCCCAGGGTCGGGCTCTCCCAGTCATCCTCGACGAAGCGGATGTCGTGGCGCGCGGGATCGATGCCGATCTCCTTCAGCGAGCCCAGATAGAGATCCTGGCTGTCGGCGGGCGACGGCTTCAGGATCACCTGGAACTGGTAGTAGTGCTGCAGCCGGTTCGGGTTCTCGCCGTAGCGCCCGTCCTTCGGCCGGCGCGAGGGCTGCACGTAAGCGGCGCGCCAGGGCTTCGGCCCGAGCGCGCGGAGGGTGGTCGCCCAGTGGAAGGTGCCGGCGCCCACCTCCATGTCGTAGGGCTGCAGGATGACGCAGCCCTGCCTGGCCCAATAGGCCTGGAGCTTCAGGATCAGGGCCTGGAAACAGGTCTCAGGATTGGGCTTGCGAGCAGGCTGGGCCGGCATGTTTCCCGCGAACGTCTCTGGTCGAAACCGGCGCTAAGGCCAATGGTGCGCTGCAAAATATCGGGGCGATGGGGATTTATCAAGCCGAGCGGGGCGGCTGAAGAAATTCAGGCTATTCGCAGTGATGATCGCCCTGGGCCGAGACGTAAGCGCCGCATTTCGGGCACTTAACCATATCCTCGACCGGCCGCTGGGGCGGACGGGGACGGCCGGGATGGTCGCGGCCCTGGGGCGGGTTCCGGCTGGCCTGGCCGGCGGCCACGATGCGGTTGAAGCCGCGCCAGACGATCCAGACGATGGCGACCAGGAGGAGGATTTTGACGATGGAAGGCATTGGGCCGCATTTAGCGGCCCGTGGGCCGACGGGTCAAGCCGCGGGACGTCCCATAAGGTCCAGCGCGGCACCATCGCGCAGGATCGCGTCCGCCGCCGCGGTGAAGCGGCCGTCCGATTCGTGCAGGATGAAGCCGGGGAGAATCGACAAGGGCTGGCCGGAGCCCAGGCGCGCGCGGATCAGGATGCGCCCGGCGGCGCGGCCGGCCTTCGGATGGATCGGGAGCACGACGATGCCGCCGAAGCCGCGCAGGGCCGCGAGGCAGTCTGCCAGGCGGTCGGCGCGGTGGATCATGGTGAGAATGCCGCCGGGCTTCAGCGCGGCACGGGCGCAGGCGATCCAGTCTGGCAGCGTGGCGTCGCTCTCGGCGGTCGCCGCGGCCTTCAGCGGATGGGCGGAAACCGTCGCCGATCCCGCCTTCAAGTAAGGCGGGTTCAGCATCGCCTGATCGAAAGCCGCGCGGATTCCGGCCGGCGGGTCGAGCACGTCGCCTTGGAGAAACGTCACGCGCGCGTCCATGCCGTTGACCGCGGCATTCGCCGCGGCGCAGGCGAGGAAGGCGGGCTCGCGGTCGAGGCCGACGATGCCGATCTGCGGACGGCGCCAGGCGAGGCAGAGGGAAACCGAACCCACGCCGCAGCCGAGATCGAGCACGCGCTCGCCCGCTTCCGCCTCGATCGCAGCGGCGAGCAGCACGGCATCGACGGCGACGCGATAGCCGTCGGCGGGCTGGGCGATCTTCACCTTCCCGCCCAGCAGCGTGTCGGCTGCGGCATCCGCAGGAATCACGGCTTAACCATCCTCGGGACCCCGCGCCCATCGGTCGCAGCCGCCGGCCCGGCGCGGCTTGACCCCCGGCATTATGCTTCTATGCTGCGGCCAAAATACAAGCCGATCCGAACAAAACCGAGCTGGGACCTGGTGCCATCGTGGCGGTGATCGTCAACCTCGACGCGGAACGCGAACGCTCCGGCCCGGATGCGCTGGAACGCCTGTCCGCGCTGGTCGAGAGCGACATGGCGCGGGTCAACCAGCTCATCCTGAAACAGATGCAGTCGCCGGTGGCGCTGATCCCGGAGCTCGCCGGCCACATCATCGCCGCCGGCGGCAAGCGGCTGCGGCCGATCCTGACCCTCGCCGCGGCGCGGATGTGCGGCTATCGCGGCGAGCATCACCAGACGCTGGCCGCCTGCGTCGAGTTCATCCACACTGCGACGCTGCTGCACGACGACGTGGTGGATGACAGCGCGCTGCGCCGGGGCGAGGCCTCGGCCAACGTGCTCTGGGGCAACAAGCCCAGCGTGCTGGTCGGCGACTTCCTGTTCAGCCGCGCCTTCCAGTTGATGGTCATGCCGGCCTCGCTGCGCGTGCTGGAGATCCTCTCCAGCGCCTCCGCGGTGATCGCCGAGGGCGAGGTGCTGCAGCTGATCACCAGCAACGACACCGCGACCACCGAGCTCGCCTATCTCGACGTGATCAAGGGCAAGACCGCGGCCTTGTTCTCGGCGGCCTGCGAAGTGGGCGCCGTGATCGCCGAGCGGCCCAAGGCCGAGCAGGAGACGCTCTCCAGCTACGGGCTCAATCTCGGCATCGCCTTCCAGCTCATCGACGACGCGCTGGACTACTCGGCCAAGCAGGAGGCGCTCGGCAAGACGGTGGGCGACGACTTCCGCGAGGGCAAGATCACCCTCCCCGTCATCCTCGCCTATCTGCGCGGCGATGCGGGCGAACGCGGCTTCTGGCAGCGGGTGATGGAGCAGCAGGAGCAGCAGCCGGACGACCTCGCCCGGGCGATCAGCCTGATGACCCGGCACGGCGCGCTCAAGGACACCGTGGCACGGGCGGCGCATTACGGTGCCATGGCCAAGGACGCGCTCGGCATCTTCCCGGACAGCGCCGAGAAACGGGCGCTGATCGAGGTCGTGGATTTCTGCATCCAGCGCGGCCACTGACACGCCAATCGGGTGCAGTGAAATTTCTACCATCGGATCAGTGGTTTAGAGACCATTGCCGTGGACTCCGCCGTGGCACCCCGCCGCCGGCTGTCCGGGTCTACGTCCCGCTTCGCTTCCGCTGGCGCGGGCAGAAGGAGAGGCCGAGCCTCGGCGGCAGGAAAGTCCGCGCCGGACCGAGCGGCCTCCCTCTTTTTCCACGGATTGACCGGCACTTAACCGACACGCGGCGAACGCGCGCGCCGAATACGCCGCTTGCACCGCCGGGGGGCGGACGGTATATAGCGGGCGCCCTGCGCGGGGGTGACCCCGTACGAGCCAGCGTCGGAGTGTAGCTCAGCCTGGTAGAGCACTGTGTTCGGGACGCAGGGGCCGGAGGTTCAAATCCTCTCACTCCGACCATTCTCCCGGTTCTCCCGGTCTGCATGACAACCTGATCGAACGAGCGATGCCGGCGCCTCCGGCGGCGCGCAGCATCGCCGCCGACGCGTCCCCGGCCCGGCCGTGGGTGTAACGCCGGTATGCCGCGAACCGCTGTGGTTTGGCCTGCTTCACACCGCGACCGGAGCAGAAGGTCACGCCATCGCGCGTTTTCGCGCGCGACGAGCGCCTACAGGCCGATGTGGTACGCGTAGCACATCGTATAGACGACGGAGGCGATGCGCGCGGCCCAGAGCAGAAGGGCGATCGTGACGGAACGGTGTCCGGCAGATCCGGTCGATTGAGCGGCCTGCCCGCCTTTCAGCGTCAACGGACGCGACACGGCGTGCACTGGAGGATCGACGGCAACCTCGAGAGTCATGGTGGGCTCCCCGATTCGTTTCAGCTTGTCCCCATCGCATGTGTTCGGCAGGTGCCGCCATTTGGCAACCTCGAATAAATCCACATCGGTTCGGATGCGCGCGGCCGCGGATGCACGCGCGATTGCGTGATATCCGGGCGCGATGTGACGACCGTCGCAGCCGCGCGCGACCCCGCGAGGCGTGGTGCGGCCGGCAACCTATTCGAAAGTTGCGCGGAGAATCCCGGCGGAAAGCCGGTCGCCTAGAGTCCGATATGGTAGGCGTAGCAGGTCGTGAACCCGACGCAGGCAATGCCGGCCGCCCAGAGCAGCACGGCCATCAGTGCCGGCGGCCGTTTGACATCGACGGACAGTTCAACAGCGGCTTCCGAGGTCATGGCAGCCTCCTCAACGCGACGATCCATCCTTTATGTAGGTGAATCCGATCGAGTCGGCTGTGATCTGTTTCACAAGCGTGACGTTCGGGAGACGCGAGAGGTCGGGTGAATGATCCGTCTTCGGGCATGGCAAAGGCGCCGCCGCGGTCGCAGCGAAGCCTGCCCGGCGGCTATTTCACGGCGCCCATGGTGAGGCCGCGGACCAGGTGGCGCTGGACCAGCAGCGCGAAGACCACGATCGGCAGGGCGCCGATCACGCCCGCCGCGGACATCGAGGCCCAGTCGGTGTCGATGCGGCCAATGAGCGTGGCGGTGCCGCGGGGCATGGTCATGGCCTTGGGCGTGGCGGTGAGCGCGAGCGCGAACAGGAACTCGTTGAAGGTGACGATGACGGCGAAGATCGCCGTCGCCGCGATGCCGGGCGCGGCCAAAGGCAGCGCGATGCGGCGGAAGGCGTTGAAGCGGCTGTCGCCGTCCACCATCGCCGCCTCCTCGAGATCGACCGGGATCTCGCGGAAGAAGCTCTCCATCATCCAGACGCAGAAGGTGATGTTGAACGCCGTGTAGGTGATGATCAGGCCGAGCCAGGTGTCGAGCAGACGGAGCTGGAGCATCAGCAGATAGACCGGGATCAGGATCACCACCGGCGGCACGATGCGGAGCGTCAGCAGCGACAGGCCGATCTTGCGCTCCAGGCGGTACTTGAGATGAAAGCGCGCGATCGCATAGGCGCCGAGCGAGCCCGCGACCAGCGCCAGCACGACCGAGACCACCGTCACCACCAGGGAGTTGGTGAGAAAGGCGCCGAACTCCTTCTCGTCGAACAGGTGGATGTAGTTGGCGACGGTCCAGACATGGGGATAGAGCGTCGCGTCCTGGGTGATCTCCTGGTTGGACTTGAACGACGCCGAGACCATCCAGTAGATCGGCAGCAGCACGATCACCAGGATGAGCGCCACGACCGCCGCGCGGGCGAGAGAGATGCGCCAATCGCTCCTCATGGCGCGACCTCATTCTCTTTCGTCATCCTCCGCGAAGGCGGGGGATCCACGAGTTTCTCTGCCCGCAAATTCGTGGATGGTCCGCCTTCGCGAACCATGACGAGAAACGTATCGGGCATCGCGAGCATCACTGCGGCCCCGCCCGTTTCAGCATGCGCACGGCGAAGAGGGCGAAGGCGAGGATGATGAGGCCGATAGTCACGAACAAGGCCGCGGCGTAGCCGGTCTGCTGGAACTTGAAGCTGGTGTCGTAGCCGAAGATCGAGATCAGCTTGGTCGCCTCGCCGGGGCCGCCATGGGTGAGGACGAAGACCTGGTCGAAAGTGCCGAAGCAGTCGATGGTGCGCAGCACGATGGCGATAGCGAGGACCGGGCGCAGCATCGGCAGGGTATGGTCGACGAAGGTGCGCCAGATCCCGGCGCCGTCGACCCGCGCGGCCTCGAACGGTTCCTGCGGCAGGGATTGCAGGCCCGCCAGCAGGATCAGGAACATGAGCGGCGTCCATTCCCAGACGTCGAGCGCCACCAGGCCGATGAAGGCCGAGACCGGCTGCCCGAGGATCTGCACCTGACCGCCGCCCATCGCCTCGGAGAAGGCGGTCAGCATGCCGGCATCGCTGGCATAGATCAGGCGGAAGACGATGGCGACCACGACCGGGGTGATCACCATCGGGATGATCAGGATCGTCCGGAGAAGCCGGATGCCGTAGAACTCGCGCAGGCAGAAGAGGGCCAGCGCGAGGCCGAGCACGGTCTCGAAGGCGACGGCGAAGAAGACGAAGCGCACCGTCACCCAGAGCGAGTTCAGGAACTGAGGGTCGCGCCAGAGCTGGATGTAGTTGTCCAGCCCGACGAAGGACATCGGCTTGCCGAAGCGGTAGAACATCACGCTGGCCTTGAGCCCGTCCCAGAGCGGATAGACCAGCACGCAGAGCACGATCAGCACCGCGGGGGCGAGCAGCAGGTATGGCAGCGCGAGGTCGAGCCCCGCGCCCTGCAGGCGATCCTTGCGGCGGAAGGCGGATTCCAGCTTGGTGGCGTCGGTCATCTGGAGCTTCGCGCGGAAAGACCCGACGACCCCTCACCCCTGCCCTCTCCCTCAAGGGGAGAGGGAGTCCGACGAGTTCGCATCGACATTCGAGTTTCGCCCGCTCCAATGCCCCTCTCCCCCTGAGGGAGAGGGGTTGGGGTGAGGGGTCGACGTGGCTTAACCGAGTCCACTCGGAGACACGCCTACTTGTAGTAGCCGGCCTGGGTCAGGTAGTCGGTGACCTGCTTGGCTGCGTTGTCGAGCGCCTGGCCGCCGCCGGAGCCGGCCTGCAGCGCCTTGTTGAGCTCGATGCCGAGGAGCTCCTCGACCTTCGCCCAATCCGGCGTGCGCGGACGCGGCAGGCAGCCGGCGTCGAGCTGCTTCAGGCAGACCGGGATCAGGCGGTTGCCCGGGTCCGAGACGCCGAAGCCCGAACGCGTCACCGGCACCGAGCCCGCCTCCGCGAGCTTCCCCTGGATCTCGGCGCTGGTGTACCACTTCAGGAAGTCGATGGCGTTCTGCTTGTTCGGCGCCGACTTGGGCACGCCCGAGATGAAGATGCCCATCTGCGAGATGGCCTTCACCTGCTTCGGCACCACGCCGAAATCGAGCTTGCCCGCCACCTTGGTCTGCGACGGGTCGTCGGCCTTCAGCGCGTTGCCGGTGTACTGGATGATGCAGCCGGCATCGCCGCCCAGGATCGCGGCCCCTTCCTGGTCGCTGTCGAACTCCACGACGCCCGGCGCGGTATTGGCCTTCATCGTGCCGACGAAGAACTCGGCCGAGGCCTTGCCGGCCTCCGAGTTGAAGGTGACGTTCCACTTGTCGTCGAAGAAGTCGCCGCCCCAGGAGAGGAAGATAGGATACCAGGAAGTGACGATCGGGTTGCCCGAGACGCCGCGGAAGACGACCGGATACTTGATCTTGCCGGCGGCGACACCCTCCTTGCCCTTGGCAATGACCTCGTCCCAGGTCTGCGGGCCTTCATGGCCGTAGACGTCGTTGCGGAAGGTCATGGTCTGCAGGTCGCCGACGAAAGGCACGCAGATCAGCTTGGGCTCGGCGCTCTCGAAGCCCTTCACCCGCGGGCCCTGGCGCGGCGGCCAGAAGCCCATGTCGATCATGGAGCCGATCCAGTCCTTGCTGTTGCCGTCGATGCCGCCGGCGCCCAGATCCTCGAGCACGTCGGCCGCGCCGAATTGCGGGACCCAGGGATCGTCCAGGAGGTAGAGGTCGTACTGGCCGGCCTTGTTCTGGGCATCGGTGAAGAACTTCTCCAGGGTGACGCCGTATTCGTCCTCGAGGAAGGTGATGTCGAAGCCCGCCGTCTTGGCGAGCGGGATGATCTTCTGCTTGAACGGCGTCAGGCCGCCATCCGCGAAGGCGCCGATGATCACCTTGCCGCCCGCGGCGCGCGCCGGCGTGGCCTTCACCAGCGAGGTCATCAGGCCGGAGCCGACGGCGAGCGTGGCGGCGCCGCCCTTCAGGACCTTCCGGCGAGAGATGCCGCGCTTGGCCGAGCCTGTCTTCTGTGAGCCAGTCATTGTTAACCTCCCTTATTATTATGTGTGCGATGCACACGGGTCGAACCGGTTTCGTCGAAGAAGCACGCGTCCGCGGTGTCGAAGGTCACGCCGACCGCGGAGCCGATCGGGGCGGTGAAGCCCCGGCTCGCGCGCAGCGTGAGGCGCTGGTCGCCGACGCGCACGTCGACCAGTGTCTCGTTGCCCATGGGCTCGACGACATAGACCTCGCCCTGGAGCGTTCCAACGCGCCCGGCTTCCGCCAGGCTGATGTCTTCGGGCCGGATGCCGAGCTCGGCGATCCCGGATTGCAGGCAGGCGCCGAGCCGCGCCGGATCGAGCGGCAGGCAAACGCCGGCGACATGCACGCCGCTCGCGTCCACTTCGGCCTTCAGCACGTTCATCGGCGGGTTGCCGACGAAGAGGGCCACGAAGCGGTTGGCGGGGCGCTCGTAGATGTCGGCGGGCGTCGCCAGCTGCTGCAGCTCGCCCTGGCGCATGACGGCGATCAGGTCGGCCATGGTCAGCGCCTCGGCCTGGTCGTGGGTGACGTAGATCGTGGTGGCGCCCAGGCGGTGGCACAGCCGCTTGATCTCGCCGCGCATGGAGAGCCTCAGGCGCGCATCGAGGTTGGAGAGCGGCTCGTCCATCAGAAACGCGGCGGGATCGCGCACGATCGCCCGGGCGAGCGCCACGCGCTGGCGCTGTCCGCCGGAGAGCTGGCGCGGATGCCGGTCGAGCAGCGTGTCGATCTCCAAGGCCTGGGCCACCTCGGCGATCTTCTTCGCCCGCGCCGCGGCATCGACCTTCCGGATCCAGAGCGGATAGCCGATGTTCTCGGCGATCGTCATATGCGGGTAGAGCGCATAGGACTGGAACACCATGGCGACGTCGCGGTCGCGGGGCTGCAGGCGCGTCACGTCGCGGTCGCCGATGATGACCTTGCCGGCGCTCGGCAGCTCCAGGCCGGCCAGGATGCGCAGGGCCGTGGTCTTGCCGCAGCCCGACGGCCCCAGCAGCGCCAGGAAGGTGCGGTCCGGGATGTTGAGGTCGAGCGCGCGCAGCGCGACGAAGGCCTCGAACCGCTTCTCGATCCCTTCGTAGCGCACCCCGCTCATAGCGGCGGCCTCCCGGTCGTGGAGCGCACGACCAGCGTCACCTCGAGCAGCTCGCGGTGGGAGACGTGCCGGCTCTCGCGCGCCGCGCCGACCACGAGATCGACCGCGCGCCGGCTCATCTCCGTGGCGTCGGAGCGCACGGTGGTGAGCTGGATGCGGTTGTGCGCCGCCAGAGGCACGTCGTCGAAGCCCACGACCGAGACGTCGTCCGGCACCCTGAGGCCGCGGCGCTCCAGCCGGTCGATCGTGGCGATCGCCTGCATGTCGTTGTGGGCAACCACGGCGGTGGCGCCGTCATCGATCGCGATCGGCACCAGGCGGCGCTTCTTCAGCGCCTTCTTGAAGCCGAGATAGCGCCGCTCGCCGGCATGCTCGCGCAGGTGATCGGAGACGAAGGCGAGCCGCCGGTGGCCGAGGCCGTAGAGATGCTCGACGATCGCCTCCATGGCGGCGGCATCGTCGTGATCGATCACGCCGAGCCTCGGATCGTCGGATTCGCCGAGGGATGCGAGGACCACCGGGACGTCGCGGTCGAGCAGCACCTTGGGCAGCGTCGATGCGAGCGACATGCCGCCGATGATGACGCCATCGACCCGGCGCTCCAGCCAGGCCCGCGCCGCATCCTCCTCGGTCGAGGGCAGGCACTCGGTGTTCGCGGTCAGCACGGCGTAGCCGAGCGCGCTGGCGGCGCGCTCCACGCCGACGGCGAGCTGGGCGTAGAACGGGTTGGTGAGGTCCGGGACGACGATGCCGATCGCCGAGGAACTGCGCGCCTTCAATGAGCGCGCGATCGCGTTGGGGTGATAGCCGGTCTCGGCGATGGCGCGCTCGACCTTGAGCCGGGTCTCTTCGGCGACCATGGCGGTGCCGCGGATGACGTTGGAGACGGTGGACTTCGAGACGCCCGCCCGCTCCGCCACATCCATCAGCGTCGTCACCGCACGGTGTCCTTCAAGCCGTTGTCGATCATGCGCCGGCCTTCCTGGAAGCGGAGATCAGGAGCTCGACGTCGCGCCGCGCCTGCTCCAGCGGAGTGGCGACCGGCGCGCCCTCGGTGACGGCGGCGTGGAAGGCGCGGAGCTGGTCGCGGAAGGATTCCTCGTAGGAGACGCGGAATTCCTGGGTCTCCAGCGCCTGGCCGCCGCCGTTCCGCCGCACCGTGAGCCGGGTCGGGAAATGCCGCAGATAAGGCGACGGGAAGACCAGCTCGATGATGCGGTCGACGCAGTAGACGGTGATGCGCTCGGTGTAGTCCGGCACGGTCGGCAGGTTGAGATGGGTCATGCGCACCCGCCCGCCGCCCGGCAGGTCGAAGGCGAGCTCGACGCCGCGGCCGCCGTCGAAGACCGAGCCATGGGTCGCCTGCACCGGCATCTCGGTCTTCAGCGCGGCCAGCATGCCGTGGACCACGGCGGTATCGTGCACCAGCGAGGAGAGGAAGCCGCCGCCGAGTGCGCGGGCCGCAACCTCGCCCGGCGCCCCGCCGTAGGATTCGGCGAGCTGCTCGGCGTTGATCTTGCGGAACCGGTCCTTGAGGGCCTGCGGAATGTCGTTCGGCACCACCATCGGCAGGTGCTGGACGAAGGGATCCTGGTCGGGATCGTTGACCTCGACCGAGATCAGCTTCACGTCCTCGACCCTGGCCGGCAGCAGCGCGATCGCCTTCTTGACCGCCGGATCGTGGCGCTTCATGTAGGCGACCTGCAGCACCTTGCCGGACTTGTCGCGCGCCGCCTTGATCCGGTCGATGCCGCTCAAGGTCAGCGCCAGCGGCTTCTCGCAGAGCACGTGGACGCCGGCTTCGAGAGCGGCAACGGCGAGCTCCGGATGGAAGGGATCGGGCGCGGCGATCACGACGGCGTCGAGCTTCGTCGCCTTCAGCAGGCCCGCGAGATCGGCATGCCGCTCGGCGACGCCGTAACGGACAGCGAGCGCCTCGCGCACCGCGGCCGAGGCGTCGGCGATGCCGGCGAGCTCGAAACGCTCGCGCTCCTCCCAGAGGTAATAGGCGTGCTCGGCTTGTCCGACCAGGCCGGCACCGACCAGCCCCACCCGCAATCTTTTCATCGTTGTCTTCTCAAGTCTCTTCTTGGCGGCTCTGTCCGACCAAATTTTCCAAACCGGAACGATTTTGATTGGAACGTTCCAATTTTTCGCACTGAACCACCGCAGGCGCCGACCTGTCAAGGGGGCGCATGAAACCGACACGAATTCCGTGCCGATGCGGGGCGGTGGAAGCGCCGCGGCAACGCGGGCGCGATCACGCCAAGGCGCGTCGTCAGCCGCCTATTTCAAACAGAAGAAAGCCGGCGCGGGATAACGCGCGGCCGATGCGAAGCGCCGCCCTGCTTCAGCGCAGGACGGGCGCGGTCCGCGGTGCGGCAAGCAGATCCGGCCAGGTCACCCGCTCATCCACGATGGCGGCGACCGTCTCCGGCATGCTCACGGCGTTGATGCGGCGCAGGCAGATGCCCACGACGATCCCCAGCGGCAGCTGGACCGCCAGCCAGGCCGTGACCGCGGCGGTAAACCAATCGGAAATCCCCAGCGAACCCAACATCGGCGTATCCACCCACTGATACGGTCGCTCTTGACGCGGG
The DNA here is from genome assembly GCA_035548715.1 of Dongiaceae bacterium. GTDB lineage: Bacteria > Pseudomonadota > Alphaproteobacteria > Dongiales > Dongiaceae > Dongia. The sequence continues at coordinate 17,372 of DASZSL010000008.1, forward strand.
CCGCTTTTATGTCCCGGACGCGCGCCGAATCGGCGACTTGAGGGTCATTCTCGCGCATTTCGTTTAAAAATGCGTTATTTTTCGACGCGACTTTTGCAAATTTTTCGGAAGCGCCACCGACATGTGTGCGCTGCGGAATCACCATGTCGGTGTGTTTTGCGGCCGAGGGTGGCGGGCCGGCCGGCGAGGGCCAGGCAGCGAGGGTCAGGCAGCGAGGGTCAGGCGGCGAGCTGGCGCAGCTTCCGGAGCAGGTAGTCCAGATTCTCTGAGCCGACGTCCTCGTACTGAGTGAGGACGCGCTCGATCACCTTGGATGCGAAGCGCTCGCGGTCGTTCTCGCCGCCGTCGTACTCGGTCGAGCGCACCATATCGAGCGCGATGCGGTAGGCCGGATAGAGCGCGGTCGGCAGGTTGGTCCGGCCGTAGAGCGATTGCAGGCCGAGCTTGCCCTCGTCGTGGATCAGCGCCCGAGCGTTGACGATCGAGGTGTTGGACAGCACCGCCATGCTGGCCTCGAAGAAGCCGACATCGCCGAGGCAGAGCGCACGGAGGATCAGGCTCGGCGTCAGGCGCTGGTGGTCGCGGAGCTGGCGGATCAGGTCCATGACATCGGCGCCATGCTGGCCGGGCGGCAGCAGCGCGACGGTCGCCCGCTCGCGCGCCTGGATCACCAGATCGGCGGCCTGGTCCGGCGAGAGCTCGCGCTTGGTCAGCAGGAAGTCGCGCAAGGTCTCGGAGACGGCGGCGACCAGGCGCTCGGCGAGCTTGACCGGCAGATCGGGCCGCCGCGCCAGGGTGTTCTTCACCGCGATCACGTCGCCGTGCTTCTCGATCACCTTCTCGATCAGCGGCGGCTCCAGCCTGGCGCCGGGATTGCCGACCAGCGTGGTGACGACATTGGGATGGCGGCTGTGGTCCACCAGGGCCTCGGCGACGGCGCCCGAGACGGCCGCGCGACGCGCGATCGCGGTCTGCTTCTCGGCGCTGGCGACACGGACGATGTCGATCAGGTCGGCGTCGCTGAGCACGGTGGAGTATTCCAGGACCGGCAGCGAGACCGACTCGATGTCCTTGGCGAGGCTCAGGGCCACGTCCTTCGGCAGGTCCGGGTTGGACTTGAGGTTCTGCGCCAGGGCCTCGCGCACCATGACCTCGGCGTCCTTGACCATGGCGCGGAAGATCGCCGAGGCGAGCTCGCGCTCGGTGGAGGACAGCGTGCCGGTATCGAAGGCCTGCGCGACCTTGGCCGCCGTCTCGGCACGGACATCGCCCGAAGGGCTGGACATCAGCCGCTGGACATCGGCTTCCGTCAACATGCGCGTCGCCATGAGGACCTCCTTCAGCAATACCGGCGTATGCGCGCCAATCTACTCGCATGCGGCGCAAAGGTCGATAGCCGTGCGTGTGAGTTCTGCTTATAACAAATTGGGAATTAAGGAAAAATTGATACGAGTTCCCTCCGGCAAAAGCTGCCTACCGGCCGATGGAACGCGCCGCCTGCCCGCGTGAGATCCGGCCGGGTCAGGCGATCGCGGCGCCGAGCGCGGCGGCCAGCTTGTCCACGATCTCGCCGGTCTGGGCCTCGGTCAGGTTGTAGGGCGGCGCCAGGATGACGTGGTCGCCGCTTGCGCCGTCGATGCAGCCGCCTGAGGGGTAGCAGATCAGCCCCCGCTCCATCGCCGCCTCGCGCAGGCGGAGCCAGGTCCTGCGGCCAGGGTCGAACGGGGCCTTGGTCTCGCGGTCGGCGACGATCTCGAGGCCGAGGAACATGCCCCGGCCCCGGATATCGCCGACATGGGGATGCTGGCCGAAGGCGTCGTGCAGGCGGTCGCGGAGCAGGCCGCCCATGGTCCGGACGTTCTCGAGCAGCCCCTCCTCCGCGATCGCCTCCTGGACCGCGAGCGCCGCCGCGCAGGAGAGCGTATGGCCGGAATAGGTGGTGCCGTGCTTCAGCACCCCGGAGCCGGCGGCGATGGCATCGACGATGCGCCGGTGGGCCAGCACGCCGCCGATCGGCGCATAGCCGCCGCCCAGCCCCTTGGCCATGGTGAGGAGGTCGGGCGTGACGCCGTCCTCGGCGCAGGCATACATGTGGCCGGTGCGGCCCATGCCGCACATGACCTCGTCGAAGATCAGCAGCACGCCGTGGCGGTCGCAGATCTCGCGCAGCCGCTTCAGGTAGCCCGGCACCGGCGGGGCGGCGCCGAGGCTGGCGCCGGTCACCGGCTCGCAGATGAAGCCGGCGACGTTCTCGGCGCCGAGCTTCAGGATCGCGGCGTCGAGCTCGTCGGCGATGCGGATGCCGTATTGCTCCGCCGTCTCGCCGGCGCGGCGGTCGCGGTACTCGTAGCAGGGCGCGATATGCTCGACGGGCGAGAGCATCGCCTCGTAGGGCGCGCGGCGGTTGACGTCCTCGCCCAGCGCCAGCGTCGCCAGCGTGTTGCCGTGATAGGAGCGCCGGCGCGCAATGAAGAGGCGGCGCCCGGGCTGTCCGGTCTCGAGATGGTATTGCCGCGCGAGCTTGATCGCGCTCTCGACCGCTTCGGCGCCGCCGGCGACGAAGAAGGCGCGGGCCAGGCCCTCCGGCGCCTGCTCGACCAGCCGGTCGGCCAGCCGCTCGACCGCGGGTGCGGTGAAGAACAGGGTGTAGGCATAGGCGATCTCCCCGGCCTGCCGCCTGATCGCCTCGATCACCCTGGGATGCGAATGGCCGAGGCAGGAGACCGCGGGCCCGCCCGAGGCATCGAGGTAGCGCCTGCCTTCGCTGTCGATCACATAGGCACCCTCGCCGCGCATGGCGACCGGCAGCCGGCGCTTGAAGTCGCGGTGGAGCACATGGGATTCGGCGGGGTTCATCATTTTCGTACGGAGCTCTGTCGGAGGGTGGGCCCTGAGACCGGTCAGGACGAGGGAGAGAGGATCGCCGCGACGGTCTTGTCCAGCACCTGGCCCAGCGCCTGCTCGAAAGCGGCGACGATGGCGGGCAGATCCTTGCCGGCGGCGGGCGCCGCGGCTTCGGCGGCGACGCTGCGGACGATGCGGCGGTCGGGCATCTGCACCAGCTTGGACATCAGGCGCACATGGGCGGTGGGCGCCGCGCCGCCCTGGTACTCGGCCTGGAAGTCGCGGAGATCGGATTGCAGGATGTAGTCCGGCTTCAGGCCGGCGGCGTCGCGGCCGACGGCGAGGATCGCGTTGGTCCCCTCGAAGGCCTCGATCAGCTTGGCCTGCACCAGGTTGGGCGCGGTGTCGGTCCAGTTGCCGTCGGCGAAGTACTCGATGACGTTCGGCTTGCGGGTCAGCGCGATCCTCGTGGTGTCGATGTCGCGCTCGGCCGCGGGCTCGGCGACCACGAGCTGCCAGCCGACCTTGGGCAGGTTCTGCGCGGCGAGCTTGGGCTTCAGCGTGTAGAGGGTCAGCGGCTGGTTGACGTCGGGGACCAGGCCGCAGCCGGCGAGGAGGCCCGCCGTCCCGAGCAGGAAGCGGCGCCTGAGGAGCGTGCTCATTTCGGGGTCACCCCCTTGTTGCGGTCGCTCAGGAAGAAGCGCGCCGGGTCGCGCTCGATCTCCTGGGAGATGCGCGCCAGCGAGGAAGCGAGCTCGCGGAGCTGGGCGATGAGATCGGTGGCCTCGTAGAGCGTGCTGCCCGTGAACTGCTTGATCGGCTCGCGATTGTCCGTGATGAGCCCGTTGAGCTGGTCTGCGGTGGCGCGGAAGCTGGCCGACATGTCGTTGAAGCTCTGCATGGCCTTGTGGGCGTCGCCCGTGATGATGCCCTGGCTCTTGTTGAGCTGGGTCGCGAGATCGCGGAGCTGCGCGCCGGCATCGGAGAAGTTCTGCACCGCGACGTTGCCGCTGTCGAGCAAGGCGTCGATCTGCTGCTGGTGGCTCTTCAGATCGACCGAGAGATCGCGGAGGTTGGCGAGCGTCTGGGTCATCGCCTCCTTGTTCTGGTCGCTCAGCATGGCGTTCAGATTGTCGGCGATCTTGCTGAACTTGGCGAGCAGGTTGGGCGCCTGGTTCACCAGCTGCTCGATCGCCGAGGAAACGCCCTGCACCTCGTGCCCGGGCGGCAGCAGCTTGGCATTGGCGGTGCCGCGGCTGATCTGCAGCACCGATCCGCCGGCGATGCTCTGGATCTCGGGCGACGCCCTGGAATCCTCGCGGATCGGCGTGCCTTCGCGCACCACGAAATCGACCCGCGCCAGTTCGGTGTTCTGCGGATCGATCCGCACGTCGGTGATGCGGCCGACCGGGATGCCGCCGAACAGCACCGTGGTGTCGACCCGGAGCTGCGACACCGAGCCGCCGAAGCGGGTGTAGTACGGCAGGTAGGTCACCTCGCCGCGGAACTTCGCGACCCAGATCGCGAACAAGCCGGCGCAAACCACCAGCACCAAAACGAAGCCGCCGACGGCAAGGTGTCTGGCTCGGGTCTCCATGGGAAATGTCTATCCGTTCAGTTGGCTGGGACGGCTTCGGCGGCGCGGTCGATTCCCGCCGCCCGCGCACGAGGACCGTGGAAGTAGGCCTTGATCCACGGGTGCGGATCGCGCTCGAGCTCCGCCAAGGTCCCGACCTTGACCTTCTTGTCGACAAGGACGGCGATACGGTCGCAGATCGCCGCCAGACTGTCCAGGTCATGGGTCACCATGACGACGGTCAAGCCCAGGCTCTTCTGCAGGCTCTTGATCAGCTCGTCGAACTCGGCGGCGCCGATCGGGTCGAGGCCGGCGGTGGGCTCGTCGAGGAACAGGATCTCCGGATCGAGCGCCAGGGCCCGCGCGAGGCCCGCGCGCTTCTTCATGCCGCCGGACAGCTCGGACGGATACTTGGCGCCGGCATTCGCCGGGAGGCCGACCAGGCGGATCTTGAGCTCCGCGATCTCCTCGCGGAGCGGCGCCGGGATGTCGGTGTGCTCCTTGATCGGCGCCTCGATGTTCTCCTCGACCGTCAGGGAGCTGAACAGCGCGCCGCTCTGGAACAGGACGCCCCAGCGCTCCTCGATCCGCCGCCGCTCGGCGTCGGAAAGGTCGAGCATCGACTTGCCCAGCACCCGGATGGTGCCGGCGGCCGGCCGGTTGAGGCCGATGATGGTCCGCAGCAGCACCGACTTGCCCGCGCCCGAGCCGCCGACGATCCCCATCACCTCGCCGCGCTTGACGTCGAGATCGACGCCGTCATGCACCACCTGCGGCCCGAAGCGGTTGACGATGCCGCGGAGCGAGATGACGACGTCGTCGTTGTCGTGCCAGGCCGCCATCAGTACCCCAGGTAGGAGAAGAGGATCGAGAACAGCGCGTCGAAGATGATGACCAGGAAGATGCTCTCCACCACCGAGCGGGTGGTGAGGCGCCCGACGCTCTCGGCGCTGCCGGAAACGCGCAGACCCTCGAAGCAGCCGACCAGGGAGATGAGGATGGCGAAGACCGGCGCCTTGATGATGCCGACCAGGAAGGTGTTGAGGCCGACCGCGTTGTTCAGCAGCCGCCAATACTGGGCGAAGCTGACATCGACCAGCGCCACGCTCATGATGCCGCCGCCGAGCAGGCCCATGATGTCGGCGAAGAAGGTCAGCAGCGGCAGCGCGATGACGAGCGCGATCACCCGTGGCGCGACCAGCACCTCCATGGGATCGAGGCCGGTGACGCGCAGGGCATCGACCTCCTCGTTGACCTGCATCGCGCCGATCTCGGCGGTGAAGGCCGAGCCGGAGCGGCCGGCGACGACGATCGCGGTCAGGAGGATGCCCATCTCGCGCAGCACCGAGATGCCGACCATGTTGATGGTGAAGACCTGGGCGCCGAAGCGGCGGAGCTGATCGGCGCCCTGGAAGGCGAGCACGACGCCGACCAGGAAGGAGATCATGCCGACGATCGGCAAGGCGTTGAGCCCGGTGCGCTCGATGTGGAAGATCACCGAGGTGACGCGCAGCCGCGTCGGCCGCGCCGCGAGGCGGACGAAGGTCTCGACCAGGGACCCGAAGAAGGCGAGCAGGTCGGCGGATTCCCTCACCACCTGCTCGGTCGCGGCGCCGAGATCGGCGAGCCAGTCGACGAACAGGACGCGCTTGCGCTCCGGCCGCAACGGCTCCGGCTTCGCCTCGAACACGCGCTCGAAGAGCGGGCGGAAATCGGCGGGCGGCTCGACCCAGGCGATCCTGGAGCCGGCCTCCTCCGCCTGCTCGGCGGCGCGGGTGATCAGCCAGGCGCCGACCGTATCCAGCGCCTCGAGGCCGGAGAGATCGAAGGTGAGCGCCCCCGCTCCGCCCTTCAGGCTGCCGACGGCGCGGTCCAGCACGGTAGCATGGGCCAGCGTCCAGTCGCCGCCGAAGCGCCAACGGACCCCTTCCGTGCCGGAATCCGGCTTCAGCCAACCCGTCTCTGGCATCTCGCAGCTCGGTTCAGAGGCCTAAACGCTGGGCTCGGGCTTCGGTGCGCAACGATGCAGCTCGGCGGTGTCGCCGGCCTTGGGATAGAAGCTGGCATCGGGATTGTCGCAGTTCTCGGTCGCGCGTTCCGTACCTTGGAGCGTCAGGCGACAACTCACCGTCGTGTCGAGCGAATCGTAGCGCTGGCGGTATTCGGCGTGGTCGTTGGCGATGGTCACGTCGAAGGCCGGCGGCGAGTAGTAGCCGCGCCGCGGCTGGAACGCGACGCCGTCCGGCGACACGCTGATCACGTAGTCCTCGACGCCGCACCATTGGCCGATGATCGGCCCGGCGCCGCCCGCCTCGGCCCAGTTCCCGCCCGTGGCGGTCAGCAGCGTCGCGGCGGAAAGCAGGCGAAACAGCGGGCGCCGATAGAGCCCGGCGCGGCTCACGCGGGTGATGTCCATCCGGCAAATATGGCATGGCGGCGGAGGGGCTTACCAGCCCCGCCCCGCCACCATGCCGGATATTCGGACCGACCTTGGCCCTCGGCATCCGACCCGAAAGACGGTCGGCGGATCAAGACCTTGGAACCCGTCGAGTCAGTCTCCGGAGATCGCGATGAAGACCCAGGCCGGCGGATCGGTTGTTCTCCGCCCCATTCTTCTCGTCCATCGTGTATCGCTTGCATGGCGCCAGCCTTCTCGCCGATTCTGGCGGCGGGTGATCGCCGTCCAGGACGCCTGTTTCGCATTCGCACCCTTTTTCGAGGAAGTCTTCCACAGTGGACATCCCACGGATATTCAACGTCACCGAAAGCGCTCACCGCATCCACAACCCGTTCACCGCCGAGAAGCTCGCCACTCTCGGCGCGGCGCTGCGCCTGGAACCGGGCGCCCGGGTGCTCGACCTCGGCAGCGGCTCGGGGGAGATGCTGTGCACCTGGGCGCGCGATCACGGCGTCACCGGCACCGGCATCGACATGAGCCGGCTGTTCACCGAGCAGGCGAAGCTCCGTGCCGCAGAGCTCGGCGTCGCCGATCAAGTCGAGTTCATCCATGGCGATGCCGCCGGCTATGTCTCCGACGAGAAGGCCAGTGTCGCAGCCTGTGTCGGCGCCACCTGGATCGGCGGGGGAGTCGCCGGCACGATCCGGCTTCTGGCGCAGAGCCTGGGCGCCGGAGGGATCATCCTCATCGGCGAGCCCTACTGGCGGCAGCTACCGCCGACGGAAGATATCGCCAAGGGGTGCCTTGCCCATGCGATCTCCGACTTTCTCACGCTTCCGGAGCTGCTCGCGTCTCTTGGCCGCCTTGGCTACGACATCGTTGAGATGGTCCTGGCCGACCAGGATAGCTGGGACCGATACGAGGCGGCCAAATGGCTCACCATGCGCCGATGGCTGGACGCCAATCCCGGCGACGAGCTCGCGAAAGACGTTCGAGCCAAACTGACATCGGAACCCGTGCGCTACGCCGCCTATACGCGCGAATACCTGGGCTGGGGCGTATTCGCGCTGATGAAGCGGTGATGGGTCGGGCCTCGGACGGTCAGCCAGACCGTCCGAGGTCCTAGATATAGATCGCGCGCAGCGGATCGAAGCCGTTGAAATTCACCGCCGAATAGGTGGTGGTGTAGGCACCGGTCGAGAAGATGCGCAGCCGGTCGCCCGACTTCAGGCCCGCCGGCAGGGTGTAGCCGGCCTTGTCATAGAGGATGTCCGCCGAATCGCAGGTCGGACCCGCAAGCACCACCGGCGCCTCTTCGCCCGAAGCGGCTTGCGCCGGCTGGATGCGGTAGCGGATCGCCTCGCCCTCGGTCTCGGCCAGGCCGCCGAAGCGGCCGACGTCGAGATAGACCCAGCGGCGCTCGTCCTCGTAGGACTTCCTCGACACCAGCACGACCTCGGTCTCGAGCACGCCGGCATCGCCGACCATGTAGCGGCCGGGCTCGACGATCATCGCCGGAAGCATCTCGCCGAAGCTCTCCTGCATCGCCCGCGCGATCGCCTCGCCATAGGCCGAGATCGTGGCGACGCCCGGGCCGTAGACCGCCGGGAAGCCGCCGCCGAGATCGACCATACCGAGGGTGACGCCGGCCTCGGCCGCGCGGTCGAACACCGACTTCGCGGCGGCGATGGCGCGCGACCACTGGGTGGGGTCGAGCTGCTGGGAGCCGACATGGAAGGAGACGCCGTAGGGCTTCAGGCCGAGCGCGCGCGCCTGGACCAGCAGGTCGCCCGCCATCTGCGGCGCGCAGCCGAACTTGCGATTGAGGGGCCAGAGCGCGCCCTCGGCCTCGACCAGGATGCGGCAGAAGACGCGGGCGCCCGGCGCGGCGGCGGCGATCTTCTGGAGCTCCGCCTCGGAATCGAAGGCGAAGAGATCGACGCCGACGGAATGCGCGAAGGCGATGTCGGCGGTCTTCTTGATGGTGTTGCCGAAGGAGATGCGCTCCGGCGTGGCGCCCGCCGCCAGGACCTGGCGAATCTCGCCGGCGGAGGCCGTGTCGAAGCTGGAGCCGAGTGCCGCCAGGCGCTGCAGCACTTCCGGCGCCGGGTTGGCCTTCACCGCATAGAAGATGTCGGCCGCCGGCAGCGCCTGCTTCAGCGCGGCGTACTTGCCGGCGACGATGTCGAGGTCGATGACCAGGCAGGGCGTCGCCGGCTTCTCGCTCGCGAGATAGGCCAGCACCCGCGCGTGATCCGGGGCCTTGGCCTCGGCCGCGCCGGAGACGATCCGCAGATTGGTGTTGGAGGGCAGCTTGTGATCGCCGGTGCGGGAAATCGTACGCTTGGCGGAAACACTGCGGATGGTTCGGCTACGGGCCGCCTTGGCAACCACCTGGTTCATCTCTCGTAATCGCACTCCGTTGAGGCTCGAGGTTGTGCCCAGAAAGACAAAAGCCGCGTCCGGAACGGCCCTTCCGGGCCGGACCCACGCGGCGATCCTGTCTCACAGGGGTTTAAATACGCTTACCGGCCAATAAGTTGCTGCCGAATTTGCCGGCCCGATCGGGATATTTACAAAGGTTAAGCCGGCAAATCAGAAGATTCTTCTGGTCGGAACACCCAGCCTCCCCTCGGTCGTCATCCCGTGGCCGGGCCCGGGATGACGTGTCCGGGCTGGGCACGGGTGGCAGAGAGCCGGTTCACCCGTCCTTCACCACCACCGGCTCCAGCAGCTCCTTCAGCGGATAGCCGGCGAACTTCTTGGTCTCCGACATGATGACGTTGGTGGTGACGGCGGCGATGTTGGGCTCGGTCTCGATCAGCTCGTTGTGCAGGGTCACGTAGTCGCCGACGCTGCGGCAGACGAAGTGCACGATGTAGTCGAAGCTGCCGGAGATCTGATAGCAGGCGATCGCCTGCGGGGTTTCGGCGATCAGCTTCTCGAAGGCGCCCTGCTGGGTGCGTCCGTGCTTGTGGAGCGTGACGAAGCTCAGCACCTCGACATGGTCGGCGAGCTTGGCGAGGTCGATGTCGGCGCGGTAGCCCTGGATCACCTTCTGCTTCTCGAGATCGCGGTGCCGGGCGTGGCAGGGGCTGGCCGAGAGCCCCACCTTGGCGGCCAGCTCCAGGTTGCTCATCCGCCCGTTGGACTGCAGCGCCGCCAGGATCTTCAGGTCCATGCGATCGATCTTCTGGGCTTTGGCCATCGCGTCCCCTCTGGAACCGGGCACTTTCACCCTCCCGGCAAATGGCTTATACAGCCCGTCTCCACCGAAATTCCACCGTCCAGGCCCGCCGATGAAGCCAGAATTCGACCTGAAGGCGCATGTCCGCCATGTCCCGGATTTCCCCAAGCCGGGAATCCTGTTCTACGACATCTCGACCCTGCTGCTTCATCCGGAGGCCTGGCGCGAGACCGTCGACCGCCTGAAGGCCGCGATCGAGCCCTACAAGCCGCACAAGCTGGTCGGGATCGAGAGCCGCGGATTCCTGGTTTCGGCGCCGCTCGCCTATCTCCTGGGCTGCGGCTTCGTGATGGTCAGGAAGCGCGGCAAGCTGCCGGGCGAGGTCATCCGGCACAACTACGACCTGGAATACGGCCAGGATGTGGTCGAGGTGCAGGCCGACGCGATCGAGCCCGGCGAGCGCGTCGTCGTGCTGGACGACCTGCTGGCGACCGGCGGCACGATGGGCGCCGCGATCAAGCTGCTGCGCAGCGTCGGCGCGGAGGTGGTGTCGGCGGCGGCGATCATCGAGCTCAACTTCCTGATGGGCCGCACCAAGCTCGACGTGCCGTTCAACGCCATCCTGTCCTACGACAGCTGATCGCGTGCGCGCGATCGCATCGCGATCACATTCTGCAACAGGACCGCATCGGAGTGTAACGCCGCGTAACCGGCGGATTGACGAAGCGATCGTCCATGCACACCTGCATCGGCCACGCCGCCTCGAGGCCGCGCATGACATTTCCGTGTCCAATGCACCGGAACCGTTCATGCGCGTTTGAGGCGGCGCGCGGCTGAACCGGAAGTCCGGCGCCGCGGCGAGCGTCAGGGGACTCTCAGTTCCGGTGGCCTCCGATGAATCTGAAGACGCTCATCCCTCTCCTTCTGCTCGGTGCCGGGGGCATCGTCGCCTGGAACTGGTGGACCAACGCCCCGGCCAAGGCGAACCTGCCGCCGCCCCAGCCGCCGGCCGTGCCGGTCGATGTGGGCGCCGCCGCGGTCCAGGACATTCCCATCTACCTCACCGGCCTCGGCACCGTGCAGGCGCTGAACACCGTGACCGTCACGCCGCGGGTGGACGGTCAATTGCAGAAGGTGGACTTCACCGAAGGCCAGGAGGTGAAGGCCGGCGACGTGCTGGCCGAGATCGACCCGCGGCCGTTCCAGGCGGCGCTCGACCAGGCGATCGCCAAGAAGGCGCAGGACGTCGCAGAGCTGCAGAACGCGCAGCTCGACCTGAAGCGCTTTCAGGACCTCGACCAGAAGGGCTTCGCCACGCGCCAGCAGCTCGACACCCAGCGCGCGCTGGTCAACCAGACCCAGGCCATGATCCAGGGCGACCAGGCGGCGATCGACAATGCCCGCACGCAGCTCAGCTACACGACGATCAAGGCGCCGCTCGACGGTCGCACCGGCTTCCGCCTGGTCGACCAGGGCAACAACGTGCATGCGGCCGACACCACCGGCATCGTCGTCATCACCCAGCTCCACCCGATCGCGGCCATCTTCACCTTGCCCGAGGAGAACCTCCTCGCCGTGACCCGGGCGCTGGCGCAGGGGCCGGTGCAGGTGACGGCACTCGCCAGCGACGGCAAGACCGTGCTCGACCGGGGCAAGCTGGCACTGGCGGACAACGAGATCGACCAGGCGACCGGCACCGCCCGCTTCAAGGCAGAGTTTCCGAACGCGCAGAGCACGCTCTGGCCGGGCGAGTTCGTCAATGTCCGGCTGCTGCTCGAGACCCGGCACAACGCGCTCACCATCCCCTCGGCCGCGGTCGAGCGCGGCAGCGACGGCCTCTTCGCCTATGTGGTGAAGCCGGACCAGACGGTGGAGGCCCGGCCGATCCAGGTCGCCGTCAATAACGGCCAGGTCGCCGTGCTCGACGGCGGGGTGAAGCCCGGCGAGGCGGTGGTGACCGGCGGCCAGTACCGGCTGCAGCCGGGCGCCGCCGTGCAGCCGACGCCGGCGAAGGTCGCAAGCCAGGTCGCGCCGTGAACATCTCCACCCGGTTCATCGAACGGCCGATCGCGACCTCGCTGATCATGCTGGGCGTGCTGCTGGCCGGCGCGGTGGCCGTGCCGCTGCTGCCCGTGGCGCCGCTGCCGCAGATCGACTTTCCGACCATCTCGGTCTCGGCGAGCCTGCCGGGCGCCAGCCCGGAGACCATGGCCTCGACCGTGGCGACGCCGCTGGAGCAGCAGTTCTCCGAGATCCCCGGCGTCTCGCAGATGACTTCGAGCAGCCAGCTCGGCAGCACGCAGATTACGGTGCAGTTCGACCTCGACCGCAACATCGATGCCGCGGCCCAGGACATCCAGTCGGCGATCGACGCGGCCGCCGGCCAACTCCCGAAGAACCTGCCGAGCCCGCCCTCCTATCGCAAGGTCAACCCGGCGGACCCGCCGATGCTGGCCTACATCATCCATTCGGACGTGCAGCCGCTGACCGCGGTCGACGACTATGCCGAGAACGTGGTGGCGCAGCAGATCTCGCAGCTTCCCGGCATCTCCCAGGTGGTGATCGGCGGCCAGGCCAAGCCCGCCGTCCGGGTGCAGGTCAATCCGGCCAAGCTGGCGGCGCTCGGCCTGTCGCTGGACGACGTGGCCAACGTGATCTCGACGGTCAGCGTCGATGCGGCGAAGGGCTCGGTCGACGGCCCGAGCCGGAACTTCACGATCTACGACAACGACCAGCTCACCACCGCCGCGCCGTGGAACGACGTGGTGATCGCCTATCGCAAGGGCGCGCCGATCCGCATCCGCGACATCGGCACGGCGATCGACGGGCCGGAGAACGCCAAGGTCGCCGCCTGGGGCGCCGCCGCCGGGGGTGCCGCCAAGCGCGGCGTGCTGCTGATCGTCTACAAGCAGCCGGGCGCCAACGTGATCGACGCGGTCTCGCGGATCGAAGCCAGGCTGCCGCAGATCCTGCTGTCGGTCCCGCCGTCGGTCAAGGTGGACAAGGTGGTCGACCGCACGACGACGATCAAAGCCTCGGTGCGCGACGTGAACTTGACGCTGCTGCTGACCGTCGCGCTGGTCGTGATGGTGATCTTCCTGTTCCTGCGGAACTTCTGGGCCACGGTCATCCCCGGGGTCACCGTGCCGCTCGCCCTGGTCGCCACCGCCGGGCTGATGTTCGTGGTCGGCTACAGCCTCGACAACCTCTCGCTGATGGCCTTCACGATCGCGGTCGGCTTCGTGGTCGATGACGCGATCGTCATGCTGGAAAACATCTACCGCCATCTCGAGGAGGGGCTGTCGGCGCGCGAAGCGGCGATCAAGGGTGCGGGCGAGATCGGCTTCACCATCGTCTCGATCAGCGTGTCGCTGGTGGCGGTCTTCATCCCGCTGCTGCTGATGGGCGGGATCGTCGGCCGGCTGTTCCGCGAGTTCGCCGTCACCGTGACGATGACCATCGCGGTCTCGGCCCTGGTCTCGCTGACGCTGACCCCGACCATGTGCTCGATCTTCCTGAAGGACGAGAAGCACCGCCGGCATAACCGGCTCTACCAGACGGTCGAGCGCTTCTTCGACCGGATGCTGGCGCTCTATGCAAACGGGCTCGACTTCGTGCTGGCCCGCCGGCGGGCGACGCTGGGCGTGTTCGTCCTGACCGTGATCGCGACCGGCTGGCTCTACGTGCTGGTGCCGAAGGGTTTCTTCCCGCAGCAGGATACCGGGACGATCACCGGCTTCTCCGAGGCGGCGGAGGACGTCTCCTATGCGGAGATGGCGCGGCTGCAGCAGCAGGTGCTGGACGTGATCTCGAAGGATCCGGACGTCGCCGGCTGGGGCTCGGCGATCGGCGGCAACCGGCCGTTCAACACCGGCCTGGTCGTGATCACGCTGAAGCCGCGCGACCAGCGGACGGCGAGCGCCGACCAGGTCATCGCGCGCCTCCGGCCGCAACTCGCCCGGGTCAAGGGCATCGCGCTCTTCATGCAGGCGGCGCAGGACCTCAACGTCGGCGGCCGCCTCTCGCGCACCCAGTACCAGTACACGCTCGAGGATTCCGACATCGACGAGCTCAACGCCTGGGCGCCGAAGATCCTCGCCAGGCTGAAGACCCTGCCGCAATTGCGCGACGTCGCCTCGGACCAGGAGACCGGCGGCGGCACGCTGTCGCTGTCGATCGACCGCGACCAGGCGGCGCGCTTCGGCATCCAGCCGGCCCTCATCGACCAGACGCTGAACGACGCCTTCGGCCAGCGCCAGGTGACGCAGTACTTCACCCAGCGCAGCTCATACCACGTGATCATCGAGGTCGATCCCAAGCTGCAGGGCGATCCCCAGACCCTCGACCGCATCTACCTGACCTCGCCGATCACGGGCCAGCAGGTGCCGCTCTCGACCTTCGCCAAATACGACACGCGGAAGACCAGCTTCCTCTCGATCAGTCACCAGGGGCAGTTCCCCGCGGTGACGCTCTCCTTCAACCTGGCGCCGGGCGCGGCGCTCGGCGACGCCGTCAATGCGGTGCAGCAGGCGGTCTCGTCGATCGGCGCGCCCGCCGCCCTGCTCGGCACCTTCCAGGGCAATGCGCAGGCGTTCCAGGATTCGCTGAAGAGCGAGCCCTACCTGATCCTGGCGGCGATCCTGACGGTCTACATCATCCTGGGCGTGCTCTATGAGAGCTACATCCACCCGCTGACCATCCTCTCCACCCTGCCCTCGGCCGGCATGGGCGCCCTCCTGATGCTGATGCTGTTCCACTTCGATCTCTCGATCATCGCCCTGGTCGGCATCCTGCTGCTGATCGGCATCGTGAAGAAGAACGGCATCATGATGGTGGACTTCGCCATCGCCGCCGAGCGCAACGAGGGGCTTTCGCCCGAGCAGTCGATCCGCCAGGCCTGCCTGCTGCGCTTCCGCCCGATCATGATGACGACCATGGCGACGCTGCTCGGCGCGGTCCCGCTGGCGCTCGGCCACGGCACCGGGTCGGAGCTGCGGCAGCCGCTCGGCGTCACCATGATCGGCGGGCTGGTGGTCAGCCAGGCGCTCACCCTCTTCACCACGCCGGTGGTCTATCTCTATCTCGACCGGGTCAACCAGTGGCTCGGCCGCCACCGGCCGGCCGCGGCCAAGGCACGGGCGATCGCGCCGGGGGAGTAGGCGCGGCCGACCCTCAGGTATGGGTCTCGTCGGGCTCGGGCGTCTTCGGCTTTTCCGGCGCCGGGGCGGGATTGAGGCGGCGGATGATGATGTCGCCGTTGGGCAGCACCTCGGGTGCGGCGTATTGCGGCACCGATTTCACGAAGAGATTGAGCGCATCGAGCAGCTTGCTCAGACCTTCGACCGCCATCTTCTGCGCATCGCCCGCGGTCGGCGGCGTGTCCTGCGCGGCGGCAGGGCCGGCCAAAGCCGCCGCCAACGCGGCGGCCAAGGTGAGACGGAGAAGAACAGCGGTCATTGGAAGCTCCTGGAATCATCGTGCCCTTAGCACGAGACTTGGCGCGGATTATGGCGCAATTTGCCCCAGGGCACAGTGACGAAACGGTGAGCCATGGCGAAGCAGAGCGCCGGCCTGCTGGTCTACCGGCGGCGGAAGGGTGCGATCGAAGTGCTCCTGGCCCATCCGGGCGGCCCGTTCTGGGCGAAGAAGGATCGGGGCGCCTGGTCGATCCCGAAGGGCGAGTTCACCGAGGGCGAGGCGCCGCTCGACGCGGCGCGGCGCGAGTTCGCCGAGGAGATCGGCCAGCCGGTTCCCGCTGCGGCCGCGGGCGGCTTCATCGCGCTGACACCGGTCAAGCAGCCGAGCCGCAAGATCGTCCACGCCTTCGCCATCGAGGGCGATCTGGCCGCGGAGAACATCCAGAGCAACCTGTTCGAGATGGAATGGCCGCCGCATTCCGGGCGGATGCAGAGCTTCCCGGAAGTCGATCGCGCGGCCTGGTTCGGTCTCGCCGAGGCGCGCGAGCGTCTGCAGAAAGGCCAGCTCCCGATCCTGGAAGAGCTGATCGCGCGGCTGACCCGATGACATGAGACCCGGGCGCCGGCGCGCCATCAGGCGATGTCGAGCACCTGGCCGCCGTCGAGCGGGATGACGGCACCGGTCATCCATCCGGAATCCGGCGAAACCAGGATCTCGACCCAGCGCGCGATCTCGTCGGCCTGCGCGATGCGGCCCAGCGGCACCTGTTTCGCCAGCCACTCATAGGCGGCCTTCAGGTCGGTCGCCCAGGTCTGGTGGATCGGCGTGTCCACCGGTCCCAGCGCCAAGGTGTTGACGCGGATCCGATCCGCCGCGAGCTCGCCGGCCAGCGAGCGCGAGAGGTATTCCAGCGCATGCTTGCTCATGCCGTAGACCGACTGGCCCGGCCGGAGGATGGTCCCCGACGAAGACGAGATGTTCACCACCGCGCCGCCCTGCTTCCGCAGATGCGGCAGCGCCGCCTGGATCAGCAGGAAGGGCGCGCGGATGTTGACCGCCCAATGCTGGTCCAGCACCTCGACCGTATAGTCGGCGAGCGGCAGCACCTTGATGACCGCCGCGTTGTTGACGAGCGCATCCACCGCGCCGAAGGCAGCGACCGTGCGATCGACGACCGCCTTCGCCGCCGCGGCCTCGGCGAGGTCGGCGGGAATCACCGCCGTCCGGCCGCCGCTCTTGCCGATGCCCGCCGCAACGTCCTCCAGCAGATTGGCCCGACGGCCGACCAGGGCGACATCCCAGCCCCCGGCCGCCAGCCGCCGCGCGGTTGCGGCCCCGACTCCCGTCCCCGCGCCGGTCACGATCGCAACACCCATGACTCTCTCTCCCCCTCTCAATCGGCCGTTGATCAAACTGTCCATAGGTCCATAGCCTATTTATCCTTGACCCAGGTCGGGCGATCAAGTTAACTGGTGACAGTTGCGAGTACGCGGGCGGCGCGGCCGGGTCGGAACCGGCCGAGACGCCGACGCTCATAATAAGAATGCGTTCGCGAGACAGGTCGGAGGCTGGTGGTGCGTCGGTTCGGCGTTCGCATACCCATGTTCGCGCGCGGGACGCCGCGGCCTTGAGCGCCATGCGTGATCGCGTGAACCGTCCTGTCTCGGCGGCGCCCGGCCTCGATCTTCGCGATGTCTGCAACGAAGCGGGCCGCGCGGCCATCGCCGCCGCGACCGCGAAGGTCATCGCCTACTGGGACGACGAATGCGCCCGCGATCTCCCGCGGATGATGGCGCATTTCACGCCGGACGTCGAAGTGGTGACGCCGGATGGCAGCTATCGCGGCCATGACGCGGTCGCGGCGCTCTACCGGAAGAGCTTCGACGCCTATCCGGGCCTCACCGTCGATGTGAAAGCGAGCTTCGCCGGCCGCGACGCGCATTGCGTCGAGTACCGCGCGGTCCTCCACGACGCGGAGAACAAGCCGTGGCTGATCGAAGGCATCAACCTGATGCGGCTGAAGGACGGCCGCATCGCCTATCTCCGCTCCTTCGAGGACGCGCCACGCCCGATGACGGGCGGAGATTGAACCAAGACGAACCGGCTTCGGCACGGAGCCGGGTGGAATAGGACAAGGGGGCAGATAATGGCTACCAACAGCACGGACCAGGGCTCGAGCCGCTTCGTCGAGTCGTCGGGCAAGGACTACATCGCGGTCACGGATCTGAAGGCCGGCGAAGTCGGCCTGGCCGGCGCGATCATGCAGAACATCACGCATATCGCGCCCGCGATCGCCGCATTCTTCTTCACCACGACCCTGGTCGGCAATGCGGGCGGACAAGCGCCGCTTGCTTACCTGGTCGGCCTCATCATCGTGATCCCGCTCGGCGTCTGCCTGATGGAGCTGGCGCGGAAATTCCCGTCCGCAGGCGGCTATTTCACCTATGTCAGCCGCACCTTGGGGCCATCGATGGGCTTCCTCACCGGCTGGGTCTTCGTGCTCTATTCGCCGGTCGTCGCCGGCCCCTCGCTCGCCGTGCTGGGGCAGATCCTGCAGGATCAGATCGGCGTCCCCTGGTGGATCAGCGTCGTCATCGGCATCCCGCTGGTGACCTGGGCGGGCTATGCCGGCATCTCGTTCTCCATCAAGTTCATCGTCGCGGTCGGCCTTGCCGAGTTCCTGATCGTGCTGGCACTGGGCCTGACCGGGCTCCTCGATCCCGGCCCGGGCGGCTTCACCTTCGCCACCTTCAGCCCTTCGTTCCAGGCGCCCGGGGCCGAGACGACCCTTTCCGGATTCTTCATCGTCGTGGTCTTGACGGTGCAGGGATTGACCGGATGGGAAGCGGCGGTGCCGCTGGCGGAAGAGACCGAGAACCCGCGGCGCAACGTCCCGCGCTCGATCATGGCTTCGATCCTGATCATCGGCGTCATGCTGGTGATCGCGCAATGGGGCCAGGTCGTCGGCTGGGGCGTCGATGATCTGCCGAACCTGCTGAAGTCCTCGGTCCCCGCGATCGACATCGCGCACCGGGTCTGGGGCGGCCTGTGGTGGCTCACCCTGGCGGCCATGATCACCTCCGTCCTGGGCGCCAGCCTCGCCTGCCAGAACGTCGCGACCCGCATGTGGTACAGCATGGGCCGCGCGGGTGTGCTGCCGAAGTCGTTCGGCGAGGTCCACCCAACCCGCAAGACTCCGACCACCGCCGTCACCGCGCAGTTCATCCTGTCGGTCGTGCTCGGCTTCGGTGGGCCGTGGCTGATGGCGCGGATCGAAGGGAAGCAGGACGGCTGGGGCGATCCCTGGGCGTTCTTCATCTTCCTGATCGCCTATGTTCTGGTGCTCGGCGTGATCTTCGTCTACATCGCGGCCAACGTCGGCGTGACGGTCTACTACTGGACCAAAGCGCGCGACGAGTTCAGCTGGATCAAGCACTTCATCTTCCCGGTGGGCACCAGCCTCGTCCTCCTCTACTCGATCTACATCGGCTTCATCCAGTTCGCGCCGGCGGCGCCGAACAACTGGACCCCGCTGGTCGCCGGACTCTGGTTCGCCGCCGGCGTCGTCATCCTCCTGGTGATGAGAGCCATCGGCAAGCAGGACTGGCTCACGCGCGCCGCGGCGATCGTCTCGGAGCAGGAAGACGGCATGCACCGGCATCCGCTCTGAGCACCCGGACAGCCACGGCGAAAGAAGGAAACGCGATGGGCATGGAGCTGCCGAAGAAGACGCCGGTCCGCTCGTACAAGACCGAGTTCAGGAAGGACGAGACGCCGATCTCGGAAGGCGGGCTGTGGCTGAACGGCCGCAAGGACGGCATCGACTGGTGCGACGTCGTGGTGAAGAACGGCGAGGCCTTCGGCGAGGTCTCGCGCAACCAGGTGAAGGAGTTCCGCGCCGAGCAGGCCAGTCTCGGCGCCGGCGCCGCGGCCGGCGCCGCGGTCGGGGATTACGACGACCCGACCGCGGTCCTGACCGGTGCCTGGGGGCCGAACCAGTACGGCAAGGTCCGCGTCTTCAGCCGGAACCAGACCAGCAAGTACTTCCAGGAGGTGCAGATCCGGCTGCGCCACAACATGAAGCCGAAGTTCTGCAGCGGCTACGAGGTGTTCTTCCGCATCCTCGACACCGACGAGGGCTATGCCGAGATCGTCCGCTGGAACGGGCCGGTCGGCGGCTGGACCTCCCTGAAGAAGCTGATCGGCAAGAAATACGGCGTGAAGGACGGCGACGTCATCGAGGCCTCGATCGTCGGCAACCTCATCACCGGCTACCTGAACGGCCAGGAGATGATCTCGATCGTCGATGACAACATCAAGTCGGGCGCGCCGGGAATCGGCTTCAACTTCGGCGTCGGCACGACCAACGCCGATCACGGCGTGACCTCGTTCGAAGTGCATACCTACGACTGATCCATCGACAGGACTTGGTGGCGCGGGGCAGAATGCTCCGCGCCGCTTCCGTTTTCACGGAGACACGCCATGAACCGCCCCGCCCGCACCCGCAAGCTGACGCCCCCCGCCCCCGTCTCGCTCGCCGATTTCGACGCGATGTTCCGGAAGCTGAGCAAGGACAACTGGGGCAAGTGGGGTCCCGACGACGAGCTCGGCACGCTCAACTACATCACGCCGGCGAAGATCGCCGCGGCGGCGACGCTGGTGAAGAAGGGCCGCGTCGCTTCCATGGCGATCCCGATCAACAAGCAGGCCGGGCCGGACAACCCGAACCCCGCGGTGCACCTGATGTCGCTGATGCACGACATCCCGATCACCGAGAGCGGCCTCTCCTTCGGCATGTGCTACCTCGCCATGGCGAGCCACGGCGACGCCCATACCCATGTCGACGCGCTCAATCACGTCGCGTACAAGGGCAAGCTCTACAACAACAAGCCGGCGGCGCTGCTGACCTCCCGCGGCTCGGAATGGGGCAGCATCGCCGCCTACTACCACGGCATCATCGGCCGCGGCGTCCTGATCGATGCCGCGCATTATCGCGGCGTCGACTGGCTGGAGCCGGGCGAGGCCGTCAACCGCGCCGAGATCGAGGCGATCGTGAAGGCCCAGGGCGTGGAGATCGGCGAAGGCGACATCATGGTCTTCCGCACCGGGCATCACGCGCGCCGGCTCGCGCTCGGCGCCTGGAGCAACGACTATCCCCCGAGCGGCGAGGGCAAGGCCGGCCTCCACGTCGACACCGTCCCATGGATGCATGAGCGCAAGATCGCCGCCTTCCTGCCCGACGGCGACGGCGAGACGGTGCCGAGCAATGTCGAAGGGATGACCTATCCGATCCACCCGCTGCAATTGACGGCGATGGGCATGCTGGTCTCCGACAGCCTGCAGCTCGAGGAGGTCCACCAGGCCTGCCTCGAGGAAGGGCGCTGGGACTTCATGGTGGTCGGGCTGCCCCTGCGCCTGCCGGGCGCCACGGGCTCGCCCTGGAATCCGGTCGCGCTGTTCTGACTTTCTCGTCATAGGGGGATCACATGGAACGCCGGTTCGCTGGCAAGGTGGCGCTCGTCACGGGCGCCGGCACGGGCATCGGCCAGGCGACGGCGGTGCGCCTCGCCTCCGAGGGCGCGCTGGTCGCGGTGAACTACAAGCCGGGCCTGGACGCCAAGGAGACCATGGCGCAGATCAAGGCCGCCGGCGGCGAGGCCTTCGACATCGCCTGCGACATGCGCGATCCGAAGCAGGTGACCGCCATGGTCGCCGAGGTCGCCAGGCGCGGCGGCCGCCTCGACTACCTGGTCTCCAATGCGGCCATCAATCCCTTCATGCCCTGGGACGAGACCTCGATCGAGGATTTCAACAACCTGTTCGAGACCAATGTCCGCGGCGCCTGGGTCGTGGTGACCGAAAGCGCCAGGCAGATGATCCGCGAGAAGCATGGCGGCGCGATCGTCATGATCAGCTCGATCTCAGCCCATGTGGGTGCGCCGACCCAGGTCGCCTATTGCGGCACCAAGGGCGCCATCAGCATGCTGGCCAAGGCGCTGGGGGCCGTGCTCGGCAAGCACGGCATCAGGGTCAACGCGATCGAGCCCGGCGCCGTCGAGACGCCGATGAGCGCCAGCATGTTCGACCAGCCGGACGTCATGAAGTACTACCTCGAGCGCATCGCCCTCGGGCGCATCGGCAAGCCCGCCGAGCTCGCCGCGGCGGTCGCCTTCATGCTGTCCGACGACGCGAGCTACGTGACCTCGGCGACGCTGCTGGTCGATGCCGGCTTCATCGTCAACGCGGAACTCTAG
>DASZSL010000009.1:0-4702 GCA_035548715.1 Dongiaceae bacterium
GCCGAGGGCCAGCCGGAAAGCGCCGACGACATGGCGGATGCCGAGCAGCCCGGCGTGCCGGAGGATTCCGACGCCTTGCCGCCGCAATGGCGCGCGCCGGAACCCGAGCGGCCGGTGGCGGCCGCGGCACCGGCCTGGGCCGAGCCACCGGTGTCGGCGGCTCCCGCGGTCGAGCCCGACTTCCCGGCCTATCCGGCCCATGAAGCCGTGCCGCAGCAGGCCCGAGCCCCGGAACCCGAGGCCGAGCCGGCCTCTTCGCCCGTGAAGGTGATCGAGGTCGGCGGCGCAGGCGAGGAGCAAGGCGAGGAAGCGCCGGATGCGGGCGCCGGCCAGGGGCAGCGCCGCGGCTGGTGGCGCCGCTTGATCGAATAGGCCATCCTAGACGGGCGCGGCGGGCCGGGGGTGCGACCCGCCGCGCAGCGAAACCACGCTTGCGGCGTTTCTACAAGACGCTTCGAGACGGGGTCCGCCAGGCGCCGGAAGAAGCGGCCATGCGGAGGTTCGGAGAGGTCGAGGGATGGCGGATCGTGCGCAGCAGAAGAGGCGTCGCCGGCGCTGGCCGGTCGTGCTGCTGCTCGTCCTCGTCCTCATGGGCGCGGCCTGCGTCGCCTTCCGCGAGCGGATCGCGGCCTGGGCGGCGACCGAGGCCCTGGCGCTGCGCTACGACCTGCCGAGCGAGCTCGAGATCAACGACCTCGGCACGCATCACGCCTCGATCGGCTCGGTATCCCTGGGTGCCGCGGGACAGATCAGGGCGAGCGACGTCAGCCTGCAGTTCGAGCCGACGGCGATGCGGATCGAGCGGATCGAGATCGGCCGGCTGGACATCCATGCCCGCTATGACGGCCATGTGCTGAGCCTCGGCGAGATCGATCCGGTGTTCCGCGAGCTGATGGCGCCGGGCGACGGCAAGAGCGCCGAGCCGCCCTCCTCCATCATCCTGCATCGCATCGTGCTGACGGTGGAGACGCCGGTCGGCACGCTCGCCGGCGACGGCATGGCGACGATCGACCACAACGTGATCTACAGCCAGTTCGCGCTGACCGAGCCCGGGCAGCGGGCGGCGCTGCATCTCGACCTCAACGCGACCCTCGGCAACCGCGCGCCGCAGCCGCAAGGCAAGATCACCGGCGACCTCGCCGCCAATTCGGCGCTGTGGGAAATCCTGCACCTGCCGCAGCCGGACGCCGGCACGCTGCATGTCGAGGCGCAGCTGAAGACGCCGCCCGCCGACAACGGCGTGAGCGGCATCCGGGTCGCGACCGGCGCGCTGGTGCTGGCGGCGGACTGGCGGATTGCCGGCGACGGCCTCAGCTGGCCGGGGCAGAGCGCGCCGGCGACGATCGACGCCGACGGACGCGCCGTGCTGTCGGAGCGGCGGCTGGACATCCCGAATTTCGAGGTCAAGGCGGGCGGCGGCTGGTCGCCGGACTTCGCCGCGCATCTGCAGGGCGCCGGCATCCTGAAGCTGGAGGACGACAAGCCGACCGCGCAGGGCAATCTCGACGTCGCCGCGCAATTGAAGGGGCTGACCCTCGGCGCCAGCCAGTTCCGCAATCCGGCGGTCGATGTCGGCTGGCAGTTCGGCTTCGACGGCGACCGGCTCACCCTGCAGCCGAGCCGCGACGGCACCGTCAAGTTCGCCCAGGCGAGCTTCGGGCCGGTCAGGCTCAACAAGCCGACGACGCTCACCTTGAAGAAGAACGATGCCAGCCGCTTCGTCTATCCGCTGCGCAACGACGACGAGGAGCCGATCGAAGGCACGTTCGCCCTGGGCGGGCTCGCGACCGAGGTCACGCTGCCGGGCCTGGCGGGACCGGTGAAGCTGGCGCTGCCGGGCGGCAATTTCAGCTTTGCCTCGACGCCGAGCGCCGTGTTCGACTATGCGTTCGACGCGAAGAACGCGACCCTCGCGCTGGCGCAGCCGCAGGCCGACGTGCAGAACCTGCAGCTCAGCCTCAAGGGCGCCGGCGGCAAGATCGACCTCGCGCTGAAGTCGCCCGCCATCCACGGCGCCGGGGCGGCGCCCGCCGCGCTCGACGCCAAGGCGAGCCTCGCCGGGGGCAAGCTGGCGCTGAACGCCAAGCTCGGCATCGCCGCGGCCAAGGCGTCGCTGACCGCCAACGGCGGCTACGACCTCAACCAGGGCAAGGGCCGCTTCGACCTGGAGCTGCCGCCGGTCACCTTCGCGCCCGACGGGCTGCAGCCCAAGGACATCTTCCCCGCCCTGGCCCACAGCACCGAGGACATTTCCGGCACGGTCGCCGTCAAGGGACCGATCCTGCTGGACAAGAACGGCGCCACCTCGCAGCTCGAGCTCAACCTGGAGAACCTGAGCGGCAAGGTCGGGCCGATCTCGCTCAAGAACCTCAACTCCGTGATCGAGGTCGACAAGCCCTGGCCGCTGACCACCGCCGCCGACCAGATCGTCTCGGTGGAGCTGGCCGATGTCGGCCTGCCGCTGACCAACGGCCTGGTGCGCTTCAAGGTCGAGAACGGCGCGGTGATGAACATCGCCGAGAGCCATCTCGAAATGATGAGCGGCCACGTGACCCTGGAGCCGGTCGCCCTGAAGCTCGGCGCGCCGGCGCAGCAGATCCATCTCAACGTCGACAAGGTGTCGCTGGCACGGCTGTTCGAGCTCTTCGCCGTCGCCGGGCTGAGCGGCGAGGGCCAGCTCTCGGGCGTCATCCCGGTGACCCTGTTCCCGGCGGGCCTGGCCATCGACCATGCCAAGCTGGAGGCCGAGGCGCCCGGGGTCCTGCGCTACAACCAGGCCCAGGCCCCCGCCGCCCTCCAGGGCGCCGGCGACAGCGTCAAGATGGCCATGTCGGCCCTGTCCGACTTCCATTACGACAAGCTGGAAATCGACCTGGATCGCGCGGCCACCGGCGACACCGAGCTGGGCTTGCATATCGCGGGGCGCAACCCCAGCTTCTATAACGGTTATCCGGTCGAATTTAACCTATCCGTGACCGGGCGGTTGGACGAAGCGCTGCGCAAGGGCTTGGCCGGCTATCAAGTGCCCGATATGATCCGCGAGAAGCTGAAATCGTTCAACCAGTGAAGGGCTTCCGGGTGTCGACCTCCTCCATTCTGGCGCGGTCTTCCGAGCTCGCGCGGGGCGCTGCGGCGGCCCTGCTGCTGGCTGTGCCGGGTCTTGCGGGCTGCAATCCGACCGTGAAGGTGGAAGCGCCGGACAAGCCCATCGTGATCAACCTCAACGTCAAGATCGAGCAGGAGGTGCGGGTCAAGGTCGACAAGGACGTGGAAAACCTGGTCAACGACAACCCGAACCTGTTCTGACGACCTTTCGAGAAAATGATGAGCAAGCTCTCCTTCCTCCTTTCCGTAAAGACCTGGCTCGCGGCCCTGGCCTTCGCGCTGATGCTGCCGCTGGCGGCGCAGGCGGATTCGCTCGACAGCGCCCGCGCGGCGGGCCTGGTGGGCGAGCGGCCCGACGGCTATGTCGACTACGTGACGCCGAACCCGTCGCCGGACATCCAGAAGCTGGTCAACGACATCAACGCCCAGCGCCGCAAGGTCTACGAGCAGCTCGCCGGCCAGAAGGGCGTTCCGGTCGAGGAAGTGGGCGCGCTGGCCGCCGAGAAGACCATCGCGCAGAAGCTGCAGCCCGGCTGGTACTACATGAACAGCTCGGGACAGTGGGTCCAGAAATAGAAGTCCTGGTTCAATGGCCTCCCTGCCGGGTGACATCGATGCGGCCCTTGCGCTGCTGAAATCCGGGGACTATGTGGCGGACCGCAGCCTCGCGACCGCCGTGTTCCTTTCCCTCAAGCTCGGGCGTCCGCTCTTCCTCGAGGGCGAGGCCGGGGTGGGCAAGACCGAGATCGCCAAGGTGCTGGCCGCCACGCTCGGGCGCAACCTCGTCCGCCTGCAATGCTACGAGGGCCTCGACGTCGCCGCCGCGGTCTACGAATGGAACTACGCGCGGCAGATGATCGAGATCCGGCTGGCCGAAGCCGCGCACGAGGCGAACAAGGAGAAGATCGCCGCCGACATCTTTTCCGAGCGGTTCCTGATCAAGCGCCCGCTGCTGCAGGCGCTGGAGCCCGATCCCAAGGGCGCGCCGGTGCTGCTGATCGACGAGCTCGACCGCACCGACGAGCCGTTCGAGGCCTTTCTCCTGGAGCTGCTCTCGGACTTCCAGGTCACCATCCCGGAGATCGGCGTGATCCGGGCGGCGGCGCGGCCGATCGTGGTCATCACCTCGAACCGCACCCGCGAGATCCACGACGCCTTGAAGCGCCGCTGCTTCTACTACTGGGTCGATTATCCCGACGCCGAGCGCGAGCTCGCCATCCTGCGGGCCAAGGTACCCGGCGCCAGCCTCGATCTCTCGCGCGAGGTCGTGGCCTTCGTGCAGAAGCTGCGGCAGCGCGACCTCTTCAAGCTGCCGGGCGTCGCCGAGACCATCGACTGGACCGATGCGCTGGTGCAGCTCGACCAGGTGGCGCTGACCGCCTCGGCGATCGACAACAGCCTCGGTGCGCTGCTGAAGTACCAGGACGACATCGCCCGCATCCGCGGCAGCGAGGCGGCGGCGATCCTGGAGCAGGTCCGCGCCGACATGGCCAGCGCCGCCGCGGCCAAGCTGCTGCAGCACTGAACCCGCGGAGGGCTTCGCCATGGCGGAAGCCGCGACCCGTCACAGCCGCCTCGCCCAGAACATCATGCTGTT
>DASZSL010000010.1:0-21871 GCA_035548715.1 Dongiaceae bacterium
AGCACGACGTCCTGCAGGAACGGGTTGACGTTGGCGAGATTCATCCCGTTCTGCAGGATCGTGATGATGAGCACGCCGAGCACGGTCCGGTGCGGGCCGCCGACGCCGCCGGTCAGCGGCGTGCCGCCCATCACGACCGCGGCGATCGCCGGCAGCAGCATCGGCGCACCCATCGTCGGATCGCTGCCGCCGATGCGCAGCATCAGGAAGACGCCGGCCACGCCGCACAGGAATCCCGAGACCAGGAAGGCGTAGAGCTTGTATCGCGGCACCGGCACGCCGCACAGCCGCGCCACCGTCTCGCCGCCGCCGATCGCGTAGAGGAAGCGGCCGAAGCGCGTGCGCCGCGCCGCCAGCATGGCGACGATCGCGATGCCGATCGCCCAGAGCGCCACCGCCGGGATGCCGAGCAGCCTGCCGTTGAAGATCGACGCGATCGTCAGGTTGGTCGGGATGTTGATCGCCGAGCCCTCGGTCACGTAGAGCGTGATGCCGTTGATCGCATAGAGCATGCCGAGCGTGGTGAGGAACGAGGGCAGCCGGGCATAGGCGAACAGGGTGCCGGAAATGCCGCCGATCAGCATGGTGATGATCGGGACCAGCAGCACCGCCCATTGCCCGTAATCCTGGATCAGCATCGCCGCGGTCATGCCGGCCAGCGAGACCAGCGACCCGACCGAGAGGTCGATGCTGCCCATCAGGATGACGAAGGTGCCGCCCAGGCTGATGACGATCAGGACCGCGGCCTGCTGCAGGATGTTGATGCCGTTGCCCAGGGTGAAGAAGCGGCCGTTCAGCAGGGAGAAGACGACGATCATGACGATCAGCGCCAGCCAGGGGGCGACGACCGCGGCCGAGAGCCGCCGGCGCGGTGCCGCATGCGGGGCGGCGCCGGCTCTGGCGGAAGAGGCGGGGACCGGCGTCTGCGTGGTGTTCGAAATGTTCCGTGCTCCCCTAGACCATATGCGCCACGAGATCGACCTCGCCGGGCTTGCGCTCGGGCGGCGACGCCACTTCGCGCACGATCGAGCCGCCGCGCATGACGAGGATGCGGTTGCTGAGGCCGATCACTTCCAGCAGGTCGTCGCTGACCAGCAGGATGCCGACGCCCTCGGCCGCGATCTGGCGCAGCACGGTGTAGATGTCCTCCTTGGCGCCGGCATCGACTCCGTTGGTCGGGTTGTCGAGCACCAGCACCTTCGCCTGGCGCAGCAGCCAGCGCGCGAGCAGCACCTTCTGCTGGTTGCCCCCGCTCAGGGTCGAGATCTGCGCATGCGGCCCGGCCGCCTTGATGCCCAGCGTCGCGACGAATTTCAGCGCGTCGCGCACTTCCCCGAGCAGGTCGAGCCAGAGCCCTTCGCCGCGCCGTGTCAGGCGGGCGAGCGTCATGTTGGAGGCGACGGAGAGCGGGGGGATCACGCCGTCCCGCCGGTCGGGCGGGAGATAGCCGACGCCGGCGTCGCTCATCGTCTTGATCGAGCGGCTGGCCGGCATCGTCTCGCCGCCGATGCGGATCTCTCCGGTCGCATCCCGCAGCACGCCGACCAGGGCCTGGGCCATGTCGGATTTCCCCGATCCCAGCAAGCCGGCGACGCCGAGGATCTCACCCGCGTGCAGCTTGAAATCGATGCCGGCGAAGGATCCCGGCCGCGACAGCCCGGAGACCTCCATCGCGACGGTGCTGTCGGGCTGCCGCTGCTGGTGCTCGCGATAGAAGAACTCGTCGCGCGCGCGGCCGACCATGAGCTCGTGCAGCCGGCTTTCCGCGACGCCGGCCGGCAGCTCGGCGACCATGGCGCCGTCCTTCAGGACATAGAGCCGGTCGCTGATGTCGATGACCTCGGACAGGCGATGCGAGACGTAGACGATCGCCGCCAGCGGCCGCGTCGCCGCGATCAGCCGCATGAGGAACTCGACCTCGTCGCCGGTCAGCGCGGCGGTCGGCTCGTCCAGCAGCATGATGGGCGTCTCGATCCCCATCAGCTTTGCAAGCGCGAATGCCTTGATGATCTCGATCACCTGCCGGGTGGAGAAGTCATAGGCCTCGACCTTGCGCGCGGCGTCGATCCCGGCATGGCCGAAGCTCGCCAGCAGCGCCCGGGCGTGCTCCAGCATCTTGCGATTGTCGATCACGCCGAACCGGGAGAACGCCTGTTCATGCGCCAGCAGCATGTTCTCGTAGACCGACAGGGTCGGGATCAGCGCCAGGTCCTGGTAGATGTGGAAGACGCCGGCGCGGTTGGCGTCGCCATAGTCGCGGAACGCGGTCGGCCGGCCGTTCACCAGGATCGCGCCGGAATCGGGCTTGAGATTCCCGCTGATCGTCTTCAGCAGCGTCGATTTGCCGGCCCCGTTTTCGCCGACCAGGCCGATCACCTCGCCCTTGCGCAGGGTGAGGCTGACGCCCGAAAGCGCCGGGATGCCGCCAAACGCCTTGGCGACATCCCGCACTTCCAGGATCGGTGGTGCCGGTGTCTCAACCGACATGGTGCTCTGGTTGTTCAGTACGGCCCGATGACGATCGGGCCGCCATTGGTCGTGAGCTTCCGCACGTCCATGAAGGGATCCGGCGAGAAGCGGTCGGCATAGAGCTTGGTCACCCGCTCGAACTCGCCCTTTTCCTTGGCCTCGGCGTATTCCTTGGGCAGGTTGTAGCTGTCGGGCTTCGCGCCGCGCCAGGTCCAATGCTCCTCGGGGACGAGCGGGATCAGCAGGTTCTGCGGGTTCCAGTCGTTCGGATGAAGCACCTTCGACATCTTCAGGAAGTCGTAGGGCGACTTCTCGCCGGAGCTCAGCTCCTTGTATTTCTTGGCCGCCTCCGGCGTGTCGAGGATATAGCCGCCGAAGATCATCATCCGCTCCGGCACCGAGGGGCGCCAGCCGTTGATGTAGTCGAATACCATCACGGTGGAGTAGGCGCCCAGCCAGGCCGGGCCGTAGGCGAAGGTGCTGAAGGCGCGTCCGTCGGCGATCATGTCGATCATGTCCGGGATCGCGTCGCAGCCGCTGACCAGCGCCTTGATGCTGCGCTGCTCCAGCGCATTGACCACGGCGACGGCGGAATCGTCGTTCGAGACGATGATGGCGTCGACGTCCGGATGCGCGGTCAGGATATCGGCGATGACCGGGGCCGTGGTCGTGCGGCTCCAGCCGCCGGGCCGGCGCGCCACCAGCTCGATGTTGGGGAACTCCTTGAGCGCGAGGTCGAAGCCGTGGCCGCGCTCGGCTTCCACCGGGTTGCCGAGGATGCCCTCGATATAGACCACCTTGCCCTTGCCGCCGAGCTTGTTGAACACCTGGACGGAGCGGGCCTTGGTCGCGGTCACGTTGGGCGGCGCGTTGAACGCGACGTAGTAGTCGCCGCTGTCGAGCGGCGTGTTCCAGACGGCCTTGGTGTGGTTGTTGACCGTGGGGATCTTCAGTCGGTTCACCAGCTGCAGCAGGTCGATCTCGGAGCCCTCGGTCGCGGCCACCATCGTGATGCCGTCGATCCCGAGATTAGGCGCGTTCTCCACGTGGCTCTTCTGGATGTTGACGTCGCCGTTGTTGAGCTCGCGCGATTCCGTGATGTTCAGCACGGCGGCGGCCTGTTCCGCGCCATGGTCCATCTGGTGGAAGTAGTCGTTGTTGAGCGTGTAGAACGAGTCCATGAAGTTCAGGTGCTTCTGGAGCGGGTCGTCCGCGCGGGCGTATTTCCCCGCCAGCGGTGCCACCAGGCCCGCCGCCGCCAATGTGCGGAAGAACGTCCGCCGCGAATGGCGGCCGGTCATTCTGCTCGCGAGCAGCCTCGCGAGTGCCAGATTGTCGTCCATCAGATTGCTCCCAGCGCGATCGCGGTTGTTTGATTGATTGGCCTGAAAGGTCCGCGTGCTGCGGGCGAGATTAGCAGCCAATCGAGCGTTTGCAAGACGAAATGTGACCGGTATCATATCCTAGTTGGTACAGAGACCCTCCTCGGTCGTCCGGGATCGCGCATATTATCGGCCATTTACAGGGTATTATCCGTGCTCCGTCGCGGCCGCCGGGCCGCGGTCATCTCCCGGCACGCACCGATATGGTATCGGTAACCGACGCGTCAGGCCGCGCGCGTGTCGCGCAGGCGTGCTGCAAGGCGCGCCTTTGGATCCGCCGGCCGGCGTGACCTCTCGCCCGAGTTCGGCGGGGCATTCAGGCCGCAGCGACGCCGCCGGCGATGTTGGCAGAGGGAGACGCGACCATCGATCGGCTCTCTCATCCGCACGTCCTTCGCGGGCCGTGCGAGCAGGGTAGGCGAACGGTATCGCGCGCAGTGCGGGCTGGCGAGCGGTTGCCCGCGAGGATCTGCAACGAACGGAACGCCGCGCGCATCGGAAGTTCAGGCGTATCCGCCGGACCCTTCGGGCGTCTGCCAATGCCCATCAGGAAATGCGTTGACCATCGGCAACCATGCATGCGTCCGCGCGTAGTGCCGCGGCGCGGTCGCCGATGGCAAAGTACCTCCTCGACGCGGCCGGCGATTCGCTTTGCGTCTTGGCGCCCCAACGCCACGGTAATATCACCGCTGTATTGGCGACGTTACACTTTACATACCCATCCTGACATCCTATGTTTCGGGGCATAGGAGAAAACGCCATGCCCGCAGTTCTTGAACTTCCGCACTTCCACAACGAAGAAGCCGCCTTTGCCTACGTCGAGGCGATCATGTGGCCCAAGGGTCCGGTTTGCCCGCATTGTGGCGCGGAGTCGGAGAAGATCGGCCGGTTGCAGGGCAAGACCACCCGTCCGGGCCTCAGGAAGTGCTACGCCTGCCGCAAGCCCTTTACCGTGCGGATCGGGGCTATCTTCGAGGACAGCCATGCCCCGCTGCGCTACTGGCTTCAGGCGATCCACCTGATGTGCGCCTCGAAGAAGGGCATCTCGACCCGCCAGCTTCAGCGGATGCTCGGTTGTTCTATGAAAACCGCTTGGTTCATGGGCCATCGTATTCGGGAAGCCATGGCTCCAGCGGACGGCACTCCCCCGCTTGGTGGCGAAGGCGTAACCGTCGAGGCGGACGAGACCTTTATCACCAAGTCCCGCATAACCAAGCGGCGCGCTGGCGAGACTGGCCGAGAGACACAGGTCATGTCGCTTGTCGAGCGCGGCGGCCGTCAGCGGTCGGTTTTCCTCGACCATACCACTGTCCGCGCGCATCTGGCGCGCCATCTGCACCCAAAGTCGCGTCTCGTTACCGACCAGGCCCCGCACTACAAGTTTCAGGTCGATAAGCACGAGGCCGTTGACCACAGCAAGGGCGAGTACGTCCGGGGCGACGTGCACATCAATACCCTTGAAGGCTTCTTCTCGATCTTCAAGAGGGGCCTGATCGGCGTCTACCAGCACGTTTCCGAGGATCACCGGCCTCGGTACCTGGCGGAGTTTGATTTCCGGCAGAACACCCGCGAGAAGCTCGGCGTCAATGACACCGTGCGCGCCGCTACCGCGCTGCTGGCTGGCAAGGACAAGCGGCTGACCTATCGAACGACTGATAGCAAAGCGGCGGCGGTTTGAAACCCTCGCCGAGCTGTCGCGATACTGGGTGAAGCGGATGCGAGAGGGGCGCTGATGCATGAGCCTCAATGAGAAACCCGAGCCCGACAAAGGCATATATCGGGTATGGCACACCCTTAAGGTCGGCAATCGACGGTTCACGTGCCAGTCCGATATGGTCATCTTAGATGGGACACCACTTGTCGTCTTAGAGTGGGAAGGTCCAGAGGCAGCTCAGCATCCAGGAGTGAAGCTCCGGCTGGACGAGACGCTTCTTCGCCCCCACACGCTGGACAAGCAGCACCCTGACTATGGGTATTTCTCGTATGATGGGCCTGAGCTGATTGATCCGCGTCCAGTGAACTAAAAACGATAGTAGGAGGGCGACCCGTGACAAGCTCCCCCAAACCAAAGCCAACCCAAGACGACCCCGAGCAATCCAAGCGCTTCCTAGAGGCAGCGAAGAAGGCTGAGGCCGCGGAATCCGAGAAGGAAGCGGAGAGGGCCGTGAAGCGGATCATTCGCCACCGTCCGGCTCGGGATCATTCAAATACGAAATAGGCTGCTTGGCCTCGAACATCCAGACCATCTGGGGCTGGATGATTTCCCAAAGTTGCCGCAACACGACCTCGTGCGGTTGGTCACCGGTAGGCATTCCTTTTGCGATTCGGCAGAACGTAAATGCAGTCAAGTCCGCGAGTTGAAGTGGCCTTGCGTCCGGCTTCTCAGCCCAATGAATCGTATCAATGATCCGCTTTAGCGGAAGGGAGACCCGTTTCTGCGTGTCGGCAAATTCCGGCGGTACGGGTAACCGACCGCGGGCTGCCCTCAATGCCAATTTGATCTGTTGCTTGGCCTTGGGGCCTTCCTCGTGAACAACTGCCGCCAACTCATCCGGGGAAAACTTCGCGAGCCACGAATCGGCCCTAGTCAGACAATCCAATGCGGCCCCAATATGCATAAGACCTAGCGCTAAATCGGGCCTGTCGCTCGAAAACTCCTCAATAGCCTCGTTGGCGCGCACGGCCCACTTAGCCTTGTCATAGCAAGCGGCAACGAGCGGTAGGTTCAGATCCTTGATGATGGCTGCCAGCCGCAGCAATAGACCGAAACGGCGCTCTTGGGGCCATTCCGGGTTGTCGCGGTGGAAGTACCGTGAGCCGTGAAAGATATCCGTCGCGTGAAACACGAAGCCAGGACGATCACGCTCAGGGATGTACTCATCGATCAGGGCGCCAACGCGGCTATCAATCTCCGTCCACTGTCGGTCGCCATGCACGATCACCCCGGCGACGCAAATCAACGGCGCCCTAAAGTCAGTCCCAGCTTCGTCGAGATAAAGAAGTCGCACGAGGTTGTGCCCCAAAAGCGGAGCCCGAATCGCCTTCCAGGCTCCTGACGCGGCCCGGGGGATCGGCTAATTGGGAATTGTGTTGCCCGGGCAACTGGCTACTAGACATAGCTCAACCTGCCTGGGTATGGGAAGTGTAACGTCGCCGCTGTATTTTCCATAATATACATTATGCGAATCGGCGATGCAGAGAATTACGCGTTAACAAAGGTTTATTCGCTCTAGCGCTTTGTCTTCCCTGTAGCGTTCGGGGCGCGCTGATGTCTTTGAACGCCGCTATATTCGGCGCCTGTTCACAGTCCAGATTGAGGCCATGGCCACCATGCCCGACCAGACACCGAGCCCCGCCGCCGCCGCTTTCGACCGCCTCCTTGGCATCATGGCGAAGCTGCGCGACCCCAAGGGCGGCTGCCCCTGGGACCTCGAGCAGAGCTTCCGGACCATCGCCCCGCATACGATCGAGGAAGCCTATGAGGTGGCCGACACGATCGAGCGCGACGACCTGAAGGCGCTGCCGGGCGAGCTCGGCGACCTGATGTTCCAGGTCGTGTTCTACGCCCAGATGGCCGCGGAGGCCGGCCTGTTCCGCATGGAGGACGTGCTGGCGGCGATCAACGGCAAGATGATCGAGCGCCATCCCCATGTCTTCGGCACCGCCGAGATCGCGACGGCCTCGGCGCAGACCGTCGCCTGGGAGACCCAGAAGGCCGCCGAGCGCGCCCGGGAGGCGGCCGCCTCCGGCCGCCGGGCGGCGACGCTCGACGGCGTCGTGGCCGGGCTCCCTGCCCTCACCCGCGCCGAGAAGCTGCAGCGCCGCGCGGCCCGGGTCGGGTTCGACTGGCCCGCGGCGGCGCCGGTGCTGGACAAGGTGCGCGAGGAGATCGCCGAGATCGAGGCCGAGATCGCGGCGTCCGGCGATCCGCAGCGGCTGGACGAGGAGGTCGGCGACCTGCTGTTCGCGGCGGTGAACCTGGCCCGGCACCTGAAAGTCGATGCCGAGGGCGCGCTGCGCCGCGCCAACCGGAAATTCGAGCGCCGGTTCCGTCGGATGGAAGAACTGGCGGTGGCGGATCGGGGGGCGCAGAGTGCCTCCAGGTCAGGCGACGGTCAGGTGGGATTGCCATCTTCGCTGGAAGGTCTGGAGGCATTGTGGGCGCGCGTGAAGGCCGAGGAGCACGAGGCGGTGCCGCGCTAGCTGCGCCGCTGCGGCCCGACCCATCGGCAACTGCCAACCCCGGGAGGGAGATGAAGGGCGTCGTCCTGCCATCGCCGGGCCTGTCCGACCCGATCGGCCGTCACCGCCGCGCGCGGCCGGCGGCCGGCTCCGATGCACCGGGGATGGAAGCGATCGGCCCCTGGTCCCGCCGCCTGGAGGCACAGGCCGGCGCGCGCCACCGCACGCCGATGGCGCGCCGGTTCAGGCGGCTGGGCATCCGCCTGCTCGATCTGGCCCGCCTGCTCTGGTACGCGCCGCGCCTCGCCCCGCGCGTCGCACGGCGGTTCGGCGTCCCGGTCGGCGCGCAGCTCGCGGCGCAGTGGCGCATGGCGTTCGGCGCCGGCATCGATCCCACGATCTACTATTTCGAGGAGCTCTATGAGCCGGGCGCCTTTGCCAAGGTCGACCAGTACTTCCTGCGCCGCGAGGTGAAGGGGCGTCTCCTGCACGATCTCCACCGGCTGCAGCCGCCGGCCGGCGACCGCCGGATCAATCTCGGCGACAAGATGCAGCTCTTCGCCTGGTGCGAGCGCGCGGGACTGCCGCACGCGGCGCCGGTGATGCTGATCGAGGACGGGCAGCCGGTCTGGCAGACCGGCAACCTGCTCGACCTCGACCAGGATCTGTTCGTCAAGCCGCGGATCGGCCGCGGCGCGGTCGGGGTCTCGCTCTACCGCCGCACGGCTGCGTTCCAGTATGTCGATGGCGCGGGCGCGAAACGCGGGCTCGGCGAGCTCGTCGGCGACGTCATCCGCCGGTTCGGCACCCGTCCCATGATGGTGCTGCCGCGGCTGCGCAATCATCCGGCGATCGCCGACATGGCCACCGAATCCCTGATCACGATCCGCATGGTCACCTGCCTCGACGAGGCGCTGGAGCCCGAGCTCGTGGTCGCCTATCTGCGCGTCCTCACCAAGCTCGAGCCGGACTGGCCGGTGCGCAAGCCGATCAGCGAATATGCCGCGGCGGTCGATCTGGAGACCGGGCGGCTCGGCCCCATGACCGGCGACAAGCCGGAATGCCTCTCGCAGTGGCACGAGCGGCATCCCGTGACCGGCGTCGAGATCGTCGGCCGGCAGGTGCCCGGCTGGGACCCGGTCGTGGCGCTGGTCGAGCGCGCGCATCGGGTCGTCAGCGACCGGATCCTGGTGGGCTGGGACGTCGCGATCACCCCCGAGGGGCCGGTGCTGCTCGAAGGCAACTCCTACCCCGACGTGCACTACCCCCAGCGCATCCACCGGACGCCCTATGGCGAGATGCGGATCGGCGAGCTGCTGCGCTTCCACATGGCCCGGCTGGAAGCGAAATGGGCCGGCGAGAAGGACGCCGCCGCACGCAGGCGTTAATCTACGGCCGCGCCACCAGGTCCATCAGGCTGGACGTGTCCCAGCGGCTGCCGCCGCGCTGCTGGATCTGGGCGTAGAACTGGTCGATGAGGGCGGTGACCGGCAGGCGCGCCTTGTTGCGCTTGGCCTCTTCCAGGCAGATCGCAAGGTCCTTGCGCATCCAATCGACCGCGAAGCCGAAATCGAACTTGCCGGCGATCATGGTGCTGGCGCGGTTCTCCATCTGCCAGGACTGCGCGGCGCCCTTGGAGATCACCTCGACCACCTTCGCGGTGTCGAGCCCGGCCATCTTGGCGAAATTCATGCCCTCGGCCAGCGCCTGCACCAGGCCGGCGATGCAGATCTGGTTGACCATCTTGGTCAGCTGGCCGCTGCCCAATGGCCCCAGCAGGATGCAGGCGCGGGCATAGGCGTCGATCACCGGCTTGGCGCGGTCGAACGCGGCCGGGTCGCCGCCGACCATCACCGTGAGCTTGCCGTTCTCGGCGCCCGCCTGGCCGCCGGAGACCGGCGCGTCGAGGAAGCCGAGGCCGCCCTTCTCGGCGAAGGCGCCGAGCTCGCGGGCGACCTCGGCCGAGGCCGTGGTGTGGTCGACGAACAGCGCGCCCTTCGACATGCCGGCCAGGGCGCCGTCCGCGCCGAGGACCACGCTGCGCAGGTCGTCGTCGTTGCCGACGCAGGCGAAGACGATTTCCGCACCCTCGGCGGCCGCGCGCGGCGTCGGCGCCGACCGGCCGCCTCCGCTTCCACCATGGGTCTCGACCCATTTCGCCGCCTTGGCCGGGGTGCGGTTGTAGACCGTGACGTCGTGCCCGGCCTTCTTCAGATGCCCGGCCATGGGAAAGCCCATCACGCCGAGCCCCAGAAACGCGACCTTCATGTTGCCCTCGTCTTTCGCGCTGATTTCAGTCGGCGATCAGCCGCCTGTAGACCTCGTCCCAGGTGGCGCGATCGCGCGCGGCGAGGATACCACCGGCCTGCAGCGCGCCGCTGGGGCGATAGCCCTTGCCGTCGATATAGCTGATATGACCGCCGAGCTCCGCGATGATCGCGGCGCCGGGCGCGTGGTCCCAGGGCATGGTGCCGCTGAACATCAGGAAATCGACCTCGCCCAGGGCGAGACGCATGTATTCGACGCCGGCGCAGCGCACGCTCTTGACCGGATGGACGCGGTCGCGGCGCTTCTGCACGCGCGGGCCCAGCTTGGGATCGCCCTTGCTGCCGACCGCCAGCACGCCGCGATAGGTGTTCTCGGCGGCGGGCGTGGCCAGGCGGCGGCCGTCGTAGAAGGCGCCGGCGCCGCGGACGGCGTAGCTCATGCGGTCGGTGACCGGCTCGTAGATCCACCCGGCGAGGACCGCGTCATGCTCGACCAGCGCCAGCATCACGGCGAACTCCTCGCGGCCTTCGGCGAAGTTCGCCGTGCCGTCGACCGGGTCGATCACCCAGACCGGCTGATGCGACGCCAGGCGCTGCATCACCGTGATGTCGCGGGCGCTGTCCTCCTCGCCGACCAGCAGCGAGCCCGGCATCAGGGCCGCGAGCCTGGGTGCCAGCGCGGCCTCCATGGCCTCGTCGGCCACCGTCACGAAGTCGCCCGGGCTCTTCTCGCGCACCTCGTGGCGCGCCAGCTGGCGGAAGCGCGGCAGGACCTCGACCTGGGCGATGCCGCGGATGAGATCGGCGACCGTCTTGGGATCGGGGATGGTGGTCGTGCCGGTCACGCGCGCCCTGCGATCCAGTCGCGGATGGTGGCGTCGTCGTGGAGGTAGCTCTCGCCGGACTTGACGTCGAGGCTGGCGGCCAGCCGCAGCAGGTGCCACATCTCCGGATCGATGGCGTCGCTGTCCTCCTCCTCGATCTCGTCCTGCACCTCGGAGGCCCATTCGGCGGCGGCGGTCCGGCTGGTCGTGCCGTCGAGCACCGCCTGCAGCAAGGCGACGATCTCTTCGCGGGTCGGGACGGCGACGTCAGCCATGAGAGTCATCCATGCGAATCATCCATGCGAATTATCCATGCGAATTATCCATGAGAGAATCTTGCCTCTTGCGTTGGTTCCTGCACGACGGCGATGCCGAAGCGCTGCTCGAACCGCTCCGCCTCTTCCGGCGCCAGCCGCACCGTCAGCGCGGAGTGATCGGCCTCGTCCCGCCGCGAGACGACCTCGCCGTGCTGATAGAGCCAGGCGGCGGCCGCCCCCTGCTCATGGCCGAGATGATAGGTGAGCGTCAACAGCCGATCGCCGAGCCTGGCCTCGATCGCCGCGATCAGATCGTCGCAGCCCTCGCCGGTGATCGCCGAGATCGCGAGGACGGGATGATGGCGCCTGGCCTGCTCCAGCAGGGCGGCGCGCGCCTCGGGCTCGATGCGGTCGATCTTGTTCAGGACCTCGATCATGCGCTCGTCCAGCCGGTCGAGCCCGAGATTGCCGAGCACGGCCTCGACATCGGCCTTCTGGCCCTCGGCCTCGGGATGCGAGGCGTCACGGACATGCAACAGAAGGTCGGCCTCGACCACCTCTTCCAGCGTCGCGCGGAAGGCGGCGACCAGCTCGGTCGGCAGGTCGGAGATGAAGCCCACCGTGTCGGAGAGGATGATCTCGCGCCCGCCCGGCAGCGTCACCCGGCGCATGGTGGGATCGAGGGTCGCGAACAGCAGGTCGGCGGCCAGCACGCCGGAGCCGGCCAGGCGGTTGAACAGCGTGGATTTGCCGGCGTTGGTGTAGCCGACCAGGGCGACGACCGGGAACGGCACGCGGCGGCGCGCCTTGCGGTGCAGGCCGCGGGTGCGCTTGACGTCCTCCAGCTCGCGCTTGTTGCGCGCGATGCGCTCGTCGATCAGGCGGCGGTCGATTTCGAGCTGGCTTTCGCCGGGTCCGCCGAGGAAGCCGAAGCCGCCGCGCTGTCGCTCGAGATGGGTCCAGGAGCGCACCAGGCGGCTGCGCTGATAGCTCAAGGCCGCGAGCTCGACCTGGAGCTGGCCTTCGCGCGTCCGGGCGCGCTCGCCGAAGATCTCCAGGATCAGGCCGGTGCGGTCGATGACCTTGGCCTTCCAGGCGCGTTCGAGGTTGCGCTGCTGGATCGGGGTGATGGCGCCGTCCATCACGACGACGGCGATCTGCCGCTCGGCGATCAGGCCGGCGAGCCGCTCGACCGCCCCGCTGCCGATCAGCGTGCTGGGCTTGGGCTCGGCGATGCGGACGATCTCGCCGGCGACCACGTTGAGATCGATCGCGCGGGCGAGGCCGGTGGCCTCCTCCAGCCGGGTCTCGGGCGAGCGGCCGCCGCTGTATTGCGCGCGCGGCCCGGCCTTGAACGCCGGATGCAGCACCAGCGCCCGGTCGCCATGGCGCATGCCGTCGCCGTCAACGGTCGCGCGCTCCGGATTCGCCGGCACGGACGGTGCCGCGCCGACGTCCGGATGGTCCTCGCCGGGGGTTGGGCTCAAGCCTCCTCCGCTTCCTTCGCGCCCTCGAAGAGCTGCAGCGGACCGGCGGGCATGATGGTGGAGATCGCGTGCTTGTAGACGAGCTGCGAATGGGCATCCCGGCGCAGCAGCACGGAGAAATTGTCGAACCAGGTGACGATGCCCTGGAGCTTCACGCCGTTCACGAGGAAGATCGTGACCGGCATCTTGTTCTTGCGGATGTTGTTCAGGAAGACGTCTTGGACGCTCTGGGATTTCTCGTTGGCCATTATTGTCTCCGTCCATTGTTCTTGGGGCCGCCGAGGCAGAAAGCGGCCCGATGAAGCGTATTGCACGGCCCAGGGGATCGGCCGGCAGGGCCACGATTAACACAATTCCAGGGGGCTGGAAACAGGCCCGGCCGGGCGTCAGATATGCGCCAAGTGCTTGGTAGAGGCGCGTTTATCGGGAATATCACGGGCGCGCCGCCGGCTCTTTCGAACCCGGTGCGACATTGCATCGCCCGGGCGGCAAACCGCCCGGCGGCGTGCGCCGGGCGGTCGAGAAACTGCAGGTCGATTGCAGCAGGCCGATTACAGCAGGCCGATGAGGGCGCTGTTGGTCTTCACGCTGCCATCGCCCATCGCGGGCTTGCCGGCCCCGCCGCCGCTGCCATGCGCGGCGGTCTGGTCGGTCGGCATGTAGGCATTGAGCGCGCCGCCGGCCGCCTGGTTGAGCGCGGCATCGGGCAGCTCGCCGGTCTGGACGGGCTTCGGCTCGGTGGGCTTCGGCTGCTTGGACTTGGTCATGACGGTTCCCTCTGAGGTCCCGCGCACGGGCGGCGGGTACGCCAGTCGGTAGCGGTCGGGACCCGCGAGGTTCGACCCGTCTGTGACCGCCCTCACAAAGCCGGGGCGTCCGCGTCAGCTTTGCCGCAGATGGGCGGCGAGGCTCGGCAGGTCGGGAAAGTGGAGATCGGGCGCCGCTTCGGCGAACTCGTGGCCGGCGGGCGGCTGGGCACGCACCAGGATGGCGCGGCAGCCGGCATTGCGGGCGCAGAGCATGTCGATATCCGCGTCGCCGACGAACCACACGTCGGGCCCGGCGACCGGACCGGGATTGGCGGTTCCGAGGCCGAGGGCGTGGTCGACATGCTCGCGGCAGGGCTTGTCGCGGGCGGCATCGCCGGCCCCGGCGAGCTGGCGGAACAGGCGGTTCCAGCCGAGCCGCTCGGCCTCGAGGCGCAGGAAGTTGCCGCGCTTGTTGCTGACGACGCCGAGATAGCAGCCGGCCTGGGCGAGCTCGCCGAGCAGCGCCTCCGCGCCCGGCAACGGCGCGAGATGCTCGAGATGCAGGCGGCCGAAAGCGTCGTAGAACACCTTCTCCGCCTCGTTCCAGCGGTCGCCGAAGAGCGCCGGGAAGCTGTCGCGCAAGGACGCGCGCACCCGGCTCTCGGTCTCGGCGCGGGTCCACAGCGGATGTCCCATGTGTCCCAGCGTGTGGTTCAGGGCTTCATGGATCACCGCCCAGCTGTCGATCAGGGTGTTGTCCCAGTCGAACAGGATGGCGCGCGGGCGGGCCAGGGGCTTCGCGATCGCGACGTTCATGCCGCCGACTGGCGCTCCGCGTGCTCGACATAGAGCTCGCGCAGGCGCCCGGCGACCGGGCCGGGCTTGCCCCCGCCCACCTTCGTCCCGTCGATCGCGGTGATCGGCAGGACGAAGACGCTGCTGCTGGTGAGGAAGGCCTCGGCCGCCTCATTCGCCTCGGCGAGGGTGAAGCTGCGCTCCTCCAGCGTCAGGCCGGCGGCGCGCAGCAGGTCGAGCAATGCCCGGCGCGTGACGCCCGGCAGGATCTCCGGGCCGAGCGGCCGGGTGACGACCTTCCGGTCCCGGGTCACGATCCAGGCATTGGTCGAGGTGCCCTCGGTCACGTTGCCGTCGGGATCGATTTGCCAGGCCTCGTAGGCGCCCTCCTCGACCGCCTTCTGCTTGCCGAGCACGTTGGGCAGCAGGGAGATCGTCTTGATGTCGCAGCGCTTCCACCGGAGGTCCGGGATCGTGATCACCCCGACCCCCTCCTCCAGGTACTTCGCCGGCACCGGCTTCAGCCGCTTGGCGGTGATCACCAGGCTCGGCCGGGCGCCGGCGGGGAACTGGTGGTTGCGCGGGGCGACGCCGCGGGTGACCTGCAGGTAGAGGATGCCACGCTCGACGCCGTTGCGCCGCAGCACCTCGCGGAGCACGAGCTTCAGCGCGCGCTGGTCCATCGGCGGCGCGATCTCGAGCTCGCTCAGCGAGAACGCCAGGCGCTCGAGATGCATGTCCTCGTCGATCAGGCGGCCGCGATGGACCGGCACCACCTCGTAGACGCCGTCGGCGAACTGGTAGCCGCGGTCCTCGATGTGGACCGCCGCGGTGCGATGCGGCAGATAGCGGCCGTTGACGTATGCGATGCGTGCCATTGGTCTTTCGGGGATTCCTAAGCGCCGCCTTCGGCGCGGTCGGCTTTGTCGGAGGTGGTGATGCCGAGCGACCGGAGCTTGCGGTGCAAGGCGGAGCGCTCCATGCCGATGAAGTTCGCGGTGCGCGAGATGTTGCCGCCGAACCGCGTGACCTGGGATTCCAGGTAGCGCCGCTCGAAGATCTCGCGCGCCTCGCGCAGCGGCAGGGACATGACCTCGCTGCCGTCGTTCATCGCCACCGGCGAGAGCGAGACGGCGCCGATGTCGGGCGGCAGCATGTCGCCGCGGATCGGATCCTCGGGGCTGCCCGGCGGCATGATCAGCAGCCAGTCGATGACGTTGCGGAGCTGGCGCACGTTGCCGGGCCAGTCATAGGCCTGCAGGATGGCGAGCGCATCGTCGCCGAGGCGCCGCACCGGCAGGCCGGTCTGCTCGGCGGCGCGGCGCATGAAGTATTCCAGCAGCGGCACGATGTCGTCGCGCCGCTCGCGCAGGGCCGGCAGGCGCATCGGCACCACGTTCAGCCGGTAGAACAGGTCCTGGCGGAACCGGCCGGCGGACATCTCGGCCTGGAGATCCTTCGAGGTCGAGGCGATGACGCGGACATCGACCTCGACCCGGGTCTTGCCCCCCACCCGCTCGAAGGTCTGCTCCTGGAGCGCGCGGACGATCTTGCCCTGGGTCTCGAGCGGCATGTCGGCGACCTCGTCCAGGAGCAGCGTGCCGCCATGAGCCTGCTCCAGGAAGCCGATCTTGCCGGGCGCGTCGGCGCCGTCGCCGTTGCGCTCCACGCCGAAGAGCTCGATCTCCAGCCGGTCGGGATGCATGGTGGCGCAGTTGACCACCACGAACGGACCGCTGGCGCGCCTGGAGCGCCGGTGCAGCATGCGCGCCGCGACCTCCTTGCCGCTGCCGGCCGGGCCGGAGAGCAGGACGCGGCTGCCGGTCGGGGCGACGCGCTCGATCGCCTGGCGGAGCTGGACGATCGCGGCGGAGACGCCGATCAGCTCGATCTCGGTGCCGGAGCGGGCGCGCAGCTCGTCGTTCTCGCGCTTGAGGCGCGCGGCTTCGAGCGCGCGCTCGATGATCACCAGCAGGCGGTCGGCCTTGAACGGCTTCTCGATGAAGTCGTAGGCGCCGTTCTTGATCGCGTTGACGGCGGTCTCGATGTTGCCGTGGCCGCTGATCATGATGACCGGCAGCTCCGGATAGTCGCGCTTCAGCACGTCGAGCAGCTCCATGCCGTCGAGCGCGCTGTTCTGCAGCCAGATGTCCAGGATCAGCAGGTGCGGCCGCCGGTGCCGGAGCTGCGCCAAAGCGGCGTCGCTCTCGCCGGCCTCCCGCGTCTGATACCCTTCGTCCTGGAGAATGCCGGCGATGAGAGTCCGGATGTCGGCTTCGTCATCGACGATCAGGATGTCGTGCGCCATTCCAGTCTACTGCTCTATGCAGACCCGACCGCAGCCTGAGTCCCGATCGGAGGAGTCTGGGCTGAGTCTGCGACATTCATCATCGCCGCGTCCAATGGAAATGTCATCAGCACCGAGGCTCCGCCGCCGTCGCGGTCGGCGAGCGTCAACGTGCCGCCATGGTCTTCCATGATCTTCTTGACGATCGCAAGGCCAAGGCCGGTGCCTTTGCTGCGCGTCGTCACATAGGGCTCGGTCAGCCGGTCGCGGTTGTGCTCGGGCAGGCCGCGGCCGTTATCGTCGATTCCGATCACCAGCCGGTCGTCGCTCCGGCGCATCCAGAGCCGGATCTCGCCGGGTGCCGCCGGCTCGCCGCGGCCGCGCTGCTCCTCGATCCGCTCCTCGACGGATTCGGCGGCGTTCTTCATGAGGTTGGTGATGGCGCGGTTGAACTGCGAGGCGTCGCAGACCAGCTCGACCGGGCCGGGCGGCAGATCGACCTGATAGGCGATCGCCGGATGCGCGCTCTGCTGCAGGAAGGCCGCCTGCTTGGTGAGCTCGCAGGCTTCCTCCGGCCGCAGCGACGGCGCCGGCATGCGGGCGAAGGCGGAGAACTCGTCCACCATGCGGCCGATGTCGCCGACCTGGCGCACGATGGTCTCGGTGCAGGCGGTGAACGTGTCCGGATCCTCGGTGATCTGCCGGAGATACTTGCGCTTCAGCCGCTCGGCCGAGAGCTGGATCGGGGTCAGCGGATTCTTGATCTCGTGGGCGATGCGCCGGGCGATGTCGGCCCAGGCGGCCTTGCGCTGCGCCGACAAGAGCTCGGAGACGTCGTCGAAGGTGACGACCAGCTTGGTATGCCCCTCGTCCCCCACCTCCGAGACGACGCGCACGTGCAGGGTGCGGCTGATCGTGCCGCTGGTATGCATGATCTGGCCGTCGGCGGTGCCGGAATTGCGCGCCCGCGCCCGCTCGACGATCTCCGCCATGTCCGGCGAGACCGAGGCC
This sequence comes from Dongiaceae bacterium, assembly GCA_035548715.1. Classification (GTDB taxonomy): domain Bacteria; phylum Pseudomonadota; class Alphaproteobacteria; order Dongiales; family Dongiaceae; genus Dongia. The sequence continues at coordinate 17,711 of DASZSL010000010.1, forward strand.
AGCGGCTGTCCGATCAGGCCGAGCAGGTTGACCCCGAGCAGTTCGGAGGCCGAGCGGTTGGGCAGGTCGATCGTCCCGTCATCGGCCAGGCCGATCACCCCCGCCGACACGCCGGAGAGCACCAGTTCGGTGAAGCGCCGCCGGTCGTCCATCTGGCGGTTGGCGGCGATCAGGGCGTGCTGCTGGCTCTGGAGCTGGATCGCCATCACGTTGAAGGTGCGGCTGAGGGCCGAGAGCTCGTCCTCGGCGAGGCCGATCTTGACCCGGGCGCTCAGGTCGCCGCCGCCGATCTGCTCGGCCGCGGCGGCCAGGCGCGAGACCGGCTTCACCAGCTGGCTGGCATAGAGGATCGCGACCCAGACCGCCGCCATCAGCACCAGGATCGCCAGCACGGCGAAGGTGAGGCCGACGGTGATCTGCAGCTTCGACCGGGCGTTGGCCAGCTGCTTGTAGAGGACGAAGGCGCTCTGGTTCTGCAGCGCGGCGCTGCGGATCCGCTCGTCGAACACGCGGCCGATGTAGAGGTAATAGCGCGAGCCGGACCGCACCGAGGCAACCGCGCGGATACGGTCGCGAATGGCGTTCGAGGTGTTCACCACTTCCCCCGCATCCGCCCGGTCGAAGGCGGATTCCGGAAGCTCCAGCCCGAGCTCCATCAGCCCGCTATTGCCGGCCCGCGCCACGATGTTGCGGTCGCGGGTGATGATGACCGCCTCGGTCAGGTCGCGCAGCGTGACCTCCCGGTCGAGGAAGGCGCTCATCGCTCTCGGGTTGTCGGATGCCAGGACGCCGGAGTTCCAGAGCGCCTGCACGATCTCCGAGGCGTCGTTGGTGATGCGCGACCGCTGCTCGGCGAGATAGGACTGGACGATGTTGCCCGAGCTCTCGATCGCGTCCTGGATGCGCTCGCTGAACCAGGTGTCGAGGCCGCGGCTGAGGAAGGCGGTGGAGAACACCGCGATGATCACCGTCGGCACCACGGCGATCAGCGCGAACAGCATGACCAGGCGGGCGTGCAGCCGGGCGCCGGCGAGGCCGCGGCGGCGGTTGCGCCACAGCACGACCAGCCGGTGGCCGACGATGGCGCCGAGCGCCAGCGCGATGGCGATGTCCGCATAGAGCAGGCGGCTGATGACCCGCTCGCCCTCGATCTGCGAGCTCCAGATGTTGAAGAAGGCGAAATAGGTGGCGAGGCCGCAGCCGGCGCCGAGCGCCATGAGCACGATCGCCAGCAGCCGCTCCACGCTGATCAGCCGGGCCCGGTTGCCGATCCGGATCGCCCAGCCGCGGCGCTGTTCGCCGCCGCGTTCGGTGATGGCTGCGTTCACTTGGCGCCCCGGCTGGGCTGCAGGTCGAGCTCGCGCAGCTTCTTGCGCAGCGTATTGCGGTTGAGGCCGAGCAGCTCGGCGGCGCGGATCTGGTTGCCCCGGGTGGCCTGCAGCGACAAGGCGAGCAGCGGCCGTTCCACCTCGCGCAGGATCCGGTCGTAGAGCCCGCTTGCCGGCAGGCCGTGGGGATGCGCCCGGAAATAGGTGTCGAGATGGCGCTCGACCGACTGCGACAGCGTCTCGTTGCCGCCATTGCCGCGCGCGACCGCGACCGGCTCCTGCTCGGCCAGGGCCGCGGCGACGATCCGCCGGTCGACCATGGACTCGCTGTAGAGGACGGCGATCCGGTTCATCAGGTTCTCGAGCTCGCGCACGTTGCCCGGCCAGGAATAGGCCTTCAGCCGCTCGACGGCGGAGGCGTCCAGCGTCTTGGGCGCCAATCCGTCGCGCTGGGCGAGCGCCAGGAAATGACGGGCGAGGTCGGCGATGTCCTCCGGCCGCTGCCGGAGGGGCGGCAGCCGGATCGGCACGACGTTGAGACGGTAGAACAGGTCCTCGCGGAAGGCGCCCTGCTGGATCATCTGCCGCAGGTCGCGGTGGGTGGCGGCGATGATGCGCACGTCGGCGCGGATCGCCTGCCGGCCGCCCACCGGCGAGAACTCGCCCGATTGCAGGACGCGCAGCAGGCGCGTCTGCGCCTCGAGCGGCATGTCGCCGATCTCGTCGAGGAACAGCGTGCCGCCCGCCGCCTGCTCGAAACGCCCGACGCCGCGGTTGACCGCGCCGGTGAACGCGCCCTTCTCGTGGCCGAACAGCTCGCTTTCGATCAGCTCGCGCGGGATCGCCGCCATGTTGACGGCGACGAAGGGCTTGTCGCGGCGGCGGCCGAAATCGTGCAGCGCCCGCGCGACCAGCTCCTTGCCGGTGCCGGACTCGCCGTGGATCAGCACCGTCATCTCGGTATTCACCAGGCGGGCGATCACCCGGTAGATCTCCTGCATCGCCGGCGAGCGGCCGATCAGCGGAAGCGCCTCCGGCGCCGAGGTCGCCTGGTTGGTCGCCTGCCCCAGCTTCTCGGTCTCGCGGGCCTCGGCCAGCGCGCGCTCCACCGTGCTCATCAGCACCGCGAGGTCGAACGGCTTGGGCAGGTACTCGAACGCGCCGCGCTCGGTGGCGCGGATCGCGGTCACCAGTGTGTTCTGCGCGCTCATGACGATGATCGGCAGCTCGGGCCGGCGCTCGCGGATGCGCGGGATGAGGTCGAGGGCGTTTTCGTCCGGCATCACCACGTCGGTGATGACGACGTCGCCCTCCCCGTCCCGGACCCATTGCCAGAGGGTCGATGCATCGGATGCGGCGCGGACGTTGTGCCCGACCTGGCCCAGTGCCTGGGAGAGCACGACGCGGATGGCGCGGTCGTCATCGGCGACCAGGATCGTCGCGGGCGTCATTTCACCTCCGGACTGTCGGGCGTGGCATCGGCCAGCGGCAGCGAGACCGAGAAGACGGTCCGGCGCGGCTGGCTCTCGAACTCGATGACGCCGTCATGCTCGGCCACGATCTTGGCGGCGAGCGCGAGGCCGAGCCCCTTGCCGCCCACCTTGCCGCTGACGAACGGATCGAACAGGCCGTCGCGGATATGCTCGGGAATGCCCGCGCCGTTGTCCTGGATCCGCACGGTCAGTGCCAGGCGCGGGCGCGGCCCGGAGAAGCGGTCGCCGAGCCGCAGGCCCGGCACGAATTGGGTGACCAGCAGGACATTGCCGCCGTGCTCGGGGCAGGCTTCGACGGCGTTCTTCACCAGGTTGAGGAACACCTGGATGAGCTGGTCGCGATTGCCCCAGACCGGCGGCAGGGAGGGGTCGTATTCCTCGCGGAAGGCCACGTGGCCGGCGAAGCCCGCGGCGGCGAGCCGCCGGACGTGGTTCAGCACCTCGTGGATGTTGACCGGACCCATCGGGCTCGGGCGCTCGTCGCCCAGCATCTCCATGCGGTTGACCAGGCCGACGATGCGGTCGGTCTCGTCGCAGATGAGCTGGGTCAGCACGTGATCGTCGGAGCCGAGGCGCTTCTCCAGAAGCTGGGCCGCGCCGCGGATGCCGGAGAGCGGGTTCTTCACCTCATGGGCCAGCATCGCGGCCATGGCCTTGGCCGAGCGCGACGCATCTCGGCTCAGGCTCTGGCGGGTGAGGCGCCGCTCGATGCCGCGGTCCTTCACGATCAGGCAGACCGAGCCCGGATGCTCGGCGATCGGCGCCGCGTCGATCGCGACATGGGCCGCCTGCAGCCGCGGGCCGGAGAGCGCGAGATCCTGCTCGGCGACGGCGATGCTGCCGTTGCGCGCCTCGGCGATCAGCGCGAAGACCGGGCTGTCGGCGGCGATGTAATCGGTGAGCGGCCGGCCTTGCAGCAGCGTGCGGCCGGCGCCGAGCAACTGCTCGCCGGCGTGATTGGCGCCGATGATGCGGTCCTCGGGATCGAGCACCACCAGCGCGAAGGGCACCGCGTCGAGCAGGACCGACCAGGCGGAAAGCGGCAGCGGCTCGACCGTCCGCCGGTCGCGCACCCGCCGCTCCTGGAAGTGTTCCGGTGCGGGGCGTTTCGGCGCGGCGGTGACGGTGGACATCTAGGCGGCGGTCCGCTCGATCTGCGGCTGATAAAAGTCGAGGATCGCCGCTTCGACGCTCTTCGGATCGTCCATCTGGTTGATCCGCGTGCGGAACTCGTTCGATCCGTAGAGACCCTTCGAGTACCAGGCGACGTGCTTGCGCGCGATCTTCACGCCGGAGCCCTCGCCGTAATGCTCGAGAATGGCGCGATAATGCTCCAGCAG
>DASZSL010000011.1:0-99797 GCA_035548715.1 Dongiaceae bacterium
GGGGGAGGTTGGTGGGGGAACTCCAAACTCGGTGCAAGAGTGCGGGCGGTTCAAACTCCGTCCGCGGGCGCTCCAACGGGGTGCACGACCATCTCCACCACGCCGTCGATATTCCGCAACACGTCCGGATTCCAGAAACGCAGCACACGATAGCCTGCGTGCTCGAGCTTCTCCGTGCGTTCCATGTCCTGCGCCGTCATCTCGGCGTGCTGGCCGCCATCGACCTCGATGACCAGTCTCCTTTCGGTGCACAGAAAGTCGACGATGTAACCTTCGGGCGGCGCGTGGCGGCGGAACTTCTGCCGCCCGATCTGTCGTCCGCGCAGCCGAGACCGGAGCTTCTTCTCGGCTTCGGTCATGTTGCGGCGAAGCGCGCGCGGTTGCCGTCATTGGTGCGGAAGGGCATGGCGTTTCATTACTTTTCGCCATTACACACCAAACAAAGGCACGGTAGTCGAAAGTCCTTAGTAACCAAGGCCATTGAGACTTAGGTAACGGTTTTCTGCGACGATCCAACATCTAGTGGGTAACCCGCTACTTCCGAGATCGTCATGGCTGGAACCTTTACTCAGAAAGTTCCGTCGCTCGCCCGCTTGCGACGGCAGTATCCGACTGAAGACGCTTGCCGAGGTCTCCTGGAGGCTATGCGCTGGCCTCAGGGGCCGTTCTGCCCGCTTTGCGGCAGCTATGATTATTGGGCGCTCACCGGCCGGAGCTGCCGGCCGGGTCTCAAGGAATGCCGGGATTGCCGGCGTCAATACACGGTGACGACGAAGACGCCGCTGCATGCGACCAAGCTTTCACTCTGGACCTGGATCGCGGCCATGTACCTAGTCGTGACCTCAAGCAAGGGAATTTCCTCCGTCGTGATGTCCAGGCTTCTGGGAACGACCCAGGCGACAGCCTGGCGCTTGGGGCATGCAATCCGGGAGATGACGCATGACCGCGACGGACCGCCGCTCTCGGGCTTGGTCGAGATCGATCTCAAGTACCTCGGAGGCGCGCCGAAGCGCCGGAAGGACGGTCAGAAGTCGAAACGAGGCAAGGGTACGGCAAAGCCGCGGATTCTGATTGCAGTCCAGCGGGATGATCGGATGCGCGCTACCGTGGTGCCGTCAGAGAAAGCCGACGACATCCACGCCGCTCTCGATGGCGTAGTCGCGCAGCCGGTGAAGGTCTTCAGCGACAAGGATCACACGTTCATCAATGTGATCAGGGCCCTGGGCGCTGGCCACCAGACGGTCGTCCACAGCGCCAAGGAGTTCGTCCGCGGCGAGGTGCACAGTAATACTGCCGACGGCATCGGATCGCTGCTGGAGCGCGCGAGGCTGGGTGTCTGGCACCGGATGAGCCGCAAGCACCTACAGCGCTATCTCGATGAAATCAGCTTCCGGTGGAACTGCCGAGTCAAACAAGAGTTCGAAAGGGCGGGTAAGAAGCGTCGACTGATCACTACAATCCCACTCCCGAACATGCTGTCGAGACTGCTGAAGCCATCTATCGGGCGGCAGATCCGACGTACTACGAACTACGGATTCATGGTTGTCGACAGTCCTTTGACAAGATCAGCTTAACTCAGGTTCGCTCGCGGCGCCGTAATACCAACGCCCGCTTTGGGTCGCACCCTCAACCGGTGAGAAGCGGACATTGATATGCCGCCGCCGCGTGAGTTACGTTTAACCGAGGCGAATGCCGTAAATCGGTGCACGGCACCTCCAGACCTCATTGGAGTTTGGTCAGCAATGATACGAAAGACACTCCGTTGGGTCGGGGTCATAGGCATCGCCATAGGGATCGCACCGCTTGCCGCGGCACTTGCACAGGAACGGCCTCCAGTGGATGAGGTCGCTGTGGCTGGTGCAATACGGCATGAAGATGCAATCACGCTGCGAACCCTGCTGCTTCCTTTGGTGACAACAGCTTTCGGCGACCGCATCCAAACTCGCGAAGTGAGTTTCTGGCTGATGCGGAGCTACGCTACCGATCAATGGTCTCTTGCGCAGATGTGCCTAGAAGTGCGCATAGAAGATGCCGGAAGCTGGTCGGACTGGCTTCCCGCTGCAGCCTGGGCCAGCGCACCTTCCGGCGATCAACCGAGCTGGACCGGAGCGTCGATTGCGGGTTGGGATGTTGCTGCAGGCACTCGGCGTTTTGCTGCACTGAAGGAACTTGAGCCCCGAGCGGTTGAAAGCGACGTCGAGCGGATGCGAACCGAGTGCTACCACATGAACGATGACTCAAGGGCAGCGGCAAGCAAGGGCCTTCTCAAAAAACTAACCCCATGATGTCCGCGGTGGGTCAAAAACCCAACGCTATCTCTCGTCCAAGTGCAGTCGACAACTTGCCGCCCGAGGCTTGCTATCCTCTCGCGAGGATTGATCTTTCCGCTGCGATTTTCAACTCTTGCCAGCCACAACCTCGCGAAACACAACATCTAGCAAATTGCCTGAGGGCGCCTTTATTTGGTGTGTAATGGCGTTACTTTTAGCGCCGAATTGCTTGCCTTCGAACAAAAATAGAACTATGATGCTGGTTTAAGATGGATGATGGCGAGCGCCTTCCAACCTTGACAGCGCCTTTACGGAATCGAGAATCCAGGCCCCTGGTTTTGATGCCATAAAGGCTTTCGTTGCCAGAGGGTTACTGGATCCGGACGGCCCCCGAAGAGGGGCGGTTCGTAAAGGTATGAGCGACACAGTCTGGGTTTCCCCGACCAGCCTCCCCCGAAGACGGGGGAGGCTTAAAAGGAGAAGGCGGGGCATGGCCCCGCCTTCCAATCTCTTTCCTGAGCCCTCCCCTCTATCAGGGACCTCCCCTCTATCAGGGAGGGGAACCGCGCAATGATTGGCGGCCGGGTCGGGTTTACAGGTTCGGCTGCTTGGTCGTGCGCAGGTACGGCTTGATCTTCTTGTAGCCCTTGGGGAAGAGCTTGTCGGCGTCGGCGTCGCTGACCGCGGGGACGATGATGCAGTCCTCGCCGTGCTTCCAGTTGACCGGCGTCGCCACCTTGTAGTTCGCGGTGAGCTGCAGGGAATCGAGGACGCGCAGGATCTCCTCGAAGTTGCGTCCGGTGGAGGCCGGATAGGTGATGATCAACTTGATCTTCTTGTCCGGGCCGATGATGAAGACCGAGCGCACGGTCAGCGTGTCGTTGGCGTTCGGATGGATCATGTCGTAGAGGTTCGAGACCTTGCGGTCGGGATCGGCCAGCAGCGGGAAGTTGAGCGCGTGTCCCTGGGTCTCCTTGATGTCGCCGGCCCAGGCCTTGTGGTCGGAGAGCGGGTCGACCGAGAGGCCGATCACCTTGGTGTTGCGCTTCTCGAATTCCGGCTTCAGCCGTGCGACCTCGCCGAGCTCGGTGGTGCAGACCGGCGTGAAGTCCTTGGGATGCGAGAACAGGATGCCCCAGCCATTGCCCAGGTATTCGTGGAACTTGATCTTGCCCTCGGTCGAATCCTGTTCGAAATCGGGCGCGGTGTCGCCAAGTCGCAGAGCCATGTTCTCCTCCTTCTGTCCTCTTCTTGGATAAATCTTTTGTCTTGTGCCGGCTATTCGCCGGCGGCGCGCAGATCGGCCAGATGGCGCTTGGATTCAGGGCGCGCGTAATCGCGGTCGTGCTTGAGCGACGGCACCTGGCCGCGCGCCTTCTCCACGGCGGCGAGATCGATCTCGGCCGTGATCGTTCCGGGCTCCTCGCCGGCCTCGGCCAGGATCTCGCCCCAGGGCGCGACGATCAGCGAATGGCCGTAGGTGCGCCGTCCGCCGGCATGCTCGCCGCATTGCGCCGGCGCGAAGACGAAGGCGCCGGTCTCGATCGCGCGGGCGCGCAGCAGCACATGCCAATGCGCCTTGCCGGTCGGCACGGTGAAGGCGGCCGGGATGCTGATCATCGCGGCACCCGCCTTGGCGAGGTCGCGGTAGAGATGCGGGAAGCGCAGGTCGTAGCAGACCGTCATGCCGAGCGGCCCCCAGGGCGTCGGCGTGAGGACGGCCTGCGCGCCGGGACGGATGCGCTCGGATTCGCGATAGGTCTCGCCGTTCGGCAGGTCGACGTCGAACAGGTGGATCTTGTCGTAGCGCGCGGCGATCCGGCCGCCGTCGTCGATCAGGAAGCTGCGGTTGGCGAGGCGCTCGCCATCGACCCGGATCGGCATCGAGCCGACCAGCAGCCAGATCTTCAGCGCCCGCGCCAGCGCCGAGAAGCGCGGCAGGCCGGGATGGGAATCCTCGGCGAAGGCCTTCTCGTAGTTCCTGGCGCGGTTGGGCTCGATGATGCTGGTATTCTCGGGGGTGAGGATGAATTGCGCGCCCTCGGCTGCCGCTCGGCGGATCAGCGCCTCGGCGGCATCGAGATTGGGGCCGACCTCCGGCCCCGCATTGGTCTGCACACAAGCGATCTTCACGCGCGCGCTCATCCCGCCCGCAGCCTCCCGATCACGCCGGCTCGGCCAACAAGGGCGCAAGTCGCCCCGCCCGGTCAAGCGCGTAAAGCTCGTCGCTGCCGCCAATATGCCTGCCGTTGATGAAGATTTGCGGAACCGAGGTCCGGCCGCCGGCGCGGCGCTGCATCTCCGCGCGCTTGTTGCCGTCGCTCATGACGTCGATCTCCGTGTAGGGCGCCTTGCGCTCGTCGAGCAGGCGCTTGGCCCGGACGCAATACGGGCAGATCATCGTGGTATAGATTTCAATCTTGGCCATTTCACACCGCACACTGTGGGGCAAGTTCCGTTCCCCACGGATCTTCGAATAATTTCATGTCTCGGGACCGGTTTGGCAAGCCTCCGGGCGCGCATGGCCGGCTCAATCGGCGCGCACGACTTTGGCCAGAGCCAGCACATCCACCGCCGTGGCTCCCGCGGAAATCAAGGCCTTGGCGGCGGTCTCCGCGGTGGCGCCGGTGGTGATCACGTCGTCCACCAGCAGGATGCGGCGATCGGCGACCCGGGCCGCGAGCCGCTCGGCGACGGCCATCGCGCCCTGGACGTTCCGCCGCCGCGCCAGCCGGCCGAGATGACCCTGGCTTCGGGTCGCGCGCCGGCGGGTCAGCGCCCGCGGCTCGACCGGCCGGTCGGCCAGCTTGCCGATCGCCTGGGCGAGCAGCCCGGCCTGGTTGAAGCGCCGCATGGCGAGCCGGGTCCAATGCAGCGGCACCGGCACGATCAGCGCGCAATCGGCGACGAGCCCGGCACCCGAGCGCGCCATCCAGCGCGCCAGAGTCGGCGCCAGCTCGGTCCGGTCGGCATGCTTGAAGCCGAGGATCAGGTCGCGGCTCTCCGCGTCGTAGCGGAAGACCGCGCGGGCGCGGTCGTAGGCCGGGCGCTTCTGCAGGCAGGCGCCGCAGAGCGAATCCGCCCCGGACTCGAAGGCGAAGGGCTGGCCGCAACAGGCGCAGCACGGCGCCGAGAGCCAGGCGAGCTTGCCCCAGCAGGGCATGCAAAGCCCGTTCTCGCCGCCGAGGATGTCGCCGCATTTCAGGCAACGCGGCGGCAGCACGGCGTCGAGCGCGGTGCGGAGAACGGTGCGCGCCTGGAGCAGCATCCCGCCATCGGGCCACAGGCCGCCACGGGATGCAAGCCGCCGCGAAGCCGGGCATACTGGCATCCGTGAGCCACGATCCTTCATCGCGTTCCGGGCGCCCGCCGCTGCCGGAAGCCGCACAGGTCTTCGACCGCGGCCTGTTGCCGCAACGCCGGGACCGCGCCGTGCGGCGCAAGACCGAAGCGGCGGACTTCCTGTTCTTCGAATCCGCCGAGCGGCTGCTCGACCGGCTGGACGACGTGACGCGCAAGTTCCCGCTGGCGCTCGATCTCGGCAGCCGCGACGGCGTGCTGGCGCGCGCGCTCGGGGGCCGCGGCGGCATAGCCAGGCTGGTGCAGGGCGATCTCTCGCCGCGGATGCTGGAGGCGGCGCGCCGCTTCGGCCCGGCGGTCCGGCTCGACGAGGAGGCGCTGCCCTTCGGCGCCGCGACGCTCGATCTCGTGATGGCCAATCTCAGCCTGCATTGGGTGAACGATCTTCCCGGCACGCTGGCGCAGATCCGCTATGCGCTGAAGCCCGACGGCCTGTTCCTCGCCGCGAGCTTCGGCGCCGGGACGCTGGCCGAGCTGCAGGCCAGCCTGCTCGAAGCGGAGGTCGCCGTCTCCGGCGGCGCCAGCGGCCGGGTGTCGCCCTTCCCGGATCTGCGCGACGCGGCCGGCCTGCTGCAGCGCGCCGGCTTCGCCTTGCCGGTGGCCGATCTCGAGACCCTGACCGTCACGTATCCCGATATGCAGGGCCTGCTCGCCGACCTCCGCGCCATGGGCGAGACCAACCTCCTGCGCCGGCGCCTGAGGCGCCCGACCCGGCGGGCGGTCCTCGCCGAGGCCGCGGCGATCTACCGCCGCCGCTTCGCCCTGGAGGACGGGCGCATCCCGGCCACCTTCCGGCTCATCTTCCTCACCGGCTGGGCGCCCCACGAATCCCAGCAGCTGCCGTCGCGCCGCGGCAGCGGCCGGGTGCATCTCGGCGAGGCGCTCGGCGGCGAGGCCGACCGGTCGTGAGCTAGAAGCAACCGCCGTCGCAGCCGCCGTCATCGCCGCCGTCATCGCTGCCGCCGGAAGAATCGGCGGTGGCGCCGTGGCCGCCGAAGCCCAGGTTCGGTCCGCCGCCCTCGCGGCGATGCTCGACGCGGTGTTCGCCCGTGTCGTTGCCGCCGCCCTGGATGTCCGGTCCGGCGGTGCCGGCGAAGGGCTGATTGCCGCCTTCGCCGACGGTCGCGCCGTCGCCGGGGCCGAGATCGGTGCTGTCGCCGCTGACGTTGTTATGCGCTTCGACCCGGCCTTCCTGCACCGTCGTGTCGGTGGTGCCGTCGGGATGGACATGCACGATCACGTCGGTGCCGCGCAGGGTGAGGGTCGCGGTCGGCGTCTTGATGACCACGCCGCCATGGGGCATCTGGCCCGTGACGAAGCGCAGGGTGCCGACCGAGAGATTGATCAGCGCCTTGCCCCTGGTCTCGGCCGGATCGAACACGAACTCGTCGATCACGACCTTGCTGTTGGCGCCCAGGGTCAGGTGCGAGCCGTCGATGAACTCGACCAGCGCGCGGCTCTCCTTCCAGGTCTCGAAGGTCTCGTTGTGGAGTACCGAATCGCCGACCCGGGTCGCCGACTGCCGCCCCTCGAGCGGCGTGCCGTAGACCGTGCGGACGACCTCCTTCATGGCGCCGACGGTTTCGGCCTCCGCCGAGGAGATGCCGACCAGAGAAAGCGCGACCGCGAAGGCGCGGGGCGCGCATGCGACCCAACGTTGCATTGTGACCTCGATACTGATGTGTGGTGGGAGAGGAGCGGCCGGGAACCCGGCCGGCGTCAGGAGACTACGGCCATGGTCGGGAAGATCCGTTGGATAGGCGCCTGCACGAAGGCCCGATCAACGGGGCCTCAGTTGCTGGGCCCTCCGGTGCCGCCGCCGCCGTTGCTGTTGCCGCCGCCGCTGGACGAGCCGCCGCCCGTGCCCGACGACGAACGCGAATTGCCGCCGGTCGTCTGGTCCCGGCGCTGCTCGATGCCGCCGGTGCCGTCGCCGGTCGCGTCGAAGCCGCGATCGACGAAGACGTCGCCGATCGTGCCGCTGCCGCCCGTAGCGCCGTTGGAGGAGATGGTGATGCTGCTGCCTGCAGGAACATTCTGATCGGTGTTCTGTAATTTGTTGTGGCTATCGACGCTGCCTTCATCGACCACGAGGTCCGTATCGCCGTTCGGCCTGACGCCGACCCTGACCACGGTGCCGCGCAGCGTGAGGGTCGCGCTCGGCGTGTCGATCACGGTCTTGCCTTTCGGCATCGCGCCGGTCGCGAAGCGCAGCGCGCCCGACGCGATGGAGATCAGCGCATTGCCCGACCCGCTGCCCGGATCGAACACGAACTGATCGACCAGGATCCTGCTTCTGGCGCCGATCGTCAGGCGCGATCCGTCGATGAAGCGGACCAGCGCGCCGCTGTCGGGCAGCGTCTCGAGCAGTTCCTGGAAGGCAACCGTGTCACCGGGATGCTGCGGGGTCCGGCTGGCCTGGGGCGGTGTCCCGTAGACGTTGCGGGTCACCTTCTCGATCGCGCCGACATCCTGGCTGCTGGCCTCGGCGACCGCGGCCGCCGAGATGAGCGCGATCCCGGCCCAGAGCGTCTTTCCCAACCTCAGCATCGTGCGCCGTCCCTGTCTGCCGGCGCTCCATGCCGGCTTGCCGGTGATTATAGGGGCGGCGCGCGGCGGGGCTAGCCTCCGTAGGAGCCGCTGCCCCCCGTGCCGCCGGAATTGCCGCCCGAATCGCCGGACGATTTCGTGGTCTCGTGATGGCCGCCGCCCTCGCCGCGGCGCCGCTCGTTCTGCCCGTTGACCGGATTGCCGCCGCCGAATCCGTCGTCTACCAGCGGGTCGCCGGTGCGCTCGATGCTGGTCGAGACGATGCCGTTGGCGCCGATCAGCACGCTCTCGCCTTCCTTGACCAGGGTGTCCTGGCCGGTCAGCTTGGAATGCACGCTGACGCTGCCTTCCTCGACATAAAGCAGCGTGTCGTCGCCGCGGGAATCGACCGCCACGTTGGTGCCGCGGAGCACCATGGTGGCGTTGGGCGTGTCGATCGTCGTCTGCCCCTTGGGCATCGAGCCCGTCACGTAACGAAGCTTGCCGGCGGGCAGGGAGATCAGCGCCTTGCTGGTCGGATTGCCGGGGTCGTAGACGAAGTCGTCCACCAGCACCTTGCTGTCGGCGCCCAGCGTCAGCTTCGAGCCGTCGGAGAAGCGCACCAGCATGCCGCTCCTGGTCAGCGTCTCCAGCAGCTCCTTGAAGGCGACCGGGTCGCCGGCGCGCTTCGGCTCCTTGGACGCGTCGGGCGGGGTGCCGAAGGCGCTGCGTTCCACGGCCTGCACGTCGCCGACTTCGCTGCCGAAGGCGGCGCCGGCGAGGGCGAGGGTGAGACCGGCCGCGAGACCGGTCGCGATCAGATGGCGCATGGCTGGCTCCAATGCATCAGTGTATGTCGCGCCGGGCGTCGGGTCGGTTCGAGGCGGAAGCGCAAGACCGCAGCGCCGCGGCATGGACCGCTGACTACGCCCGCGGCGTTTCGCGGTCGAGTGACGAGGCTCACAGGGTGAGCCGCGCGCTCACGCCGGATTTCGCCCCGTGACGTTCCTCACAGCAGATCCTGCAGCATCGCGACGAGGGGCTCGTCGGCGGGCGGCATCGGATACGTGCCGAGCTTTGCCGGGCGCACCCAGGCGAGCTGCTGGCCCTCGCGCGGCACCGGCATGCCCTTCCAGCGCCGGCAGACATAGAGCGGCATCAGCAGATGGAAGCGCTCGTAGCGATGCGAGGCGAAGGTGAAGGGCGCCAAACACGCCGCCGCGACGTCGATGCCGAGTTCCTCGTGCAATTCCCGGATCAGCGCGGCCTCGGGCGTCTCGCCGGGGGCAATCTTGCCACCGGGAAACTCCCACAGCCCCGCCATCGACTTGCCTTCCGGGCGCTGCGCCAGCAGCACGCGGCCGTCGGCATCGATCAGGGCGACGGCGACCACGGTCAGGATGGGCAGCGATGCTGTGTCGGAAGGATGATCGGTCATGATCTGCGGGTCCGGCGGGGGAGGGACTGTACCGCCGGACCCGCAGGGGTGGAAGCGCCGCCCGCCCGGGCGGCGCTCCAGGGGGCGCGTGCCTGGGGATCAGCCGCCGCTGCTGCCGCCGTCGGAGCTGTCGCCGGAATCGCTGCCGGAATCGCCACCCGAATCGCTCCCGTTCGCCGGGCCGCCGCCGCGCGCGCCGTCGCCGCCATGCTCGCCGCGGCGCTGGTCGTTGCCCTGCTGCTTGGGGCCGCCGTCCAGCCCGTGACCGACCGCGGGATCGCCGGTCGCGCTCCGCTCGCTCTTGCGGATCTCTTCCGGCTTGATCTCGACGCTGCTGCCGGCGCCGACATTGATCTCCTGGCCGGTCAGCTTCGAGCGCACCGTGACCTCGCCCTCATCGACCGCCAGCCTGGTCTCGCCCGCCGGGTTCACGGCGACGGTCACGTTGGTGCCGCGCAGCGTCAGGGTCGCGCTCGGCGTTTCTATGGTAGTGCGGCCCTTGGGCATGCTGCCGGTCACGTAGCGCATGAAGCCGAGCGGCAGCGTGATCGCCGCCTTGGCCGCGGCCTCGCTGTCGCTCCCGCTCCCGGCCGGGTCGTAGACGAAGGCGTCGACCAGCACCCTGCTGTCGGCGCCCATGGTGAGCTGCGAGCCGTCGGCCAGACGCACCTCGAGGCCGCTCGACGAGAGGGTCTCCAGCCATTCGTGATCGGCCACCGGGTCGCCCAGGCGCTTGGCCTCCTTGGCGGCGTTGGGCGGGGTGCCGTAGGCGCTGCGCGTCACGGCCCGGACGTCGCCGACCTCGCGGGCCAGCGCCGGGGCGATCATCGACGCGCTGAGCGCCAGGGCCAGCAGGGGACGAAGATGAAGGGACATCGGTTCTCCTTGGTTACCGCTTCGTTAACGGAGCCAAGGCTAGATTGACCGACTTCCAACAAGAAGTGACCGAAGTCACAACATCAGTTGTGTGCCTTCACACAGATGTGAGCCATGACCTCCTCATCCCCGAGGATGGGCGGCCAGCCATTGGGCGCGGCTCAGCTTTCGGGTGATGACGGGCAGCGAGTGGCCGCGAATCTCGGATTCCCGCGTGCCGGCGCCGGCGATGGCGAAGCCGTTCTTTTCCAGCACCCGATGCGAGGCGTCGTTGACCGGCACCGCGGCCGCCCAGATCTCATCGATCCCCAGCGTCTCGAAGGCAAAGCGCGTCAGCCGTCCCACCGCCTCGCTGGCATAGCCGCGATTCCAGTACGTCTTGCCGATCCAGTAGCCGAATTCGAGGCCCTGCCTCTCGCCGGGCTGCAGCCCGATGCAGCCGACGAGCTCGTGATCGCTCTTGCGCTCGATGGCGAAGGCGATCTCCTCCACCAACGGCAAGCCGGGCCGCCACGCCGCCCAACGCTTGGCCTGCGAGGCGATGAAGTCGCGCGCCATGTCGACATCGTAGGGATAGGGGATCGAGGTCGTGTAGCGTACGACCTCCCAGTCGTTGACCAGGATGGCGATGGGTGCCGCGTCGCCGGGACGGAGCGCCCGAAGCTTCAGGCGTTCGGAATCGAGCTCAACTCCGGTAGTCGGCATTGATCTCGATGTAGCGATGGGTGAGGTCGCAGGTCCAGACCCTCGCCTTGCCGCTGCCGATCCCAACGTCCACCGCGATGCGGATATCGCGGCTCTTGATGTGCTTGGCGACCGGCGCTTCGTCGTAGTCGGCGACGCGCTGGCCCTTGGCGGCGATCAGCACGCCGCCGATCCGGATCGCCAGCTTGTCCCGGTCCGCCTTCTCGCCGGCCTTGCCGACCGCCATGACGATGCGGCCCCAATTCGCGTCCTCGCCGGCGATCGCCGTCTTCACCAGCGGCGAGTTGGCGATCGAGAGACCGATGCGCCGCGCCGCCGCGGCGCTCGCCGCACCGGTCACGTCGATGGTCACCAGCTTCTCCGCACCCTCGCCGTCCATCACCACCTGGACCGCGAGATCGGTCAGCAGGGAATCCAGAGCCTCACGGAATTCCTTCAGCTGTGGATCGCCGGCGGATTTCGGCTTGGGGTTCTTCGCCTGACCGGTCGCGGCCAGCAGCAGCGTGTCGCTGGTCGAGGTGTCGCCGTCCACGGTGATGCAGTTGAACGAACGGTCGGCGCCTTTCTTCAGCAGCGCCTGCAGGATGTCGGCCGGGATCTTCGCATCGGTCGCGACGAAGGCCAGCATGGTGGCCATGTCCGGCGCGATCATGCCCGAGCCCTTGGCGATGCCGTTGAGCGTGACGGCGACGCCGCCGATCTTCGCCGCGCGGGTGGCGAGCTTGGGGAAGGTGTCGGTGGTCATGATCGCCGCGGCGGCCTCGGCCCAGCCGTCGCCCTTCAGCGCGCCCTTCAGCGCACCGAGATTGGCGGTGATCTTCTCCGCCGGCAGCGGCTCGCCGATCACGCCGGTCGAGGCCAGGAAGACCTCGCCGGGCTTGCAGCCCATGGCCTTCGCCGTTTCCTTGGCGCAGAGATCCGTCGCCTGCCTCCCGAGCTTGCCGGTGAAGGCGTTGGCATTGCCGGAATTGACCAGGATCGCGCGGACCTTGCCGCCTTTCAGGTGCTTGCGGCAGTGATCGACCGGCGCCGACGGGACGAGCGAGGCGGTGAACACGCCGGCGACGGTCGAGCCCGGTGCCAGCTCCATCAGCAGCACGTCGGTCCGGCCGCGGTAACGGATGTTGCATTCCCGTGTCGCCAGCCTGACGCCGGCAAGCGGCGCCAGTTCCGGCGCATGGGTCGGCGCCAAGGGCGCAATCTTTCCGCTCACTCCATTCCCCCAAAAGCAGATGGCAGGCTCAAACGAATCGGGCGACGCCACCGCTGGGGTCGCGTCGCCCGGAATTTACGCCGGGATGCCGGTTCTCGCTACTGGCCGCTGCCCTCGGCGGGGACCTTGTATTCCGGCTTGCTGTAATCGACCTTGGCGCCGCCGATCAGGTCCTGCACCAGCTTGTGCGCGGCCTCCTGGGCCAGCACCTGGCGGATCTCGTCCTTGCGCTGCTCGAGGGTCGGCGGGATCTGCATCCGCGAATCCTCGATCTTGATGATGTGCCAGCCGAACTGGCTCTTCACCGGGGTCTTGCTGATGTCGCCGCGCTGCATGGCGAAGGCCGCGTCGGAGAATTCCTTCACCATCGTGTCCTTGCTGAACCAGCCGAGCTCGCCGCCATCCTTGCCGCTCTGGGTGTCGATCGACTTCTCCTTGGCGAGCTGGGCGAAGTCGGCGCCCTTGCCGAGCTGGTCGATGATCGCCTTCGCCTCGTCCTCGGTCTTGACCAGGATGTGGGCGGCGCGGATCTCCGGCTGCGGCGGATGGGCCGCGAGGTCGGCGTCATAAACCTGCTTGATCGCGTCGTCGGTGACCGCCTTCTTGACGTAGTTGCTGAAATAGACCTGGCGGATCGCCTCGTCCTCGAACTGCTTCACCAGCTTCTTGACCTCGGGATCGTCGGCAAGGCCTTCGGAGCGGCCCTTCTCGCTGACCAGATCGAAGCCGATCAGGCGGTTCAGGAGCTGCGGGAATATGGCGTCGATCTGCGCCTGGTATTGCGGCGGCAGGTTGGCGGCTGAATCGATCACATCCTGGCGGGTGATCGGCTGGCCGTTGACCGTCGCCACCACTTCCTTGGGATCGGCGGGAGCGGCCGGGGCGGGCGCCGCGGCTTCCGGCTGGGCGGAATCGCCGCTGGCGGGAGCCGCGCCCGGGGTGGTTGCCTGGGCGTTGCCGTCGGGCGCCGGCGCGGCGGGCGCCGCGTCCTGGGTGTTGGCGGTATTGGAATCCTGGGCCGCGGCGATCACGGGTGCCGTGATGGCGAGGATGGCGGTCGCGCCGGCAAGCAGTGTGGCGCGGAACGAAGCGAGGGCCATAGTCCGGGGTCTTTCCTGGTTCCGGGTTCGGTGGGTCGGCCGGTCAAGGCCGTGCGCGGTCCCGTGGGTTGTAAGCATGGTGGCGGGGGTACCGCGATGCGGGCGGCATCATGCCGAACGCGTTACCCGGTTACAAGCCGAAAGCCGGCGAAAAGCAAGCATAAATCCGGCGAAAACGGTGAGATTTCCGTGACTTCGCGTCAAGTTGACAGGGGGGAAGCGGCGACCTATCTGTTGCGCACGATCCAGCCGGAAATTTCGAAGGTTTCTGAATATGTTCGCGGCGCTTGCCAAGCGGGTCTTCGGATCCGCCAACGACCGTTTTATCAAGGCGTTGAACACGACGGTCGAAGCGGTCAACGCGCTCGAGCCCGAAGTCCAGAAGCTGGATGACGCCGCCCTCAAGGCCCGCACGGCGTGGCTGAAGGAGCGCCTTGCCAACGGCGAGACCCTGGACGACATCCTGCCCGACGCCTTCGCCACCGTGCGCGAGGCCGCGATCCGCACCCTCGGCCAGCGCCATTTCGACGTGCAGCTCAAGGGCGGCATCGTGCTGCACCAGGGCAAGATCGCCGAGATGAAGACCGGCGAAGGCAAGACCCTGGTCGCGACCCTGCCGGTCTACCTCAACGCGCTCGACGGCAAGGGCGTGCACGTCGTCACCGTCAACGACTACCTCGCCAGGCGCGACGCCGAATGGATGGGCCGGGTCTACGGCTTCCTCGGCCTCACCACCGGCGTCATCGTGCACGGCCTCTCCGACCAGGAGCGGCGCGCCGCCTATGCCTGCGACATCACCTACGGCACCAACCACGAGTTCGGCTTCGACTACCTGCGCGACAACATGAAGTTCCGCCTGGAGGACATGGTCCAGCGGGAATTCAACTACGGCATCGTGGACGAGGTGGACTCGATCCTGATCGACGAGGCCAGGACGCCGCTGATCATCTCCGGCCCGACCGAGGACAATTCCGAGCTCTACTACAAGGTCGACAAGCTGATCCCGCACCTCAAGGAAGGCGATTACGAGAAGGACGAGAAGACCCGTCACGTCGCCTTGACCGAGGAAGGCACCGAGCATATCGAGCAGCTGCTCAAGGGCGTCGGCCTGCTGAAGCAGGGCTCGCTCTACGACATCTCGAACATCGCGCTGGTGCACCACGTCAACCAGGCGCTGAAGGCGCATACGCTGTTCACCCGCGACGTCGATTACGTCGTCAAGGACAACAAGGTCGTCATCATCGACGAGTTCACCGGCCGCATGATGGAAGGCCGGCGCTATTCCGAGGGCCTGCACCAGGCCCTGGAGGCGAAAGAGAACGCCGAGATCCAGAACGAGAACCAGACGCTAGCCTCGATCACCTACCAGAACTATTTCCGCCTGTTCCCCAAGCTCGCCGGCATGACCGGCACCGCGATGACCGAGGCGCCGGAGTTCTCCGAGATCTACGGCCTCGACGTGATCGAGATCCCGACCAACAAGGAGATCCGCCGCGAGGACCAGGAAGACGAGGTCTACCGCACCGCCAAGGAGAAGTACGAGGCGATCATCGAGGAGATCAAGAAGGCGCGCGAGCGCAAGCAGCCGGTCCTGGTCGGCACGGTCTCGATCGAGAAGTCGGAGCTCCTCTCCAGCCTGCTGAAGCAGCGCGGCATCCCGCATTCGGTGTTGAACGCGCGGTACCACGAGCAGGAGGCCTATATCGTCGCCGAGGCGGGCGTGCCGGGCATGGTTACCGTCGCCACCAACATGGCGGGCCGCGGCACTGACATCCAGTTGGGCGGCAACCTGCAGATGCGGGTCCAGCGCGAGACCCAGGGCATGACCGACGAGGCGGCGATCAAGGCCAAGGCCGAAGCGATCAAGGCCGACATCGAGAAGAAGCGCGAGGAGGTGCTGAACTCCGGCGAGGTGCTGGTGATCGAGCCGGGCAAGAACGGCAAGCCCGACAAGACCGAGACCTTCCCCGGCGGCCTCTTCATCATCGGCACCGAGCGGCACGAGAGCCGCCGCATCGACAACCAGCTCCGCGGCCGTTCCGGCCGCCAGGGCGATCCCGGCCGCTCGAAGTTCTATCTGTCGCTCGAAGACGACCTGATGCGGATCTTCGCCCCGGCGCGCATGGACGGCATGCTGCAGAAGCTCGGCCTCCGGGACGGCGAGGCGATCGTCCATCCGTGGGTCACCAAGGCGCTGGAGAAGGCGCAGCAGAAGGTCGAGGCGCGGAATTTCGACATCCGCAAGAACCTGCTGAAGTTCGACAACGTGATGAACGATCAGCGCAAGGTGATCTACGAGCAGCGCCGCGAGCTGATGGCCGCCGACGACCTGAAGGAAGAGATCGGCCAGATGCGCAGCGAGGTGGTGGGCGGCCTGATCGCCGCCCACATCCCCGAGAAGGCCTTCGCCGAGCAGTGGAACGCCGCCGGCCTGCACGAGGAGCTGCTGCGTATCTTCGCCCTCGACCTGCCGGTGGTCGATTGGGCCAAAGAAGAAGGCATCGCCGAGGAGGCGATCCGCGAGCGCGTGACCGACGCGGTCGACCGCAAGATGGCGGAGAAGGCCGCCAATATCGGCCCCGAGATCATGCGCTCGATCGAGAAGTCGCTGCTGCTGCAGCTCCTGGACCAGAACTGGAAGGAGCACCTGCTGCTGCTCGACCATCTCCGGCACGGCATCGGCCTGCGCGCCTACGCCCAGCGCGATCCCTTGAACGAGTACAAGCGCGAGGCCTTCGAGATGTTCGAGGCCATGCTCGACCGCCTGCGCGAGCAGATCACCACCTTGCTCGCCCATGTCGAGATCCGGCCGCAGGAGCCGCAGCAGCCGGCCGCACCGGTTGCCGTGCAGCAACCGGCCGCGAGCCAGAGCGGTGCCGCGCGGCAGGTCATCTCCTCGGGCAACGGCGCGACGCCGCCGGGCGCGCGTCCGAAGGCCGATCTGCCGCCGGGCGTCGATGCCAACGATCCGTCGACCTGGTCCCGGCTCGGCCGCAACGCCGAATGCCCCTGCGGCTCGGGCAAGAAGTACAAGCACTGCCACGGCCGCCTTCGCGCCTGAGTCCAACAGCGTGACGCGGCGCCGCGCCGCGCTCGGCGTCACGCTCTGCCTGATCGGCTGGGCGTCTTCCGCCGCGGCCGAGAGCCCGGCGGCAAAGCTTGCCGCCGCCACCTGCGGCGCCTTGCGCAGCCGCGTCGATGTCGTGGCCGGCGCCGGGCCGGTCTTCCTGCGCAGCTATGATGCCGCTTCCGGTTCAGGGGCGGGCGCCGAGCCGGCGCTGGACGGCGCCTTCACCTACGACAATGCGCTGGCGGCGATAGCCCTGCGCGCCTGCGGCGACATTCCGGCCGCGCGACGCATCGCCGACGCGCTCTGGATGGCGGCGGGGAGCGATCGCAGCAACGTGCCGGGGCGGCTGCGCAATGCCTACCGCCCGGGCCCGGTCCGGGAGACGCCGGTCGCGCCGATGGGCTGGTGGAGTGCTTCCGAAGGGCGGTGGGACGAGGATCCCTATCAGGTCGGCTCGGCGACGGGGAACCTCGCCTGGGCCGCCCTGGCATTGCTCTCGCTCGGCGAGGCGACGCAGGACCCGCGCTACGCGGCCGGTGCTGCAACGATCGCGCATTGGATCGTCACGAATGCCGGTGATGGAAAGAGCCCCGCAGGCTTCACCGGCGGCCTCTACGGCTATGACGACGCGCCGCAACGGCTCACCTGGAAGTCGACCGAGCACAACACCGATCTCGCGGCGATGTTCGACTGGCTGGCGCGCCTGCAGCCCGACGTCGGATGGCAGGCTCAGGCCGCAAAGGCACGCGGCTTCGTCGCCGCCCAATGGGACGCCCGGGAGTCCCGCTTCCTGGTCGGCACTTTGCCCGACGGCGCGACGCCGAACCTGCACAACAGCGGCATCGATTCCGAGCTATGGCCGCTGCTGCTGGAGAAGCCGGCACCCGAATGGCGCGCCGGCCTCGCCCATGTCGAGGCGCGCTACGCCGTCGGCGATGGCTTCGACTTCAACGACGACCGCGACGGCATCTGGTCCGAAGGCACGGCCCAGGCGGCGCTGATCTACCGCGCCCTGGGCCTGCGGGAGAAGGCCGGGCGCCGCCTCGCCTGGCTCGCCGGCGCGATCAGCCCCGGCGGACTCGTCTGGGCGACGGACCGGGCGCGCATCACCACCGGCCTTGCCCTGTCGCCGCAAAGCACGACGGACGATTTCTATTACTACCGCCTGCCGCATCTCGGGGCCACCGCCTGGGCGGCGCTGGCGGCCACCGGCTGGAACCCTTTCACCGGATCGCGCGTCGGGCCGTGACGGCCGGACGCGGCCCCGCAGCGGCATAGTCCGTCTGCATTATTGTCCGGTCCGCCCGGATGGCCTTCTGATCCCAGGCTGATAGTCGGCTGCGCGCATCGCGCGCGAAGGGGGGATCATGCGAATCGCGTCCGGTGCCGGCAGGGCCCTTGCGGTCGGCGCGTTCCTGCTGAGCGGCTGCTTCGCCCATCCGAGCTTCGTCCCGGTTCATGACAACGAGCTGACCTTCGACGATTACGACAGCACGGTGAGCTACGACGCCGACTCCGAGGAGGAACTGGCCGATGCGCCGGTCGAGGTCCACGAATTCGACGAAGCCGCGGCAGCGGCGGCCGGCGCGGTCAAGGTGATCGACGGCGCCGCCTGGTTCAATGCCGACGACTTCGAGCGCAACGACATGCTGAACCTGGTGCAGGAGGGCGAGCCCGACGGCACGACCTTCATGCTCTGCGTCGCGACCGGCGAGGTGTGGAAGATCCCCGCTGACAAGTTCGCGGCGGTCTCGAAGATCGTCGATCCCTGGTACGGCGACGAATACGACATGCTCGACGACTATGTCGGACAGAACTATGCCGGCCGGCAGCTCACGCTCGGCGGCTTCATGCGCGTGGGCGCCGTGACCGGCCAGTCCGATTTCGGGCAGATCCGCTACCTGCACGATTTCGGCGAGATCGGGCGACGGGAGATCGTCGGCGCCGGCGGTCTGCAGGTCATGCCGCGCCAGCTCTGGCTGACCAGCACGCCGCAGCAGCGCAGCGCCCGGCTGGATTCCATCGACGACTACCTGCGCCGCCTGCCGGCCTTCCAGGGCGCCGGCAACGCGCCGAATTTCGGCGTCACCGTTCCCTGGGGCATGGTCTATGCGGTGCCGAAGGCGAAGATCGACTACCTGATCGGCAGCGCCGCGCTGAAGGCGTGGACCAACGCGGAGATCGCCAGCCTGCCGCTGATCGGAATGGGGACGCCGCGCTGGCAGCGGGGCGAGCGGATCATCATCGAGCCGATCAAGCCCTGACGGACTACACCAGCAGCGAGCCGTGCAGCGCGGCGACCGCTGCATGCAGCGCGTCGTCGCGGATGCGCGGCAGCATGCCGGCCAGGACGTCCGTCGGCGCCCGCGTCGCGGCGGACGGTGGCGCCTCGGGCGATGCGTCGAGCCGCCAGAGCGCATAGTCCAGCAGCCCGGCGCGCTCCGGCGGCAGCGTGCCGCGCAGGCTTTCGAGCGCCGCCGCCGTCTCGGCCGGCGTGTCGTAGCCGGCATAGACCGCATCGGCCTCGCTGAGATAGCAGACCTCGGAGACGGCCGGCACCTCGTCCTGCAGCACCGTGCCCGTCTGGGTCACGATCGCCGACATGCGGATGTCGTGGGGCTGCGGCTGGATGGTCTTCAGCCGGAACATCGACCAGCCGATGCCGATCGCCCGCGCCTCCGCGCCGAGCTTCGCCAGCGTGCGGTCGAAGAAGCCGCCGCCGTAGCCCAGGCGATAGCTCAACCCGTCATAGCCGAGGAAGGGCGCGATCAGCGTGCGCGGAGTCACCTCCGCGTCGGTCGCCGGGACCGGGATGTTCCAGAAGCCGCGCGTCATCGCCGCGTCCTTGTGCCAGGGGCGGAAGGTCAGCGGCTCGCCGAGCCTGGTCGCGACCGGCAGGCAGAGCGCGATCCCGGCCGCGTCGAGTTCCTGCATCAGGGGCCGGAGATCGGGCTCGGCCTTGATCGGCCAGTAGAACGAGATCGGCGCGGGCCGGTCCTTCAGGGCGGTGCGCAGGTGCTCGATCAGCCGGCGCGCCATCGCCTGGCGCACCGGCAGGGCGATCGCCGCCCGCGCCGCCAGGATCTTTTCCCGTGCCACCCGGCGCCAGGCTTTGACTTCAGGCCAGTCCATGATGCGCCGAGTGTATCAGGCGGTGATGGAGGCCGCATCCGCCCGGATCGCGGCGATTGCCTCCGCCATCATGCGGGCGACGATCTCGCCGGCCGGCCGGATCGCATCGACCCGTGCCACCCCGTCGCCGGCGTAGAGGGCCATCGCCTCGAGGTTGCCGCTGGTCGGCCGGAGCGGGGACGCCGTGCTGAAGCGATAGAGGTCGGCGCCTTCCTCCGTCGCGATCGCCTCGCGCGGCCGCAAGTCCGGACGGTGGCCCCAGAGCTCGCCGCCGGCGGCCTCGGTCTCGCTGTTCTTCAGGACGCGCACCGGCGCATGGGGCGGCCAGTTGATGGCGTAGAGATCGGTGTGCACGGTATCGCCGGCCTTGGCCGCGACCAGCCGCTGCTTGTGGTAGTCATGGGCGTAGGATTCCGGGCTCGCCAGGAAGACGGTGCCGCAATGCACGCCGTCGGCGCCGAGCGCCAGGGCCGCGGCGAGCCCGCGGCCGTCGACGATCCCGCCCGAGGCCGCCACCGGCACCTGCACCGCATCCGCGATCTCGGGGACCAGCACCGAAAGGCCGCGATGGCTGCGCACGTGGCCGCCCGCTTCGACGCCCTGGGCGATGATCACGTCGGCACCGGCGTCTGCGGCCTGCCTCGCCTCTTCGGCCGATCCGACCTGATAGAGCACGAGGCAGCCTTCGCGCTTCGCCCTCGCGATAGCCTTCGCATCCACGCTCCAATGGAAGCAGAGCGCCGCCACGCCGGCATGGAAGCAGGCGGCGATCTCGTCCTCCAGCAGCTTCGGATCGGTGGCGCCGGGGATGAGGTTGACCGCGAACGGCCGGTTGGTCAGCCGCCGGGTCGCGGCGATCTCCTGCTCGATCAGCTTCGGCGATTCCCGCACCATGCCGAGCTGTCCGAAACCGCCGGCGCCGCTGACGGCGGCCGCGAGCTCCGAGCGCGCCGGACCGCCCATCCCCGCCGAGATGATCGGGTAGCGGCAGCCGAGCCTTTCGGTCAGCGGGGTGGCGATGGTTTCCATGCAGTCCGGCCTCTCGTCCCTGGTTTCCGGCGGAGAATATCGCATTGCGATTATTTTCGATACCGCGGCCGCCGGGCGTCGCGCCGTCCGCGTAGTCCGTTTGCATTATTGATCGCCGTCACTGCCGCGCCGAGGCTGGGAAGGCCCGGAAACGGGCGCATTCAGGCTGTTCGGGGAGCTTCTCATGGCGAAGGCGTTGATCGTCGCCGCCGGGCTGGGTGCGGCGGTTCTGCTCACAGGCTGCCTGCCCCGGTATCATTCCGCGAACTATCTCGGCAGTCAGGTGATCATCGACCGGGAGGGCAACCGGATCGAGGAATCCCGCTGGAAATATCCCGATGGCAAGGAGGTCACGGTGGTCGACGTGACCCCTCCCGGCTCCAATGAGCGCCGCCGGACGGAGCCGCCGCAGCGCCTCATCGCGCTCGACGACGACTGATCCGTGCTTCCCATGGGCCTCGGCGACGCGGACTGACATACCAGGATGTGCGCCGATCCGACCTTTGTGACGACGCGCCACAACCCGTTGACAGGTCCCTGTCTACGAGCCCAGGCTCTCCTCGGGGCGGTTGTCCTTGCTGTCGAGGGGCGTCGGCATGGGGCAAACAGCAGCGGTGGAGGACCTCGCCGGCGCTCTCTACGACGCGGCGGTGGAACCGGAGCGCTGGCACGGCGCGATCGGGCGGATCGTCGAGACGCTCGGCTGCCGCAGCGGCGTGCTCTACGAGCACGATGTGTCGCGCAACGTGTCGAGCGCCGTCGGCTTCCACGAGTTCAATCCGGAATTCATGCGGGATTACGAGGCGTATTACGGCGCCATCGATCCCTGGAACGCCAGGGTCAGGCATTGGCCGATCGGCGTCGCGGCGCCGACCTATGTGCTGATGCCGGACAATGAGTTCCGCCGCACCGAATACTACCAGGACTTCCTGCGTCTCTCGGGCGTCTTCTACGGGCTGGGCGGCGTGGTGGACCGGACGCCGGAGTGTATGGCGGTGTTCGGCGCGCAATGCAGCTACGAGGACGGACGCTTCGACCCGGAGAACGTCGCCATGGTGGGCGCGCTGATGCCGCATCTCCGCCGCGCCTACCGGGTCCATGCCGCAATCCGCGACGCCAGGCGCGACCGCGAGACCCTGGAGGAAGCGCTGGATGCCGTGCCACAGCCGGTGCTCGTGGTGGAGGGCGATGCGCGCCTGGTCTTCGCCAACCAGATGGCTAAGCGCCTGCTGGCCGCCGAAGACGGCATCAGGCTCGCCGGCCGGTGCGTCGCCGCCGCCCACCGCGCCGACCAGGCCGCGTTCACCCGGCTGCTCCATCCGAGGGGTTCCACGGGCCGGGGCGGTGTCATCGCCGCGCTGCGGCGCCCGCGCCACCAGCGGCACCTCCTGATCGAGGCGATGCCGCTGCGCCAGCACGGCCGGTGGGATCCGGCCGGGCGCATCGTGCTCTTGATCGACGTCCAGGCCGCGCGCCGGCCTTCATCGGATCACCTGGCCCGGCTCTTCGACCTGACGCCGGCCGAGGCGCGGCTCTGGTCGGGGCTCGCGGACGGCGCCACCCTGGCCGAGATCGCCGCGCGGCACCGGGTCAGCGTGAACACGTTGCGGGTCCAGCTCGGCCGGCTGTTCCAGAAGGTCGGCGTGCACCGCCAGGCCGATCTCGTCCGCCGTGCGCTCGAGCTCCGGGGCGCGGATCCGGGCGCCTCGCCGGCAGCGGGGGGCTGAGATGGCGCTGCGCGGCCTCTTACGGCTCTCGTGGTTCTCCGTCTCCAAGTCCTCGCCGGCAGCGGGGGGCTGAGATGGCGCTGCGCGGGCTGATCGGCACGATCTACGACGCCGCATCGGACGCTGCGCTCTGGCACGACGTGATCGCGAAGCTGGTGCGGGAGACCGGGGCGCGCGCCGGGGTCTTCTACGACCATCACGATGCCACGAAGCGCTCCCGGGTGCTCGGTGCCGACGGCTTCGATCCGTACTACATGAGCCAGTACGAGCACTACTACGGCGCGCTCGATCCCTGGCACCGCTGCGGCCGCGTGCGCCCGGTCGGGTCGATCGACCAGACCGCGCGGATGCTGCCGGATGCCGAGCTCCGGCGCACCGAGTTCTACCAGGACCATCTCCGGCCGCAGGGCCTGTTCTATGCACTCGGCGGGCCGGTCGAGCGCGCGCCGGGCCACATGGCCATCTTCGGCATCCAATGCGGCCAGGCGAACGGTCCCTTCGCGCGGAAGGCCGAGGCGGTCGTCACGGCGTTGATGCCGCACTTCCGGCGCGCCTACGGCATGCAGGAAGTGCTGGCGCAAGCGCGGTGCGAGGCCGCCGATCTGGAAGCGGCGTTCGAGCTGCTGGCACACCCGGTCTTCGTCGTCGATCGCGACGCGCGGCTGCTGTTCGCCAATCTCGCCGCCGAGGAGCTGCTGCGGCGGGGCGACGTGTTGCGCCGCGTCTCCGGCAGGCTGCGCCCGGCGCACCGCGACGACCGCGGACCGCTCGACCGCGCGCTGGCGCCGGTTCCCCAAGGCACGGATGGTGACGGCACCCTGATGCTGCGCCGCGCGCCGGCCGCGACCCCGGTGCCGGTCCGGGTGATGCCGCTGCGGCGGCGTAACCGTGCGGAATGGTCGGGGCGGATCGCGCTGCTGGTCGAGATGCCGCCGCCGCGGCGCAGCATCGCCGTGCTGGCATCGGCCTTCGACCTCTCGGCCGCCGAGGCGCGGCTCTGGGCGGGGCTGCTTGGCGGCCGCACCGTGGCGGAGATCGCGGCGCAGGCAGGGGTGAGCGTGAACACGGTCCGGGTGCAGCTCGCCGCGCTCTTCCGCAAGACCGGCACGAACCGGCAGGCCGATCTGGTCCGGCTCGGCCTCGATCTCACGCGCGAGGAAAGGAACTGACGGATGCTGCGACGACACATCGCGCGGTGGTGCGGGATCCTGGCGGCGCTGTCCGCGTTCGCGGCGGCCGGCTGCGCGCCGGTCCCCCGCGAGTCCAACGCGCAGATCATTCGGTATCACCAGGACGGCGATCCCGTGATCACCATCGACCCTAAGACGGGTATGCGGGTCCGCACCACCCGATGGCGCTACGACGACGGCTACACCACGGAGACCGTCGAGCGCATTCCGATCGGCGGCACCAGCGACTTCCGCCGCAACCCGGTCGAGCCCGCCATTAGGGTGACGGAGGATTAGATGAGTCCGAATCGCCCGGCGACGTCACCGGCCACGCATTCGAGCTGAAGGACGCGACGGCCGCGCGGCGCCCGAGCGCGGGACGAACGGTGCAGCAGAAGCGGCGACAGGATCACCAAATCGCCGGCATTCCCGGTCAGCGGGTGCCATTCCGCTTCGCCGGCGACCGCGGGAATGGCCGACTGCTCGATGCGGCCGAGGCGGTGCGTGCCCGGAGCAACTTCCAGCGGCCCGTCATCCTGAGTCGCCGGATCGATGAATATGCGGACATTCCGCATGCTCTTCAGCAGCGCGATCGGCGCCTCGGCCTGCCAGCCGTTGCCCTTGCGGGTCGGCCGCGTGAAGCCGGGTGGAGGTACCGCAGAAGGTATCGGAACGCTCCGATCTTGATGAGCGGGCACAAACCAGTTGGCCGCGGCATCCTTCTTGAAGGCGACGATGCGCAGCACGCATGCTTCGGGGAGGAGCGTTCGCCGCAGGGAATCCAGAATCGGATTGGCCAGCAGGCGGGCCAATTCGACGCCTGCCCATCGACGGCCGCCGGCATCGCTTGGAATGCCGGTTGCGATCTCGGCCAGGCCGGCAAGCACATGGGCGTCGATCGCCCCTGGGAGATGCGCAAATCCGGCACCGTCGAGCGCCGGCATCGGGCGAGAACGGACTACTTCCACACCGGCTTGCCGCTGCCGGGCAATCCCAGGCTCGCCCATTTCTCGGTGACCATATCGACCACCGCCTGGTCCATGCGGATCTGGCGGCCCCACTCACGCCTGGTCTCCGGCGGCCACTTATTGGTGGCGTCGAGGCCGAGCTTGCCGCCGAGGCCGCTCTCCGGCGAGGCGAAGTCGAGATAGTCGATCGGCGTGCCCTCGATCACCGTGATGTCCCGCGCCGGGTCCATGCGGGTCGAGATCGCCCACATCACGTCCTTCCAGTCGCGGGCGTCGATGTCGTCATCCACCACGATCACGAACTTGGTGTAGATGAACTGCCGAAGGAACGACCAGACACCCATCATCACGCGCTTGGCGTGGCCGGGATAGGCCTTCTTCATCGAGACGACGGCGATGCGATAGGAGCAGCCCTCCGGCGGCAGCCAGAAATCCCTGATCTCCGGGAACTGCTGGGTCAGCAGCGGGATAAAGACCTCGTTCAGCGCCTCGCCCAGGATCGACGGCTCGTCGGGCGGGCGCCCGGTATAGGTCGAGAGGTAGATCGGATCGCGCCGCATCGTGACCGCGGAGATCGTGAAGACCGGGAACGGCTCGACCGCGTTGTAGTAGCCGGTGTGGTCGCCGTAGGGACCTTCGTCGCGATAGTCGTCGAGGCTCACATGCCCCTCGAGCACGATCTCGGCCGACGCCGGCACCTTCAGCGGCACGGTCCTGCACTCGACCAGCTCGACCTTCTTGCCGCGCAGCAGGCCGGCGAACTGGTATTCCGAGACGGTATCCGGCACCGGCGTGACGGCGGCGAGAATGGTGCCGGGATCGGCGCCGATCACCACCGCCGCCGGGAACGGCTCGGGCCTGGCCGCCTTCCAGCGCGCATGGTGCTGCGCGCCGCCGCGATGCTTCAGCCAGCGCATCAGGGTCTGGTTCTTGCCGAGCACCTGCATCCGATAGATGCCGAGGTTGAAATCGTCCTCTTTGCGCTTACCGGGACCCTTGGTCACCACCAGCGGCCAGGTGATCAGCGGCGCGGGCTCGTTGGGCCAGCAGCCCTGGATCGGGAATTCGCCGAGATCGATCTGGTCGCCGGTCAGCACCACGTCCTGCACCGGGCCGTAGCCGACGGTCTTGGGCTTCATCGCCAGCACCGTCTTGACCAGCGGCAGCATCCCGAGGGCTTCCTTGAATCCGCCTGGCGGCTCCGGCTGCTTCAGGAAGGCGAGGGTCTCGCCGACCTGGCGCAGCTCATGGGGCTCGCGGTCCATGCCCCAGGCGACGCGCTCCACCGTGCCGAACAGGTTGACCAGCATCGGATACTGGTAGGCCTTGCCGCTCTTGCGGCTGACGGGCTGCTCGAAGATCACGGCCGGCCCGTCTTCGGCGATCAGCCGGGTCTGGATCTCGGTCGCCTCCAGCTCGGGATCGACCGGGGCCGCGACGCGCTTCAGGCGTCCGGCGGCTTCGAGGCGTGCGATGAAGTCGCGCAGGGAATCATACGGCATGGCGCGGCGAGACTAGCCGGTTTCGCCCGTTCGGCCAACTCGCCCGCCCGGCCGCTAAACCGCGCGGACGCCCTTCTGCTGCCATTGGCCGTCCTCGTTATGGCCGAGGATGCCGATGATGGCCGGCGCGCCGCCGTCCATGCGCAGGACATAGGTGCTTTCGACGTCCACCAGCGTCCCGCCGCCCTTCTCCATGAGGCGCCAGTTGACATGGGCCAGGCCGAAGGTCGCCGAGAGCGGCTGGTAGTCCAGCCGCGCGAGCTCGGCCCGCGCGAAAGCCTGCTCGTTATAGAACTGCACGAAGCCGGCCATGTCGGCTTCGATGGATGCGCGGTCGGCGAAGGCCCAGCCGGCCTTCTCGGTCGCGATCTGGCAGGGGAAGGCGAAATGGCTGAGGATGCCGGCGACGTCCAGGGCGCTGAACGCGGCGGAATAGCGGTCGAAGAAGCGGCGGACTTCTGCCTCGGACATGATCGCCTTTGTCGATGGTGCGGCCGCGCAGTCATCGCAAATCCCGGCGTGATTGTCGATCCGTCTGCTTGACGTCCGGCACTCGATCTCCGACAAGGACGCCGATGGCTCCCGTCCCGCGCGATTTCGCCGATCTGCTCACCCCGGCCGGCCGCCGCGTCCTCGACGGCCGCGCCTCGGGCATTTGCGGCGCGCTGGCCGATCCCCGGCGCCGCTTCATCGCCCTCGAAGGCCTGGTGAAGAAGAGTGCGGCCGAGCGGCTGCGCAAGCTGCTGGAGCGGGAGATGCTGCCGCTGCTCTCGCCCATGGCGATGCCCATCCCGCCGGAGACCATCTGGGAGATGGAGAAGAACTACGAGGAATGGCTCCCCAAGACGGTGCGGGTGAAGACCGCGACCCTGGATAACCGGCGCTCGAGGTCCTGGCGCCGCGCCGCGGAGATCGGCCTCATCGATCTCCTGGCCTCGCCGGGCTTCGTCGCCTTCGCCGAGGCCGTCGCCGGCCGCGCCCTCGATCCCAGGGGCGGTCAGCAGCTCCTGTGCTACGGCCCCGGCGACTATGCCGGCCCGCATAACGACCATCACCCGGAGGAGAAGGGGTTCGAGAAGGGCTATCTCGACATCCACCTCTCGCTCTCGAGTCCGGCGGTGGCGCATCAATACCTGATCTATGCCAAGGCCGGCCATTTCACCGAGATGGTACCGGTCTCGGGCCCCGGCACGATCACGGTCTACCGCCTGCCGTTCTGGCACATGACCACGCCGCTGATGCCGAAACCGCGCCGCGGGAAGGATGCGCGCAGATGGGTGCTGCTGGGGACGTTCGGCTTCAAGGCGTAGCTATTTCAGCCGCGCCGCCACCAGCTCCGCCCATTCCGCGTCGAGCGCGCCCTTGAACGGCGCCGCGCCTGCCGTGCTGTACCAATAGCCGGCATTCGCCTGGTCGCCTTCCTTGCGATGCAGATAGGCATGCACCCTGGCGGCGTCCTTGCCGTCCTCATGGTCGACGCAGTGATGCGCCTTGTCCCAGTCGCCCTTGGCGTCCCACCACAGCGCCTGCAGCGCGGGCGTCAGTCCGGCGGGCGGGGCGGGGCGCTGCAGCGAGTCCCTGAATGCCGGGAGGTCCATCTCTCACCGTCCTTTCAGCATTGCCCCGAGCAGGCCGCGCACGATCTGCCGCCCGACCGAGGAACCGATCGCGCGGACGGCGGACTTGGCGAAGGCCTCGGTCACGGTCTCGCGCGGGCGGCCGCTCGCGCGCGGCGCCGGGCTGCTGCGCCAAGGCCCGCGGGCGGAGTCGCGGGCCACCGGATAGCCGTCCGGGCCTGCGGCCGGCCGCTCGGGCGGCGGCGGGGGCGGCGCGTGCGGCGCTGGCGCCGCGGGTTCGGCGCTCGCCCGCGCCGTCAGCAGCTCATAGGCGGATTCGCGGTCGATCGGCGTTTCGTACTTGCCCTTGACCGGGCTCTCCGCCTCCACGGCCTGGCGCTCCTCCGGCTTGGCGGCGCCGATCCGCGCGGTCGGCGGCACGATCAGCACGCGCTCGACCGGGCTCGGCGCGCCCTTGGCGTCGAGGGTAGAGACCAGCGCCTCGCCGACACCGAGCTCGGTGATCGCCGCGGCGGCGTCGAAGGCCGGATTGGGGCGGAACGTCTCGGCCGCGACCTTGACCGCCTTCTGGTCGCGTGGCGTGAAAGCGCGCAGCGCGTGCTGCACCCGGTTGCCGAGCTGGCCGAGCACGCTGTCCGGCACGTCGAGCGGGTCCTGGGTGACGAAATAGACGCCGACGCCCTTGGAGCGGATCAGCCGCACCACCTGCTCGATCTTCTCCAGCAGCGCTTTCGGCGCGCCGTCGAACAGGAGATGCGCCTCGTCGAAGAAGAAGACCAGCTTCGGCCGCTCCGGATCGCCGACTTCGGGGAGGTCCTCGAACAGCTCCGCGAGCAGCCAGAGCAGGAAGCTCGCATAGAGCCGCGGCGACTGGATCAGCTTGTCGGCGGCCAGCACGTTGATGAAGCCGTAGCCTGCGCGCTCGACCCGCATGAAATCGGCGAGCTCCAGCGCCGGCTCGCCGAAGAAGCCCGCGGCGCCCTGGTTCTCCAGGACCAGGAGCTGTCGCTGGACGGCGCCGACCGTGGCCTTCGCCACGTTGCCGTAGCGGGTGGAGATCTCCGCCGCATCGTCGGCGATGTGGGTGAGGATCGCGCGCAGGTCCTTGAGGTCGAGCAGCAGCAGACCCTGCTCGTCGGCCAGCCGGAAGGCGATATTGAGCACGCCCTCCTGCACGTCGTTGAGCTCCAGCAGATTCGCCAGCAGCAGCGGCCCCATCTCCGAGACCGTGGTGCGTATCGGATGGCCCTGTCGGCCGAACAGGTCCCAGTAGATCACCGGGAAGGAATCGCCTCGCCAATCCTCGAGGCCGAGGGCGGCGGCGCGCTCCCGGGCCTTCGGATTGTCCCCGCCAACCTGGCTGATGCCGGAGAGGTCGCCCTTCACGTCGGCCAGGAACACCGGCACTCCGTTGCGGGCGAAGCCCTCGGCCAGGACCTGCAGCGTGACGGTCTTGCCGGTCCCGGTCGCGCCCGCGATCAGGCCATGGCGGTTGGCCATGCGGAGGGCGAGGCCGGGCGCCCACGATCCCGCCGCGTCGCGTCCGACCAGGATCGAGCCGGCTTCGTCCATCGTGCCCATCGCGCCGCGGTCACACCATGACCGTCTCGACGATCGCCGTGCCCTGCGCTTCCTTGACCGCCTTCTGATAGGCGCGGTCGGAGCGGTAGGGACCGACCTTCCGGAATTCCTCGATCCTGGCCGGGCGGATCTCGCCGCTGCGCGGCATCACCTTGAAAAAGCCGCCATCCTTGCCGATCAGGGGAATGATGCGGTTCTGCTTGGTGAACTGCCGGCGGTGATGTGCGGAGTTGTTCCGCATCGACTCCCATTCCAGTTCGTCGCGGTCGAAGACGTACTGGAAGGCCTCCATGAACTGCTTGATGAACTTCCGCTCGACGACCTGGAAGTTGGACATCAGCCAGCACCGGTCCTCGAAGGTCCAGTAGGAGGCAAGCCCGATCACTTCGTTCTCGCGGGTGATGTAGGGATAGAACGGGAAGGTCCGGCAGGCGAGCGTCCGGTTCTCGCGCTCGCAGAAGGCCGCGCCCTTGCACTCGATGGCGCAGGTGGTCTTGTGCAGATCGGAGAGCAGCTTCCTGGCCTGGGCATCCTTGATCACGTAGCGGCGCCAGAGGTCGGTGCGTGTCTTCAGGAGGGCGAACTCGGTCTTGTCGACGATCGGGATGGCATGATCGGTGGTGCAACAGACCGGCTGGCCGCCGTTCAGCGGCGCGCAGTACTTGCCGCAGTCGTAGCGCGAGATGTTGGCCGTAAATTTGTCAAAAAGCGCGGCGTAATCTTCCGGCTGCATGCCCTTCGGCAATGGGTGTCTCCCTGGTTTGATCCGATCCGATCGGTGGCGGATGGCCGGAAACCCTCTGTTAACCCCGATCGGGTAAGCCAATCTGGGCCGCCGGCTGTCGGAGAGTGTGATTCGCAACACTGCCGCGCGCGAATCGCATTGTCCAACAGCCTGAACTGTAGCGTAGAATCCGCGCCGGTGCAGCATGGCCTGGAGACGAATCCGACGCGGCGCACCTAGGGCAACACGAGACAAGCGATCATGAAGCGTTTCTGGGTCGTCGGCGGGGTCTATCGGGACACCAACTTCGACTGCATGGCCGAGGGCGGCAAGGAAGAGCGCATCGGCCCCTTCCAGGATTATGCGGCGGCCAAGGCGGCCTGGCAGAAGCGGGCCTGGGAAACCGTCGATCACGCCAATGCCCGTTTCCGCATCGAGGAGGAGGGCGGCGAGCCCTGCTACTGGGTGGTGGGTGGTCCCTATTGCAACACCCGGTTCGACGAGCCGGCGGCCGGCGGCGGCGAGGAATGGTACGGGCCGTTCGACGACTATGAATCGGCGAAGATCGAATGGTCGCGCCGGGCCTGGTCCACGGTGGACGACGCGATGTGCCGCTACCGCATCGAGAAGCTGGTCAAGGGCGAGCGCCCGCGGGCCGAGCCGAAGGCCAGGGCGGCGGCCGGCGGACGCCACTGATGACCCAGCACAATGCCTGGTTCGAGGCGATCGGCCTGATCGGCGCCTGCCTCACCACCTTCTCCTTCCTCCCGCAGGCGATCCGCATCTGGCGCACCCGCTCGGCGCGCGACGTCTCGCTCGTCATGTATGTGATGATGACGACGGGCAGCGTCATGTGGCTGATCTACGGTCTCCTGATCGGCTCGCCGGCGCTGATCGTCTCCAACGGCGTCGGCGTCGTCATGGTCGGCTCGGTGCTGGCCCTGAAGCTCCAGGACATGCTGCGGCCGCGCAACCTGCTGGTCGAGATCGTCGAGCACGAGGCCGTCGCCGTCGTCGCCGATCCGGTCAACACCAACGACGTGCTGCCGACCAAGGTCCCGCCCGCCGCGGCGTGAGGCTTCACGCCGTCGCCGGCGGCGTCACCCAGCCCCGATAGCGGATCAACGCATCGCCCCAGCCGAGGCGGATGTCGATGTCGAACAGGAAGCGCTGGCGCTCGGCGCGCTCCGTCGCGTCGAGCTTGGGCCAGAGCCAACGCGGCAGCTTCAGGCCGCAGGCCCGCATGCCGATGACCGAGAGGCGAAGCCCGCCCTCGACCTCGCAGATCGCGAGATCGAAGGCGACGCCCCAGCCGAAGCGCTCGACGATCACCGGCTTGCCGGCATGGGCCGCCGCCTCCAGCACGGTGAAGATGCCGCGGCCGCCGAAGTCCCGGTACCAGATCTCCCGCCGGCCCTCGCTGATCACCGTCACCGTGGTCGGCAGGTCGCGCCCGGCCGGCGGGAAGCCGAACAGCCAGGCGATCAGCCGCGCGTTCCAGGCCGTGCCGCGCTCGATGTCGCAGCGCCCGGTGCTGAGCTGGACGTCGAGCACGCCATGCTGCTGCCTGACCGGCGCCGGCAGCAGGTGAAAGAGCCGCCCCATGGTGCGGCGGAACAGCGGCTGCGGCGTCAGCGTCATGATCTCCCCCTTCGGATGGAGCTAGGTCAGCAGGTCGTCCAGCAGCCGCACCGTCGGACCTGGCCGTGCGGCATGCGGCGGCCGCAGCAGATCTTCGAGCGCGGTCTCGACGTCGTGGCAGCGGAAGACGAAGCCGATCTCGCGGGCCCGCCGCGGCAGGACCTTCTGGCTGTCGAGCAGCAGGTGCGACATCTCGCCGAGCCCGGCCTTGAGTGCGAAGGCTGGCACGCGCAGCATCGCCGGCCGCCCGAGGACGCGCCCGAGTGCCGCCGCGAATCCCGCCTGCCGCACCGGCACCGGAGCCGTCACGTTGACCGGGCCCCGGAACAGCGGATCGCCGAGGCTGCGCAGGATCAGCTCCACGGCGTCGTCGATATGGATCCAGGAGAGCCACTGCCGCCCGTCGCCGAGCTTCCCGCCGAGCCCGAGCCGATAGAACGGCAGCAGGCCGCCGAGCAGCTTGCCGTCGCGGCCGAGCACCGTGCCGAAGCGCAGGCGGCATACCCGGATGCCGAGCATCGCGGCGCTCCCGGCCTCGCGCTCCCAGGCATTGCAGAGCGCCGCGCGGAAGTCGCCGCCGACCGGACTCGTTTCGTCCAGCGCTGCCTCGCCGCCCTCGCCGTACCACGCGATCGCCGAGGCGCTTGCCAGCACCTCCGGTCGCTGCGCGCGGCCCGCCAGCCAGTCCACCAGGCCGCGCGTCGCGCCGATACGGCTCGCCGCCAGCACCTGTCGGCGCCGCTTGGTCCATCGCCGGCCGAGGACCGGCGCCCCCGCGAGGTTGACCACGGCGTCGATCTCGTCGCGTACGTCGATCTCGCCGAGGCTACCCACGACCGCCGGCGCCGGGCCGAGCACGCGGCGGGCGCGGGCCGGGTCGCGGCTGAGGGCGATCACCCGGTCGCCGCGCTCGACCAGGCGCCGCGTCAGCGCGCGGCCGATGAAGCCGGTGGCCCCGGTCAAGAGAACGGTGCGGGTCTCGGAATGGAGCAGGCCGGATGCGGTGGTCATCATCTCCTCCTCGATTTCTGGAGTTTCAGAAAAAACTGAAATCTCCAGGCAAAAAAAACGCGGAGGCGGCCTCAGCCGCGCTTGCGTCCCACGAACTGCGCGACCCGGGCGCCGAGTCTCACCAGCTTCTGCAGCACCGGCGGCGGCAGGCCCTTCACCTGGTCGTACCAGACCGAGACGTTGGCCAGGAAATCGTGCACCGCCGCCATGCGCTCGGCGGCGTCGCGCGGCGTGGATGGATCCTCCTCGGCCTCGCGCACGCATTGCTCCAGCGTGCCGAGCGTCGGATCGATCTCGCGCTGCTTCCTTTGCTCGACGATCTTGAGGGCGATCTTCCAGACGTCCTTCTCGGTCTCGAAATGGTCGCGCCGGTCGCCCAGCACGTGCACCATGGTCGCCAGCCCCCAGCCCTGCAGCTCCTTCAGGCTGGTCGACACGTTGGACCGGGCGAT
This sequence comes from Dongiaceae bacterium, assembly GCA_035548715.1. Lineage (GTDB taxonomy): Bacteria > Pseudomonadota > Alphaproteobacteria > Dongiales > Dongiaceae > Dongia. Next base: position 33,075 of record DASZSL010000011.1, read on the forward strand.
CGACAGCGTGTCGGCGATCTCCTCGGCGGTCAGCGGCCGCGGCGCCAGGTAGAGCAGGGCGTGGATCTGCGCCACCGAGCGGCTGACGCCCCAGCGGGCGCCCATCTCGCCCCAGTGCACCACGTAGCGCTCCATGGGCCGGGTCAGATCCATCGCGATTCCTTCGGTTATTTCTGTCGTGACAGAAATATCTGACAGATTCGCGCGGCGGTCAATGCGGCGTTTTGCGCGCGCCTCGCGGGCCGGCCGCAGGCCCGCCGGATGCGGTTCGCAGGGGCGGGCTAGGCGACCGGTCGCCGCGCCGCCATCCGCTGGCGCACCGCGGGCTCGGGCGTAGCGCCGCAGAAATAGGTCAGTACCGTCAGGCCCGCGGTTTCGGCGAATGCCAGCAGTTCCCCGGGCCGCAGCAGATGGTCCGGATTGCGCGGCTTGCCGTAGCGCTCCTGGCCCAGGCTGAACGTCTCATAGAGCAGGACGCCGCCCGGCCCGAGCGCCGCCGCGATCCGCGGCAGGATCGGGCGGTGGAGGTAGTTGGCGACCACGATTCCCGCGAATTGCCGGCCATCGAGCGGCCAGGGCGACCCATCCTCCAGGTCCGCCGCGATGATTTCTGCCCCGGCGAGGCTGGCCAGGCGGGAGACATCCCGGTCCAGCGCGGTCACCCGATAGCCGAGATCCAGGAACAGCCGGCTGTGCCGCCCGCCGCCGGCAGCCAGGTCCAGGACCGCCCCTGATCTCGGCACCAGTCCTGCATGCTCTGCAACCCAGGCCGAAGGCCTGGGAGAGAGGTGGGGGATTTGCATTTCTCACACCCAAGGATCAAATATCATGGCATTGTCATATCGAGAGTGCGGCCATCGGCCTGTTCCGGCCGGCCCGGCCGCACCAGATGAGAGTCGAAGAACCCTCTGAAGCATCATGATTCTTTACCAGTTCAATTGCGACCGGCAGCATAGTTTCGAAGCCTGGTTCAAGGACGGCGCCACGGCCGACCGCCAGCTCAAGCGCCGCATGTTGGAATGCCCTGCCTGCGGCAGCACCAAGGTCGCCAAGGCGCTGATGGCTCCCCGGATCGGCAAGAGCGCCGGCAAGGAGATCGTGCCGGTCGATGTACCGCCGGCACCGGTTGCCGCCGAGGGTGCCAAGGCCGCCATGCTGCCGGCCGAGATGCGCAAGGCGCTCCTGGAGATGCGCCGCCAGGTGGAGAGCAACTGCGACTATGTCGGCGACAAGTTCGCCGACGAGGCGCGCAAGATCCATAACGGCGAGACCGGGGCCCGAGGCATCTACGGCGAGGCGACCGAAGAGGAGCACCGCGAACTCGTCGAGGATGGCATCGAAGTCGCCCGCATCCCCTGGGTCCCCCGCGGCGACGCGTAGGTCTCTTCCCGCCCGAAGGCGTCAACCGCGATCGGCGGGCAGCGGCCGTCGCACGTAGAAGGCCGGATCGCGCCATTGGCGCACCAGCGCCGGCAGCATCTCGGCATAGGCGGTCCAGGTCGACGCATAAGGCGGCGGCAGGTCGTGCCGGATCTCGGCATGGAGCCGGGGCAGGGCGTGATACGGCACCATGGGGAACATGTGGTGCTCCACGTGATAGTTCATGTTCCAATAGAGAAACCGGAAGACCGGGTTCATCAGCACGGTGCGCGAGTTCAGGCGGTGATCGCGGGTATTCTCCGGCAAGGCTGCGTGCTGCGTGATTCCGAAGAAGTTGTAGAGCCAGCCGCCATAGACCGAAGGCAGGCCGACGAAGAGCAGCGGCAGCCATGACCCGGCGTAGATCGAGATCGCGACAAGAGCGGCGTAGATCGCGGTCCAGATCATGCCCTCGCGCTGCACCTTCGGCCATTCGCTCTCGGGGATGAAGGTCTGTTCCTCGGCGCCGACATAGCCGCAGGCATTCATCGCGGCCTTCGCCACCTCGAACGGCCAGAGCTTCAGCCCGATGAAATCCGCGAGCAGCGCAAGCGGCCGGATCGGCAGTTGCGCCTGGATCTCCGGATCGCGCCCGCGCACCATCGTATCGGTGTGGTGCCTGGCATGGCTCCAGCGCCAGACCGTCGGCCGCCGTCCCGCCTGGAACGAGGCGACCTGATAGAGCGCCGCGTTCATCCAGTGTGTGCGGAAAGCGGTGCCGTGCCCTGTTTCATGCCAGCGCGAATCCGCCGGCCCGGCATAGAGCGTGCCGTAGAGGAAGAAGGCCGGCACCGCCCACGCCGTGCCGAGCGAGAGATAGGCAAGCCCACCTGCGGCGAGGATGAGCACATACCAGAGCAGCGTGTCACGGATCGCCTCGCGGTCGCTGCGCTGCATCAGCTCCTTCATCCGTGCCCGCGGCACCGGCGTGCGATACCAGCCGCCGTTTCCCGGCGGCGCCTTCGTGCCGTCCAGCCGGTAGGGATTGCCGCTCATATGCGCAGCGCCGATTCCGCGAGGCGCGCGGCGAGGGTGAGATCGCGCTCCGCGGCGGCGATGGTGTTGCGCACCGGCTTGCCTTCCACCACGCTCGACCAGAAACCCTTGAGCTCCTGCACGAAGGCCTCGTCATAGCCGGCGCGGAACTCGGTCTTCTGCCACACGTTCCCCTCCGACCGCGCGACGGTCAGCCGGGTCGGGAAGTGGTTGAGATAGGGCGAGGGGAAGGTGAGCTCGAAGACCGCGTCGTCGAAATAGAGCGACACCCGCTCGGCGTAGTCGGCAATCTTCGGCACGAAGAGATGGGTCATCTGCCAGATCGCGTCGCGGCCGTTCAGCCGCACGCTGCCATGGCCGCCATCGCCGCCGGCGAAGAAGGCCGCGCCGATCACGTTGCCGGTGTCGAGCCCCATCACGTCCAGCATGCCGTGCACGGCGTTGATGTCGTGGATCAGGCTGGAGCAATAGGAGTTGGTGAAGCCCCACATATCGGCGCCGGTCAGGATGCGGCCGGTGGCGCGCTGCACCTGCTTCTCGCGGCGGCGCTTGCCGTCCTCGATCAGCTCGGCGGGCACGTCGTCCGGCTTCACGAAATCGCCCTGGTGCTGGTTGAACGGCCAGGAATCCGGGTCCTGCACCTCGACGCTGATGAAGCGCAGCCCGTCGCCGCCCTTCGGCAGCATGGAGAGCAGCAGCTCGTAGTTGGGGTCGAAGCGCTTCATGTAGCCGACCTGCACCACCCTGCCGGCGCAGGCCTGGACCGCGGCGATCTCGCGCGCTTCCGGCACCGAGAAGCAGAGCGGCTTCTCGCAGAAGACGTGGATGCCCTTCTTCAGCGCCTTGGTGGTGATCTCGGCGTGGTAGGGATCGGGGGCGGCGATCAGGACGGCATCGAGGCCGGCCTCGAGCAGCGGCTCGTAGCTCGGGAAGGTGCGATGGCCGCGCCGCTCCAGCACCCGGCGCATCTCCGCCGAGGCCTCGGCGACGCCGACGATCTCGTAGAGATCCGGCAACCGGCGGAGATTGGGGATGTGCTCCACCTGTCCGATCAGGCCCGCCCCGACCACACCGATCTTGATCCGCTGTCCCCCCTGCATCGCTCTTCCTTCGTCTTTCAATGGATGGATTGGTTGCGCCCGCCGAGCCGGTCGATTTCCTGCTCCAGGCGCTTCAGGTCCTCGCCGCCCGCCATCACGTTCAGCACCTCGTCGCGGGTGATGGCGCTGCGCTGATAGGTGCCTTTGCTCCGCCCGCGGTTGAGCAGGGTGAAGCGGTCGGCCACCGCATAGGCGTGGTGGATGTTGTGCGAGATGAAGATCACGCCGAGGCCGCGGCTGCGCGCCTGGGCGACGTATTTCAGCACCATGGTCGCCTGGTGCACGCCCAGGGCAGAGGTCGGCTCGTCCAGGATCAGCACCCGCGCGCCGAAATGCACCGCGCGGGCGATGGCGAGGCACTGCCGCTCGCCGCCGGAGAGCGTGCCGACCGCCTGGCCGGGATCGCGCACGTCGATGCCGATATCGGAGAGTTCCTTCACTACGATCGCGTCGGCCTTGGCGGTGTCGAACTGCGCGAGCGGGCCCCAGCCCTTCTTCGGCTCGCGGCCGAGGAAGAAGTTCCGGGTGATGCTCAGGAGCGGGATCATGGCGAGGTCCTGGTAGACCGTGCCGATGCCGCGCTCGAGCGCGTCGCGCGGCGAGGTCATCTGCACCGGCTGGCCGTCGATCAGGTAGCTGCCCTTGGTCGGCTGGTGCACGCCTGCCAGGATCTTGATCAGGGTCGATTTGCCGGCGCCGTTATCGCCCAGCAGGCAATGTACCTCCTCGGGATAGACCGAGAAGGAGAGGTCCTGCAGCGCGCTGACCGTGCCGAAGGACTTGGAGACGCCCTGGAGCTCGATGATGGGTGTGGTCATGGCGCGTGCCTCACCGTTCCTGGGTCGCCCGGCGGCGGACGTAGTTGTTGAAGAGGACGGCCAGCAGCACCATCAGGCCGAGAAAGACCTTGAACAGGTCGGAATCGATCCCGGTATAGAGAATGCCGATCTGCACCGTGCCGTAGATCAGGGCGCCGAGCAGCGCGCCGATCGCCGAGCCGTAGCCGCCGGTCAGCAGCGTGCCGCCGATCACCACGGCGATGATCGCGTCGAACTCCTTCTGCGTGCCGCGCAGGGTATCGGCGGAGCCGACCTCGGTGATCTGAGTCGCGGCGAACAGGACGGCGGAGATCGCGGTCAGGCTGAACAGGATGATCTTCACCCGGTTGACCGGCACGCCGACATTGCGCGCCGCCACCTCGTCGCCGCCGACCGCGAAGATCCAGTTGCCGAAGCTGGTGCGCAGCAGGATCCAGGTCGCGACCGCGGTCAGGCCGACCCACCACAGGATCGAGACCGGGAAGCCCTCGATGATCGGCGCCCCGTTCGGCTTGGTGTTCATGAGGCCCGCTTCCGCCATCCAGCGGAACAGGCCCTGGCCCATCGTGCCGCCGAACAGCGGGATGATGAAGCTCGATGGGTCGGTCGCGGTGATCTTGGAGATCTGGGTATAGCCGGCGACGTAGCGGGTGACCGCGATCGCCAGGCCGCGCAGCACCAGCATCGATGCCAGGGTCACGATGAACGAGGGCAGCTTGGTCTTGACCGTCAGATACCCGTTCAGGGCGCCGATCCCGCCGCAGACCACCAGCGCCACCAGCGTCGAGGCCCAGAGCGGCAGTCCGTATTGCGTGACGCCGAGGCCGATGATGATGCCGGCAAAGCCGATCATCGAGCCCAGCGACAGGTCGAACTCGCCGCCGATCATCAGCAGCGTGGTCGCCGCGGCGATGATGCCGATCTCGGCGGAGACGCTGAGGATGTTGACGATGCCCTCGACCGAGAACATGCCGCTGTCCCGGGCGACGGCGTAGAACACGGCATAGATCAGGATGACGCCGGAGAGGGCGCCCAGCTCCGGGCGCCGCATCGCCCGGGCCATCAGCGGCGCGCGCTGGATCCGTGCGGCGTCGCTGCCCATGCCCTTGCGCATCGGCGGGTCGGTGACCATTCCTTCGTTCATCATTCCCCTCATGGGCTGGCTTGCCGCCTTGGGAACGGCAAGCCAGCTTCGGACCGCTTGCAGCCTTTGTACAGAGCGCACAGAGAGCCGGTGCGGGCCTATCGGATGCCCTTCTTGCTGAGCTCCTGGATCTTGGCGACATCCGCGCCGGTGATCGCGTTCGGGCCGGTATAGATGTTGTTGATCGGCAGCAGGCCGTACTTGGCGTTGAGGGTCAGCATCACGATCGGCAGATAGCCCATCATGTATTGCTGGGAGTCGAAGGAGAACAGCAGCTCGCCCTTGCTGAGCGGGGTCAGCGTGTCGCCCGAGACATCGAAATTGCCGATCTTGTATTTCGAGATCGTCCCGGCATCGCGCAGTGCGTTGACCACGTTGGCGGCCGAGGGCGCGCCCAGGGCCAGGATGCCGTTCACGTCCGGATGGGCCGAGAGATAGGCCTTGATCCGGCCCGCGGTGTCGGTCGGGTCCAGGCTGATCTCCACCCGGTCGCCGCCGCCGTTCATCCCCTTGATGAAGCCGTCGCAGGCCGATTCATTCACCAGGTTGCCCGGCTCGTGGTTGGTGCAGACGCCCTTGGTGACGCCGGCGGCCAGCAGCTGCTTGGCCGCGCGCTCGCCCTGCTGGAAGTAGTTGGTGGTGCCGACGAAGAGCTTGGCGCCGACTTTCTGGACCTCGTCCTCGCCGCTGTCGATCACGATGACGGGGATGCCGGCATCGACTGCGGCCTTGACCGACTTGTCGAGCGCGTCGGCATCGGGGATCGAGACGACCAGGCCGTTGACCTTCTGCGCGACCGCCGCGTCGATCATGCGCGCCTGGGCGACCATGTCGGTGGTCTGCGGCGCCTGGTAGCTGACGTCGACGCCCATCAGCTTGGCGGCGTCATCGACGCCCTTCTTCACCACGGTCCAGTAGGTGTCCGAGGACTGGCCATGGGTCACCACGGCGATCTTGATCGAGTCCTGGGCGATCGCCGGTGCGCCGAGGCCCATCACCAGGGCCAGGGCGCAGAACGCGGTCTTCAGCGGATTGAGCACTCCCATTGTAACCTCCTCTGTTGGGTTGTTCGTTTCTTGGTTTTGGTCAGGCCGGAATGAACGCAACGTTGCGCAAGAGCTCGACCGACTTGCGCACGCCTTCCAGCGGATCGATCAGCGAATCCTCGTGCTCGATCGAGAGCACGTCGTCATAGCCGACCATGCGCAGGGTGGCGCAGAACTCGCGCCACCATTGCTCGCCATGGCCGAAGCCCAGCGTCACGTAGTTCCAGCCGCGCGCCGCGACCTGATCGGCCGGTGCGGTCTCCAGCACGCCGTCGATGCCGGCCGGGATCGGCTCGATCCGCGTGTCCTTGGCATGCACGTAATAGATCGCGTCGCCCAGCGCCCGGATCGCGGCCAGCGGGTCGGCGCCCATCCAGAGCGGATGGCTGGGATCGTAATTGGCCCCGACGATGCCGCCGACCGCGTTGCGCAGCCGGGTAAGGGTCCGCGGGTTGTAGACTGCCTGCGCCCCGTGCAGCTCCAGGCAGATCCTGGCGACGCCGTTGGCCTTGGCCACGTCGACCAGGCCGCGCCAATAGGGGATGACGCATTCGTCCCACTGGTATTTGAGGATCGTGCGGCATTCCGGCGGCCATTCGGTGACGATCCAGTTCGGGTTGGCGTCGCCGGGGCCGCCGGGCAGGCCCGACATCATCACGATGCGATCGACCCCCAGGAGCTTCGCCAGTCGGAAGGTCTTCAGGGTCACCGTGTGCTGCCGCTGGCCCTCGGCGCCGGGGAAGAGCGGATTGCCCGAGCAGTTGAGCGCCGAGATCGAAACGCCGTGCGCATCGAGCTTCGCCGTGAACTCGCGCCGCGCCGGTTCGCTCTCCAGCAGCGCGTCGAGATCGAGATGCGGTGCCGGCGACCAGTTCCCGCAGCCGAACTCGACGCAGGGGATCTTGAGCGCGGCGCAGGCCGCGAGCATCGCCTCGAAGCTCATCTGCGGCAGGCTGTCGGTCAGCAGTCCGATCTTCATGATGCAGTGGTCCAGTCGTCTCCCGTCATCACTAGAACATTAATTCCACAATTAAAGTCAAACGAAAAAATGTATCGATAACGGTGCGGATCAATTCAATAAATAACGTCGTCTTTATTGAACAAGACAACAGCCACCGTTCGCGCCGGAATCCAGCGGCGGCGGCGGGACGAGGATGCGCGACCGCCCGGCGGACCGGCGGCGGGCAGGCGTGGTGACGGGATGGGCGACGGCGCGCCTTACGGCGGCGGCGAGATGTAGGAGGCGGCGCCGAAATCGTCGGTCGAGATCAGCGAGGCGAAGGGAACGGCGCTGTGGAAGACGGTCGGCGCCAAGGAGCTGCCGCGTTCCCGGCGATGGACGCCGGGAAGATCGTGCACCCGATCGATATGAGACACAGAGGCAGCCACGGCCCCACCGTCCAGCAGCTCAAGCCTCGCCATTATCCCCCAACCTTGCCTGCTTGCAAGGCCCGCCGCGATGCTGCCTCGCACCCGGGCCCGCGAGGTCAGAGCTTGATCCAGGTCAGCTCGTGCTTGTTGTGGTGGAGGTGCAGCAGGCGCGAGTCGGGGATGGCGGCGAAATCCCGCATCGCCTCGAAGTCGGTCGCGCCCTGGAACTTGACGGTGCAGGCGAAGCGCCGGACGGTGCCCGCGTCCAGCCACTTCCGCACCGTGGTCAGCAGCCGCTTGGGATAGCAGATCACGTCGGAGAACAGCCAATCGACCGGTCCGACCGAGCGCGGGTCGAGGGCGAAGGCACTCTCCAGCCGCTGCTCGACGTTGGGCAGCCGCGCGATGGCGGGATCGAGCGGCGCCTTGTCGATGCTGAGCACCCGGGCGCCGAGGCCCTGCAGCACCCAGGTCCAGCCGCCGGGGCTGGCGCCGAGATCGAGGCAGAATGCGCCGGGCGCCGGCCGCGTGCCGATGACGGTGAAGAGCTCCCAGAGCTTGAGATAGGCACGGCTCGGCACCGTCTTATCCTCGACGAAGGCGACCTCGCCGTTGGGGAAGGCGCTGGAGCACTTCGCCGCCGCCAGCATCGTGTTGGCATCGACCAGCGTCCACGAGCCCAGCGGTGCCGTGGGCGCGGGATCGCCGAAGACCAGCGGCTTGGCCGAGACCCTGGGCAGCTTTTCCGCGATCAGCGCCGCGCGCCGGTGATGCGCATGGGAATAGAGCGCCCAGTTGCGCTGGATGGCGCGCAGCTTTTTCGCCGCGTCGCCGATCGAGGCGATCCCGATCCGCACCGGCTCGTGCCAGACGTTGGCCGCCCAGGCGATGGGACGCGCCGGTCCCTCGGCCAGCACCAGGCGGCCGTAAATCTCGAGCCCGTGGGTCTCCAAGACGGCGTCGCCGAGCTCCTGGCGGAGCTCGGCGACGAAGCCCTCGGGTGCGAGATAGCCGGTTACCACACCCTTTTCTCGTTCAGCATCGGGAAGTCGCGCTGGTGCCAGGTCGGATAGGCCGGGCGCTGGTCGCTGGCGGCGTCGAGCGCCTTCACCTGCTCGGGCGAGAGCGACCAGCCGATCGCGCCGAGATTGGTGACGAGCTGCTCCTCGTTGCGGGCACCGATGATGAGGGTCGAGACCGTCGGCCGCTGCAGCAGCCAGTTGAGCGCCACCTGGGTGAAGGTCTTGCCGGTCTCCTTGGCGACCTTGTCCACCGCATCGACGATGCGATAGAGCCGCTCCTCCTCGATTTGCGGCCCGGTCTCCGGGATCTGCGCCGCGCGCGTGCCCGGCGCCGCCGGCACGCCGCGCCGGATCTTGCCGGTCAGCTTGCCCCAGCCCAGCGGGCTCCAGACCACGGCGCCCACACCCTGGTCAAGGCCGAGCGGCATCAGCTCCCATTCATAGTCGCGGTTCAGCAGCGAGTAGTAGACCTGGTGCGCGACGTGGCGCGGGAAGCCGTGGCGGTCGGCGGCGGCCAGCGATTTCATCAGGTGCCAGCCGGCGAAGTTGGAGCCGCCGATGTAGCGGATCTTGCCCGCGCGCACGAGCTGGTCCAGCGTCGAGAGCGTCTCCTCGACCGGTGTGTTGTAGTCCTGGCCGTGGAGCTGCAGCAGGTCGATGTGATCGGTGCCGAGGCGCTTCAGCGAATCCTCGACCGCCTCGATCAGGTGCTGGCGCGACGAGCCATAATCGTTGGCGCCGTCGCCCATCGGGAAGGTCACCTTGGTGGAGATCAGCACCTTGCCGCGCCGCCCCTTGATCGCGGCGCCGAGAACTTCCTCCGCCGTGCCGCGGGAATAGACGTCGGCGCTGTCGAACATGGTGACGCCGTGGTCCAGGCACAGGTCGATCAGGCGGGTGGCGCCCGCCGCGTCGGTCGCGCCCCAGGCCTTGAAGAAGTCGCCCTTGCCGCCGAACGTGGCGGTGCCGAAGGAGAGCGCCGGGACGCGAAGGCCCGAGGCTCCGAGACGTCTGTATTCCATGATGCTTCCCTTACAGAATGAAGACGGTGGCTGAAGCCCGGCGGCGTCGGCGTTGCGGCACGTTCCGCGTGAGTTCGGACGGGCTGAATCGGACGGGCGGAAATCGCATTCCGGCCCGGTTCCGTCAATGGGACTCTGCGCCTCGGTTAACCAATTCCCCGTCCGGTCAATTCCCCGTCCCGCCCAGGGTTGTTTCGCGGAACGCCACGACCATCTGATGTGTTGAACACCCACCGGCCGCTTCAGGCGGATTTTCCCGGGCTTTTTGACCGGGCCGGGCCCTCGAAGAAGTCGTATCCGAGAAGTCGCACCCGAAAGGAGTGGCACGCATGCACAAGCTCATTTCAGGCCTCTCGCTGGCCGCGGCGCTCGCGGCGGGCGCCTTCGCCGCCGCGCCGGCCTCGGCCAATCCGGCACAGGACAAGGTCATCTCGGGCTTCTGCAACAACGAGCCGGACGCCAATGACTGCAACGAGTGGCGTCACAATCGCGCGAGCTGGACCGACGCGCAGTACCAGGACTTCTATCGCGCCCATAGCGGCGACAGCGCCTTCGCTACGCCGGAGGCGGCGGCCGCGTTCCAGATGGGCGACAGCGCGCTGCCGCCGCCGAATCCGAACGCCGCGGCGACCGAGATCCGCGTCGCGCCCGGCTACACCGATGCCAGCAAGGTCAACGTCACCGATCCCAACGCCGCGGTCACCAGCACGCCGACCGGCGACGTGGTGAAGACCGTGCCGGAGGTGATCGGCGACAGCCCGACCCACGTCGCCGACTGCATGGCCACGTTCAAGTCCTACGACGCGGCGACCGACACCTACATGGGCCTCGACGGCTCGCGGCAGAAGTGCAAGCTCTGAGGACGGCCGCGCGCCTACACGTTTCCCGCTCCCGTTCGCGGGAGCGCACTCTTCCAACGCCCTCCCCCGATTCGGGGGAGGGCCGGGCGGGGGCAAGCCCGGTAGAGCCAACCGGTGCAGAGCGAAGCCGGAGCAAATACCCGCCCTCACACATACTCCCGTATGATGGCCTCGATGGCGGGGTTGAGCCGGTCATGCGCATGGCCGTACCACGAGCCGTGCCCCATCCCCTGCATCAGGTGCAGCCGGGCGCCGGGCACCAAGCGCGCGACTTCCTCGCCGTCCTGCGGCGGCGCCTGGACGTCCTCGGCGAAGGCGAGCACATGGACCGGCACGCGCACGCCCGGCAGCGCATCCCGCTGGTCGTAGCGCAGTGACGCCTCCCATTGCGGCACCAGCGAGGTCTCGTTCTCGCCGGAATCCATCCATTCCAGCATCAGCGCCTTCAGCTTAGGCCAGAGTTCGCGGTCGCCGAGTGCCCGCGCCGGGTAGAGCATCGCGGCGTAATGCGCGACGCCCATCATGCCGCCGAGGGCGCCGCCCGCCTTGCGGAACTCGATCTCGGCCTCCTGGTAGTCCCAGCCCCAGCCGGTGCTCCAGGCGCCGGTGCCCATCAGCACGGCGACGCGCACCAGGTCGGGCCGGTCGATCGCCAGCTGCTGCACGATCGCCGAGCCCAGCGAGGTGCCGACCAGCGCCACCGGCGGCGTGCAGGCGCGCTCGATGAGCGCCGCGAGGTCGCGGGCGAAATCCGCCATGCCCCAGGGCATCGGCCGCGTGCACACGGTCCGCCCGATGCCGCGATTGTCGAAGGTGGTGTTGCGGAACCGCGGCGCGAAATGCGGCGTCTGGAACCGCTGCCAGTCCCGCCCCATGGTCCCGCCGCCGCCGACCCAGACGATGTCCGGCCCATGCGCGGAGGAACTAGGGCCGATCTGTTCGTAATAGAGCTTGGACTCGCCGGTGTCGATGAAAGGCATGAAAGGACTCCGCATGGATCGCTCGCCCCGACACGGGGGAGGCGCATCCTACCTCACCCTCCCCCGATTCGGGCGAGGGCGGGGGCAAGCCGGAGCGGAGGCAATTCCGCTGTCTCAAAGCTGCGCGTGGCCGCGGCCCAACGCCCTCGCGCGTTTGCCTCCGCTGCGCCGACATCCGACAATGCGAAACACCGCACGCAACGATCCAGCACAACGGCACCCCGCATGACCGTCACCATCTGTCCCGTCACCCCCGACCTCACCGAGGCCGAGATCGCCGCCTGGCGCGCGGTCCCGGTGGCGGTCGCGGTCGATCTCTCGCCGGAGAACCAGATCGATCCCGCGATCCGCCCGATCAACCCGCCCGGCCGCCAGCCGCGGCTCGTCGGCCGCGCCGTCACCGTCGCCGTCACACCGCCCGATTTCGGCGCCGTGGTGCATGCGCTGGAGCATGTGGGCGCGGGCGAGGTCCTGATGATCGCGGCCGGCGGCGACGCGGCGACCGCGATGATCGGCGAGGTCCTGAGCGGCCATCTCCGCAGCCGCGGCGCCGCCGGCGTCGTCTGCGACGGCGCGGTGCGCGACGTCGCGACGTTGAGCGCCTGGCCGGATTTCGCGGTCTACGCCCGCTCGATCACCCCGCGCGGCCCGACCTCCGCCGCGCACGGCACGATCAACGCGCCCGTCACGATCGGCGGCCGCCAGGTCAGCCCCGGCGATCTCGTGCTCGGCGACGACGACGGGTTGGTGGCGCTATCACCCGACGCGGCGCGCATGCTCATCCACGCCGCGGAGGCGCGGCTCGCCCGCGAGGCCGGCTGGATCCGCGACCTCGCCGCCGGCCGCACGGTGGCTGAGACGTTCGGGGTGGAGGCGGGGAGGCACGGTTAGCGGCTCGCTCGCTTGGCACGGTGAGGTAACCCTAGCCCCCGGCGCGGAGCGCAATGGCACTCTGCCCGGGAATTGTCCTCCCAATTTCCGATTTCGCCGCCCCCTCCGAGATGCATCGAAAGCATAACCAAAAAGCATCCTGATACCGTCGGCGTCGATGCTAGCAAACGCGCTCAGCCGGACGCGTCGGACACGCATGGAAGACCAAGGGAGAATCAACGTGGCGGACAGAAAGCTGACGATCGCCCTGCCGTCCATTCGGTTGGCCGTCGCCTGCGCCATGACGATCGGGGCGCTGGTCCTTGCCGCAAGCGCTGAGGCTTCCACCCTCTACACCTACAGCTTCACCCAGGACGGCTATTTCTCGCCGACCCGTCCCGACCAGGACATCACCGGGGTCCTGTCCGGATCCTTCTCGTTCGCCGGGCCGCCCTCGACCGGCATTGTCGGCAAGGCGGACCTGGTCGACTTCTCCTTTTCCTTTACCGAGTATCTGGCCGGCCAGCCCGTCCCGGTCGACCACGGCGATCTTTCCAACATCCTGTCCTTCTCCTTCAATCCGAAGAAAGGCGGTTCGCTTTTCCTGCAGACGCAGACGGCCATGCACGATGTCTGTGTCGGCGCGGCGGCGTCGTTCGGCCTCTGCGGACTGCCGACCGGGTTCAACGGCGCCTACGCTATCTTCTCGAGCGGCCAGACCACGCCGCCTGACGTCTCGTTCCTGGTGACGCAGGCCGGGCCGGAGCTCACGCTGACCTCGGTGACGCCGCCGCCGGTCGCGACGACGCCCATTCCGCCCGCGCTGCCGCTGTTCGCCTCCTGCCTCGGCGTGCTCGGCTTCATCGGCTGGCGGCGGTCCCAATCTCAAACAAGGGGAGCGCGAGAGCGGCGCGCGCAAGAAAGAGGCCGGGATCGCTCCCGGCCGCTCGGTCTCGACCTCGGTGCGGCGTTGGTCTAGGCCACCGCCGCCTCCAGGCTCGGATAGTCCGTATACCCCTTGGCACCGCCGCCGTAGAACGTGCTGCGATCCGCGTCCTGCAGCGGCGCGTTCGCCTTGAAGCGCGCCGGCAGGTCCGGGTTGGAGATGAACAGCGTCGCGAACGCCACCAGGTCCACGTTGCCGCTTTTCAGCGCCGCCTCGGCCTGTGCCTTGTCATAGCCCGCGGCACTGATGATCCGGCTCCTGAAGATCGGGCGGAAGAAATCCGCGTCGATCGGCCCGCCCGGCACGCTGTCGGTCGGCGTCGCGCGGGTCACGTGCAGATAGGCGAGGTTGAACGCGTCCAACGCCTTCGCCGCCGCGCCGAAGGTCGCGCGCGGGTCACTGTCGCTCATGTCGTTGAACGCCGCGTTGGGGGAGAGCCGCACGCCGACGCGGTCGCCGCCCCACACGCCCACCACCGCTTCCGTCACTTCCTTCAGGAACCGCACGCGGTTCTCGACCGAGCCGCCGTACTGGTCCGTGCGCTTGTTGCTGCCGTCGCGCAGGAACTGGTCGATCAGATAGCCGTTGGCGCCGTGGATCTCGACGCCGTCGAACCCGGCCGCGAGCGCGTTCTTCGCACCCTGGCGATAATCCTCGACCACGCCGGCGATCTCGGCGGTCTCCAGCGCCCGCGGGGTCTCGAACGGCATCATCTGATAGTCCGCCCGCATGGTCTGGCCCGCCGGCTTGATCGCCGAGGGCGCAACCGGCAGCTGGCCGTTCGGCTGCAGCGTCGTGTTGGAGATCCGCCCCACATGCCAGAGCTGCAGGAAGATCCGGCCGCCCTTCTGGTGCACCGCCCCGGTCACCTTTTTCCAGCCCGCGACCTGTTCCTGGCTGTGGATGCCCGGCGTGTGGACATAGCCCACACCCTGCGGCGACACCTGCGTCGCCTCGGTCACGATCAGCCCGGCGCTCGCCCGCTGCGCGTAATATTTCACCGTCAGCTCGGTCGGCACGTTGCCGGCGCCGGCCCGGCTCCGCGTCATCGGCGCCATCACGATCCGGTTCGGCAGGGTATAGGGGCCGACTTTCACAGGGTCCTGCAGCATGGTATGATCTTCCTCTGATTTCAGTTGGTTAGCAGAATTCGGCCAAGCGCCCGAGAGCTGGGCTGGCATTGGTTGAAGATTTTAAGTAAGTGATTACATACAACAGACCGGATGGATTTCAAGTCCCGTCTGGCGGCCGAAATGCTATTTCCAGGCGGTCCGGGCCGGCTGGGCGACCGACAGGGCCGGATGGGCCATATGGAAGGCAATGGAACTCGAACCGAAACAGGCTGACGGCTGCGACGAGGGCGATGAATGCGCCCGCGCCCGGCGGCGCGACAAGGAGGCGACCAAATGCGCCCTGATCGAGGCCGCAGTCGCGACCTTCGCCGCGCGCGGTTTCGACGGCGCCACCACCAAGGAGGTCGCCGCCCGCGCCGGCGTCAATGAAGGCCTGATCCAGCGCTACTTCGCCCATGGCAACATGGGTGGTAAGGCCGGCCTGCTGCAGGCCATCCTCGGCGGGTTGTGCGGCGAGCGCCTGACCGCCTGCCGCATGAAGCCCGCCGCCGACGGGCCGACGGCCGAGATCACCCAGTTCCTGCAGCACGAGATCGAGCAGGCGCAATCCAACCGCGACCTGCTCCGCGTGATGCTGTCGCGCGCTCTGGTCGATCCCGATCTCGCGCAGAGCATGAAGCAGCACTACAGCCAGAGCCGCATCCCGTTCCTGATCGAGCGCCTGCGCCCGTTCCAGGCCGACGGCCGCCTCGACCCCGCGGTCGATCTCCAGGCCCTGGCCGAGACCATCGCCGTCTTCGCCTACGGCCTCGGCTTCATGCAGCAGCTCGTGTTCGCCGAGGACCGCACGCGGCTCGATGCCCTGGTCGCCAGTACCGCCGAAACCATCATGCGCGGCGCCTCGGCCTGAAATCGGCGCCGCAGCCTGAGATCTCTCCTGATTCGTCATGCCAAGGCCTGGCCTTGGCATCCACGAGTTCGCGTCCGCCGGCTCAAAGACCCAATTCGCGGATTTGGCCTTTGCCCGAGTTGCAAGCCGTTCGCCGTGCCAAAACCCGCATGAAACCTGACCCGCGCGCGGAAAACCGGCTTCGAGAGATATGGCTTTTCTAGATCTCCCCTGCCAGCCCGCGGGCCACCGCGACGATGCCGAGGCCGGCGAGCAGCAGCACCACCACCGGCCGGTAGGCCTTGGCCGAGGCCCGGTCGAACACCCGGTCGCCCAGCCAGTTGCCGAGCAGCATCGCCGGCAGCAGGGCGGCGCCCAGGATCAGCGAGGCGGGGTGCATCAGGCCGCCGAGCGCAGCGGAGACGGCGCTCGCCATCGCCGAGACCTGGAAGAACAGCACGAGCGTCGCCCGCGCCGCATCGACCGCGATCGGCGTCGACAGGAAGAGGAAGATGACCGAAGGCCCCGGCATCGCCGCGGCACCGCCCGTCAGTCCCGCGATCGCGCCGAACCCGGCGGAGATCGCGGCATTCGGCCGTTGCTTGAATCGGAAGCCGAGCTGTACCGCCGCCGAGGCCGCCAGCACCGCCGCGCCGATCAGCACCCGCATCGCATCGGCCGATATGCCGGCCAGCAGCCAGGTCCCGAACGGCGTCGCGACGAGCAGGCCCGCGATGGTCGGCGCCAGCAGCCTCCAGTCGATCGAGCGCCAGATCTTCGGCAGCAGCTGCAATCCGGCGAGGATGGCCAGGATCATGATCGACGGCACGATCTCCGCCGGCGCGAAGAACAGCGTCAGCAGCGGCACGCCGACCACCGCCAGGCCGAACCCGGTGAAGCCGCGCACGAAGGCCGCCGTCGCGATGCAGAGGCTCGCCAGCACCCAGGTCGTAAGGCTCAGCCCTTCAAGCATCCAGCAACCGCCGCGCATGCCGCGCGATGGTCAGCTCCTCGTCGGTGGCGATGACATGCACCGCGATCGGCCCCAGCCATCGGCCGAGCGCGCAGACCTTGTCGCGGATCGGCGCCGCGTTCTCGCCGATCCCGCCGGTGAAGACCAGCGCATCGACGCCGCCCAGGGCGGCCGCCAGCGCTCCCAGCTCCCGCGCGATCCGCCGGCAATACATCTCGACCGCGAGCCTCGCGCGCGGCGCGTCGGATTCGAGCAGCGTCTTCATGTCCGCGCTGATCCCCGACACGCCCAGCAGCCCGCTCTCGTGATAGAGCAGCTTCTCCAGCGCCGCGCGGTCCATCCCCTCGCGCAGCAGATGCAGGATGACGCCGGGATCGAGCAGGCCCGCCCGCGTCCCCATCATCAATCCATCGAGCGTCGAGAATCCCATCGTGGTCGCGACGCACGCCCCATCCCGGACCGCTGCCATCGAGGCGCCGTTGCCGAGATGTGCGATCACCAGCCGCGGCGGCACCGCATCGCCCATCCGGTGCAGGATCGCCTCGTAGGAGAGCCCGTGGAATCCATAGCGTCGGATCCCCGCCTGCCAGAACCGCTCCGGTAGGGCGAAGCGCGCCGCCTCTTCCGGCTGCGTCGCGTGGAACGCGGTGTCGAAGCATGCGACCTGTTTCACCTGCGGCAGATCCGCCGCAACCGCCTCGATCGCGGCGACGTTGTGCGGCTGGTGCAGCGGCGCCAGGGGGAAGAGCGTCTTCAGCTTCCCGATCGTCGCCGCATCGATCTCGACCGGATGCGTGAAGACGGTCCCGCCATGCACCACCCGATGGCCGACGCCGCGCCAGTCGCCGCCCAGCTTCTCGATCAGCAGATCGACCGCGTCGCGATGGCTCTCGAGCTTCAGATGGTCGGTGCGCCAGTCGGCATTCACGCTTAGCCTGGCGGCGCCTTGCCCGATGCCCGAAAGCTGCCCGCGGATCTCGCATCGGGGATCGCCTTCGCCCTCGAGGCGAAAGGTCGCGAACTTCAGGCTCGACGAACCGGCATTGATGGTGAGGAGACGGTCAGGCATGGCGCACTATGGCGCAAGGAATCGCGGCCAAGCCACGTTGAACGTTTGGGCCAGTCAGCCCCGCTGCTCCCGCACCACCTCGGCCAGCCGCGCAATCCCCGGCTCGATCTTCTCGGTCGGGATCGAGGAGACGCCGAGCCGGCAGAAGTTCTTCGGGCCCGGCTGGGCCATGAAATGCACCGCGCCGGATTCGATGATGACGCCCTTGGCTCGCGCCGCCTTCTCGACGGCACCCATGTCGAGATGCTCCGGCGCGCTGACCCAGAGCGCCGTGCCGCCGGCGGTGAGGTTCACTGAGAACTCCGGGAGGTGCCTCACCATCGCTGTCACCGCCGCCGCAAGGCGCTCCCGGTAGACGTTGCACAGGCGCCGCAGCAGCGCGTCGTGATGCCCGTCGGCGAGGAAGAGCGCGATGGTGCGCTGGTTGTTGGCGGCGGGATGGCGGATCATCAGTCGGCGCAGCGCGCGGAGTTCCGCGATCAGCTCCTTCGGCGCCACGATGAATCCGAGGCGCAGGCCCGGCGCCAGGGTCTTCGACAGGCTGGAGATGAAGATCACCCTCCCGTTGCGGTCGAGCGATTTCAGCGCCGGCTGCGGGCTGCCCTGATGCGCGAGCTCGCTCTCGTAATCGTCCTCGATCACCACGAAGTCGTCGGCCTGTGCCCGCTCGAGCAGCGCCTGCCGGCGCTCCATCGACATGGTGACCGTGGTCGGGAACTGGTGGCTTGGCGTCACATGGACGTAGTCGCAGCCGGCGAGCCTGGAATCCGGCACCAGCCCGTGCTCGTCGACCTTGAGCGGCACCTGCTCGCCGGCGAACATCGCGGCGATGTTGCGGGCGTCGGTGTAGCCGGGATCCTCGATGCCGAAGGTCGTGCCCTGGTCGAACAGGAGCGAGGCGACGAGATAGAGCGCGTGCTGTGCGCCAACCGTCACCAAAATGTCATCGGCCGAGACGCGCACGCCGCGCCGCGGCAGCAGCCGGGTGCGGATCTGCTCGATCAGCAACGGGTCGTCGTCGGTGAAATGGTCCTTCGACCAGTCCCGGACCGCGTTGACGCTCAAGGCCTGCCGCGAGCATTCGCGCCAGGCGGCCAGCGGAAAGAGGCTCTGATCGACCTGGCCGTAGATGAAGGGATACGGGTAGCTCTGCCAGTCCGAGGGCTTCACGATATTGCGCTGGAGCCCCGGACGCTGCTTCAGCCGTGCCTTCCAGTCCGGCGCGCCATGGCGCGGAGCGGCGCTTTCGCCGCCCTCGGGAGCCGCGGCCGGCGCGGCTTTGGCGCGCCCGGTCAGGATCTCGGAATTGACGAAGAAGCCGCTCCTTTCGCGGGCGATCAGGAAGCCCTCCTCGACCAGGTCCTGATAGGCCAGCACCACGGTGTTGCGCGCGACCTTCAGATTCTGGGCCAGCGATCGGCAGGAAGGCAGCGGCGCCCCGGGCAGGATCTGGCCGTCGAGAATGGCCGAGACCAGCATGCGCCGGAGCTGCGCCTGCAAGGTTGTCGTCTTGTCGGGCTCGAGGCGGAACAGGAAGGCGCGGCTAGCGTGGACCATGGGCGTGGACCAATTAATATTCCTCGCTGGCTCCATGAACGCCGCTTGGCGACACGTCCTTTGGGGCCAGTTTTATTTACAATTCCATGGAACTTTTGGGAAGCGCGTTGCAACTCGGGCCGGACTGCGTATTCTAGCGTGTAATAAAAAGAGTTCGGGAGTGCTGCGACTGGGTCCAGAAGCCTGCCATCCGCACGGATGGGCTGGCGTGCTGTCCATTTCGCCATCGCTCCCAAACCGCCGCCGGCCGTTCCGACTGGGAACCGAGGCCGCCCGGCGTCAGACCCACGGAGGGATAGGAATGTCGAAGCTGACACCAGAACAACGTGCGACGCGGGCGACCTTGCTGGCGGCCCGTGCTTTCAACCGCCGCACCATGCTGAAGGGCACCGCCGCGGCAACGGTGGTTCTCGGCTCGCCCATGATCGTCAAGGACGCGTTCTCCTCGTCCGGCGAGATGAACCTGCTGATGTGGTCCGACGAGTTCCCGGATCCGGTGATCCCGAACTTCGAGAAGCAGACCGGCATCAAGGTCAACCAGACGCCGTTCGGTCAGAACGAGGAGCAGATCAACAAGCTCAAGGCGACCGGCGGCGAAGGCTTCGATCTCTGCCAGCCGACCTGCAACCGCGCGCCGCAGTATCACGATCTGCAGGTGCTGGCGCCGTTCGACACGAACAAGCTGAAGCACATGGCGGATCTCATTCCGTCGATGATCGACAACTCGAAGAATCTCTGGACCTGGGACGGCGGCCTCTATCACCTGCCGCACTGCTGGGGCTCGGAGGCGCTGTCCTTCCGCACCGATCTCTACAAGGGCGACCTCACGAAGCTCAGCTTCGGCTCGCTCTGGGACGACGACGTGAAGGGGCACATCCAGGGCCGCGCGACCGGCGCCGGCTCGCTGCTGCTCGGCATCGGCCTGTGGTGGGACCACAACGGCAAGATGCCGTCCAACCGCATGCTCGACGCCTACAAGGACGAAGAGAGCTTCAAGAAGGTCTGGGATCCGATCCTGAAGTTCGCCATCGACCACAAGTCCTGGGTCAAGCAGTTCTGGGATTCGGCCGACAACACCAAGTCGGGCCTGATGGAGAACGACGTCTGGCTCGGCCAGACCTGGGACGGCCCGCCGCTCTCGCTGAAGAAGGACGGCAAGCCGGTCGGCTATCAGGCGCCGCTCGAGGGCGCCATCGTCTGGCTCGACGGCCTGGCCACCATGAAGTCGGCCAAGAACGTCGACCAGGTCTACGAGTTCATCAACTACCTGCACACGCCGGAAGTCGCGGGTCAGGTGGCGGACGGCTCGGGCTATAACCCGGTGGTGAAGGGCGGTGCCGATCACACCTCGGACACCTACAAGAAGAACTTCGCCGAAGCCTATCCGGGCGATGCGCTGGATCACGTCTGGCCGTGGCCGGCCGAGCCCGGCTGGCTCGCGGAGATCCGCAGCCAGTACGTCGATCAGTACATGGCGGCCTGAGCCGGAACGAGACTGGAGAGCCTGTCAGCCCCGGTCCGCCGGGGCTGACTCTTTTTTTATGCACGACCGAATGACTTGATCTCCGAGGGTCGTGCGTGGAAACTCGATTCCGGGGACAACCATAAAAACATTGCCGACAGGGACAGGCGAGAGGAGCAGCAGAGGCCGATGAGCGCCGGCGTCGAACTCGACCATATTACCGTTCGCTTCGGGGATTTCATTGCCGTCCAGGACGCAGCGCTCGACATCAAGGGTGGCGAGTTCTTCTCGTTCCTGGGCCCGTCGGGCTGCGGCAAGACCACGATCCTGAGGACCGTCTCCGGCTTTCTCGACCCCTCCGAGGGCACGGTCCGGATCGGCGGCCAGGACATGGCGGGGATCGGGCCCAACAAGCGCCCGACCGCGCTGATCTTCCAGAACCTCGCCCTGTTTCCGCTGATGTCGGTCTCGGAGAACATCACCTACGGCCTCAAGGTGCGCGGCGTCGACAAGGCCGCGCGCATGAAGAAGGCCGACGAGCTGCTGGAGATGATCGCCCTCAAGGGCCAGGGCAACAAGCAGATGAGCGAGCTCTCCGGCGGCCAGAAGCAGCGCGTCGCCATCGCCCGCGCGCTCGCCGTGCAGCCGCAGGTGCTGCTGCTCGACGAACCCTTGTCGGCGCTCGACCTGAAGCTCCGCCAGCATATGCGCAACGAGCTCCGCTCGATCCAGCAGATGGTCGGCATCACCTTCATCTACATCACCCACGACCAGGGCGAAGCGCTGACCATGTCCGACCGCGTCGCGGTCATGAGCGACGGCGTCATCCAGCAGGTCGCCGACGGCAAGACGGTCTACGACGAGCCGGAGACGGCCTTCGTCGCCTCCTTCGTCGGCGAGAACAACCCGTTTCCCGGCACGGTGACGCGCGCCGACGGCGAGTTCGCCGTGGTGGAGACCGGCTTCGGCCCGCTGCGCGGCCGCAACCCGCACGGACTGCGCGAGGGCGCCCGCGCCATCCTCTTCGTTCGGCCGGAATCGGCGCGGCTCGGCCCGGGTGAGAACGGCGCGGCTTTCCGCTCTACGGTCCGCAGCATCGCCTTCGAGGGCAACCTGACCCATGTGTTCCTCGAGGGTGCGGGCAAGAAGGAAGTGATGGTCACGATCAGCCGCCACAGCGGCGCCGAGATCCCCGAGGAAGGCGCCGCGGCGACGGTTTCCTACGATCCGAAGTACGGCCTGGTGCTGCCGGAAGGGAAGATGGCGCGTGAGTAGCCGCTCAGTCGCCGTCCTCATCCCGTTCGTCGTCATCATCCTCTTCTGGGTGATGGCGCGCTGGGAGGCGAAGCGCTTCCCGGACCCGTCCCGCAAGGGCTTCTTCGAGCGCAACGGCAAGGCGCTCGGCGTCGCCTTCATCGCGCTGGTGGCGTTCTGGATGCTGTTCCTGGTCGTGCTGCCCTATCTCTACATGGTGGTCGAGAGCTTCCATCCCAACCTGCCGGCGCTGGAGCGCGGCGGGCCGAAGGATCAGCTCACCCTGATGCAGTACGAGTCGTTCGTGACGGTGCCGATGATCGGCGGCGTGAACACCGTGCACATGGGCGCCTTCGTGTATTCGATCGTGGTCTCGGTCGCGGTCACCGCGCTCAACTTCGCGATCTGCTATCCGCTCGCCTACTACATGGCGCAGTCCGGCACCCCGCAGAAGGTCCGCCTCATCTTTCTGGGCCTGATCGTGCCCTATTGGGTCAACGAGATCCTGCGCGCCTTCGCGCTCCGGCTGATGATGGCGACCAAGGGCCTGATCAACAACGTCCTGGTCGCCGTCGGGCTCATCGACACCCCGATCGACTTCCTCGGCAACAACGTCGGCCTCTATGTCGGCCTTTCCTACGCCTACCTGCTGGTGATGATCTTCCCGCTCTACAACGCGATCGAGAGCCTGGACAAGAACCAGATCGAGGCGGCGCGCGATCTCGGCGCGCCCTGGTGGCGCATCCACAAGGACGTGGTGATCCCCTACGCCAAGCCCGGCATCGCGTCGGGCTGCACCATGGTATTCATGTTCTCGGCGGGCGCCCTCGCGGCGCCGCAGTTCCTCGGCGGTCCCCGCACGCTGTGGTTCACCTCGGTGATCTACAACTTCTTCTTCCAGGCCTTCAACTGGCCGCGCGGCGCGGCCTATGCCTTCCTGCTGCTGATCGCCTGCATCGCCTTCGTCATGCTGATGCTCAGGCTGTTCAAGGTCTCGCTCGGGGAGACCATAAAATGAAGTCGAAGTGGGTCATGAAGGCCATGCTCGGCTTCTACATGCTGCTGTTCTTCGGCTATCTGTTCGGGCCGATTCTGGTCATGAGCATCACCGCCTTCAACACGCCGAACTATCCCCAGGCCTATCCGTTCGAGAGCTTCACCTTCGACTGGTTCGTCAAGCTGTACAACGACCGCGCGATGATGGACGGGCTGCAGAACTCGATCATCATCGGCCTCTGCGTCGTGCTGATCTCGGTGCCGGTCGGCCTCGCCGCGTCGATCATCATGAGCCAGATCTACCACCGCGCCCGCGGCCTCTATTACCTGGTCACCGTCTCGCCGCTGCTGACCCCCGGCGTCATCATCGGCATTTCCACCGTCATCTTCTGGAAGGACGTGCTGAGCCTGAGCGACGTCACCAAGGCGGCGTTCTATCGCGGCATGGTCCTGGCGACGCTCGGCCAGGCGAGCTTCATCTCGGCCTACTGCATGCTGATCCTGATGGCGCGGCTGACCCGCTTCGACCGCGCCCAGGAGGAGGCGGCGCTCGATCTCGGCGCCTCGCATCCGCAGGTCTTCTGGCACATCCTGCTGCCCTTCATGAAGCCGGCGATCATCTCGGCGGTCGTCATCGCCTTCCTGTCCTCGTTCGAGAACTACAACACCACGACCTTCGCGATCCTGGCCGACCGGACCCTGGTGACGGTGCTGGCCGGCCAGGTGCGTCAGGGCACGACCCCGGCGCTCTCCGCGCTGGCGGTGATCATCATCAGCATCTCGCTGGCGGGCGCCGTGACCTACGAGGTGCTGAAGCGCCGCGAGCAGCGGCAGGCTGACCGGGCGCAGCAGCTCGCCAAGCTGGCCGAGCGCAGCGAGGTCGCGGCCTAGACTGGATCTCACGCCGCCGCGGTTGCGCTTCGGGGCGCCGCGAACGTATTGTGCGCCCGGCCCAACGCCCAACCGGCGCCGGCGATGAGACGCGAGAGAATCCACCCGACCTTGCAGGCGGCCCGCCGGTTCACCCGGCGGAGCCTGCTGGCGCGCGCCGCCGCATCGGTCGCCGTCGCGCCGATGATCCTCGCTTACGGCTGCGGCAAGGGGCCGGGTGCGCTCAATCTGCTGATGTGGTCGGACGAGTGGCCCGATCCGGTCCTGCCGAATTTCACGGCGAAGACGGGAATCACCGTCAACAAGACGTTGTTTTCCCAGAACGAGGAGCAGATCGCCAAGCTCAAGGCGGGCGATGCGGCCTTCGACCTCTGCCAGCCGACCCGGGACCGCGCGCCCCAATTCAAGGAGCTGGGCGTGCTTCGGCCCTGGGACCTGAAGAAGGTCCCGGCCGACGCGCTGATGCCCTACATGCTGGATTCCTCGGCCAGCATCTGGACCTGGGATGGCGGGCTCTACCACCTGCCGCATGTCTGGGGCACCGAGGCCATGGCCTGGCGCACCGACAAGTGGCAGCGCGATGCCAAGGACCTCTCCTTCGGCGATCTCTGGTCCGACGACGTGAGGGGCCATATCCAGGGCCGGCCGCACTCGATGCTGCTCGGCGTCGGCCTGTGGATGGATGCGACCGGCAAGCTGCCCAGCAACCGGATGATGGACACCTTCGCCGATCCCGATGCGATGAAGCGCGTCTGGATCGAGCTCACCCGGTTTGCCGTCGCGCACCGTGCCTGGGTGAGGCAGTTCTGGGACAGTGCCGACGACACCAAGAACGGCTTCCTGCAGGACGATATCTGGCTCGGCCAGACCTGGGACGGCCCGGCGCTGAGCCTCAAGAAGAGCGGCCGGCCGGTGACCTATATGGCGCCCAAGGAGGGCGCCATCGCCTGGCTGGACGGCCTGGCGCTGGTCAAGGGTGCGAAGAACCTGGAGCAGGTCTACGCGCTGCTGGACTACATCTACACGCCGGAGGTCGCCGCCCAGATCGCCGAGGGCTCGGGCTACAACGCGGTGATCAAGGACGCCGGCCAGCACCTCTCGGACAAGGCCAAGCAGGCCTTTGCCGAGGCCTATCCCGATGGCGCGGTCGAGAACCTCTGGTGGCGCCCGCCCGAACCCTCCTGGTACGCCGACCTGAGGAACGGCTACGCGGATCAGTTCAAGAGTGCTTGATGATCCTGAAGCCGCCGCCCGAGCCTTGCCCTCGATTCCGATACGCTGGCTCCCCGCAATCGCCCGGCCTGACCCTATCGGGACGGACGCCATGAACGCCTAAACTGCCGTGTATTTTCCGGGGCTTGCGACTCGCCGGCCTGGGCTAGATTGACGCCGTCATGAGCCATCGCCGCATCGTCACCGAGCTGCACCAGGCACCGCTACCGGTCGCCGGCGAGCAGCGGATCGACACCTCGCCGCCCTCGGCCGACGAGGTGAAGACGACGACCTGCTACATGTGCGCCTGCCGCTGCGGCATCAAGGTGCACCTGAAGGACGGGCGCATCCGCTACATCGAGGGCAACAGGGACCACCCGGTGAACAAGGGCGTGCTCTGCGCCAAGGGCTCCGCCGGGATCATGACGCAATACGCGCCGTCGCGGCTGCAGAAGCCGCTGCTCCGGGTCGGCGAGCGCGGCAAGGGCGAGTTCAGGGAGATCGAGTGGGAGGAGGCGCTGCGCCTCGCCACGCTGTGGCTCTCGGAGATCCGCGCCACCGACCCGAAGAAGCTCGCCTTCTTCACCGGCCGCGATCAATCGCAGGCGCTGACCGGCTGGTGGGCGACCCAGTTCGGCACGCCGAACTATGCGGCCCATGGCGGCTTCTGCTCGGTCAACATGGCGGCGGCCGGGCTCTACACGATCGGCGGCTCGTTCTGGGAGCTCGGCGAGCCGGACTGGGAGCGTACCCGCTACTTCATGATGTTCGGCATCGCCGAGGATCATGACAGCAACCCGATCAAGCTTGGCCTCGGCCGGTTGAAGGGCCGGCCGGCGGACAACCGCGCGAAATTCGTCTCCATCAATCCGGTGCGCACCGGCTATTCGGCGATCGCCGATGAATGGATCGGCCTCCGGCCCGGTACCGACGGGCTGTTCGTGCTGTCGCTGATCCATGAGCTGCTGAAGGCCGACAAGATCGATCTCGATTTCCTGGTGCGCTACACCAACGCGCCCTGGCTGATCATCGAGGCGCCGGGCACCGCCGAGCACGGCCTGGTCGCGCGAGACGCGAAAGGCGAGCCGCTCTGCTTCGGCACGCTGCGCAGCGAGGTGGTCTCGGCGCTGCGGCCGGACGTGGCGCCGCAATTGATCGGCGCCGTCGCGCTGCCGGACGGGCGCCGGGCGCGGACGGTCTTCGAGCTGATGCTGCGGCGCTATCTCGATCCCAGATACGCGCCGGAGAATGTCGCGGCGACGATCGGCATCGATGCCGCAACGATCAGGCGCATCGCCGCCGAGCTGGCGCATGCCGCCTTCGAGCAGGCGATCGAGATCGAGACCGAATGGACCGACTGGGCCGGGCGCAAGCACGACCGATTCATCGGCCGGCCGGTCTCGATGCATGCGATGCGCGGCATCTCCGCCCATTCCAACGGTTTCGACACCTGCCGTGCGATCCATCTGCTGCAGATGCTGCTGGGCTCGATCGATTGCCCGGGCGGCTTCCGCTACAAGCCGCCATTCCCGCGCCCGATCCCGCCGGCACAGCTCCCCGCCGATCAGGCGGGACCGCTGCAGCCGCTCAAAGGGCCGCCTTTGGGCTTTCCGCTGGGGCCGGAGCATCTGCTGGTGGACGAGGCCGGCAAGCCGAAGCGGATCGACAAGGCCTTCTCCTGGGAAGCGCCGCTCTCCGCCCACGGCCTGATGCACATGGTGATCCACGATGCCTGGGCCGGCGATCCCTATCCGATCGATACGCTGTTCATGTACATGGCGAACATGGCGTGGAACTCGACGATGAACACGTCGGGCACGATGCAGAAGCTCGCCGACAAGGATCCCGCGACCGGCGAGTACAGGATCCCGCATATCATCTATGCCGATGCCTATTATTCCGAGACGGTCGCCTATGCCGATCTCGTATTGCCGGATACGACCTATCTCGAGCGCTGGGATTGCATCTCACTGCTCGACCGGCCGATCTGCGATGCCGACGGCGCCGCGGATGCGATCCGCCAGCCGGTGATCCGGCCCGACCGCGACGTGCGCGCCTTCCAGGACGTGCTGCTGGACCTTGGAAGCCGGCTCGGCCTGCCCGGCATGACCAACGAGGACGGCACCGCCAGGTATCCCGGCGGGCTCAAGGACTATCTCCTGCATCACCAGCGCAGCCCCGGCATCGGCATGCTGGCCGGCTGGCGCGGCAATGGCGAGCAGCAGGGGAAAGGCGAGCCCAATCCCAGCCAGCTCGACCGGTACATCGAGAACGGATGCCACTGGCGGGCCGAGATCCCGGCCAACGCCAAGTTCTTCCGCCACGCCAATGCCGACTATTACGACTGGGCGATCGGGCTCGGCCTGATGAACGCGCGCAACCAGATCGTGCTGCAGATCTATTCCGAGCCGATGCGCAAGTTCCAGCGCGCGGGCGAAGGCTTCGGCGACAGGCTGCCGCCGGAAGCCGACCGCGCCCGGCTGCGCGCGCGCTTCGACCCGCTGCCGGACTGGCATCTGCCGTTCGGCGAGGAGGTCGACCACGACGCCTATCCGCTGCATGCGCTGACCCAGCGGCCGATGCACATGTACCACTCCTGGGGCTCGCAGAATGCCTGGCTGCGGCAGATCCAGGCGCGCAATGCGCTGTTCGTGAACCGCGCGACCGGCGAGAGGCTCGGCCTCCGGGACGGCGACTGGGTCTGGATCGAGAGTCCGCATGGCCGGGTGAAGGCGCCGGTGCAGCTCATGGAAGGCGTCAACAAGGACACGGTCTGGACCTGGAACGCGATCGGCAAGCGCGCCGGCGCCTGGAACCTCGCGCCCGATGCGCCGGAAGCGCAGAAGGGCTTCCTGCTCAACCACGTGATCTCGGAACTGCTGCCGCCGCGCGCGGACGGCTATCGCTACGCCAATGCCGATCCGGTCACCGGCCAGGCGGCGTGGTACGACCTGCGCGTGCGGCTGGTGAAGTGCGCCGAAGGCGAGGCGGAGACGACGGTGCCGCGCTTCCCGGCGCTGAAGCCGCCGCTCAAGCGCGCCGCCGAGCGGCTGCAATACGGCGCGCGGTTCCGCCATGCGCGGGAGCGGCGATGACCACGCTTCCATCGTCGACACCGAAGCAGCTCGGCCTGGTCATCGACCTCGACATCTGTGTCGGCTGCCATGCCTGCGCGGTCAACTGCAAGGAATGGAACAGCGGCGGCCATGCGGCGCCGCTGACCGATCTCGACGCCTATGGTGCCAGGCCCGACGGCGTCTGGTTCAATCGCATCCACACTTTCGAGGCTGGCGAAGGCGCGGCGGGCCGCACGGTGCACTTCCCGAAGTCCTGCCTGCATTGCGCGCAGCCGGCCTGCGTGACCGTCTGCCCGACCGGCGCCTCGTTCAAGCGCGCCGCGGACGGCATCGTGCTGGTCGATGAGGACAAGTGCATCGGCTGCAAGCTCTGCTCCTGGGCCTGCCCCTACGGCGCGCGGGAGTTCGACGTCGTCGAGGGCGTGATGAAGAAATGCACGCTCTGCATCGACCGCATCTACAACGAGACCTTCGCGCCGGAGGACCGCGTGCCGGCCTGCGTGGCGTCCTGTCCGGCGGGCGCGCGGCATTTCGGCGATCTCGGCGATCCGACCTCGCCGGTCTCTCGGCTGGTGGCGGAGCGCGAGGGTTATGACCTGATGCCGGAACTCGGCTACAAGCCGGTCAACAAGTACCTGCCGCCGCGACCCTCGCAGGCCAAGGCCGGCTGCACCGGCGCGGGCGCCGCGCTGACGGAAGAGGCGGATGTGGCGCCGGCCGGCGGGTTCCTGCGCTGGGTCGACCGGCTGCTGTCGCGGTGAGTTTCATGCGGCGCCAATCTTCGACCCCTCGCCCAACTCCGCGTAAGCTCGGCCTCGCCTCGCCAACGCTCCGTAACCCTCTCCCTCAAGGGGAGAGGGAAGACGAAGGCGGTCTCGCTGGACTCCCTCTTCCCCCGAGGGAGGGGGTAGGGGTGAGGGGTGGACGGGTCTGTCCGACGATGCTCTATTAATCATGCACCCGGCCTATTCCGTCATCTTCTTCACCAGCGCGTCGGGCGGCGGCTATTTCCTGCTGGCCTTGCTGGGGCTGCTGGGCGCGGTGGGGTTTCTGCCGCCGGATCCGCTGCTGGGCTGGATCGCCTTCGGCCTCGCCTTTGCCATGGTGACGGCGGGGCTGCTCTCCTCGACCGCCCATCTCGGCCATCCCGAACGGGCCTGGCGCGCCTTCAGCCAGTGGCGCAGCTCTTGGCTCTCGCGCGAGGGCGTGCTCACGGTCGCGACCTACGTGCCGGCCGGGCTGTTCGCCATCCTCTGGATCTTCTTCGGCCGCGTGTCGCCGGTGCTCGGCCTGCTGACGTTGGTCGCGGCGGTGGCGACGGTCTGCGCCACGGCGATGATCTATGCCAGCCTGAAGCCGATCCAGCGCTGGTCCAACGGCTTCGTGCTGCCGAACTACCTGCTCCTGGGATGGGCGAGCGGCGCGCTCTGGCTCGCGCTGATCGCAAATCTCGTTCTGCCGGGGGCATTCGTGGTGATCGGCTGCGACTGGCTGGCGGCGATCGGCCTCGGGCTGGCGGCGCTCGGCAAGCTGCTCTATTGGCGCTTCATCGACAACACGCGAGGCGAGGCCACGCCGGAGAGCGCCACCGGGCTCGGCGGCATCGGCAAGGTGCGCCTGTTCGCGGCACCCCATACCGAGGAGAACTATCTGCTGAAGGAGATGGGCTACAAGGTGGCCCGCAAGCATGCGGAGAAGCTGCGCCTGCTGGCCCTGGCCTTCGGCTTCACCTTGCCGGCGGTGCTGGTCTTCCTGGCGCTGCTGGCGCCGGGCTGGCCCGGGGCCGTGTTCCTGGTGCTGGCGGTGCTCGGCAATGCCGCGGGCACGCTGACCGAGCGTTGGCTGTTCTTCGCCGAGGCCCGCCACACGGTGACGCTCTATTACGGCGCGCCCGTGAGTTAGGGCGCGCCCGGTAGGCTCGCTCGGCGACTCCCTCTCCCCTGGGGGAGAGGGCGGGGGCGAGGGGGCGACGGGTCGCTCCGGGTGCGCTCAGAACCCGCGCAGCGGCATGTCGGGGCCGCGCTTCAGCCAGTTGTCGTCGAGATAGCGCGCCGAGCCTTCGATCACATGCAGCGTATAGGCGTGGCGCGAGCGCGGGGAGCGGTTCGGCCCGCTCCAATGCGGCAGCAGGCCGTGCAGCAGGACCAGCGAGCCCTTCCTGGCGCTGAGCGCCACCTTCGGGCCGTCGGGATAGGGCGACGGGTCCAGCGTGTCGGTCACCATCGTGTCGCCCCGGCGGTGGAAGCGCGTGCGCAGCGGACCCTTATGGCCGCCGCGGATCGCCATCATGCCGCCATTGTCGAGATTGGCGTCCTCCAGCGCGAACCAGAAGCCGATCACGCTCAGGGGTTCGGTGGTGAGGAAGGTGGAATCCTGGTGCCAGGTCACCTCGCCGCCGATCGTCGGCTGCTTGAAGATGAACATGGATTGCAGGAGCAGCGGCTTCTCGAACAGCTTGTTGCCGAGCGCCGCCAGATGCGGATGGCGGGAGAAGCGGTCGAAGACCGGATCGAGGTCGTGCATGGCATGGCCGATCTTGTTGATCGACAGCGCCTTGGCCTGTTTCAGCCGGCCCTCGGCGTCGAAGGCTTCCTCCTCGAGGAAGAAGCGGACCTTGTCGCCGGATTCCTGGAAATAGGCGTCGCGGGCATGCGATGCCGAGGTCGTCGAGAACACCGTGGCATGCGCGCTGGGGTCGAAGCCGTCGACCAGTTCCAGGGCACGGGCGCTCAGCGCGTCACAGAGCGCCGGCGGCATGAAGTCCTCGACGAGGAGATAGCCGTCTTCCTCGAAGGCCTTGGCCATCTCCGGGGTCAGGCCATGGTCGCTGCGCTGGAAGCGGCGCGGCTGTTCCGGTGCCATTGCGTTCATAGCGGGCAGGCGACCCCGTGCTTGAGCGCCGTCAGGCCGAGATGGGCGGCGAGCGTTTGGCCCATGTCGGCGAAGCTTGCGCGCACGCCGATCGAATGCGGCTTCACGCCGGGGCCGAAGAAGATCACCGGCACGTGCTCGCGCGTATGGTCGGTGCCCTTGAAGGTCGGGTCGCAGCCATGGTCGGCGGTGAGCAGCACGAGATCGCCGGGCTCGAGCCGGGCCTCGAGCTCCGGCAGGCGGCGGTCGAACTCCTCCAGCGCCGCCGCATAGCCGTCGACATTGCGGCGATGGCCGTACAGCGTGTCGAAATCGACGAAGTTGGCGAAGACCACGTCGCCGTCCCGGGCCTTGGCCACCGCCTCCAGGGTGCGGTCGAACAGGCCCATGTTGTTCTCGCCCTTCAGTGTCGCGCTCACGCCGCGGCCGGCGAAGATGTCGGCGATCTTGCCGATGCCGTGGACCCGGTTGCCGCGCGCGGCGACGCGGTCGAGCAGCGTCTCCTCCGGTGGCGGCGTGGTGAGGTCGCGGCGATGCGACGTGCGCTGGAACTGGCCGCGCCGTTCGCCGATGAAGGGGCGGGCGATGACGCGGGCGATCTGCAGCGGCTCGGTCAGGCGCTTGGCGACGGCGCAGATCGCATAGAGCCGCTCCAGGCCGAAATGCGTCTCGTGGGCGGCGATCTGGAACACCGAATCCGCCGAGGTGTAGCAGATCGGCTTGCCGGTCTGGATGTGATCCTCGCCGAGGCGCTCGATGATCTCGGTGCCGGAGGCGTGGCAATTGCCGAGGATGCCGGGGATTCCGGTCTCGGCGATGAAGCGTGCGACGAGGCTCTCGGGGAAGCAGGGCACGGTCTCGGGGAAGTAGCCCCAGTCGAACGGCACCGGGCAGCCGGCGATTTCCCAATGGCCGCTCGGCGTGTCCTTGCCGCGGGAGACCTCGCGGGCGACGCCGTAGGCGCCGGTGACGGTCTCGGCGGCGAGGCCCGGCGGGACCTGGCCGTGCACCAGGTTCGATGCGAGACCGAGGCCGAGCCGCGTGAGATTGGGCAGGGCGAGCGGCTTGCCGGCGGCGTAGCGCGCCTCGGCGATGTGGCCGAGCGTGTCGGCGCCGTCATCGCCGAATCGCGGGGCATCGGGCGTCGCCCCCAGCCCGAAGGAATCCATCACCAGGATGATCGCGCGTCTGGCCATGCTCGGATTTTACGTTGCCGTCCGGAACGCCCGCAACCTGGCCCCTAGCGCAGCGTCTCTATGACGCTGGGACCTGGTTTCGCCGCGCCTTCCGAAACGGCGAAGGCGGCGCGCAGTTCCGCCGCCGCGCTGGCCGCCGCGTCCTCGCTGGCCGCATGGATCAAGGCCAGCGGGCGGTGAGGGCCGGCTTCCGCGCCGATCCCGAGCACCTCGGTCAGGCCGACCCGGTGGTCGATCCGGTCCTCGGCGCGGCGGCGCCCGCCGCCGAGGCCGACCACCGCGATGCCAACGGCGCGGGCGTCGATCCGGGAGATCGTGCCGCCGGCTGTCGGGAAGCAGGGGCGGATGACCGGCGCCGCCGTGAGATAGGTCTGCGGGTGCTGCATCAGGTCCCGGGGACCGCCGAGTGCTGCGACCATGCGGGCGAAGATCTCGGCCGGCTCGCCGTTGCCGAGCGCGGTCTCGGCCTTGGCACGGCCCGCCTCGGCATTGACCGCGAGGCCGCCCAGGGCCAGCAGCTCGCCGGCCAGCGCCGTGGTGACCTCGTGCAGGCGCGGCTCCCGGCGCGCACCGGTCAGGTAGTCGATCGCCTCCAGCACCTCGACCGCGTTGCCGACGCTGGTGCCCAGGGCCTGGTTCATGTCGGTGATCAGGGCCGCGGTCCTGAGGCCTGCGCCGTTGGCGACATCGACGATGCTGCGGGCGAGATCGCGGGCGCCGGAGAGCTCGGCCATGAAGGCACCGGAGCCGGTCTTCACGTCCATCACCAGCGCGTCGAGTCCCGCCGCGAGCTTCTTCGACAGGATCGAGGCGGTGATGAGCGGGATGGATTCGACCGTCGCCGTCACGTCGCGGATCGCATAGAGCCTTCGGTCGGCGGGCGCCAGGTCGTCGGTCTGGCCGATGACCGCGCAGCCGACGTCCTTCACCACCTTGCGGAAAGTCGCGAGGTCGGGCTGGCTCCGGTAGCCGGGGATGGAGTCGAGCTTGTCCAGCGTGCCCCCGGTATGCCCCAGGCCGCGGCCGGAGATCATCGGGTTGAAGCCGCCGCAGGCGGCGACGATCGGCGCCAGCATCAGCGAGACCTTGTCGCCGATCCCGCCGGTCGAATGCTTGTCGATGACCGGTCCCGGCAGGTGGAGTCCCCGCCAGTCGAGCACAGTGCCGGATTCCTGCATCGCGCGGGTGAGGGCGATGCGCTCGGGCATTTCCATGCCGCGGAAGAACACGGCCATGGCGAAGGCGGCGACCTGGCCTTCGGAGACCGCGCCTGAGGTCAGGCCCGCGATCAGGAACCGGATCTCGGCCTCGCTCAGCGTGCCGCCGTCGCGCTTCTTGCGGATGATCTCCTGGGGAAGCATGCGCCGGCGCTACTGCCCGATCGGATACCGGAAGGTGGCGAGCTGGGTCCATTTGTCGGCGTCGCTGACCAGCTTCACCTTGTAGCTGCGCGGCTTCTGCTGCGCCGTGGTCGTGGTGACGGTCAGCTCGTCGCTGAGGCCAGGGGCGAAAGGCGAGATCAGGATGACCGGCTTGGCGAGCTTGCCGGCGCCGTAGACCGTGGGCGTCACCGACCAGTGGTCCTCGTCGGCGTCAGCCGATTGCACCGTCTCGCCGGTTTCGAGGGCGAGGCCGCAATACTTGTTGGGCGCGCAGACCAGGGTCGGCTCGGTCGCGCTGCCGAAATCGAACGAGGTCTGGGCCGGGACCTGCTCGGGGTTCCAGGGCGTCGAGTCTTCGACCGGCTGCGAGCCGTTCTGCTGGGCGAAGGCAGGGGCGGCGCAAAGCAGTGCCGCGGCGAGGATGATCAGGCGCATGTCAAAGGCTTTCATGTCAGGTGCGAGATTTCGGTTGGCAGCCTGCCCCCACCCCCGGCCTCCCCCGAATCGGCGCAGGAAACAAGCGCTATCCGCCATATTCCGAGATGTAGGTCTGCAGCAGGTCGAACAGCTTGTCGGCGGCGGCGCGGGCCTTGACCATGGTGTGCTCGTGGCTGAGCTTCTCGTCCGAGAGGCCGGCGCCCAGATTGGTGATGATGCTGAAACCCGCGACCTTCAGGCCGCAATAGCGCGCCAGGATCACGTCGGGCACGGTCGACATGCCGGCGATGTCGCCGCCGAGCGCGCGCCCGGCGCGCACTTCCGCCGGGGTCTCGAATTGCGGGCCGCTGTACCAAACATAGACTCCCTGTCGCAGATCGAGGCCGAGCCTCCGGGCGAGCGCCGCGAACTCGATGCGCATCTCCGGATCGTAGGCATCGACCATGTCGATGAAGCGCTTGGTGCCGGTCTCGCCGAACAGCGGCGAGACCTGGGTGAAGTTGATGTGGTCGGTGATCATCGCCACCGAGCCGGCCGGGATCTCGGGCGTGAGGCTGCCGCCGGCATTGGTGACGATCACCGCCTTGCAGCCGAGCGCCGCCAGGGTCTCGATCGGCGCCTTCATCGCGGCGGGATTGCCCTGCTCGTAGTAATGCGCGCGGCCCTGGAGTGCCGCGACCGGCGTCGGGCCGATCCAGCCCAGGATCAGCTTCCCCGCATGGCCGACCACGCCGCTCCGCGGGAAGCCCGGGAGGTCGGTATAGGAGACGACCTGCGCGCGGTCGATGACGTCGGCGAACGGACCGAGTCCGGAGCCGAGGATGAGCCCGATCTGGGCGCGGAAGCCGCGGACCTGCTGCGGGATGCCTTCGAGGAGCTTGTCGAGCATGATCACTTCTGCCGGAGGTTCAGCATGCCGAAGCTCTCCGGCAGCAATTCGCCGATGGTGAAACGCGCGCGCGGCCCTTTGGGTCCCAGGATATGGACCGGCGTGTCGGCGGACGCGAACTCGGCGATACG
Organism: Dongiaceae bacterium; assembly: GCA_035548715.1. GTDB lineage: Bacteria > Pseudomonadota > Alphaproteobacteria > Dongiales > Dongiaceae > Dongia. Next base: position 68,029 of record DASZSL010000011.1, read on the forward strand.
CTGGCGGCAGCCGCCGCAGGGCGTCACCAGCGCCTTGCCGCCGCCGATCACCGCGATCTCGCGGATGCGCCTGCCGCCGCCCAGCACCATGGCGGAGATCGCCGAAGCCTCGGCGCAGACGCCGTTGGGATAGGCGGCGTTCTCCACGTTGCAGCCGCCGTAGATCCGGCCGTCATCGGCCAGGATCGCCGCGCCGACCTTGAATTTGGAATAGGGCGCATGGGCTCGCGCACGGGCGCTCTTCGCGGCGGCGATCAATCGGCGGTCCATCAGCGTTCCTTGACATAGGGCCGGCCGATCGCCTTGGGCGGGATCGCCTTGCCGATGAAGCCGGCGAGCAGCACGACGGTCAGCACATAGGGCAGGGCCTGGAAGATCTGCACCGGGATCTGCACGCCGCCGAAAACGGTGACACCCTGCAGCCGGCTCGATCCCGCGTCGAGGAAGCCGAACAGCAGGCAGGCCAGCAGCGCGGGCAGCGGCCGCCACTTGCCGAAGATCATCGCCGCCAGCGCGATGAAGCCCTTGCCGGCGGTCATGTCGCGCTGGAAGCCGGCATTCTGCGCGATCGACAGGAAGGCGCCGGCAAAGCCGCAAAGCACGCCGTTCAACATCACCGCGCGATAGCGCAGCCAGGTCACCGAGATTCCGGCGGTGTCGACGACGGCCGGATTCTCGCCTACCGCGCGCAGCCTGAGGCCGAACCGGCTGCGATAGAGCATCCAGGCGACCAGCGGCACGCTGAGGAAGGCGAGGTAGGTCAAGAGGCTCTTCTCGCCCAGGACCTGGTGGTAGAGCGGGCCGATCAGCGGGACGTGATCGATGTTGCCCACGCCCGGTAGGGTCAGCGGCATGAAGCGCTGCTCGGCCTGCAATTGCGGCGTCTCGCCGCCGCGGGCGTACCAGGCGTTGGCCAGCACCACGGTCAGGCCCGAGGCGATGATGTTGATCGCGACGCCCGAGACCACCTGGTCGCCGCGATGGGTGATGCAGGCAAAGCCGTGCAGCGTCGACATCAGCACCGCGACGACGATCGCAGCGGCCAGCCCGTCCCAGGCCGAGCCGGTCAGCGCGGCGACCGCGGCGGCGGCGAAGGCCGCGCTCAGCATCTTGCCCTCGAGGCCGATGTCGATGACGCCGGAGCGCTCGGAGACGAGGCCCGCCATGGCGCAGAAGATCAGCGGCGTCGAGGTGCGGATGGTGGCCGACAGGGTGGAGATCGCGATGACAAACCAGTCGGGCATGTCAGGCTCCTTCCTTCGGCGATTTGCGCCTGCCGCGGGCCTTGCGTGGCGGCTTGGCGGCCTTCTGCGGATTGACCCCGTCCGGGATCGGCTCCAGCGGCTCGACCAGCTCGGCTTCCACCAGCTCGATCGGCTCGGGCAATGGTCGGGGGGAGGATGCGGCGGGTGACGGCGGTGACGGCTGGGCGGCCGCGGCCGGTGGCTCCGGCGAGCGAACGATCGGCGCGGGCGCGGGCTCCGGCTCGGGCGGCGGCACCTCGGCCAGCGGCTCGATCGACGGGATCGTCGTCACCGGCGAGGGCACTTCCTGGGTCGGCAGGAGCGGCGGCGCCGGCGCGGCGACGGGTGCGACCGGCGCCGCGAACGCGCCCGCCCGCGTGCGGCTGCCCTGGTGGAGGTGCCACAGGCGCTCGATCAGCGGCCGGTTCATGTAGGCGAGCGCGCCGGAGAACAGGATCACCAGGCCCTGCATCACCACGATCATGTCGCGGGTGACCCGCGGCATCTCGAAGGCGAGCTCGCCACCGCCCTGGTAGAGCGCGCCGAACAGGATGCTGGCCAGCACCACGCCGACCGGATGGTTGCGCCCCATCAGCGCCACCGCGATCCCGGTGAAGCCGGCGCCGGCCACGAAGTCGAGCAGGAGCTGGCGGTGATAGCCGAGGATCTCGTTGAGGCCGACGAAGCCGGCCAAGGCGCCCGAGATCAGCATCGCCTCGATCACGATGCGATCGGGCCGGATGCCGGCATATTGCGCGGCCCTGGGAGCGAGGCCGGTCGCCCTGAGTTCGTAGCCGCCGCGGCTGCGCCACAGATAGGCCCAGACCCCGACGCAGCAGATCAGCGCCCAGGCGAAGGAAAGGTTGAGCGGCGTCTGCGGCATGTCGATGCCGATCTTGCCCAGCAGGTCGTTGACCAGCGGGATGCCGGCGGTGTCGGCGAAATCGCGGCTGGTGTTCTCCATGCTGCCCATCACGCGGAACACGTGGACCAGCAGGTAGTTCATCAGCGTCGCGGCCAGCAGGTTGAACATGATCGTCGTGATGACGATATGGCTGCCGCGCTTGGCCTGCAGGTAGGCCGGGATGAAGGCCCAGCCGGCGCCGAACGCCGCGGCGGCCAGGATGGCAAGGCCGATGATCGGCCAGGTCGCCATCGAATGGTCGAAGGTCAGCGCCACGATGCCGACGCCCAGCCCGCCGATATAGGCCTGGCCCTCGCCGCCGATGTTGAACAGCCCGGCATGGAAGGCGACGATCACCGCCAGGCCGGTGAAGATGAAGTCGGTCGCGTAGTAGAAGGTGTAGCCGATGCCGTAGAGATCGCCGAAGGCGCCGCTCGCCATCGCGCCGATCGCCGCGAACGGGTTCTCGCCGATCGCCAGCACGATGAGGCCGGTGACGATCAGCGCCAGCAGCAGGTTGACGACCGGCATCACGCCGATCTCGATCCAGCGCGGCAGGGGACCGGCGGGTGCGCTCAAGGCCGCGGCCCCCGCTTGGACGGGTCGGCCTTGGCCCGCGCCTTCAGCAGCGCCTCGCCGAGGCTCATGACCGGCGCCCCGACCAGGGGTTCCGGCCGGTCCGGCGCATCGACGGCGGGATCGGCCTGGGCGTTCGCCATCCAGAGGCCGAGCTTGCGCTCATCGGCGAGCTCGCGGGTGGTCTCGCCGACGATCCGGCCCTGGAACATCACGACGACGCGGTCGGCAAGCGCCAGGATCTCGTCGAGCTCGACCGAGACCAGCAGGACCGCGGAGCCTTCATCGCGCATGGCGGCGATCTGGCTGTGGATGAACTCGATGGCGCCGATATCGACGCCGCGGGTCGGCTGGCCGACCAGCAGCACCTTGGGCGCCCGCGCCATCTCGCGGGCCAGGATCAGCTTCTGCTGGTTGCCGCCGGAGAGCTTGCTGGAGCCCAAAGCCGGCTGCGGCGGGCGCACGTCGAAGGCCTGCATCATGCGCGCGCAGTCGCGCTGGGCAGCCCGGTTGTTCATCACCGGGCCGAAGCCGTACTTGCGGTCGCGCTGATAGCCGAGGATCGCCGATTCCCAGGCCGGGAAGCCGGTGACGAGGCCCAGGCGATGCCGGTCCTCGGGCACATGCGCGACACCCAGGCGCCGCATCTGCGCCGGGCCCAGCGGCCGGCTGGGCGTGACCTCGCGTCCCAGCACGCGCACCACGCCCGACGTCGGCCTGCGGATGCCGGCAAGCACTTCCAGGAGCTCGCTCTGGCCGTTGCCGGAGACGCCGGCGATGCCCAGGATCTCGCCCTCGCGGACCGAGAAGTTGATGTCGTCGAGCCGCTTCACGCCGAACGCGTCGATCAGGCCGAGATGCTCGACCTGCAGCGCCGGCGCGCCGGGCCGCGCGCGGGCATGCTCGGGCGCCAGGCGCACCTTGCGCCCGACCATCAGCATCGCCAGCTCCTCGCGGTTGGTCTGCGCGGTCTTGCGCTCGGCCACCACCTCGCCGTGGCGCATCACCGTCACCTGGTCGGTGACCGCCATGATCTCCCGGAGCTTGTGGGTGATCAGGATGACCGTGACGCCGCGCTCCTTCAGCGCGCGCAGGATCTGGAAGAGCTGGTCGGTCTCCTGCGGCGTCAGCACGCCGGTCGGCTCGTCGAGAATCAGGATCTCGCAATGCCGGTAGAGCGCCTTCAGGATCTCGACCCGCTGCTGCTCGCCGACGGGGAGGTCGCCGACGATCGCGTCGGGATCGACGGTGAGGCCGTAGTCGCGGGCCAGCCGGTCGATCTCGGCATGGGCCTTGGCCGCGCTGCTGCGGATCAGCAGGCCGCTTTCGGCGCCCAGCATCACATTCTCGATCACCGTGAAGGGATCGACCAGCATGAAGTGCTGGTGCACCATGCCGATGCCGGCCTGGATCGCGTCCTTGGAATTGCGGATCCGGGTCGGCCGGCCGTTGATGCGGATCTCGCCGGCATCGGCTTCGTAGAAGCCGTAGAGGATGCTCATCAGCGTCGATTTGCCGGCGCCGTTCTCGCCGACGATGCCGTGGATCGAGCCCCTGGCGATCTTCAATGAGACGTTGCGGTTGGCATGGACGGTGCCGAAGCGCTTGTCGATGCCGATCAGCTCGACCGCCGGCAGTTCGACCGCTGGCAATTCGACCGCGGGGACCGCGCCGGGATCCGGAGGAGTGGTCTGCTTGTCCAAGCGGTTGTCCACGGCGGGGCCAGAGATGAAGGCGGCCCGGAATCCCGGGCCGCCGCGTCGTTCAGCTCAATTCGGACAGGCGTTGTCCGCTACGTAGTCATGGACCTGGATCTTTCCGGCGATGATGTCGGCCTTGGCGGCCTCCACCTTCGCCTTCATCTCGTCCGTCACCAGCGGCTTGTTGTTGTCGTCATAGGCCCAGTTGACGCCGTCCTCCTTGAGGCCGAGCTCGTTCACGCCGGCCTTCCAGGTGCCGTCCTTCGCCGCCTTGACGGTGTTGTACACGGCAACGTCGACCCGCTTCATCATCGAGGTCAGCATGGTGCCGGGATGCAGGTAGTTCTGGTTGGAATCGACGCCGATCGCCAGCTTGCCGGCATCCTTGGCCGCCTGGTAGACGCCGAGGCCGGTCGCGCCCGCCGCCGCGAAGACGACGTCCGCGCCCTGGTCGAACTGGCCCTTGGCGAGCTCGCCGCCCTTGGTCGGGTCGTTCCAGGCGGCGCCGGTGGTGCCGGTCATGTTCTGGAGGACGGTGTCGCCGCTGGCCGCGTACTTGACGCCCTGCGCATAGCCGCATTCGAAGCGCCGGATGAGCGGGATGTCCATGCCGCCGACGAAGCCGACCTTGCCGGTCTTCGAGGCGAGCGCCGCAAGCACTCCGACCAGGAACGAGCCTTCATGCTCCTTGAAGACGATCGACTGGACGTTGGGCAGGTCGATCACGGAATCGATGATCACGAAGCGGGTCTTCGGGAATTTCGGCGCGACCTTCTTGATCGCGTCCTCCTGGGAGAAGCCGACGCCGACGATCGGGTCGGCGCCCTTCTGGGCGAAGCGCTCGAAGGCCTGCTCGCGCTGGGCGTCGGTCTGCACCTCGAACTCGAGGTAGCCGGTGCCGGTCTCCGCCTTGAACTTCTCCATGCCGTTATAGGCGGATTCGTTGAAGCCCTTGTCGAACTTGCCGCCGGAATCGTAGACCACCGCGGGCTCGGCCAGCGCGGCACCGGCCCATAGGGACAGGATCGCCGCGGTCGCCGCAGCGCGGAACATCATGGTCATGGGAGCCTCCTTGTTGGCCGTCGCGCCGCTCGGTCCCGGCGCCGGCTGTTTCGTTGGCCAAATCTTGGCAAGAACCCCTGCGGAAAATCAATCGCGAATTGATTTTACTCGGCTTTTGGCGCGGCACCCGCCAGGTCGTCGCGTCCGCCGTGATTGTCGAGATAGTTAATCAGCGCGGCGACGACGCGGCGGTCGAAGTTCTTGTTGACGCCTTTCAACAGCGCCTCGATGGCCTGATCGATGCTCAAGGCCTGGCGGAAGGCACGATCGCTGATCATGCCGATGAAGGCATTGGCCACCGCGATGATCCGGGCGGTGACGACGATCTCGTCGCCCTTGAGCGGCGGGTTGCCCGAGCCGTCGAAATTGGCCTGCGCCTGCTGCAGCGTCTCCACCACCGGACCGTCGAACTCGATCCCCTTGATCAGGTCGGCGCTGGTCATGATGCTGTTGCGGATCATGCCGCGCTCTTCGTCGGTCAGGCCCTCGGTCTTGGCCAGGACCGATTCCGGAATCAGGATCTTGCCGAGGTTCAGGAGGTTGCCGGCGATCTCCGCGGTCTCGATCTCGACGTCCGACAGGTTCATTTCCTTGGCGACGGCGCGGGCGACCTGGGCCACGCGGGCGGAGTGCTGTGCCGCGAAGGGATCGCGCTTGTCCACCACGTCGACCAGGGTCTTCACCAACTGGTTCAGGTTGCGGGCGCGGCGCTCGCGCTCGGTCACAAAGTCGGTGATGTCGTCCTCGACCGCCAGCACGCCGGAGACGCCGCCGGCGGTGCCCTTCAGCGGTATATGCTCGGACTGGATCACCCGGGTCTTGCCGCCGCTCTCGACCGGTCCGTATTCGGTGACGGTGCGGTTCTCCTCCATCGCCTGGTGGTTGAGGCGGATGATGCGCTTGGCGGAGGCGGGGCCGACCACGTTGGCGATCGGCTTGCCCAGCATCTCGGTCGCCGGAATGCCGGCATCCTTCGCCGCCTGCCGGTTCGCGAAGCGGTATTTGTCGTCCTTGTCCAGGATGAAGATGCTGGTCGGCTGGCTGTCGGTGACGAGCTGCAGCAGGTTGCTCTGCTCCTGGTACTTCTGAGCCATCTGGTTGAACTGGAAGGCGGCCTGCGAGGCGCGCCGCGACGAGCCGTAGTACCAGACCGCGGCGATGATCACCGCGAGGAGGACGATGACCAGCCAGAGCACGATGGTCAGCGTCTGGAAGCGCGCCTCGGCCTCGCCCAGCGCCTCGTCATAGGCCACGGTATAGACCAGCACCCAGGGCACCGCGCTCAGGCTCCGCGAGGTCACCAGGACCGGGCGGCCCTGATAGTCCTTCTTGTCGGTCGCGAAGTTGGCGCCGGTGCCCCGCACCGCGAAGGCGACGTCGAGATCCGGGACGTCGATCCCGATCTGCGACTTCACCGGCTGGATCGGATGCTGCGGATCGTTGACCGGCGAGAGATAGGTGATCTTGTTGTCCTTGAGCTGCACCAGCACCGAGCGTCCGCTGCGCGTCGTCTCGCCCGGCTGCACCAGGCGCGCGTAGAGCTCGTCGGCGACCTGCTTCACGCCGACGACGCGGCCGATCTCCACGGTCTGGGCGTTGTCGCCCTGGGTCGCCAGCACCGGCGCCACGAAGATCAGCGAGGGCACGCCCGCCGAGTTGAGGAAGAGGTCGCTGACCGCCTTCTGCCCGGGCGCCTGGGCCGCGACGAAAGCCTTGAGGTCGCCGTCATAGGCCGGCGAGTTCGGCGAGGCGGCGAGCACGTTGCCCTTGTCGTCGATGATGATGAGGCCGCCCAAGGCGGGCTGCGTTTGGTTCACGTCGACATCGGTCTTCACCTTGACCGAGAAGCCGGCGCGATCCGCCGTCACGGTCAGGATGTTGCGGAGATATTCCTTCAGCCCCTCGACCTGGTCCTGCTGGCTCTGGTCGCCGGCGAGCTGGGTGATCTGCTGGATGTAGACCTGCACCGACTGGTTCTGCGCGACGCCGTAGAGCTCGGCGAATTGCTGGTCGAACCAGCGGTTGACGTCGGCCGCGCGGCTGTCGGCGACGATGCCCATGCGGATCCGCCAGTCGTTCTCGGCCTGCTCGCGCTCCTGGCCGACGAACAGGCTGACCAGGTACATGCCGATCAGTCCGATCAGGATCAGGACGGCGACCGGGAACCAGATCTTCCAGTCGAGCTTGGGCCGGGTCGATTCCTCGACGATCGAGAACCGGGCTTCCGGCGCGGGCTGGATATCGCTCAAGGCTGGCTCCCTTCGGGACGGATTCGTTTTTCAGGGGGCGGCGAGACGCGACAGAGCCCTGACCGCTGCCCCCGCAGCGAACTGGTTAACCATGTCTTCAGCCGGGCTGAACCCTAGCACAAACAACCGGCGGTCATAAAGTGACCCGGGGGCTATTGGGGGGCCACCGGGCTCCATCGGGAGACCGGATCGCTGTGCGTGGAGTCCGTGTCACAGTCACGTGCGGGATGCATACTTGCCCCTCGACGCCCCCGAGCGCGGCGCTTAACATTCGGGCGAGACCGGCCGACGGGATGGCCCTTCTGCGTGTGAGGGGACACGGCCGATGCGAAGACCGGGTCAACGAAGGGGAAGCCGTCACCATATGTCCGGCCCAGTTGGGAGCAACGGGGGCGGCCGCAGCGGGACGGCACCGCCGCGGCGCCGCTTTTCAGGACATGCATTGCGGGTGGGAGCGCTGGGAATCCTGGTGCTGCTCATGCTGCACGGCAACACTGCCCTGGCGCGGACCTATCCCAACATCTTCGGCTCCAAGGAGATCTCTTCGACCAACTGGGGCGTCAAGACGAGCGCCGTCGTCAACTGGATGAGCATGCTCAAGCGCTGGGCCAACGGCACGCCCTGCCAGGAGAGCAACACCTGCACCACCAAGGGCTGGCAGGCGCTGGTCGCCCAGGTGAAGGCGGCCGGCGATCCGATGGCGCAGATCAAGCTGGCCAATTCGCTGATGAACAACCCGGCACAGCACCCCTATATCGAGGACATCAACAACTGGGGCCAGCAGGAGTACTGGGCGACCGCCTACCAGTTCATGAGGAAGAGCGGCGATTGCGAGGACTTCTCGATCGCCAAGTACATGCTGCTGAAGGCGGCGGGCATCCCGGTCGAGAACATGCGGATCGTCGCCGTGCGCATCAAGAGCCTCGGCGGCATCGGCCATGCGATCCTGGTGGTCTACCAGGGCAACAAGGCCCTGGTGCTCGACAATCGCGTGGCCCCGGTGATGGACGAGGCCCTGGTCAGGAGCGAGTTCCAGCCCGCGATCTCGATGAACGAGCAGTTCTGGTGGGTGCACCTGCCGTCCAGATGACAGATGTCAGATTGCGCTCAACTCTTCTGGCATCCGTCCCCTGACATCTGACATCTGACATCTGATTCACGCCCTCGGTGCGTATTTCGCGAGAATGCGCTGCAGCGTGCGGCGATGCATGCGCAGCCGCCGCGCCGTCTCGGAGACGTTGCGGTCGCATTGTTCGTAGACGCGCTGGATATGCTCCCAGCGCACGCGGTCGGCGGTCATCGGCTGCTCCGGCGGCGGCGGCAGCGCGTCCTTGCGGTCGAGCAGGGCGGCCTCCACCTGGTCGGCATCGGCGGGTTTCGGCAGGTAATCCACGGCGCCCGCCTTGATCGCCACGACAGCGGTCGCGATGTTGCCGTAGCCGGTCAGCATCACCACGCGGCAATCCTCGCGCGCCTTGCGGATCTCGGGCACCACGTCGAGGCCGCTGCCGTCGGTCAGCCGGAGGTCGACCACGGCGTAGCGCGGCGGCTCGGCCTTGGCGGCGGCGATCGCCGCTTCGACGCTCTCGGCCTGGATCACGCGGAAGCCGCGCTTCTCCATCGCCTGCGCCAGGCGCTGGCGATAGGGCGCGTCGTCATCGACCAGCAGCAGCGTCTTGTCGATGGCGGCCGGGGCTGCACCGGGAGTTGCGGAAATATCAGACATGGTCGATTGCTCCTGCGAAGGCGTTGCGGGGCCAGCTCATCTGCACTTCTGCGCCCCCGTAAGCGTTGTTGGTGAAGGTGACCATTCCGCCCGACTGCTCGATCAGGTGCTGGGCGATGAAGATGCCGAGCCCCATATGGTCGCCCTGGCGCTCCGTCTGCTTCGACTTCACGTCGCCGGGGCGGGAGAGATAGGGGTCGCCCAGCCGGTCGAGCAGGTCCGGCGGAAAGCCGACGCCGTCGTCGCTGATGGTAACGCCGATCTCCTCGGCGTTCCACCAGAGGTCGACCTTGACCTCCTCGCGGGCGAACTCGATCGCGTTCTGCAGCAGGTTGCCGAGGCCGTGGAGCAGCTCGGGCCGGCGCGGCACCAGCGGCGGCACCGGATCGGCGGGATCGGGATGCTCCTCGATGCGGAGCGCCACGTGCGGCCGGCGATGCGGCTCGGCCGCGAGCTCGATCAGCAGCGGCAGCGGCACATTGCCGAAATGGTCGGCCGGTGACTGACCCGGCCGGCGCGACAGCTCGGCCAGGATCTCGCGGCAGCGCGCGCTCTGGCTGACCAGCAGATCGATGTCCTCGCGCAGCGGGCTGTCGGGCGGCAGGTCGCGCTGCATCTCGCGCGAGACCAGCGAAATCGTGCCCAGCGGCGAACCCAGCTCATGCGCCGCCGCGGCGGCGAGGGCGCCCAGGGTGGAGAGACTGAGCTCGCGGTCGAGCGCCGCCTGCGCTGCGGCCAACGCGTCCGAGAGCCGGCGGCTTTCCTGCGCCACGCGATAGACGTAGGAGGTGATGAAAATGACGGCGAGGCCCAGCGCGATCGCGAGGGCGGTCACGAAATTCTGCGGCAGCTTCAGCCCTTCCGGGGTCCAGGGCAGCGGCTCGTGGAAGACCGCGAGCGCATTGATGCAGGTGATGGCGAGCGCCGAGAGGCCGACCGTACTCCGGTAGCTCAAGGTGGTCGCCGAGACGGTGACCGGCGCCAGGATCAGGATCGCGAAGGGGTTGTTGAGGCCCCCGGTCAGATAGAGCAGGACCGAGAGCTGCACCATGTCGAAGGCGAAGTAGAGCGCCGATTCCCGGTCGGTGAGGCGGGCCGAGGCCTTGCGCCGGACCTGAGCGCCGGCGGTGATGGCGGCCAGGGCCGCGACGGTGGCCAGCGCCCAGCCGATCGGCAGGTCGTAGCCCATGACGTAATGGACGAAGAGCAGCGTCGCGAGCTGGCCGACGACGGCGATCCAGCGGATGAAGATGATGGTGCGCAGCCGGATCCGGCCGCGCGGCCTCGGCCGGCGCGCCGCCGGGGCCGCGGGGCTGCTGCTGGGGCTGAGGGCGGCGTCCATGCGGCGAATAGAACCGGGCAGCCGGGGTTTTGCAAGGTTGGCGTTTTGCAAGCGGAAGGCCGATGTAGCTGCGTCAAGCTGACGCTGTCATGCGACGCATGGTCGTATCGGCGACACCCGGGCCGCATTGCGCCAAATCAATATCCGGAGGCATCCGCGGCGAAGACCGTTCCGGAAACGAAATGAGTCCTCATGTCCCCGCAGCGGGCGCCGCTGCGCGTCGACGGGAGATTGCGATCGCCGGCAGACCAAGGTCCGCGCTAAGGCGCTGCCGATGTGCAATACTTTCTTAATTTTGGTGGATCGCGCAGCCGCGTTGCGCGCTGGCAGGACCTACACCGGACATAAACGGAATCGCGAATCCACCGGTGCCCGCGGGCGCAAACAATGGCGCGCTCACATGAGCTTAGCCGATTTTGGCGTGGCGCGGGCGTTAGGCCTTGCGCACGCGCTCCGCCGGCAGGGTGACGACCGCCGTCGTGCCGATCCCGACCTTGCTCTCGAGGTGCAGCGTGCCGCCATGCAGTTCCACCAGCCGGCGCGAGAGCGGCAGGCCGAGGCCGGTGCCGCTGCTGGCGCGGTCCATGTTGCCGTCGGCCTGGACGAAGGGTTCGAACACGCGCTCCAGGTCCGGGCCGGCGATGCCGACGCCGGTATCGCGCACCGCGATGATCCAGGTTCCGGCCAGTCCGGCATAGCTCATGATCTCCACGCGCCCGCCGCGCGGCGTGAATTTCACGGCGTTGGAGATCAGGTTGAGCAGCACCTGGCGCAGCTTGCGCTCGTCGCCGCACAGCACCGTCGAGGAGTCGATCGTCGTCACGTCGAGCGTCACCTCCTTCGATTCGCTGTGGCCGCGGGCGATCCGGATCGCCGCCTCGATCACCGGCTTGAGCTCGAACTCCGCCTCGTCGAGGGTGACGGCGCCGGTCTCGAGCTTGGAGAAGTCCAGGATGTCGTTGATGATCTGCAGCAGGTGCCGGCCGCTGGAGCCGATATCGGTCAGGTATTCGCCGAGCTTCATGGCCTCGCCGCCGCCCTCGACCTGCATGAGCAGCAGGTCGGAGAAGCCGATGATGGCGTTCAATGGCGTGCGCAATTCATGGCTGACGGTGGCGAGGAAGCGCGAGCGCGCGGCGGCGGCGCTCTCGGCGGCATGGCGCGCATTGTCGAGCTCGATCAGGCGGCGATGCGCCTGCTGCACGGTCAGCTCCAGGAGCTGCGACATGGCGCCGAAGCCGGCGAAGCGGCCCTCGGCGGCGACCAGGAAGCCGGACTGGATGGTGCTCGGATATTCCCGGGCGATGAGCTGCTTGATCTGGTCCAGCGGCACGGCGCGATCGACCACCAGCGGCCGGCGGTTGGCGAGCGGCCAGACCGGGCGGCGGTTGTAGACGTCGTACCAGAGCGGCTGCGCGAAGGCCGAGAGGATGCGGTCGCGCTCCAGCGCGCCCAGCACGGTGCCGTCGTCATCGACCACGGCGACGATCGAGTAGTAGGGCGAGCGCCGCAGGATCGACAGGACCTCGCCGCCGGTGGCGAGCGGCCCGACCGCGGGCGCGGGCTCGATGAGGTCGCCGGCGCACATCACGACGCTGGAACGCACCGGCCCTTCCCGCGCCGCGACGATCGGCACGGGACCGAGCGGCTCGACCGTCGCTTGGCCGTCGAAACCGGGATCGAGCAAGGCGAGAACAGCGCTGTCCATGCCGGTCATTGGATCACAAATCGTGTGACAGTGGGATGAAATTTCCACCTAAGTATTTGAAATATAAGGAATTTATGCGGCTAACCATACCGCGCGGGAAGGCGCCGGGAGGCGGCTGCGGCGGGCAATTTTCCCAGGCTGATTTCTATCCGCGCGGCTCTTAAGAACGCGTAAAAGGCGGGGTCATGGCATCCTGGTTCCTCTACCTGATCGAATGTGCGGACGGAGCGCTCTACACCGGCATCGCGCTCGATCCGGCGGCGCGCTATGCGCAGCACTGCGCCGGCAAGGGCGCCAAATACACGCGCGCCAATCCGCCGGTGCGCCTGATCGGCTGCATCGCCTATCCGGACCGCAGCAGCGCCACCAAGGCCGAGATCGCGTTCAAGAAGCTGAAGGCGGCGGAGAAGCGCGCGCGGCTGTCCGAGTTCGCTGCCGCAGGGTAAGAGGCGTCACTCGATCTTGCCGGAAAGTGATCGCCGCCACTTTTCCTCGACCTTGCGGCCGGCCGTGACCTTCTCCGCGCCGGCGATGCGGGCGAAGCGGTGCAGGCCGGCCCTGAGGGCGTCGGCGTCGATCGGCTTCAGCAATTGGAGATCGGTGACGCGCCAGGCGCCGTTCTCGCGCTTGCCGTCGATCAGGCCCACGACGTCGTCGCGCCAGAGGATCGGCAGCGCGAAATAGAAGCGGCGCTTGCGGACCGGCGTATAGGCCTCGAACTTGTAGGTGAAGCCGAAGAGCGCGGCGAACCGGTCTCGGCTGAACAGCAGGTTGTCCAAGGGCGCGATCAGCCGCACCGTGTCGTCGGCCGGTTTCGCCGCCGCTTTCCAGGCCGCCCGGTCCTTGGCCAGGGTGAACCAGGTCTCGTCGCCCTCGGCGCCTTTCACCGGCACCGGTTCGATCAGCCCTTCGGCGGCGGCCTTGTCGACCAGCTTGCGGCTTTCGGTCAGGCCGGGGCCGCGCCAATTGCCGAAGTGATGGTTGACCCGCTGCGCCAGCTGGTTGCGGCTGGCGACCTTCAGCACGTCCAGCGCCGAGGCGATCATGAAGCGCTGATGGTCCTTCGTCTTGATGCGCGGATGCTTCATGAGCTCCGGCGCCACGTTCTCGGTGAGATCGAACTGCCGGTGGAAGTTCCTGGTGCGGCCGCTGACCTGGACCTTGCCCTCGTAGAACAGGTGCTCCAGCGCCTTGGTGGTGGCCTTCACCGTGTTGAAGCCGCCGACGATGCGCTCGGCTTCCAGCTCGCCGGGGCTGACCGGGCCGTTGGCGCGGATCTGCTTCACGAGCTTCTGCTTCACGGGCTTCAATTCGTCCCAATGCATCGTGTCTTTGACCGCGAGGTGGAAGTCCTGCAGGAATTGCGGCAGCCAGTCGCGGCGGGTGGCGAAGATCGGGTAATGCGTCTCCAGCATCCGCCGCTCGCCATAGACCATGCGGTAGAAATCGGCGACGGGCGCATCGCTGCGCGCCGCCCAGACGATCTCGTGGTTGCGCAGCCCCGTGCGGATGATGGAATCGATCTGGATCATGCCGAGATCGACGGCGCGGTCCATCGATTGCCCGGCGCTCCAGAACGGGCCGCGCAGCCCGAGCCGGTCGAGCAGGAAGGCGCGGACCTCCGCCAGGGATCTCGCCGGCGTCACTCAGCTCTTCTCGCTGACGCCGGCTTCGGCGAAGCTCGCCATGCCGCTGTGGCAGGCGACTGCGGCGCGGACGATGGGAATCGCCAGCGCGGCGCCCGAGGCCTCGCCGAGGCGCATACCGAAATCGAAGAGCGGCGCCTTGCCGATTGCCGAGAGCAGCCGGCGATGGCCGGGCTCGGCCGAGCAATGCGCGACCAGGCAATGGTCGAGCGCGTGCGGGTCGATCCGATAGAGCACCGAAGCGGCCGCCGTGGTCGCAAAGCCGTCGAGCAGCACGGGCACCTTGGCGATGCGCGCCGCCATCACCGCGCCGACGATCGCTGCCAGCTCCTGGCCGCCCAGGCATTGCAGCACCCGCAGAGGATCCGAGAGGACGTCGCGATGCCGCTTCAGGCCGAGATCGATCACCTCGGCCTTGCGCTGCAACTGCGCGCCGTGGACGCCGGTGCCGGGGCCCGCCCAGGCCGCACCGTCGCCGCCGAACAGGGCGGCGGTCAGCGCGGCGGCGCTGGTGGTGTTGGCGATGCCCATCTCGCCGACGGCGAGGAGGTCGATGCCGGGCTCGACGCAGGTCATGCCGTAGGCCATGGCTCGGGTGCAGTCGGCCTCGCCCATCGCCGGCCCCCGGGTGAAGTCGGCGGTCGGCTGGTCGAGCGCCATCTCGTAGACCCGGAGGTCCGCATCGGCGTTCTTGCAGAGCTGGTTGATCGCCGCACCCCCCGAGGTGAAGTTCAGCACCATCTGCCTGGTGACCTCCGCCGGATAGGCCGAGACTCCCAGGGCGGCGACGCCGTGATTGCCGGCAAAGACCGCGACCCGCGGGTGCTCGACCGTCGGCGGATGCTTGCCCTGCCAGGTCGCCATCCATTGGGTGATCTCCTCCAGCCGCGCCAGGGCGCCGGCCGGCTTGGTCAGCACCGCCTCGCGCGCGGCGGTCAGCTTGGCCGCCTCGCGGTCGGGGCCGGGAAATTCGCCGATGATGCGGCGCATGTCGGCAAGGTCGTTGGTGGCAGGTCGATTCGTCATGGGAGCGGTCTTTCTGGTCGGCGGGCGCCGCGCGGCTGGCCCCGGAATGCTAGTGTGGCGCGGCGGCGTGTCCTATAAACGGGTTGATCGCAAGAGTCGCGAAAGCGGGATGCGGATGGCTTGGTTGCCACGGGGTTCGGTTCAAAGAGCATGAGCACCGAGACGGGGGAAGCTCCGCGGCGGCGAGACGGCTTGGCGGCGTTCTTCATAGCATGGCGGCGGGACCTTTTCCTCGTCCTGGCCTTCTTCACCCGCCTGCCGATCGGCCAAATCGGCGAGGCTCCTGCCATCCCCGGTCAGGAGACCGCAGCCGCGCCGCCCCAGGTCCGGCTGGCGCAGGCGGCGCGGGCCTTTCCGCTGGCGGGACTGGTGGTCGGCATCCTCGGCGGGGTGGTCTATTGGATCGCGGTCCGGATCGGGCTTTCCAATCCATTGGCGGCATTGCTTGCCGTGGGCGCGACGGGGGCCGCGACCGGCGCCCTGCACGAGGACGGCTGGGCGGATTTCGCCGACGGCCTGGGCGCCCGGGGTGATCGCGCCCGCAAGCTCGCGGCGATGAAGGACAGCCATATCGGCAGCTTCGGCGTACTGGCGCTGATCTTCGGCACCGCGATCAAGATCGCCGCCGTCGCCGCCCTGAAGACCCCGGAGCGGGTGATCCCCGCCCTGGTCGCGGCGCATGTCCTTTCCCGCGCGGTGCTGCCGGTCGTGATGCGCGCCTTCCCGCTGGCGGCCAGCACGGGTCTCGGCGTCATGGCCGGGCGACCGACCGGCGCCGGCGTCTACTCCTCGCTCGGCCTCGGGCTGCTGATCGCCTTCTTCGCCGAGTTCCTGCCGGCCGCCCTGGTGATCTTCGTCGCGGCCATCGTTGCGGCGCTCCTGGTCGGCAAGATCGCGCAGCGCCAGTTCGGCGGCTATACCGGCGACGTGCTCGGCGCGGCCGAGCAGGTCGCCGAGGTCGCGGTGCTGGTCAACCTGGTCTCGCTCACCTGATGGCGGCCGCAGGCTCCAAGATCACGCGCTGGTGGTGGATTCGCCACGCCCCGATCCGCGACGCGGCGGGCCGCGTCACCGGCCAGCTCGATCTCGACGCCGATTGCAGCGATCTCGAACGCCTGGCGAATCTCGCGGCCATCCTGCCGGCGAACGCGTCCTGGCTGGTGAGTCCACTGCGGCGCGCGCGCCAGACCCTGGACGCGCTGCAGCTCGCCGCCGATGCCAAGGCCGCCGGCTTCGCGATCGAGCGCGACATCAGCGAGCAGGATTTCGGCGACTGGCAGGGCAAGACCTATGCCGAGCTCGAGGCGACCGAGGCCGATTCCTACAAGAAGTTCTGGATCGCGCCCGGCACCACGCGCCCGCCCGGCGGCGAGAGCTTCGCCGACGTGATGATGCGCGTGGCCCGCGCCGTCGAGCGCCGTTCGCAGGAGAATCCCGATGCCGACGTGATCGCCGTCGGTCATGGCGGCTCGATCCGCGCCGCGGTCGCGCAGGCGCTCGGCTTGGGCCCGGCGCGCACGCTGCAGCTCCAGGTGGACTCGCTGTCGCTGACCCGGCTCGACCGCATCGCCGATCCGAGCGGCGTCTCATGGAGCATCGGCTGCATCAATCGGTGAGGGGATACGCGGGTGAGATCGAGCGGCCCCTCACCCGGCTCCGGCGAGGCTCGCTTCGCTCGCCAAGCCTGCGTACCCCTCTCCCCTTGCGGGAGAGGGCAGGGGTGAGGGGTCGATAATTCTATCCGAGACGCGCTCTATCCTTCGACCACGGTGAGCTGCCGGAGCAGCACGGCGATGATCTGGGAGAGCTTGCGGCTGGATTTGAGCTGGCGGTTACGGCTCAAGAGGATGTAATTCGGCTCCTTCTCGCCGCGGAGCACGACCTTGGTGACGGTGAAGACCGGCTGCTCCTGGCTGCGGCGGAAGATCGAGAAGATCGCCATGTTCGACCGGTGGTCGATCGCGTAGTCCCGCCAGATGCCGCGGGAAACCTGCCGGCTATAGGCGCCCAGCAGGTGGTTGAGGTCGTCGCGGTCGAAGAACACGCGTCCTTCGCGACGGTACTCCGAGAGAAGCAGTAACTGCGCCAACGGACTCCCCGTTATGCGGGCGACTCGGCTCTTGCCCGCGCTTCCCGGGACGAATCATTGCCTCAATCGATCCCATCCGTCCAGAGTCTCGCCCATGGGAGATCACCCGATCAGGGCGCGTTGTAGACGCTGGTCTCCGAGGTGTGGGTCGCGTCCGGCTGGTCGTAGCAAGCGACGCCGCCCCGCACGCGATAGCAGTCGCCGAGATAGGGCCGGTGGAGCTCGGCATCCGCCTTGGCAAGCTCGGCCGCGCTCCGGCAATAGGAGCCGCCATCCTTGCTGGAGCGCAGCACGCTGCAATCCTGCCCGGTCACCCAGGAGGCGATGTGGTCCGACGCGGTCTTGCCGGTCTGGTTGAGCGAGACCCCCTCGACGCCCGCGGCAATGGCCAGCGGCGGGACGACCTCCGGGATTCCACAGCCGCCGAGCCCAAGGCCGAGCCCCGCCAGCAGGGCCAGCGCGATCCCCGCGCCGATGCCTTTCCGGGTGCGCCGCCCGGCAAAAAGAGCCGTCATCGTCCCATCCTTCCGACCGATCCGGCTTGTAGAAGCAAGAAGCGTTCCATCGCCGATCTTCCGAGGCAAGACAGTACGTTAGACCCGGAATACTGTTACCGAAGGCCGGTTTGCACTGCCGGGGCCACTTCGCTATGTTACCGCGCGATTTCGACCGGCGGCGGAGTCCGCTCCGTCCGACCTCCACCCACAAGGTGTTCTAAGTGGCTGATATTTTTCAGGAAGTTGATGAGGACCTGAGGCGCGACAAGGCCCTCGCCTTCTGGAAGAAGTATCAGAACCAGATTCTCGGCGTGGTCATCGTCGTGATCGCCGTGGCGGCTGGAATTTCCGGGTGGCGGACCTACCGCCAGCACCAGATCGAGAGCAGCGGCACCGCGTATCTCCAGGCCATGGAGGCGCTGGAGCGCGACCCCAAGGCCGCCGGCCCGCAATTCGACGCCTTGGCCAAGGGCAGCGGCGGTTTCGCCGTGCTGGCGCGTTTCCAGCAGGCCAACCTTGCCGTGAAGAACGGCGACCAGGCCAAGGCAGCCCAGCTCTTCCAGGAGATCGCCGGCGACGGCTCGGTCGATAAGGCGATGAAGGACATGGCCGCGATCCTGGGGGGCCTCGCCCTGCTGGAGGCCGGCAAGCCCGATGACGCCTCCAAGCTGGTGGCGCCGCTGACCGGCGACGACCAGGCCTATCGTTTCTCCGCGCTGGAGATCCAGGGGCAGGCCGCCTTCGCGGCCGGCGACAAGAAGAAGGCCAAGGAGATATTCACCCAGCTGAAGCAGCTCGGCCAGTTGCCGAGCGCGCCGCAGAGCGTGACCGCGCGGGCCGAGCTCATGTTGAACCGGCTGCAGGACTGAGCATCGTGGCAACCGGGACGACGGCGCGGCGCTTCGGGTTCGGTCTTGCGGCGCTGCTTCTTGCGGCGGCGCTGGGCGCCTGCGGGTCAAGCAAGGTGCCGTTGCCGGGCGAACGCGTCTCGGTGCTGCAGCTCAACAAGGAACTCTCCGTCGATCCTTCGCTCACCGAGACGCCGGTCAGGCTGCCCAAGCCCTATGTGAACAAGGACTGGCCGCAGGCCGGCGGCAACCAGGCGCATGCGATGTATCACCTGGAAGCCGGCGCCGCGCTCAAGCAGGTCTGGAGCGCCAGCATCGGCAGCTCCGCCGACAGCGCCAACCGGCTGCTGGCCGAACCGGTGATCGCCGACGGCAAGGTCTTCACCCTGGATTCCGAGAGCCTGGTCCGCGTGTTCGACGCCGAGACCGGCAAGCGGATCTGGGAGAACGATCTCACGCCCGATACCGACGACGACGATCTCTTCGGCGGCGGCATCGCCGTTGCCGAGGGCAAGGTGTTCGTCACCACTCCCTTCGCCAAGGTGATCGCCCTCGACGAGACCTCCGGCAAGAAGGTCTGGGAGGT
The DNA here is from genome assembly GCA_035548715.1 of Dongiaceae bacterium. Classification (GTDB taxonomy): domain Bacteria; phylum Pseudomonadota; class Alphaproteobacteria; order Dongiales; family Dongiaceae; genus Dongia. The sequence continues at coordinate 87,232 of DASZSL010000011.1, forward strand.
GGACGCGCCCTCGCCGATGCGGGCCCCGCCCTCGGTCAGCGACGGCCGCCTCTTCACCGTCACCATCGACAACCAGCTCGTGGTCTACGCGACCGACGACGGGCGCCGGCTGTGGTCGAATACCGGCGTCGAGGAAGCCGCCGGCTTCCTCGGCGGCGCCACGCCCGCCGTGCTCGGCGACGTCGTGGTCGGGGCCTATACCTCGGGCGACCTGCTGGCCTTCGACGTGGTGACCGGCCGCACCATCTGGAGCGACAACCTCGCCGGGCGCCAGGGCGGCAACGCGGTCGCGGCGCTGACCGACATCCGCGGCCGGCCGGTGATCGACCGCGACCGGGTGATCGCCATCGGCAATGGCGGCGTCATGGCGGCGATCGATCTGCATCGCGGCGGCCGCATCTGGGACAACGGCATCGGCGGTACCCAGCAGCCCTGGGCCGCCGGCGACTTCGTCTATGTCGTCACCAGCGGCAGCGAGGTCATCTGCCTCACCCGCGAGGACGGCCGCATCAAATGGGTGGTCTCCCTGCCGCCCTTCGAGGACATGGAGGACAAGGAGGACCCGATCTACTGGTCCGGCCCGGTCCTGGTCTCCGACCGCCTGCTGGTGACCGGCTCGAACGGCATGGCGCTCGCCTTCTCGCCCTATACCGGCAAGCTGCTCGGCAAGCAGATGCTGCCGGACCGTTCGCACCTGCCGCCCGTCGTCGCCAACAAGACGGTCTACATCCTGTCCGACGACGCCGACCTGATCGCCCTGCGATGAGACGGCATAGCTCACTTCACCCGGCGGAGCAGTTTGCACCGCCGGTGTTTCCAACGCGCGACCCGAGATAGACTAGAAACCGAATGCCGAAACGCACTGACATCCAATCGATCCTGATCATCGGCGCCGGCCCGATCGTCATCGGCCAGGCCTGCGAGTTCGACTATTCCGGCGCCCAGGCCTGCAAGGCGCTGAAGCAGGAGGGCTATCGGGTCATCCTGGTGAACTCCAATCCCGCCACGATCATGACCGATCCCAACCTCGCGGACGCGACCTATGTCGAGCCGATCACGCCCGATGTGGTGGCGAAGATCCTGGAGAAGGAGAAGCCCGATGCCGTGCTGCCCACGATGGGCGGCCAGACCGCGCTCAACACCGCGATGGCGCTGGAGAAGTCCGGCAAGCTCAAGGAGCTCGGCATCGAGCTGATCGGCGCCAATGCCCGCGCCATCGACATGGCCGAGGACCGGCTGCAGTTCAGGCAGGCGATGGACCGCATCGGCCTCGAAAGCCCGCGCGGCAACCTGGTGAGCTCGCTCGACGAGGCGCTGAAGGTGCTCGACTATGTCGGCCTGCCGGCGATCATCCGGCCGAGCTTCACCTTGGGCGGCACCGGCGGCGGCATCGCCAATACGAAAGAGGAGTTCATCAAGATCGTCACCGGCGGGTTGCAGGCCTCGCCGGTCGGCGAGGTGCTGGTCGAGGAATCCGTGCTCGGCTGGAAGGAGTTCGAGATGGAGGTGGTCCGCGACAAGGCGGACAACTGCATCATCATCTGCTCGATCGAGAATGTCGATCCGATGGGCGTCCATACCGGCGATTCCATCACCGTCGCCCCGCCGCAGACCCACACCGACAAGGAATACCAGATCATGCGCAACGCCTCGATCGCGGTGCTGCGCGAGATCGGGGTCGATACCGGCGGCTCCAACGTGCAGTTCGCCGTCAATCCGGAGACCGGGCGCCTGGTCGTGATCGAGATGAACCCGCGTGTTTCGCGCTCCTCGGCCCTGGCGTCGAAGGCGACCGGGTTCCCGATCGCCAAGGTCGCGGCCAAGCTCGCGGTCGGCTACACGCTGGACGAGCTCGCCAACGACATCACGCGGGTGACGCCGGCCTCCTTCGAGCCGACCATCGACTACGTCGTCACCAAGATGCCGCGCTTCACCTTCGAGAAGTTCCCGGGCGCCGAGCCGATCCTCTCCACCTCGATGAAATCGGTGGGCGAGGCGATGGCGATCGGCCGCTCGTTCCAGGAATCGGTGCAGAAGGCGCTGCGCTCGATGGAGACGGGCCTGACCGGCTTCAACGAGGTCGTGCTGGAGAAGGACGACAAGGCGTCGATCCTCGCCGCCTTGGGCAAGGCCACGCCGGACCGCCTGATGGTGATCGCCGAGGCACTGCGCCGCGGCCTGACGGTCGAGGAGATCCACGCCGCCTCGAAATTCGATCCCTGGTTCATCCGCCAGTTGGAGGCGATCGTCGCGGCCGAGAAGCAGGTCCGCGAGCAGGGATTGCCGAACACGCACCAGGCGCTGCTGAAGCTGAAGCGCAAGGGCTTCTCCGACGCGCGCCTCGCCGAGCTCGCCGGCACCACGGCCGATGCCGTGCAGAAGCTGCGCCATGCGCTCAAGGTGCGTCCGGTCTACAAGCGCATCGACACCTGCGCCGCCGAGTTCGCCTCGGCGACGCCCTACATGTACTCCTGCTACGAGGGCGAGAACGCCGACAGCGCCGAGGACGAATCCGATCCATCCGACCGCAAGAAAGTCATCATCCTCGGTGGCGGGCCGAACCGCATCGGCCAGGGCATCGAGTTCGACTATTGCTGCGTCCATGCCGCCTATGCGCTGAAAGAGGCCGGCATCGAGACCATCATGGTCAACTGCAACCCGGAGACGGTGTCGACCGATTACGACACCTCCGACCGGCTCTATTTCGAGCCGCTGACCGCCGAGGACGTGATCGAGCTGGCGCGGGTCGAGCAGCGCAAGGGCACGCTGCTCGGCTGCATCGTGCAGTTCGGCGGGCAGACGCCGCTGAAGCTCGCCGCGGCGCTGGAGAAGGCGCATATCCCGATCCTCGGCACCTCGCCGGACGCGATCGACCTCGCCGAGGACCGCGAGCGCTTCCAGAAGCTGCTGCATGCCTTGAAGCTGCGCCAGCCCGCCAACGGCATCGCCCGCTCGGCCGAGGAGGCGGAGCGCATTGCCAGCACGATCGGCTACCCGGTGGTGATCCGCCCGTCCTACGTGCTCGGCGGCCGCGCCATGGAGATCGTGCACGAGCCGGACCAGCTCCGCCGCTACATCCGCCGCGCGGTGCTGGTCTCCGGCGACAACCCGGTGCTGATCGATTCCTATCTCGAGGATGCGATCGAGGTCGACGTCGATGCGCTGTCGGACGGCAAGGACGTGTTCGTCGCCGGCATCATGGAGCACATCGAGGAGGCCGGCATCCATTCCGGCGATTCCGCCTGCGCCCTGCCGCCGCACACGCTGTCGCTCGCGGTGATCGCCGAGCTCCGGCGCCAGGCGGTGGCGCTGGCGCTGGGGCTCAACGTCGTCGGCCTGATGAACATCCAGTTCGCGATCAAGGGCGAGGACATCTACGTGCTGGAGGTCAACCCGCGCGCCAGCCGCACCGTGCCCTTCGTCGCCAAGGCGACCGGGCTTGCGATCGCCAAGATCGCGGCGCGGGTGATGGCGGGCGAGCGACTGTCCGAGTTCCAGCTCGACGCCTCGAAGCGCCACCATGTGGCGGTGAAAGAGGCGGTCTTCCCCTTCGCGCGCTTCCCCGGCGTGGACATCATCCTGGGGCCGGAGATGAAATCGACCGGCGAGGTGATGGGGCTCGATTCCAGCTTCGCCCGTGCCTTCCTCAAGGCCCAGCTCGGCGCCGGCCAGCGCCTGCCGAAGTCGGGCACGGTCTTCATCTCACTCAAGGACAAGGACAAGCCGGCCATGGTCCCGGCCGCCCGCAAGCTCCTGGAGATGGGCTTCGACATCGTGGCGACCCCGGGCACGGCCTCCTTCCTGCGCAACCAGGGGCTCGACGTGCGCGCCATTAACAAAGTGCACCAGGGCAGCCCGCATATCGTCGAGGCCATGCAGCGCGGCGAAATCAAATTGGTTTTCAATACGGTAGCCGGTGCCAAGGCGATCGCGGACAGCTTCAGCCTCCGCCAGGCGGCCCTTCTCGGCCAGATTCCTTACTACACGACCATGGCGGGTGCCCTGGCGGCGGTGGAGGCGGTGGGGGCGCTGGCCAGCGGAGACCTTGAAGTCGCCCCCCTCCAATCGTACTTTAACGTATCGACTGCCTGACAATCTGGGCCTGTCGGGTGCGGCTGAGGTCTTTTTTCAAAAGGCCGGGCTCGCCCGAGGGGCCGCTTTTGCTTTCGGAAGTCCGCAAGATGAACAAGATTCCCATGACCTCGGACGGCTTCGGCCGGCTGGAAGAGGAGTTGAAGCAGCTGAAATCCGTGGAGCGCCCGGCGATCATCCGCGCGATCGCGGAGGCGCGCGAGCACGGCGACATCTCGGAGAATGCCGAGTATCACGCCGCGCGCGAGCGCCAGAGCTTCATCGAGGGCCGGGTGCTCGAGCTCGAGGACAAGATCGCGCGCGCCGAGGTGATCGACGTCTCCAAGCTCACCGGCAAGCAGATCAAGTTCGGCGCGACCGTCACCTTGATCGACGAGGACACCGAGGAGAAGAACGTCTACCAGATCGTCGGCGAGGATGAGGCGGACATCAAGTCCAAGCGCCTCGCCATCACCGCGCCGCTGGCCCGCGCGCTGGTCGGCAAGACGGTCGGCGATACCGTCGAGGTCACGACGCCCGGCGGGTCCAAGTCCTACGAAGTCGCCAAGGTCCAGTTCAAGTAATCGTCGGCATGTGGTGGCAGCGCATCGCATGCTGGTGGCTGCGCTGCGCGCCGGCGCTCGTCTTGCTCGCAGCCTTCGGCAGCGACGCCTCTGCGGATGACGCCTATCTCCTGGCGCTGACCTGGCAGCCCGGCTTCTGCGCGGCGCATGCGACGCTCGCCGAATGCAAGACGGTGGCGCCGCGGCTGGTGCTGCACGGCCTCTGGCCGGACTGGGACGTCAACGGCGACGGCAGGCGCAACGACGCCGACGACACCTGTCTCTCCGGCAGCGGCCGCAACGCCATCCTGGGGATCGAGAAGGGCGGCGCCGGTGCCTGGCCGCAACTGCCGCCGGTCGATCTCTCCGCCGCCAGCCGCGGCGACCTTGCCGGCGTCATGCCCGGTGTCGCGGCCGGCCTCGACCGGCATGAGTGGTGGAAGCACGGCACCTGCTCGGGCCTCAAGCCCGACGAATATTTCGCGACCGCCGTGTTGCTGGTGCGCCAGGTCGAGCGTGGGCAGCTCGCGAAGCTGCTCGCCGCCAGGGCCGGCGACAGCGTTGCGCGGAACGCGCTGCTCGATGCCTTTGCCGCCGATCTCGGCAAGGACGCGGCGCGCGCCCTGACGCTCGATTGCGCCAAGCCGGCCGAGGGCGGCGGGCTCGTCGAGATCCGCATCCGTCTCCGGCGGGCGAAGGTGACCGAGGGCCTCACCCCCGAGAGTCTCGCGATCCCGGAGAAGCCGGCCAAAGGCGATTGCGGCGCCACGATTCCGGTGCCGGCGCAGCGATAAACGGCCGGCCCGCTCTTCACGCCTTCGCGCGATCGATATACCGGACTGCACGAAAGGCCGGGATATCGCGAATTTCGGATGTGACGACCGGCACGATCGCGGCGCCGGCTCGAACAGCCGTGGGCGCCGACGCGACGACCTGACAGGGACGGGTAACGCACCCTGAGGAGGTCTGTGTCATGACGCTCATGATCCAACAAGCCGCGCTCGACCCGAATGCAGAACTGGCGGGGGGAGAAGTCCAGGCCAGGCGATCGGCCGCAACTCTCGAACGACGATGACCGCTCAGACGATCACCGAAGCGCCGCGGATGCTGAACTTCGCGGATCTCTTCGTCGACGGCTGCGACACCCGTTTCGTGATGGGAGCCGAGGGCAAGGTCCGCGCCGCTCTCCCCGACGGCAGCTTCGTGCAGCTCGATGCGCTCTACTGCGGCCGGATGCGGCCCAGCGATCTCGGTTGCGAATACGCCGCCGCCGACATCCCGGCGCCCTGGTATCCGGCGCGAGCCGAGGCATAGCGCCGGCGCTTTCGGACTTGCGGGCGCAAGCCGGCCCGGGCGATATGGCCGGATGTCGGACCCCAACGCCTACTACGCCGACGGCCTCGGCGTTGCGATGTATGACCTCTTCACCGGCGGCGGCCTGCTGGAGGGCGACGTCGATTTCTATCTGGAGCAGGCGCGGCGTCTCGGCGGGCCGATCCTCGAGCTTGCCTGCGGGACGGGCCGCATCCTGCTGCCGCTGGCCCAGGCCGGCCACGACGTGATCGGGCTCGACCAGTCCCGCGCCATGCTCGACCGGGCCGCCGAGAAATTCCCGGCGCGACCGGGGCCGCGGCCGCAGTTGATTCACGGCGACATGCGCGATTTCCGCATCGGCCGCCGCTTTGGGCTCATCATCATTACCGCCCGCGGCTTCCAGCATCTGGTTGATCCCGCCGACCAGCGTGCGGCCCTGTCATGCGTTCGCCGGCACCTTCGGCCCGGCGGTCATCTCATCCTCGATCTGTTCGATCCGAGCTTCGAGCTGCTGTTCGATCCCTCGCCGGCGGCGTTGCCGCCGCGCGAGGCGCGCCATCCACGGACCGGTCGGCTGGTCCGCCGCAGCGTCATCGCGCGCGAGACCGACAAGCTGCGCCAGACCATCAAGGAGACGCTGCGCTTCGAGGAGTCCGATGCGTCGGGCGTGGTCGTCGCCGCGGAGGAGACGTCCTGGACCCTGCGCTGGAGCCTGCGCCAGGAGGTGCTCTATCTCTTCGAGCTCTGCGGCTTCGCGCCGGTTGCGCAATTCTCCGATTTCAAGGGCTCGCCGCCGGCCTACGGCCGCGAGCAGATCTGGATCGCCGAGGCGGTTTGAAGGCGGGCGATCCGCGCTATTCGCCGGACGCAGCCCGTGCCGTTTTCGGCTCCTCGGTCTCGATCGGCACGCCGGGGAGCTGTTTCGAGCTGCGGATCGCCAGCGCCGATTTCACGTGGCTGACGTTCGGCGCCGGGGTGAGGTTGGTGGTGAGGAACTTCTGATAGGCATCCCAATCGTGGGCGACGATCTTCAGCAGAAAGTCGGTCTCCCCCGCCAGCATGTGACATTCCCGAACCAGCGGCCAGGTGGCGACCAGGGCCTCGAAGGCCTTGAGGTCGGCCTCGGCCTGGCTGTTCAATCCCACATGGGCGAAGATCGTGACGCCGTAGCCCAACGCCTCCGGGTTGACGTCGGCGTGGTAGCCCTTGATGTAGCCCGCCTCTTCCAGCGCGCGCACGCGGCGCAGACAGGGCGGGGCCGAGATTCCGGCCCGGGCGGCGAGATCGACATTGGTCATGCGCCCGTCCGCCTGCAGATCGGCCAGGATCCGGAGATCGATCTTGTCGAGCTTGGCGCGGCGCATGAAACGAACCTCCCAGGGGCGTAGCAGCGCAATTATATTACGGGTAATTTCCTTTCGCAAAGCGCGAGCACGCCGCGGCCCGCCGCGGGTTCCGGCAGGGGGCCTGGCTGTGACGGCGTTAACTTGTGCCGCCCCGGACCCGCACTTATGTTATCCGCGCATAGGAACGCGATACCGAGTCCCGCGGGGTGGCTATGGCGACGGAAATCAGGACCAAGGCGCTGATCATCGGCTCCGGACCGGCGGGCTATACCGCCGCGATCTACACGGCGCGGGCCAATCTGAAGCCGGTCCTGGTCCAGGGCATCCAGCCCGGCGGCCAGATGACCATCACCACCGATGTCGAGAACTATCCGGGCTTCGCCGACGTGATCCAGGGCCCCTGGCTCATGGAGCAGATGCAGAAGCAGGCCGAGCATGTCGGCACGCGGATCATGTTCGACACCATCGTCGAGGTCGATCTCTCGCGCCGGCCGTTCAAGGCGGTCGCGGATTCCGGCGACATCTATTACGGCGACACGCTGATCATCGCCACCGGCGCCCAGGCGCGCTGGCTGGGCTTGCCCTCGGAGCAGAGGTTCCGCGGCTTCGGGGTCTCGGCCTGCGCCACCTGCGACGGTTTCTTCTTCCGCGAGAAGGAGGTCGTGATCGTCGGCGGCGGCAATACCGCGGTGGAGGAGGCGATCTACCTCACCAACCACGCGACCAAGGTGACGCTGGTCCATCGCCGCGACCACCTGCGCGCCGAGAAGATCATGCAGGAGCGCTTGTTCCGCAATCCCAAGATCAAGGTGATCTGGGATTCGACGGTCGAGGAGGTGCTCGGCACCGGCGAGCCGGCGGGCGTCACCGGTGTCCGCATCCGCAACGTGAAGACCGGCCTGACCCAGGAGATTCCCTGCGAGGGCTTCTTCGTCGCGATCGGCCACACGCCGTCCACCGAACTCTTCAAGGGGAAGCTGCCGCTCGATGCCGAGGGCTATCTGATCACCCGGCCGGACAGCACGGCGACCGAGATCCCGGGCGTCTTCGCCGCCGGCGACGTGAAGGACAAGGTGTTCCGCCAGGCGGTGACCGCCGCGGGCATGGGCTGCATGGCGGCGCTCGAAGCCGAGCGCTTCCTCGCCGCTCACGACCACGAGACCGCGCAGGCGGCTGAATAGGGGCGGGCGCATAGGCGGCCGGCCGACGAGATTGCTGCCGCAAGCCATGCGCCGCGGCCATAAGGGGGCAGTCCATGATGGACTGGGACAAGCTCAGGATCTTCCACGCCGTCGCCGAGGCGGGCAGCTTCACCCATGCGGGTGAGACGCTGAACCTCAGCCAGTCGGCGGTCAGCCGGCAGATCAGCTCGCTCGAGGAGAGCCTCAACGTCGCGCTGTTCCATCGCCATGCCCGCGGCCTGATCCTGACCGAGCAGGGCGAGCTGCTCTACCGCACGGCGCACGAAGTCTTCTCCAAGCTCGCCATGGCCGAGGCTCAGCTCGGCGAATCCAAGGACCGCCCGAAGGGCTCGCTCAAGGTGACGGCGACCCAGGCCTTCGGCTCGGCCTGGCTGACGCCGAATCTCGTGGATTTCGTCGAGCTCTATCCCGATGTCGAGGTCGATCTCGTGCTCGAGGACCGCGAGCTCGATCTCTCCATGCGCGAAGCCGATGTCGCGATCCGCATGCAGCCGCCGCGCCAGCCGGAGCTGATCCAGCGGCATCTGATGACCATGCACACATACATCTACGGTTCGCCGGCATATCTTAAGCGCCATGGCATCCCGAAGACGCCGGAGGAGCTCGACGGCCACCGCATCATCGTCTTCGGCGAGGACCAGCGCCCGCCGGTGCCGGAGATCGACTGGATCCTGCGCTCCGGCACCCGCAAGGACCGGCCGCGCCGCCCGGTGCTGAAGGTCAACAGCGTCTATGCGATCCGCCGCGCGGTGCAGAGCGGGATGGGGCTTGCCAGCCTCCCGGAGTTCATGGCGACCGACTTCGCCAATCTGGTCCGCGTCCTGCCCGAGCTGCAGGGACCCCGCATCGACGCCTATTTCGTCTATCCGGAAGAGCTCCGGAATTCGAAGCGAATCCAGGTCTTCCGCGACTTCCTTCTCCGTAAGGTCGCGGAAGGCAAGATGCAGGGCTGAGATCACGCTGCGACGCTGCATCTGCGAAGGCCGCCCAGATTTTATGCTGCACCGCCGCGCGTTTTGGCGTCGATTTGATCACGAAACCCCGACTCGAATACTCGGGTTTCGCCGCCGAAGCGTTTCGGAACCAACGAAAAACGGCGTCTAATTCATTGGTACAGAACGCCTTTTTAGATATGCGCCACTTGCATGGGGTGGTTGTGATTTTGACTCTGGTTAGAGTGCCGGAAAGACCTATGTTTAGCCGTGTCGATTGGCAACACCCTTGTTGCGGGTTAGCAACAGTTCCATCGACCGGCTTCTGAAGCAGCTGCTCTTCGCGATGCGCCTTTGGAAACCGACCGCGAGTTTTGAGACCCAGGCCGGCTTTTAGGCTGAAAGTCTCACCAGAGATCTGGGTGCAAGGCCCAGATGGGGTCTTCGGATCCTACGTCTCCCAGACGTAAAGCCTCCCTGTTTAACTTGCCGGGCCTTTTGGCCCGGCATTTTTCTTTTCAGCTTGTGGCAGAACCGCAACAGCGGAATTTGGTCCGCCGGCGCAGCGCGTTTCCGCACTGCGCCACTATCGATTTGATCTGAGAGCGATTTGCTCGGCGATCGGCGGGTCAGCGATAGAGCGTGTCGCCGAGATCCTGCATGCCGCTGTAGAGCGAGGCGACGAACTCGCCGTAGCCGTTGAAGAGCTGCGTCGGCACCATGCCGCCGCCCAGCACGCGCTCTTGCGCCTGGCTCCAGCGCGGATGCGCGACCTCGGGATTCACGTTGGCCCAGAAGCCGTATTCGTTCGACTGCAGCGCCTGCCAGAAATTCATCGGCTGCTGGTCGGTGAAGCTGATCTTCACGATGCCCTTCGCCGACTTGAATCCGTATTTCCAGGGCGTCACGAGGCGCAAGGGCGCCCCGTCCTGCTTGGGTACCGGCTTGCCGTACATGCCGGTCACCATGAAGGCCAATTCGTTGGTCGCCTCTTCCATGGTCAGCCCTTCGACATAGGGCCAGGGATAGAAGGGCGCGCCCATGCCGGGTGCCCAATCGCTCACGCCGAACGTCTCGAAGCGCACGTATTTCGCGCCCGACAGCGGTTTCGCCAGATCGACCAGCGCCTTCAGCGGGAAGCCGCTCCACGGCACCGCCATCGACCAGGCCTCGACGCAGCGATGGCGATAGAGCCGTTCTTCCAGCGGCATCTGCTTCAAGAGCGTGTCGATGTCGATGGTCTGCGTCTTCTCGACCATGCCGTCGATGGTGACGGTCCAGGGCCGCAGCGGCAGCGCCTGCGCGAGCTCGGCCACGTCCTTCGACGTGTCGAACTCATAGTAGTTGTTGTAGTGGGTCGACATCGCCTCCGGGGTGATGTCGCGGTCCAGCCTGTACTTGTCGTTGCGCTTGACCGGGTAGAGGCCGGCGGAAGGATCGGCGGCGTCGTCGGCCCGCGCCGCCGAGGCCAGCAGCGGCGTTGCGATCGTGACTCCCGCGGCGGCGAGGAAGTCGCGGCGCCGGAGATAGACGCTCTCCGGCGTCGCGTTGCTCTCGGGGATCTCCCAGCCGCGTCGTGTCCTGATGAACATATCGCTCTCCCGATGGTGACTACCGGGATAGTACGCCGCCGGACCGCGGCGGGTTACCTGGATGCGTTCAAGGCTGCGTGAGCACCCTGCTCTCGTCACGCGCGGGCCTGCCCCCGGGCATCTTTCGCAAGCGGCCCGTCACCCGCGGGTCGAGCCCGCGGGTGACGGGCCGTAAGATCAGGCCAGCAGGCTCCGCAGCATCCAGGCATTCTTCTCATGCACCTGCATGCGCTGGGTCAGCAGGTCGGCGGTCGGCTCGTCCTGGGCCTTTTCCGCCGCCGGGAAGACCTTGCGGGCGGTGCGGACGACGGCTTCCTGTCCTTCCACGAGCTGCTTGATCATCGCCTCGGCCTTGGGCTGGCCGTCCGCCTCCTTGATCGAGGAGAGCCTGGCATAGGCCGAATAGCTGCCCGGCGCCGGATAGCCCAGGGCGCGGATGCGCTCGGCGATCAGGTCGACCGCCAGGGCGAGCTCGTTGTACTGCGTCTCGAACATGAGATGCAGCGTATTGAACATCGGCCCTTCGACGTTCCAATGGAAATTGTGGGTCTTGAGATAGAGCGTGTAGGTATCGGCCAGCAGATGGCTCAGCCCTTCGGCGATGGCCTTGCGGTCCTTCGGCTTGATCCCGATGTCGATCGACATGATGAATCCCTCTTTCGTATGTACAGTTCCAATTTGGCGAAATGGACGGGATCATCAAGCGCAACGCCGTCGCAGGCGGCCCAGTTCTTTCGATCGCGGCGATCGACGGAGTGGATCGCCGCGGAGGAAGATGCCAGGGGTCGGCGGGGCACGGAGCAGATCGCTAGATCTGCCGGTCCAGCAGGCCGTCCTCGAAGGGGAAGCTGGTCAGCAATTCGCAGCCGGTCTCGGTGACCAGGACCTGCTGCTCGAGCTTCACGCCCTCGTCGCCGCCGACCTCGCCGATATAGCTCTCGACGCAGAGCGTCATGCCCGGCTCGACCAGGCCGTCATAGCCGCCGTTCTCCAGGTCCTCGAGATAAACGATCTGCGGGTATTCGTCCGCCAGGCCGACGCCGTGATAGACCACGCAATAGCGGTTCTCCAGGCAGTTGGCCGGGAGCTGGAACGAGCGCTCGACCAGCTCCTTGGAGGTGAGGCCGGGCTTCAGCACATCGAGGTTGTGGTGGATCTGCTCCCAGGCCAGGCGATAGAGCTCGCGTTGCTTGGACGTCGGCCTGCCCGGCCCGCAGAAATAGGTGCGCGAGAGATCGGCGCAGTAGCCATAGGGCCCGATCAGGTCGGTGTCGAAGCTGACCAGCTCGCCCGGCCGGATGATGCGGTCGCTGGATTCCGCGAACCACGGATTGGTCCGGCCGCCCGAGGCGAGCAGCCGGGTCTCGATCCATTCGCCGCCCATGGCGATGTTGGTCTCGTGCAGCTTGGCCCAGAGCTGGTTCTCGGTGATCCCCGGCTCCAGGGCGTCGCGCATCCTGGCCATGCCGACCTCACAGACCGCGATCGAAACGCCCATCAGCGCGATCTCGTCCGGCGACTTGATGCGCCGTGCGAACTCCATCGC
>DASZSL010000012.1:0-10635 GCA_035548715.1 Dongiaceae bacterium
GGCGTCGTGATCACGACGCCGTTCGGGCTGGCCTCCACCTTGGTGCCGTCGTTCAGCAGCTCGACCACGACGCCCTGATGGCTCGGCAGCAGCTTGAAATCCGGCCAGTCGGATTCGCGGGCGACGCCGAGGCCCGGAAGCTGCTCCGGCGTCACGACCAGGTGGGCGCCGTTCTCCGGATCGGTGAGATCGACCGGCGCGCCGGAGGCGATCGCCTGCACGTAGAGGCTCGTCGCGCCGCTCGGCAGGGTCTCGCGCTTCTGCTGCAGCGGCCGGGTCGGGTTCGTCGCGTCGCCGGGCAGCAGCGTCACCTTCCAGCGCGCGCCCTCGGTCGCCGTGCTGACCGACCCCGCCTTGCCGCCGGTGAGACGAAACGCCAGCGAGAACGGCGAAGCCACCGGCTCGACCTTGCCGATCGCCGCCGCCACGCGCTTCAGCGGCCGCATGTCGGCCTTGCCCGGCATGTCGAAGGCGAGCCACAGCGCGTCGCCGCGCCGGAACACCGCGAGCGCCACGGGCTTGGGCCAGTCGAAATAGAGCGTGGCGCCGTCCTTCATCGGCAGCGCACTGACCTTCACCTCGACGGCCGGCGGCGGCACGCGCGGCGGCTCGAAGGTCGAAGGCGGTGTCGCCGCGACCGGCACGGCGACACCCGGGCCGCTGGCCCCCGCACCGGCGACCGGCGCCGGCGGCGCCTCCGCCGGCTGAGGCATGGCGGATTGCAGCTCGGTCGCGAGCGGCGCCGCAGGTGCAGCGGGCTCGGGCGCAGCGAGCTGTGGCGCAGCAGGCTGTGGCGCAGCAGGCTCGGGCGCGGCGGCGATTTCCTGGGCCGGCGCGGGCTCGGCCGGCATGGCAGAGACCGGCGGCGCCATCGGCACTTCCGGCGGAACCGGCAGCAGGCCTTCGGCGGGCGCCGGGGCCGCCGAGGCGACGGCCGGCATCTCCGCCTTGGCCGGCGGGATATTGGGCGCGTCGCGGTCGTAGAGATCGAGCACGACGGTATGGCCGGAGCGGAAGTCGCGCACCACCACGCCCGGCTTCACCTGCAGGTGCACGGTGACGCCACCGGCCCGCGGGTCGGTGCCGATCGCATTGAGCCGCGGCGGCAGATCGCCGGCGACGCCGTCGAGATCGATCGCCGCCGGGCTGCCGAAGACGAGATCGAGGCGATCGCCGGATTGCCGGATCTGATAGGGCACGTCCGTCGGCCAGTCGAAGGCGAGGCGCGAATAGCCTTGATGCTCGCCGACCCGCAGCGCGACCTTGGCAAGCGGCGGCGGCGCCGGCTTGCTCTGCGCCGCGGCGGGAGCGGCACCGGCCGGCGTCAGCCTGGCGCTCGCCGGATCAGGCCCCTTCTCCAGCGCCTGCTGACCGGACTCGTCGGCCAGCGCGAAATCGACCGCGAGCTTGGCGCCGTCGTTGAACGCATTCCAGGTGACCGGGCCGGTGAAATCGAGATCGATGCGGCGCCGGTCCGCCGAAAGCCGCGCGCTCTTCAGATAGGTCTTCAGGTTCGCGAGCGCGCCGGCAAGATTGACCGCGGCCGCGCGGCCGAGACGGATCTCCATATGCGCGTCCTCGGCGACCACCTGGGCCGCAACCGGCTGGGTGAAGTCGAGCACCAGGCGGCCGAAATCCTCATGCTCGGCGCCGCGCGCGGCGACCGACTGGGCATAGGCGGGAGGCGCCGCCAGCGCGGCGAGCAGGCCGAGCATCGCCAGCACCGGGCGCAACCGGACGTCGATCGCCCCGCGAGCGGACAGGACGCGTTGCGTGGAGGGCAGCATTGCGAAAAGCATCGCGAATCGAGGTGCACGGCTCATGCCACCGGATCATACGCCGCGGGCGATGCTAAGTCTTTGGATTCCCTGCCCCGAGTCAGCGTCCGAGGGTCGATGCCGGGGCGGTATCGAAGACGATGAGGACGATTCCGGTCGGCTCGCCGGCCGCGGTCAGCCGGGCCCGGGCGACGATCGGCGTATTCGCCCCCGCCCCTTCCAGCCGCTGGGCGAGGCGGACCGCATAGGCGAGGCCGGCCGAGAATTCCGTCGGGCGGTCGGGCCGGACCTCGACGGCCACGCGGTTCGGCAGGGTGTTGAGCGCGCCGCCCAGCGCATGGACCAGGCGCTCGCCGGCCGGGGCGTTCGGCGTGTCGACCGCGAGCAGCTGCTTCACCGGCAGGTGCAGCAGGACGCGGTCGCCCTGGCCCTCGACCTCGATCCCCGACAAGGCCGGGTCCTGCTCGAGCTTGGCGCGCATCACGCTGGTGAGGTAGTCGGCGTTCCGCGCGTCGACCTCGGGGGCGACCTGCATCCCGCGCGGCTCGGCGTCCTGCGGGATGTCCTCGGTGACCTGGCGGCCGGGCACGCCTTCCAGGATCTGGTTGAGCTTGCTCTGGTCGACCGCCACCAGCGAATAGAGCAGCACGAAGCAGGCCAGCAGGCAGCTTACGAAATCGCAGAAGCTCAGCAGCCAGGGCGGCTGCGGCGTCTCGGTCGGCGCCGGCATCTCCGCGAGCAGGCCGCCCGCTTGCCTCGAGATCGGGCCGGTCTCGTTCACGGATTGCCTCCGGGCTGCAGCCGCGCATCGGGACGCAGGCGCACGGTGAGCGCGATCGCCTCGGCCTTGCCCGGCGTCAGGCTGACCATCGCCGTGTCATTGGCGAAACCCGCGGCGCGCAGCGCCCCCGCGACGGCGTTGCCGGCGGCGACCGTCTTCTCGTCGAGCACCGGCGCGGTGATGGCGACCTCGAGCTCATAGGCGAAGTCGGCGGGGCCGGTCCGCAGCGCCTGGGCGACCTGGTCGAGGATCTGGGTGAAGCCGGGCGCGGTGTCGGGTCCGGCTCCGGCGAAGACCAGGTCGCGCGGCAGGTCGAGCACCAGCACGTCGGAGGTCTCGGGCGCCACCCCGGTGACCAGCGGCACCTCGGAGCCGAGCTTGGAGCGGAGGTTGCCGAGCATGCGCTTGGCCTGCTGCTCGCCCGCATCGTCCTGCGCGGGCGTCGCCATGCCTTCGCCGGAGAAGGTGCGCTCGAGGCTGGCCATGACCGACTGCTCGCGACGCTGGTCCCGGAGCGAGATGCTGGTCAGCACGACGAAGAAGCAGAGGATCAGGATGAACAGGCCGACCAGGGTCGGCAGGCTGGGATTGCGCGACGCGGCGGGCTTGAAGCCGGAGGCGAGCTGCGCCCATTGCGGCATCGCCTGCCGGATCGCCGCGACCCGCTCGGCATGCGCCGCCGAGTCGCCGGCATCCGAGTCCGATGCGCGCAAGCTTTCGGCTTGGGCATCGGCGGTCATCGGCGGGCCTTAGTCGAAGCTGGCGAGCAGGGCGTCGATGTCGTCCTGCTTCGAGGCGTTGTCGGGAAGCTGCGGGCCGTTGAGCAGGGCGGAATCGCTCATCGGGTCCTGCTCCTTCTTGGCCGTCTCGGCCTTGGGATGCGCGGCCTTGTACTTGGCGATGTCCTCGCCGAAGGCGCCGACCAGGGCGTCGACCTTGGATTCGATGTGCTTCAGGGCCTTCACCACCTTGGTGATGCGCTGGCCGGTGATGTCCTGGAAGTTGCAGGACTCATAGACCTGGGTCACCGCCTCGGTGACCTTCTCGCCGATCTCGGGCGACATCTCGCCCACCAGGGCCTCGAGCGATTCCATGGCCTGCAGGATACCGTTGGTCGCCTCCTCGGTCGAGCCGACGATGGCGTCCAGCTCGTCGGTGGCGCTCGGCAGGTGCTCGCTCATGATCTCGTCCGGGCGCAACGCGGCGATCTCGCTCTTCGCGTTCACGATGTAGCGCGCCAGGGATTCGACCTCGGCATAGAGCTTCAGGTTCATCTCCGAGAGGTCGCCCTCCATGGTCGACAGCATCTCGGAGACGACCTCCTCGATCTCGTCGCGCGAATAGGTGGGTATCTTCGTCTTCAGCGAGCTGAGCTTGGCGACGAGCTCGGCGGGAACCGCACCGGACATTCCAATTCTCCCGGACTTCAACACGCCGCTTAGAAGTTGCCGATGACCGAAGCGAGCTTGGTCTTCAGGGTCGCGGCGTTGAACGGCTTCACGATGTAGTTGTTGACGCCGGCTTCCTTCGCCGCGATCACGTTCTCGGTCTTCGATTCCGCGGTGATCATGATGAAGGGCAGCGCCTTCAGCTTGGCGTCGGCGCGGACCTCGCGCAGGAGCTGGATGCCGGTCATCGGCTCCATGTTCCAGTCGGAGATCACCAGGCCGTAATCCTTGTCGCGCAGCTTCTGCAGCGCCATCGAGCCGTCGGTGGCCTCGTCGACATTGTTGAAGCCGAGCTGCTTCAACAGGTTCCGAATGATCCTCAGCATCGTCTTGTAGTCATCGACGATGAGGATGTTCATTTGCATATCGACGGCCATCGCATCTTCCTCTCGGCTGGCCGCAACTCCCTGCGACCGGATGCTCTTTGAATAGAACAGCAATCGTTAAGTAGCGGTTAAGCTGAGATAATTGCCCCTCAGACACACACCGAGGCACACAACGAAGCACACGCGGAGGCCGGGTCGTCCGGTACCCTATGGGGCAACCGGAAGCTGCTGGCGCTGCGCCAGCTCGAAGGTCAACTCCTTGGCCCGGGTCGGGGTCATGAGGGCGAGGATCGGCGCGACCTTGCGCTCCTTCATCCTGGAGACGACCTCCAGGAGGATGTCCATGTCGAGCTCCTCGAAGACGCCCGCCGCGGCCTTGGGCTTCATGTTCTCGTAGATCTTCACCAGGCTCTGGAGCTGGTTCTCCTCGGCGGCGCTGCGCTGCTTCAGCAGGTCCTGCAGCGTGGATTGCAGGGCCTTCAGCTCGGCCATCTTCTGGTCCATCCGCTGCTCGGCGGCGGCGACCAGCGCCTCGCGCTCGTCGAGCTGGCGGGCCTTGGCGTCGAGCTCGGCGCGGCGCTTGGAAAGCTGCTGCAGCACGTCGACTTCTTCATCGGTGTAGCTGAAGGGATCGACCGCGGCGGCCGAATCCGGATTCTGCGCCGCCGCATTCGCATCGGCGGGCGGGGTGCCGGGAGTCTGCGCGGCATTCGCCGGCGCTCCGGCGGGCGCGGCGCCGGGCGCAGCGGCATTGGCCGCGGGCTGCGCGGCGGATGCCGCCGACGGCGCCTGGGCCGTCTGCGGCGCGGCGGCCGGCGGCGGCGGGGTCTGCGCCGCGTTGGCCGCCGGGGGATTCGCGGCCGGGGAATTCGCGGCAGGCGGATTCGCGGCAGGCGGATTCGCCTGGGCTTGCGGCTGCGGCTGCTGCTGCGTCTGCGCCGAGGCCTCGGTACCGGCCGTCAGGCCGACGTCGCGCCAGAGCGCGCCGATCTTCACCGTGATCATGAGCGCCATGGCGCCCAGGAGAACCGGCAGAATGCGGATGGGAGACTTGGCCATCGGTCGCTCCTTCTAGCGCATGCCCGAGAGCGAAGAGAGAAAGGCCGCCGCTTCCGGCGAGCTCTCCTCGGCGGAAGCGACCCTTGCCGGCTCCGCGGCCCGGACGTCCGGATGCTCGGCGCGCCGGTCGAGGGCGCCGCCGGGCTGCTTCTCGCCGGGCTGCCGGTCGAACGCGCCCATCAGCAGCTCCGCGCTGCGCGACTGCGCGATCACGCCCTCCAGCCGGCTGGAGGCCGCGTCGGCGCGGCCGATCAGCAGACGCAGGTCGTCGGAGGCGCGCTGCATCTCGGCGATCACCTGGCGACCGCGCTCGGCCCCGGTATCGAGCTGCCTGCCCAGCGTCTCCGCCGCCTGGCGCAGGGCGCCGACGCTGCCGCTCGCCGCCTCGGTCTGGCGCGCGAGATCCGCGGTCAGCTTCTCGAAGGCGGCGCGGCCCTCGCGCAGCTCGCCGATCCGCCGGTTGAGCCGCCAGACCGACACCAGGGCGATCGTCAGGAGGACGATGAGCACCCCGTTGCCGATGACGCCGAGTTCCGTCATCGCGATCTCACTTGATCAGCCGGTCGGCGATCTTGACGGCGATCTTGCCGGAGCGCCGGCCCATCTGACCGCTGAAGAGCTGCACCTCGCCGCAGCGGAGCTGCACCAGGGATTCCGGCGTGCATTCGAGGTTGAGGCGGCTGCCGGGCTTCCAGTTCAGCACTTCCTTGAGCGGCAGCGTGACCTCGTCCAGCACGGCGTCGATGTCGATATCGGTCTGCCAGAGCTCGCTGGAAAGATGGGTCTCCCAGATCGAATCCCGGCCGAACTTCTCGCCCATGAACATCTGCAGCAGGAGCTCGCGCACCGGCTCCAGCGTCGCGTAGGGGATCAGCAGCTCGATCCGGCCGCCGCGGTCCTCCATGTCGACGCGCAGGCGCGCCAGCACGGCGGCATTGGCGGCGCGGGCGATGGCGGCGAAGCGCGGATTGGTCTCCAGGCGCTCGAAGCGGAAGGTGACGGGCGACAGCGGGTCGAAGGTCGCGGTCAGGTCGTTCAGCACGACGCCGATCAGGCGCTCGACCAGGTTGCGCTCGATCGTGGTGTAGGGCCGGCCCTCGATCCGCATCGCGGCGGTGCCGCGGCGCCCGCCCAGCAGCACGTCGACGATCGAATAGGTCAGCGTGCTGTCGACCATGATCAGGCCGTAATTGTCCCACTCCTCGGCCTTGAACACGCCGAGCATGGCGGGCAGCGGGATGGAGTTCAGGTAGTCGCCGAAGCGGATCGCGGTGATGTTGTCGAGGCTGACCTCGACGTTGTCGGAGGTGAAGTTCCGCAGGCTGGTCGAGAGCATGCGGACCAGGCGGTCGAAGACGATTTCCAGCATCGGCAGGCGCTCGTAGGAAACGAGCGCGCTGGAGAGGATGGCCTGGATGCCGGAGGGCTTGTCGCCGCCGCCGCCGCCTCCGCCGCCGCTGATGCCGAGCAGGCTGTCGATCTCGCTCTGGTCGAGGACGCGGTTCGAGACCGGGCCTTCGCCCCCCATCTCGCCGCCTTCGCCGCCCTCGCCCTCGCCGCCGGCCATCTGCTCCCAGGCGGCCGCCGCGGCCTTCTCCTCTTCGGACATCTCCTCTTCGGCTTCCGCCGGCTTGTCGTCGTCCACCATGCCCCTTGCTCCGTTGTCCTCGTCCCGCCTCTCTATTGGGCGAGCATTGCCTTGATCAGCACGTCCTGGATCTCGATCGGCTTCGCGGCGGCCCGGGCGCGCATCAGGAGCTCGTCGCGCATGCGCTGCACGCCGTCGGCGCCTTGCAGATCCTCGATCCGCAGGCTGCGCAGATAGGTATGGAACTGGTCGACGATCCGCGGCATCACGCCGGCGAGCTTCTTCGACTCTTCCTCGTTCTTGACCTGCAGCCAGAGCGACAGGCGCAGGAAGTTGCTGCGCTTGCCGGTCGAGACCAGGTTGTCCTGCAGCTCGTCCATCGCCAGGTAGAAAGGCGGCGTCGCCGCTTCCTCGGCCGCCGCGGCATCTTCGGCATGCGCGGCATCCGGCGCCGGTTTCTTCAGCAGGAAGAAGTAGGCCGCCGCGCCGCCGCCGCCCAGCAGCAGGACGGGAAGCAGGATGAACAGCACCAGCTTCTTGCCGCTCATCTTTTTCTTTTTCGGTTCGGCTTGTGCGGGAGCTTCTTCGACTGCCGTCATGGCCATGTTCCCAAGACCCTATTCAAATTTTCCGCCGCTGCCGCGACAAACGCCCACGGCCCGGGCCGCCGCGCGCGGCGCCCACACCGTCCCGTTTGGGCCGAATGTATGAACGGGATGGTTAACATCTGATTTAAGACCCCCACCGATTCGGGCCCGCGCGATGCCGCAGGAGGGGTCCGGAAGCGCCGCGACCCCGCGCCGGGAATCGCCGGCCGAGCGAGCGCGCACCTGGGCAGGAAGTGCCGGGAGCCAGGCCCCCGGCCGGCGCCGCCGCGCCCGCCTCGCCGCCGGGACACTCTCCCAACCGATTGAGATCGCGCGATTTTTTGTTGGCATGGCGGATGCATCGGGAAGGCACGGCTGAAGCGCCGATTTGCGGAAGGACCCAGAAGGGGCGCCCGATGGAGACACCGACTTACGTCGCCTTGTCGCGACAGACCGCGCTGCTGCGCCAGATGGACGTGGTGGCGAACAATCTCGCCAACCTGGTGACGCCGGGCTTCAAGGCGGAGATGGAGGTCTTCACGACCTACCCGATTCGCTCGCAGAGCTTCGGCGCGCCGCAGAAGCTGGCCTATGTCCAGGACTTCGCCACGGCGCGCGACTTCAGCGCCGGGCCGATGAGCCCGACCGGCAACGATCTCGACGTCGCGATCCAGGGCAACGGCTTCTTCGTGGTGCAGACCCCGAACGGGCCCCGCTACACCCGGCTCGGCCATTTCAGCCTCAACGCCGCCGGGCAGCTCGTGAACAAGCTCGGCTATCCGGTGCTGGCGGGCGGCGCGCCGATCACCCTCAACCCGGATGACGGGCCGGTGCAGATCGCCGCCGACGGCACGGTCTCGGCCGACCGCACCCAGCAGGGCAACGCCCAGGTGGTCTACGGCAAGCTCGACGTCGTCGATTTCCAGGACCGCGCGCAGCTCAAGCCCGAGGAAGGCATCCTCTTCAACACCAATGCCGCGCCGATCCAGGTGGCGCAGCCGGCGCTCGCCCAGCGGATGCTGGAGCAGTCGAACGTGCAGCCGGTCAAGGAGCTGACCACCATGATCTGGGTGCAGCGCAATTACGAGGCGGTGCAGCGCTTCCTCGACGGCGAGGACGACCGCATGCGCCGCGCGGTCAACTACATCATCCCGAGCAGCTGAAGGTAGGCGAAGATGGCAATCCGTTCCCTGACCACCGCGGCGACCGGCATGGCCGCCCAGCAGCTCAACATCGACGTGATCGCGAACAACATCGCGAACGTCACGACGACGGGCTTCAAGCGCAGCCGGCCGGAATTCTCCGACCTGCTCTACCAGGAATACCGAAGGGTCGGCACGCAATCCTCCGACACCGGCACGATCGTGCCGGCGGGCGTGCAGGTCGGCCTCGGCGTGAAGCCGGTCTCGGTCTACCGCATCAACGAGCAGGGCTCGCTGGTGCCGACCAACAACCAGCTCGACATCGCGATCAAGGGCCGCGGCTTCCTGCAGGTGACGCTGCCCGACGGCACCACCGCCTATACCCGCGACGGCGCGCTCAAGCTCTCCAACACCGGCCAGATCGTGACCGCGGACGGCTTCACCGTGCTGCCGGCCATCACGGTGCCCAACAACGCGACCGACGTCACCATCAACGCCAACGGCCAGGTGCAGGCGACCATCCCCGGCCAGGTGAACCAGCAGCTCCTGGGCCAGATCCAGCTCGCCAATTTCATCAACGAGGCGGGCCTGCAGGCCAACGGCGACAACCTGCTCTCCGAGACGGAGGCTTCCGGCCCGCCGACCGTGGGCAATCCGGGCGACGTGGGCTTCGGCCAGCTGCAGCAGTTCTTCCTGGAGCAGTCCAACGTCAACATGGTGAGCGAGATGACCGATCTCATCACCGCCCAGCGCGCCTACGAGATCAATTCCAAGGTCATCCAGGCCTCAGATTCGATGCTCGGCACCATCACCCAGATCCGGTGACGGCCATGATCCGCCTCGCCCTGCTCCTCCTCACCATGGCGCTCTCGGCCTGGCTGGTGCTCGCCATGCCGGCCTCGGCCCAGGACGCCGCGGTGGCCGACGCGGCCGCCGATCCCTCGGCCGATGCCGGCGATGCGAACGACGCGGCCGACCAGACGGACGGCCTGACGCTGAAAGAGAGCGTCATGGTCAGCGACGACGTGGTGCGCCTGGGCGATCTCTTCGCCGAGCCGCTGTCGATGGGCGACGCGCCGGTCGCGCAGGCGCCGCTCCCCGGCCAGACCATCGTGCTCGACAACCGCTTCCTGCGCTCGCTGGTGCGCGCCTATCAGCTCGACTGGGCGCCCAAGAGCCGGTATCAGCGCGTGCTGGTCGGCCGGGTCGCGCAGCACATCGAGCCCGCCACGGTCACCGCGCAGGTCAAGGAGGCGCTGAAGTCCTATCTCGGCACCGACCGCGACGTCGAGCTCTCCTTCGACGTCGGCGACATCGACTTCGTGCTGCCGACCACCGTCAAGCCCACGCTCGGCGTGCAGGACGTCCGCTTCGACCCGCAGAGCCAGCGCTTCGCCGTGCAGCTCGTGGTGCCGGCGACCGGCCCGACGGTCGTGAGCCGGCTGGTCGCGGGCAGCGTCTACGAGACGATCCAGCTTCCGGTGCTGGCCCGCCCGATCGCGCCCGGCGAGGTGATCCAGCTCGCCGACCTCGACTGGATCTCGGTCCGGCTCGACCGCATCGCGCCCAATGCCGCGACCGATCCCAAGCAGCTCGTCGGCATGACGGCGCGCCGCCCGCTGCGCGACGGCCAGATGCTGCGCCTCTCCGACGTCACCATGGCGGCGGCGATCAAGCGCGGCAGCATGGTGACCCTGCTGGTCTCGACCGAGAACATGACGCTGACGGCGCAGGGCCGCGCGCTCGAGGACGCGGCGCTCGGCCAGCCGATCCGCGTCGTCAACACGATGAGCAACAAGCAGCTGACCGGCGTGGTCCGCGACGGCACGACCGTCACGATCCCGGTCGACGGCGTGATGGCCGTCAACTGACGCAACGGAGGAGCGGGCGATGAATCGCGGGGCAACGAAGACCAAGAACGGCGGA
>DASZSL010000013.1:0-20981 GCA_035548715.1 Dongiaceae bacterium
CCAAAGTCGGTACAGTGAGGGCGCCAACTTGAAGAAGAGGTCGTGCCCGCTGCCTGGCCGGATATTACGATGATGTTTGCGACTGCTGATGGCATTGACAGACATGCCTTCAACATGCATCCGAACGGTACTGGGATTTATCTTGGGGTAGTTCTCCCCAAACCAACGCACCGCTGCCTCACGATTGAACGTTTCGCCTTTCTTGAGGTTCTCGCTGGCGAAGTCTTGCATTAGGGTCTTTGTTGGTTTTTCGTAGATCGGCATCGACTTTCCCCCAAAGCATCCCAATCCGGCGATACCGTACAACCTGAGATGGCTTTGTAAAGGTGAGATGCATGCCCACCCTCCCATCCCGCCCCAACACCGCGCTCCTCGTCATCGACATGCAGGTCGCCGTCGTGGCGAAGGCGCATGCGCGCGACGCGGTCGTCGGCAACATCGCCGCCCTCGTCGAGCGCGCGCGGCGCGCGCTTGTGCCCGTTATCTGGGTGCAGGACCTCGGGGTCGATCAGGGCAAGGGCAGCGCCGGCTGGCGCCTCGTCCCGGAGCTTGTCCCCGGCGCCGGCGAGCCGCTGGTCGAGAAGGCCTATGGCGACGCCTTCGAGGCGACCGATCTCGAAGCCGTGTTGGCGACGCGCGGCGTCGGGCGCCTGGTCGTGGTCGGGGCGCAGACCGATCAGTGCATCCGCTGCACCCTCCACGGCGCCTGCACACGCGGCTATGACGTCATCCTGGTGCGCGACGCCCACACCACCGAGGATCAATCCGCCTGGGGCGCCTCCGGTTTACTACTCCCCCCGACCAGGTCATCGCCTACGCCAATCTCACCTGGACGTACCACACCGCGCCCGTCCGCACCGCGGGCACCGCGACGGCCAAGGACGTGGATTTCGGCGCCGCGACGCTGCTTGAAGCGCGCCTGATCGCGCCGTCAACCGCCGCCCTAAGGCGTCACCAGCGTGACCGTCGGAAAATATCGCCGGATCCGCCGCGGATCGCGCGTCAGCAGCGCGAATCCGCGCACGGCGCAATGCGCGCCGATGAAGAAGTCCGGCAGCGTGCGGGTTCGCCGGCCGCCGCGACGGCGGTATTCGGCATGCACGCGGCCGGCCAGGAAGGCCGCTTCCTCCGGGATCGGATCGCGGCGGTAGATATCGGGCGGCAGGCGGTCCATCAACTCGGGCAAGTCGTCGAACGACGGTGCGATCTCGGCGACCACCAGCGCGTTCAACACGACCTCGCCGGCATCGATCGCTTCCTCCACCGCCGCTTTGGAGGCGGCGCCCCAGACCGGGTCCCGATAGAGCATGTCCAACAGCACGCTCGAATCGATCAGGACCGCCATCTTTCGCTCTATCGTTCCGAGGGATCGCGGTCGCGGGTGAGGTCCAGATACTCATCGACGCTCATGCCGAGGCTTCGCGTCGCCGAGCCCCACAGCTTTTCGACCGCGCGCTGGCCGCGGGTCGGCTTCTTCGCCTTGCCGCGCCGGACGATCCGCACCTCCTTCCCCTTCAGAATGAAGTCGACCTCGGTGTTCGGCATCAGCCCGGCTTTGGCGCGGATCTCGGCCGGGATCGTGACCTGGCCCTTGGATGTGATGCGCATGGCGGGTCTCCAAATTCTTACTTTCGCAAGTAAGAATAATAACCCGGCCGGCAGCCGCTTGCAACCGAGCCAGGAGAAAGCCCCGGCCGTTCGGCCAGGTTTTTTCCGCGAGATCGAGAACGTGCAGCGCGTCGTCCCTCGGGGTAGGATCTCGACAAAGACACAGAACTCCAACCAGAGCCACCCGCGCCCCATGAGCACCAACGGATGCCCACCTTCCCATCCCACCCCAACACTGCGCTTCTCGTCATCGACATGCAGGTCGCCGTCGTGGCGAAGGCGCATGCGCGCGATGCGGTCGTCGGCAACATCGCCGCCCTCGTCGAGCGCGCGCGGCGCGCGCTTGTGCCCGTCATCTGGGTGCAGGACCTCGGGGTCGATCAGGGCAAGGGCAGCGCCGGCTGGCGCCTCGTCCCGGAGCTTGTCCCCGGCGCCGGCGAGCCGCTGGTCGAGAAGGCGTATGGCGACGCCTTCGAGGCGACCGATCTCGAAACCGTGCTGGCGAAGCGCGGGGTCGGGCGGCTGGTGGTCGTCGGGGCGCAGACCGATCAGTGCATCCGCTGCACCCTCCACGGCGCCTGCACCCGCGGCTATGACGTCATCCTGGTGAGCGACGCGCATACCACCGAGGACCAGACGGCATGGGGCGCGCCGCCGCCGGACCAGGTCATCGCCCACACCAATCTCACTTGGACCTACCACACCGCCCCCGGCCGCACCGCCGGCACCGCGACGACCCAGGACGTGGATCTCGGCGCCGCGACTGCCGGCTGAGCGGCCGGGGCCGCGGCTATGGGCCGCCCGGCACCGGGCCGTTCCTGATGCAGATCGGACCGCCATCGCCGGGATTGCTGCAATTCCATTCCGGATCGAACCCGCGCGCGTACCAGCTCGGATAGTGGAAGAACGCATCGACCAGCAAGATCGCCACCGCCAGGATTACGGTCGCGACCAGAACGATCGTGTCCCGCGGGTGGAGGCGAACCATGGTCCAGGCCAGGCGCAGCCGCGTCGCGCCATCAGACCAGTCTCGGCCGCGGGCGTCTATCGCGGCCCACTATCCTCTTGCATTAGAACGAAAAATGAACTATACATATTCCCGCACTGGCTGTGACGGCCCGTTGCCGCTCCGCCGCGCGGGGCCTTGATTTTCCGGCGCTCGAAGTGCCGTTCCCGCTGCAGCACGACCGCCCGCGACCGATGCAGATCGCGCTCCGCCGCCCGCGCGCCGCAATTCCCATTCCACCCCCAACGTAGACCGGACGTAGACAGAATGGAGAATCCATGCCGACCCTCACCGACGAGATAAAGACGTTCATCGTCAAAGGCCTGGCCTGCTTTGACACCCCGTCGGAGGTGGCCGGGGCGGTAAAAGCGACGTTCGATGTCGACGTGACCCGCCAGCAGGTGCACCGCTACGACCCGGCCTGCGTGCAGCCGCCGGCACGGCGCTGGCGCGCGCTGCACGCCGCCGCCCGCCATGCCTACCTCGCGCAGTTCGCCGAGATCGGCGTCGCGCACAAGGCCGCCCGCCTGAGCGCGCTCGACCGCATGGTGCACCAGGCCGCGGCGCGGAACGATTTTCGCCTCGCCGCTTCCATCCTGGAGCAGGCGGCGAAGGAATGCGGCGGCATGTACGACGGCCGGCGCCGACTTCCGCATCTCCTGGCTTCCATGCCGGCGACCCGTCCGCCGCATCCGGCCGACGGCGGAGAGTGCGCGGCCGCGCCGGTGGAGTCGCGATCGCCCGAGAGCGCCGCCGCGCCCGGCCCGGGATCTCCGGACGCGTAGCCTCCCGCCCGGGCGGCGTGTGCTACACTCGCCGCGCCAACCGCCCGGGATCGACGATGAGAGTTCGGTATCGAAGATTTGCCCTGCTCGCCCTGGTCGCGAGCGCAATCGCCGCCTCCTCGGCCGAGGCCGCGACCGACTGCGTCGACGTCCCCGGCATCGGCCCGGAGATCGCGCATTTCCTGGACGAGGTCGGCGCGGCGCAGGCGGCGGGGCAGGGGACCTTGCCGCTGATGGACGCGCTCTTCGGCGTGACCGGGATCGACGACGAGGACCGGCAGGCGCTCGACCAGCGTGCGGCGGTGCAGGTGGTGAAGCGCGCGGCGACCGGCGGCGACTATTCCAACCGCGGCCCGCGGAAGATCACCGTCGAAGGCATCTTCGCCGACAAGGAGACCTTCTTCCGCCTGCCCAAGCTGATCGCCGGCCGCTACACCCTGAACTCCGACGCCGGCGGGCTCGACGGCGTCACGCTCAACTACGATCCCGCGCATGCCGTGGAGCTCGGCGCCGAGGTCATGGGCATGCGCTTCTTCAAGCCGATCCACCACACGGTGATCACCCGCGACGGCCTCGCCTTCTTCCTCGACACCAATGCCGGCCCCGATCCCGACCGCTGCTACCGCGCGGTCGCCGGCTAGGGCGGGACGACATGAGGTTGAACGTCTTTGACACATCGGCGGCTGCGCTCTCGGTCGTCATCCCGTGACTTGGTCGCGGGATCCACGCCTTTGTTTCGGCTGAAGACAGAAGGCGCGGATGCCGGGACCAAGTCCCGGCATGACGGCAACTCTCTTTCTTTCCCGAGCAATCGAGCCTTGGCGCACTCCGTTCTAGGCGGCGGCGTCAGAACGGGTTGAAGGTCACCTTGCCGGCGCCGGCGCCGGTGGACTGGCTGCCGATCGACTTGGTGGTGTTCGTGCTCTGCGTCGTGGTGGTCGTCTTGGCGCCGTCGCCGCCGGTGACCTTCTCCAGCTCGGTCTCGGCGATCTCGGTGCTGTCCGGCTTCGCGGGCGCTGGCTGCTTCGTCGGCATCGGGGTCTCCTTCAGCGGTTGCGGCTGCGGTCCATCCCCACGCAGGGCAGCATAGGCCGCAACCCGTCCTTCGGCCAGTCGCCGCAACCCCGATTCCCGTTCAAATTCCGTGACGCGATGGCCGATCTGCCGCGGTCCGGCGTCAGACCGGCCATCGCGCACGCTTCGTTCACTCGGCCACCATCTCGCCGGAACCGCCGAACTCCTTCGGGAAGTCCTTCAGCTTCGGCAGCCCGTCCTTCATGCGCAGCACGGTCTCGCCGTAATTCACATGGACGCCGGGCTTGAACGGCACGCTCGGGATCGTCGCCGCATAGACGTCGGTCAGGCCCAGGCCGGGATGCCCGGTCATCACATGCCCGCCGCACTTGGTGCAGAACTGCCGCTCGCTGCTCGGGTTCTTGGCGAACGCGCTCAGGTATTGCTGGCCCTTGGTCACCTTCACGTTGCCGGGCTTCCACAGGGTGAAGGCATTGACCGGCCCCGCCGACCAGGAGCGGCAGGAGCTGCAATGGCAATAGCCCATCGCCTCCGGCGCGCCGCTGACCTCGATCTCCACCGCCCCGCAAAAGCATTTTCCGGTATGCGTCTCGGCCATCTTCTCCTCCTTGCCTCGTCTCGAGAGAATTGCTCCAGCGCCTGCTGGACCGGCCGACCCTGCGCCAGAAGACGCCGGCGCCCAAGTGACATTGCGCACAGCGCGCGCGCCGCCTGGCGCATCTCGCACCCTTCTGGCAGGTCCCCCTCCCCCGGTCGTGCCCGTGGGGGGAGGCAAATCTGCGGAATCCGCGGCGTTGGCCTTGCTAGGTCCGCCGGCGCCGGCGGCGGGCGGTGGTGCGGGCGACGCCCTCGGCATGGCCGTTGCCGGCCGGCGCCTCGGCCGCGTTCGCCGCCTTTGCCGACGCTTTCGGCGGCGCCTTTGGCCGGATCGAGACGTCGCCGCTTTCCGAGCGCTTCACCTCGAAGGCGCCGGTCTTGGCGACCAGGTCGCGCAGCTTCGCCGCGCCATAGGTGCGCGGGTCGAAATCCGGCGCCAGGTTGCCGAGCCGCTGGCCGACGCCGCGCAGGCTGACCCAGCCGTCGTCGTCGGACATCTGCGCCACCGCGCGGTTGAGCAGCGGCACCGCCGCGCTCGCCGGCTCCAGCGACTTCGCCGCGGCGGGGGCGGGGCGGTCGGGCTGGGGCGCCTCGGGCAGCAGGTTCTCGGTGTAGATGAAGCGCCGGCAGGCCTGGCGGAAGCTCTCCGGCGTCTTCTGCGCGCCGAAGCCGAACACGTCCACGCCCTGCTCGCGGATCCGCGAGGCGAGCCGCGTGAAGTCGCTGTCGGACGAGACCAGGCAGAAGCCGTCGAACCGGCCGCTGTAGAGCAGGTCCATCGCGTCGATCACCAGCGCGATGTCCGAGGCGTTCTTGCCGGTGGTGTAGGCGAAGTTCTGCTGCGGCACGATCGCGTACTTGTTGAGCAGGTCCGCCCAGGACTTCAGGCGCGCGCTGGAGAAGTCGCCGTAGATGCGCCGCACGCTCGCCTCGCCGATCTTCGCCACCTCGTCGAACAGGCCGGCGGCGATCTTGGGCGAGGCGTTGTCCGCGTCGATCAGCACCGCGAGCCGCGGCGAGCGTTGTGGGTCGTTGGCCATGCCGTTTCCTCTATTGCTCCAGCGCCGCGATCTCCTCCGCCACCTTCTGCTGCAGGCGCCAGAGTCCGCCGTCGTGGATGCCGTATTCCTCGAGCTTGGTGATGGTCTGGTAGAGATAGTTGGCGCAGGAGCCCCAGTGTCCGGCCGCCCGCGCCAGCGTCCGCGCCACCTCGTCGACCGGCAGCCGGCCGGTATAATAGTCCGCGCGCGGCCCGGCGTAGAAGGTGAGGGCGCGGATCTTCTCGCCCCCCGCCGCGACGCTGATCCAGCGGAAGACGCCGACTTCGGTGCGCGATTCGATCTCGCGGACCAGCAGCAGGCGGAGCTGCGCGGCCCGGTCCTCGTCGGGCAGGCGGCAGATGACGCCGTCGCAGCGCCCGCCGCGGTCCAGCGCCATCATCAGCCCGGGGCAGTCCGGCGTGCCGCGCCAGCGCGTCAGCTTCAGGCAGAAGGAGCGGTGCCAGCCATGCGCGGTCGCGCGGCGATGCTCGCTGAACGCGCATTCCGGCTTCCAGATCAGCGAGCCGTAGGCGAAGATCCAGAACGGCTGGTCGCCGTTCTCCTGAACCAGCTCATGGGCCAGCGCGTCGTATTCCGGATCGGTGAGGCAGGCCTGACCCGGCATGGGGCCGGGATCCGGCTCGATCCTTTCCACCCGTGCGACCAGGTCCGCGGTCAGCGCCATCGCGGACTTCCTGGACCGGTGCTGCATTCTGCCTTATCCCACGCTTGTAACCGTGCCGAGCATAAAGTCTCCGTTAACCGGGAACCATAGATAAGAATGGCAGTTTCGATGGTCGCCGCCGCGACGCCAGGAGCCAGGATGCCGATATCGACCCGCCGCCGCGCCGCCGCCCCGGCCGCGCTGCTTCTGCTGCTGGGGGGCTGTGCGATGACCCATGCGGGGTCGCGCAACATCGAAGGCCGCATGCTGCACACGCCGGAATCCTTCAGCGGCACCACGACGGCGGAGCTGACCGGCTCCGGCACCCTCAACCTGCTCAGCACCAAGGGCACGCGCTGCGGCGGTGCATACCGGCAGGTGCAGGACGACAACACCGCCGAGGTGCGGGTCGAGGACCAGCACAAGTCCGGCGAGGCCGAGCTGACCTGCAGCGACGGCCGCTCCGGCAAGGTCCTGTTCCTGGTCGGCGAGGACCAGGCGGTCGGCACCGGCATGCTCGGCAAGGACATCGTCACCCTGACGATCGAAGGCGGCGACGCCTTCTGATCCCGGCGGGGCGAGGGTCGGGGCGGGTCAGAGCGCCGCGTAGGCCGCCTCGATCAGCGCACGGCGCCGGGGATCGATGCCGTCGTCGAAGCCCAGCATGCGGTTGGTGACATAGCCGAAGCCGAGACCCGCCTCGGGATCGGCGAAGCCGATCGCGCCGCCCCAGCCGGTATGGCCGAAGGTCGCCGCCGAGGCGAGGCCGGCATAGGTCGCGTCCTCGATCTGGTAGCCGCGGGCGAAGGCGGTCGGCGAGCCGAAACTCTCATCGGTGCCGCGCCAGAGCGGCGCGCGCGCCGCGTCGATCGCGCTCTTCGAGACCAGCGTCCCGCCGCCCGCGGCCATCATGCCGTAGATCGTCGCCAGCGCGGCGGCGGTGCCGTGGCCGTTGCCGCCGGGAATCTCCGCGGCGCGCCAGGCGCGGCGGTTGGGCGCGGTCGCGACCGGCGTCGGGTTGGCACAGGAATGCGGGAAGGGCGTCGAGAGCGCATAGGCGACCCAGTCGGAGGCCTTCGGCCCCTCGATCATCTCGGCGGCGCGCGCATCCTCGGATTCCGGCAGGCCGATCCAGAAGTCCGCGCCGAGCGGGCCGGCGATCTCCTCGGCGACGAAGCGGCCGACGCTCTTGCCGGTGACGCGGCGGATCGGCTCGCCGGCGAGATGGCCGTAGCTGAGCGCGTGATAGATCGAGCGGCTGCCCGGCTCCCAGAGCGGCGCCATCGCCGCCAGTGCGTTCGCGTAGGGATGCCAGGCGAAGAGTCCCGCCTCGTCCATCGGCACCGCGAGTCCGTTCAGCCCGGCCCGATGCGACATCACCAGGTCGAGCGTGATGCGCTCCTTGCCGCCGGCGGCGAAATCCGGCCAGGCCTTGGCGACGGGTGCGGCATAGTCGAGCTTGCCGCGCTCGGCCAGCATGGCGATGCCGAGCGCCACCACGCCCTTGGTCGAGGACCAGACGTTGACCAGCGTGTCCCGCCGCCAGGGCCGCGTCTTCGCCCGATCGGCATGGCCGCCCCAGAGATCGACCACGGTCCTGCCGCCGACCACGATGGAGACGCCGCCGCCATGCTCCCAGCCTTCGGCGAAGCAGCGCTCATAGGCGTCCCGCACGCCGGCGAAGCGCGGATCGCAGATTCCTTCGGTGACCATGGCCTTCCCTGGTAAGGTGAGGCCGACAGTCTAATGAGATGAGGCGCGCTTGAAACCGATTCATTTCGCCCTGCTCGGGGCGGCGCTCGCGCTGGCCGCCTGCGCGGGCGACAACGTCACCGGGCGGGCGCTTTCGACCGGCGAGACCTTCACCGGCTCGTCCAGCGCCGGGTTGATCGGCGGCGGCTCGCTCTCGCTCCAGAGCAGCAAGGGCGCGAAATGCGAAGGCCGCACCATGGGCTCGGAGACGATCGGCTCCTCGGTCGCGGTCATCACCTGCGATGACGGCCGGGCGGGCTCGGTGGTCTTCATCGACGGGCCGGGCCAGTCGGTCGGCCGCGGCGTGCTGGGCGACGATCAGGTGACGCTCACCATCGAGAAGTGATGCGGGTGCGCGATGCCGGGCGCCCCGGTCAGTCGGCGGCGACGATCCCGCGCGGCGGCGGCGTGCGGCCGCCGAGGATGCGGTCGATCGCCTCGATCAGCTGGTAGGAACGGAACGGCTTGTCGAGCACGGCCTTGGCGCCCAGCCGCTCCGCGATGCGCAGCGGATCGTAATAGGATCGCGCCGTCGAGCCGGAGCCCGACATGGCGAGCACCGGCACGTTGATCGATTGCGCGCGCATCCAATTGATGAGCTCGAAGCCGTCGCTGACCGGCATGTAGATGTCGGTGATGATGAGGTCCGGCATGTGCAGCTTGATGTGCTCGATCGCCTCGCCGCCGTCCTGCGCGCAATCGACGATGTAACGCCCGAAGGTGCCCGGCGCCAGCATGCGCTGGATCGTCATCCGCAGGGCGGCATCGTCATCGACGATCAGGATGGTCAGCGGCTCGGTGTCCGCCACATCGGCGGCCGACGGCGCCGCAAGGTTTCTGACTTCGGGTGAATCGAGCGGCGCGCCGTCGAGCATCTCCGCCACCCCGTCGCCTGTCTCGCCGGCCATGCCACCACCTCGGGTTCTTCACCACTTGGATGGATCGATTTTATCCGGAGCCGGTGCGGTTCTTAAGTAAATAAAGTGTTTTCAGGGACTTGCTTCCCATTCACCCGCTATGCAGCAGCGTCATGGAAGTTAAGGATTGGTTAACCAAGACAAGGGCGTGAAAGGCGCGGTTTGCCTCGATCCTGGTCCGGGCGAGGGTGCGCCGCAGCATGTCTTTCGGCGCTGCAGTAACAACCCGAATCGTCACGCGAAAAGTGCAGCACCCGGCTTGACAGGCATCAAGCCGGGTGACTCGCCCCCGGCCGGTCAGCTCAGATGGTGAGCCGGCTCGAGCCCATAGACCGGCGTGGGCAGGCCCTCCATGCGCGCCTTCAGCTGCATCGCCAGGAACTGCGAGTAGTGGCGCGACTGGTGCAGGTTGCCGCCGTGGAACCACAGGCCCTCCTGCTGGGTCGGCTTCCACATGTTGCGCAGCTCGCCCTCCCAGGGGCCGGGGTCCTTGGTGGTATTGGAGCCCAGGCCCCAGCACTTGCCGACCTTGTCGGCGACTTCCTGCGAGATGAGCTGCGCCGCCCAGCCGTTCATCGAGCCGTAGCCGGTCGCATAGACGATGAGGTCGGCCGGAAGCTCGCTGCCGTCGCTCAAAAGGACGGAGTGCTCCTTGATCTCCTTGATGGTGACGCCGGACTTCAGCTTGACCTTGCCCTCGATGATCAGCTGCGAGGCGCCGACGTCGATGTAGTAGCCGGAGCCGCGGCGGACGTATTTCATGAAGAGCCCGCTCTCGTCGTCGCCGAAGTCGAGCATGAAGCCGGCCTTCTTCAGGCGGGCGTAGAAGTCGGCGTCGCGGCGCTTCATCTCGGCATAGAGCGGCTTCTGGAGCTCGCCGAGCAGCCTGTAGGGCACCGACGCGGCGATGAGATCGGCCTTGTCGGTGGTGATGCCCTTGGCCAGCGCGTCCTCGCCCCAGAGCGGATAGGTGCCGAGCTCCATCAGCGTGTCGGACCTCGAGACATGGGTCGAGGTCCGCTGCAGCATGGTGACGTCGGCGCCGTGCTCCCAGAGCGCCGCCGCGATGTCATGCGCCGAGTTGTTGGAGCCGACCACGACGCACTTCTTGCCGCCCCAGCCTTCGCCGCCGGGGTGCTTCGAGGAATGGTGCTGCGTGCCCTTGAACGTCTCCATGCCGGGGAAGGTCGGCGTGTTGGGCACGCCCGCCATTCCGGTCGCGATGACGAGCTGCTTCGGGCGGAGCGTCATGGGCTTGCCGTTGCGCACGACCTCGACGGTCCATTCCTTCTTCTTCTCGTCGTAGCTGGCGTGCCTGCACTCGGTCCTGGTCCAGTAGTTGAGCTCCATGATCTTCACGTAGCTCTCCAGCCAGTCGCCCATCTTGTCCTTGGGCGAGAAGACCGGCCAGTCGTCGGGGAAGGGGAGATAGGGGAGATGGTCGTACCAGACCGGGTCGTGCAGGCAGAGCGACTTGTAGCGCTTGCGCCAGGAATCGCCGGCGCGCTCGTTCTTCTCGATGATGATGGTCGGCACGGCGAGGCGCCGCAGCCGGGAGGCGAGGGCGATGCCGCCCTGTCCGCCGCCGATGATCAGTACGTAGGGCTGCTTGATGACGCCGAGGGCGGCTTCTTCCTCCGCCTTCTTCTCCGCCCAGCTCTTGCGGCCGGGGAAGATGCCGTGCTCGGTGCCGAACCAGCGGTGCTTGCCCTTCTTCTCCTCGAAGCCCTTGAGCTCCTGGGCGGTGGTGAGCAGGGTCCAGGCCTTGTCGCTCCCGTCCTTCGATTTCCTGAGGCGCACATGGCCGAGGCCGCGCGCCAGCCTGGTCTCGAAGGTGAACCAGGCCTCGGTGACGCCGTCCGCCTCGGCGGCGTCGCCGGTGAGCTTCCAGTCCGTGGGCGCGGCCTCCTTCAGCGTCGCTTTCAGCATGTCGGCGATCGCGATGCGTCCCTCGCTGGTCTTGATGTTCCAGGTGAAGGCGATGAGATCGCGCCAATAGCTGTCATCGTCGAACAAGGCCGCCGCGGCTTGCGCATCGCCGCGGGAAAGGGCGGCGTCGAGCGATGCGAGCCAGGTCGCGGCGCGCTGGGTCGGCGTGGAATCCGGCATGCTGGTCCTCCCAGAAGTTGCAGATGCGCGCCGGCTGGCCCGGCGTCTTATCGATAGATGCTAGTGGCGGCGGTCCCGAGCGTCGAGAGTGAATTGCGCCGCCGCGCGTCAGCGCCCGAGGCTGGCGGCCCAGGCGGCGGCGCGGTCGGCCATGGTCCGCAGGTGGTCGGCGGCGGAGAAGCCGGAAATCCTCTTGCGCGGCTTCAGGTCGTGGTCGCCGTCCTCCAGCCAGAGGATCTCGATCGCCTCGGAGAGCCTGTAGGTCGCGACCTCATCGGGCGTACCGAACGGGTCGCGCGTCCCCTGCACGATCAGGGTTGGCGTTTTCAGCCCGGCGAGATGCGCGGTGCGGAGCTGGTCCGGCTGCTCCGGCGGGTGGAACGGATAGCCGAGGCAGAGCAGCCCGGCGATCCTGCCCGTGGCATGCATCTCGTCGGCGATCATGCTGGCGACGCGGCCGCCCATGGACTTGCCGCCGATGATGAGCCGGCCCGCGGGCTTCAGCGCGTCGATCGCCGCGCGGTATTCCGGCTGCAGCGTCTCGGCGCGGGGCGGGGGCTTCGGCCCCGAGGTGCGGCGCGCCGCCATATAGCCGAACTCGAAGCGCGCGACGCGGAAGTCGGCCGCCGCGAGAGCTTGGGCGGCGGCCGTCATCGAAGCGGAATCCATCGGCGCTCCGGCACCATGGGCGAGGAGAATGGTGGTCGCTGCGTCTTCCGGTCCGTCGAAGAGGAAGTCGGTCATTTCCAGACGGCGCGCGCGACCCGCAGGAAATTGCCGCCGAGGATGGCGGTCACGTCGGCATCGCTGAAGCCGCGCTGCAGCATGGTCTCGACGATCTCCGGCAACTGCTCCGGCGGGAGATAGAGCGAGGCGGTCTGGTACTCCTCTTTCGGCCAGAACCTGGAGTTGTTGGCGACGAGGCCGTCGACGTTCTCGGCATCGAAGGCGTAGTCGAGCGAGACGCCGACATGCGCCGCGCCCACCAGGCCCGCGACATGGGCGACATGATCGACGAACTTCCCGCTGCTGATGTCGTTCCGGCCGAGGAAGTTGCCGATGCCGTTGATGCCGACGACGCCGCCGGTGCGGGCGCAGGCCTTGATCTGCTCGTCGGTGATGTTGCGGCCGTGCTTCCAGAGCGCCTTGGCGCAGGAATGGGAGAAGATCACCGGCGCCTCGGAGACGTCCATCGCCTCCATGGTGGTGCGATAGGCGGTGTGCGAGCAATCGACCAGCATGCCGACCCGGTTCATCTCGCGGATCACGGCGCGGCCGAGCGGAGTCAGGCCGGTATCGGCGTCGTGGCAGCCGCCGCCGACCAGGTTGTTGAGGTTGTAGGCGAACAGCATCTGCCGGACGCCGAGCGCGTAATAGACGTTCACCATGTCGACATTGCCGTCGAGGGCGTTCATGCCCTCGAGGTCGAAGGCGACGGCGAGCTTGCCTTCGCGTTTCGCACGCAGGATGTCGTCGGCGGTCTCGACGAGGATGTATTGCTGCGGGCGGTGCTGCAGCCAGCCGCGGAAGCCGGCCAGCACCTTCAGGCTGGTCCGCCAGTCGATCACGTCGTAGCCGACATTGACGGAGAGATAGTGGACGCCGGACTTGGTCCAGCGCTGCAGTTGCTCCAGCCGATGCGCGCCGCCTTCGGGATCGAAGCCCGAGTGGTCGTCCCACACGAGGGAGTCGCGGTAGAGCTTGCGGGCGCGGTCGCTGATCTCGATGCCGGGCATGGTCGCTCCCTGGTCCTATCGTCGGCTTGGACGGAGAGTATTGGCTCTTCGGTCCGGTGTTAAGGCGGGCGACGCGCCGCCCGCGGAGCCAGCGCGGCGATTGTATGGAGCCAATCCGGCCAGCCCGCATTCGCGGCGAGCCTGCCTCACGGAAATCTCATATCAAGGCGCCGCTCCGGTCGGCGACAATCCGGCGCAAGAACACGAGTCACGTCAGCGGACGACCGCCAGGGGATCACGGTGAACAGCATCAACCCGGCCGATACGCGCCACCGGCCGGACAGTCTCTATGCGTGGGGACGGGTCGCCGCGTCGCTCGCGCTCGCGACCATGGGCGGGATCGGGCTCTGGGCGCCGGTCGTCGTGCTCAAGACCGTCGAGACCGAGTTCAGCGTCGGGCGCGGCGGCGCCTCGCTGCCCTATACCGCGACTATGATCGGGTTTGCGGTCGGCGGCGTGACCCTGGGCCGCGTCGCCGACAAGTTCGGCATCCTGCCGCCGCTCTTGATCGGCGCCGTGACGCTGGGGCTCGGCTTCATCGCCTGCGCCTATACCGGCAGCTATTGGCAGTTCATCCTGGTGCAGGGTGTCGCGATCGGCATGCTCGGGAGCTCGGCGACCTTCGGGCCGCTGGTTGCCGACACCACCCACTGGTTCAGCCGCCAGCGCGGCATCGCCGTCGCCATCGTCGCCAGCGGCAACTACCTCGCGGGCACGATCTGGCCGCCGGTGCTGCAATGGGCGATCGACGCCTATGGCTGGCGCGACGCCTATATCGCGATCGGCATCCTGTGCGTCGCCACCATGCTGCCGCTGGCGCTGCTGCTGCAGCGGCGCCCGCCCGCGGACCCGCTTCACGCCGCGGCGGCGAACCGCGTGCACGAGACTCTGCCGCCGCCGCCCTATCTGCAGGGCCTGCTGATGTTCGCCGGATTGTGCTGCTGCGTCGCCATGTCGATGCCGCAGGTGCATATCGTCGCCTATTGCGGCGATCTCGGCTATGGGCCGGCGCGGGGCGCGGAAATGCTGTCGCTGATGCTCGGCACCGGCGTCATCAGCCGCCTGGCCTCCGGGCTGATCGCGGACCGGATCGGCGGCGTCGGCACGCTGATCCTGGGATCGACGCTGCAATGCCTGACGCTGATCTTCTACCTGCCGTTCGACGGCCTGACCTCGCTCTACATCGTCTCGGCGCTGTTCGGCCTGTCGCAAGGCGGGATCGTTCCGAGCTACGCGCTGATCGTGCGGCAATACTTCCCGGCGCGGCAGGCCGGGGTCAGGGTCAGCCTGGTGCTGATGTCGACCGTGGTCGGGATGGCGGTCGGCGGCTGGATGTCCGGCGAGATCTTCGACCTGACCGGCTCCTACCGCGCCGCCTTCCTCAACGGTATCGCCTGGAATCTCGTCAACATGGCGATCGCGCTCTGGCTGCTGCTCGGCCGGATGCGGGCGCGGCCGGCGCTCGCCGCCTGACCGTCCGGGGCTCTAGAAGGTGTAGAGCGCGAGGCCGATCAGGTGCGCGACGTCGCCCTGGGCGTCGGCGAGCGGCAGCACCAGCACCTGATAGGTGAAGACTTCCTTGTGGTCGCTGTTCCAGACCAGGCTGGCATTGCGGATCCAGACCTGGCCGCGGAGTGCCGCCACGTATTGACGCTCGATCTCGGCGATGTCCGAGGTGGCGCCGAGCGTGTCGAGGAAATCGCCCGGGCGCGTGGTCTCGCGCTCGAGGATCGCCTGGCCGAGCAGGCGGAAGCGGAAGCGCCGCTTGGCGCGGTTCGGCGGCGACACGACATCGACCAGGAAGACGTTGGGCAGCAGGTCGGCGCCGATCCGGGCCGGATCGATCTCGCTGCGCCGCGGCATGCGGCCCTTCTCGGCGGCGAGCGCCTGCCAGGCGCGGAGGAACCGGCCCCAGCGCGGCTCGGCATCGGCGGCGATCTGCGCCGCGGTCTTCGGGTCGATCGCGAGCGCCGTCCCGGCGGCGACGCAGGCAGCCTTCTCGCCGAGCGAGCCCGCGGATTGGTCCGAATATGCGGTCAACATGCACGTTCCTTGGGCGCGGCTGCCCTTCCGGCACCCGCACGCGCGGTCCAACGGTTCACGAATGAAGTCAGGAGGCACTCGCCGACCGGCCGGACGGTAAAGTTTGTCCGATCGGTCAGCTTTTCACCCAGAGAGATGCCGGAGCGGACCCCGAAAGACAAGCCGGCCCCAAGCAGAGGAGCCATGCAGACCAAGAATGTCGAGGCGGTAATTCCCCTGAAAACTCATACGCTTGGATGACCTGGAGGAATACCGGCCGAGTCCGGCGCAACTCTGCTGCGCCGCAACATGGGCATGACGCACGTTTCTGACCCGGACTTTCGGGCGCGGCGGAATGACGCGGGGCGAGGAGGCCCCGTTCAGTCGAGATCGCGGGCGAGACGGAAGCCGAGCGAGGTTTCCCGCGAGCCGACCTCGGCGGGCCAGCGGGCGGAAAGCCGCGTGTCCCAGGGATTCTCCAGCCAGGCGCCGCCGCGCATCACGCGCTTGCCGCAATCGCCGTCCTGCCAGGACGAGCCGTCGCCGGGGGCGCCCTTATAGGTGTCGTGCCAGCAGTCGCTGACCCATTCCCAGACGTTGCCCAGAATGTCGTCGAGGCCGAAGGCGTTCGGCGGGAAAGAGCCGACCGGCGCCGTGGTCACGAACTTGTCGTCGCACTGCATGGCCTCGTTGATCGGGTATTTCTTGTGCCCGCTGGCATCCATCGCGTTGAAGACCTTGCAGCCGCTGTTGCCGACGTCGTTGCCCCAGGGCCAGGCCGTCTTCTTGCCGGCGCGCGCGGCGAACTCCCACTCGGCGTCGGTCGGCAGCCGGTAATGCTTGCCGGTCTTCTGGCTGAGCCAGTCCGCATAGTCGGCGGCATCGCTGTCGCTGACGCAGACCACCGGGTGATTGCCCTGCTGGTCGATGCCGGGATGCAGGTAATCGGCGGAATCGCTCCATTTGCCGTCGCCGCCGTCGGCCAGGTAGCAGCCTCCGCTCATGTCGCGGCCGGTATCCTTGACGAAGGCGGCGAACTGGTCGCGGGTCACCTCGTTTTTCATCAGGGCGAAGGGCCTGGCGATCGTGACTTGGTGCGCCGGCTTCTCCTCCGGGCGGTCGGCCTGGTCGCCGGGCTGGGCGCCCATGCTGAAGCTGCCGGCGCGAATGGTGACCAGCTCCGGGCAGTCGGCGCAGTCGCGAAACACCTTGCCGGGCTCCGGCGCGGGCGTGCGGGCCGTGCTTTCATCGCTGCCGGCCGCCGGGGCCGATGGCGCGGGCGCGGCGCTGGCGAGCTGGGCCGAGGGCTGCGGCGCCGCCCCGTCGGGCGGCTTGAAGTAGAACTCGCCGGTGAGGGAAGACGAATCCCAGGGCACCTGCTTCTTGGCGGTCGCGTTCATGACATTGACCCGCACGTCGCGGAAGAGCTGCTCCAGCGGCACGCGCTGGTTCTCGATCGCGTCGGCCAGGGCCTTGGAATAGGGGCTGTTCTTGCCGTCGCCATCGGCCGCGACCGAGCCCGGTGCGGTCGAATAGGCGATGAAGCTGCCGGTCGGGGCATCGACCCTGGCCAGGCCCCGGTCCATGGAGCGGCTGCTGGCGGCGGGCAGGGGATTGTTGCGGCAGGCGTCCAGGATGACGATGTTCATCCGGTTCCCGGCGAACTCCATCTGCTGCATGACCGTGTCGGCATCGACGGATTCGATATCGACGTCGCTCTGGCTCTCGATCTCGGCCTTGGTCGGGATCAGATAGTTCTTGCCGTTCACCTGCACGCCGTGGCCGGCATAATAGAAGAGGCCGACCGCATCGGGGCCGGCATTGGCCAGGGTCTTGCCGAAATCGACGATCGCCCGCTTCATCTGCTTCTGGTCGGCGTCCAGCACCATGTTGACGGTGAAGCCGGCGTCTTTCAGGGACTTGGCGATCAGCCTGGCGTCGTTGGGCGGGTTGACCAGGCTGCCGATGCCCTTGCCGTAGGCGCCGTTGCCGATCACCAGCGCGACCCGCGGCTCGGCCAGGGCGGACGACATCGGGGCCGCCAACCAGAGCAGGCCGAGAATCAGCGCCAGAAGTCGATAGGCCATGGCCGCGCCCCCATATACAGAGGAGGCGACCACGCTAGGGAAGCTGTCGGGCGCTGACAAGATTCGCCGAACCGCCGCACTCACACGTGATTATGCGCGGTGGGCGGGGCGGGACGCTATCGGTAGCGGCCGAGAGCCCTCCGGGACGCTCCGTATGGTAGGGTCCCGGGATTTGCAGGACTCGGCTTAAGGCGTTGAAAAGCCGGGTGAATCCGGGTCCGCGCTTTCGCTTGACGCGGTGTGGGCGAATCCATATATTCCGCGCGCCTTTGACAGGGGCAGGTGGTAGCGCCACGCGATCGCGAGACGTAACGCGCTAGACGATGCCTCGATAGAAAGCACTGAAACACATAGCCGTTTTGGTTTGACGGCAGGCGTACTCAGGAAACCGCATCGCGCTCAAGGCCCGGGGCCGGGAGCAAGCGAACGGTTGTTTCGCGTATCGCTGTTTTGACAAGCGCCAATGGGCACGGCCCGGACGCGCAGAGGTGAGGACTAGGAATGCCGACGATCAACCAGTTGATCCGTAAGCCGCGCTCGCCCCTGGTTGGGCGGAACAAGGTGCCGGCTTTGCAGGCCAACCCGCAGAAGCGCGGCGTCTGCACCCGCGTTTACACCACGACCCCGAAGAAGCCGAACTCGGCGCTTCGCAAAGTGGCCCGCGTCCGCCTCACCAACGGCTTCGAAGTCACCTCATACATCCCCGGCGAAGGTCACAACCTTCAGGAACACTCGGTCGTCATGATCCGCGGCGGCCGCGTGAAGGACTTGCCGGGCGTTCGCTATCACATCATCCGCGGCACGCTCGACACCCAGGGTGTCAAGGACCGCAAGCAGCGCCGCTCGAAGTACGGCGCGAAGCGGCCGAAGTAAGGAGAGCGCTCAGATGTCCCGTCGTCACGCTGCCGAGAAGCGCGAAGTCCTGCCGGACGCCAAGTATGGTGACGTCGTCGTCACCAAGTTCATGAACTGCCTGATGTACCAGGGCAAGAAGTCGGCCGCCGAGACCATCGTCTACGGCGCCCTCGCCCAGGTCGAGAAGAAGGCCAAGGGCGACCCCGTGAAGGCGTTCCACGAGGCGCTGACCAACGTGAAGCCGCACCTCGAGGTCCGCTCCCGCCGCGTCGGCGGTGCGACCTACCAGGTGCCGGTCGAGGTCCGCCCGGACCGCGCGCAGGCGCTGGCGATCCGCTGGATCATCGCGACCGCCCGCGGCCGCTCCGAGCAGACCATGACCGACCGCCTCGCCGCCGAGCTGCTCGACGCCTCGAACAATCGCGGCGCCTCGGTGAAGAAGCGCGAAGACACCCACCGCATGGCGGAGGCCAACAAGGCCTTCTCCCATTACCGCTGGTAACCGGCGGCTTAGGAACCGATCATGGCGCGCACCACACCGCTCGACCGCTACCGCAACATCGGCATCATGGCCCACATCGATGCCGGCAAGACCACCACGACGGAGCGGATCCTCTACTACACCGGCAAGTCCTATAAGATCGGCGAGGTCCATGAGGGCACCGCCACCATGGACTGGATGGAGCAGGAGCAGGAGCGCGGCATCACCATCACGTCCGCGGCGACCACCTGCTTCTGGCGCGACCACCGCATCAACATCATCGACACGCCGGGCCACGTCGACTTCACCATCGAGGTCGAGCGCTCGCTGCGCGTGCTGGACGGCGCGGTGACCGTGTTCGACTCCGTCGCCGGCGTCGAGCCGCAGTCGGAGACCGTGTGGCGCCAGGCCGACAAGTACGGCGTGCCGCGCATCTGCTTCGTCAACAAGATGGACCGGATCGGCGCGGACTATTACCGCTGCATCCAGATGATCAAGGACCGCCTCGGCGCCAAGCCGCTGGTGCTCCACCTGCCGATCGGCGTCGAGAGCGATTTCGCCGGCCTCGTGGACCTGGTCGCCATGAAGGGCGTCGTCT
Source organism: Dongiaceae bacterium (assembly GCA_035548715.1). Classification (GTDB taxonomy): domain Bacteria; phylum Pseudomonadota; class Alphaproteobacteria; order Dongiales; family Dongiaceae; genus Dongia. The sequence goes on from DASZSL010000013.1 coordinate 19,293, forward strand.
GGAAGGACGAGAGCCTGGGCGCCGAGTTCGTGATCGGCGACATCCCCGAGGACATGAAGGCCCAGGCCGAGGACTATCACCACCAGCTCGTCGAGGCCTGCGTCGAGCTCGACGACGCGGCGATGGAAGCCTATCTCGAGGGCAAGGAGCCGGACGTCGAGACGCTGAAGAAGCTGATCCGCAAGGGCACCAATACCGGCGCCTTCGTGCCGGTGCTGTGCGGCTCCGCGTTCAAGAACAAGGGCGTGCAGCCGATGCTGGACGCCGTCGTGGACTTCCTGCCGTCGCCGCTGGACGTGCCCGATGTGAAGGGCGTCGAGGTCGACGGCGAGGCCGAGCTGACCCGCAAGAGCGACGACAACGATCCGTTCTCGGGCCTGGCCTTCAAGATCATGACCGATCCCTTCGTGGGCTCGCTCACCTTCGTGCGCATCTACTCGGGCGTGCTGAATTCCGGCACCCAGGTGATCAACACGGTGAAGGGCGACAAGGAGCGGGTCGGCCGCATGCTGCTGATGCATGCCAACACCCGCGAGGACATCAAGGAAGCCCGCGCCGGCGACATCGTCGCGATCGCGGGCCTCAAGGGCACCACCACCGGCGACACGCTCTGCGATCCCGCGCATCCGATCGTGCTGGAGCGCATGGAATTCCCCGAGCCGGTCATCGAGGTCGCGGTCGAGCCGAAGTCCAAGGGCGACCAGGAGAAGATGGGCGTGGCGCTCAACCGCCTGGCCCAGGAAGACCCATCGTTCCGCGTGTCGGTCGATCACGAGAGCGGCCAGACCATCATCAAGGGGATGGGCGAGCTCCATCTCGAGATCATCGTCGATCGCATGAAGCGCGAGTTCAAGGTCGAGGCGAACGTGGGCGCCCCGCAGGTCGCGTATCGCGAGACGATCACCAAGGTCAAAGAGCACGACTACACCCACAAGAAGCAGACCGGCGGCTCGGGCCAGTTCGCCCGGGTCAAGATCCGTTTCGAGCCGCTGCCGCCGGGCGGTGGCTTCATCTTCGAGAACGACGTGGTCGGCGGCGCCGTGCCGAAGGAGTACGTGCCGGGCGTCGAGAAGGGCCTGAAGCTCGCCAAGGAGAGCGGCGTGATCGCCGGCTTCCCGATGATCGACTTCAAGGCGACCCTGATCGACGGCGCCTATCACGACGTTGACTCGAACGTCATGACCTTCGACATCGCGTCGCGCGCCTGCTTCCGCGAGGCCATCCCGCAGGCCGGCCCGAAGCTCTTGGAGCCGATGATGAAGGTCGAGGTGGTGACCCCCGAGGAATACCTCGGCGACGTGATCGGCGACCTGAACAGCCGGCGAGGCCAGGTGCAGGGCATGGAAGCCCGCGGCAACGCGCAGGTGGTGACGGCCATGGTGCCGCTCGCCAACATGTTCGGCTACGTGAACACGCTGCGGTCCATGAGCCAGGGCCGCGCGCAGTACACCATGCACTTCGATCACTACGAGCAAGTGCCTCAGGCGGTCGCGGACGAAGTCCGCGCCAAGATGGCGTAACCAAAGCGGCTGAAGAGACGGAGCAGGCAAGATGGCGAAAGCTAAGTTTGAGCGGACGAAGCCGCATTGCAACGTTGGTACGATCGGTCACGTTGACCATGGCAAGACGTCGCTGACGGCAGCGATCACGAAGGTGCTGGCCGAGACGGGCGGGGCGACCTTCACGGCC
>DASZSL010000014.1:0-99901 GCA_035548715.1 Dongiaceae bacterium
CATGTGGCGCCCGGCGAAGCCGTATCCGCTGACGCCGGAGGCTGCGGCCGATGTCGCGCGCATCGACGCGCTGTGGACCGATTGCCGCCGCCGCTTCGGCGCCGCCGGGCCGTTCCTCTTCGGCCATTTCACGGCGGCCGACGCGATGTACGCGCCGATCGTCTCGCGTTTCCACACGTACGGGGTCGAGGTCGGCGCCGCCGCGCGCGCCTACATGAACGCCGTCATGGCGTTGCCCGCCTGGAGCGAATGGCGCGCCGCCGCGCTTCGCGAGCCGTGGGTGATGAAGGGCAACGAGGTCGACTGGCCGAACGTCGTGAAGGAGTGAGGTCGGTGCGATCAGAAGCGAACGCGGATACGGACCGACCGCCAAAGTCCGATCAGCGGGCGCATCTTCACCTCTCCGGGCGAGAGCGCGGCTGCACTTTTGCTTCCTTTGCTCGGCCCGACCAAGTGCACGTCAGCAATCACGATGCATCTGCATCAGTGATCGTGGCTCACGCCACCGCGATCGGCGCCAGCACCTCGATGTCGGTGACGACGTCGACGACGACCGGGCGGTCGGCGGCAAGCGCCTTGGCGATCGCCGGGCCGATGTCGGCGGGCTTTTCGACCCGGATGCCGACCGCGCCCATGTCGGTCGCGATGCGCGCGAAGTCGACCTGGTTGAACGTCCACAGCTCGCGTCCGCGCGCCGTCTGCTCGCCGCCGTAGGCGCGGTCGAAGCCGCGCTTCGACTGATTGCCGCCACCGTTGTTGTTGACGACCGTGACGGTGTTGATGTTCCAGCGAACCGCGGTCTCGATCTCACCGATGTGATACCAGAAGCCGGCGTCGCCGGTGAACACGACGACGGGCCGCTCGGGCGCCGCGCATTTTGCGCCGAGCCCGGCCGAGAACGCCCAGCCGAGGTGGCCGGCGCTGCGCATGTAGCTCTGGCGCGGGCTCGTGAGGTCGTACATGCCGCCCATCCACATGCCGGCGTGCCCGGTGTCGACCACCACGATGCCGTCGTCCGGCACGTGCTTGGTCAATTCGGCGCAGATGCGCTCGGGCCGGATCGGCACGGCGTCGGAAGAAAGCACCGGCTGGTACTTCGCGTACCATTCGGTGCGGATCGCCTGCGCCTCCTTCACCCAGGCGGCGCGCCGCGCGGCGCTCGCGCGGTCGGCTTGCGCGAGCAGGCGGGCGAGCGTCACCTTGGCATCGCCGTTGACGGCCGCCTGCAGCGGATAGTTGCGGCCGAGCGCCTCCGCGTCGATGTCGATCTGGATCGCCGGCGTGCCGATCTTCGGCACCGCCCAGAAATGCGTGGTCATGCCGCCGGTCTCGGTTCCGACGAAGCACACGAGATCGGCGCGGTTGACGACGCGGTTGGCGCTCTCGCGCGAGTAGGTGCCGACGACGCCGACGGAAAGGGGATGGTTGCCCGGGATCGTGTCCTTGCCGTTGAGCGAGGTGGCGACGGGAATCTGCAGCGCCTCGGCGAGCGCGACGAGCTCGGCCGCCGCGCCCGAGGCGCGCACGCCGCCGCCCGCCACGATCACCGGGCGCTCGGCCTTGGCCAGCAAGGAGCCGGCCGCGCGCACGCTCGCCGCGTCGGGTTCCGGCCGGAACGGCGGCACGCGGGCGAACTGCGCTTCCGTGAGCGGCTCCATCTCCGCCTCCTCGGCGTCGATCTGGCCCTCGTTGCCGCGGAACTGCAGATGGACCGGACCCGGGCAGCCGGTCACGGCGACGCGAAACGCCTGCCGCACCATGTCGGGGAAGCGCGCGACGTCGTCGATCGTGGCGTTGAACTTCGTCACCGGCTCGAATGCCGGCACGTCGTCGACCTCCTGGTAGACCTTGCGGAATTTCGTCGCCGGATCGCGCCCGCCCGTGAAGGCGATGACCGGCGAATGGGCGAGCCAGGCGTCGCGCAGGCCGGCGGCGAGATTGAGCGCGCCGATCACCTGCGCCATGCAGATGCCGGGCTTTCCGGAAGCGCGCGCGTAACCGTCCGCCATGTAGGCGGCCGACTTTTCGCCGTGCGTGTGGATGCGCTTGATCGCGGTGCGCTTCTCCATCTCGGCGAACGTGCGGCGCAGCACCGCCGGCACCATGAACACGTGGGTGACGCCGTAGCCGGCGAGCATGTCGGCGAGCAGCTGCGCGCCGGTCATCTTGGTGCGATTGTGTCCGAGCATCGGTGCGGTCTTTTCTCTCGATTGTCCTTCGCGGCGGCGAGTCGGAGGATCACTTGATCGCCAGCGGATTGGTGGGCGAGCCGACCGCGCCGGTGATCGGGATCGCCGGTGCGACGAACATGAATTCGTAGATCTTGTCCTTCGCGCAGTCGGCGGCGAGGTCGCCGAGAAAGAAGATCTCGCCCATGGTGAGGCCCATGATCGGAATCGTGATCCAGTGCCACGGCTGGTTGATGCCGGGCTCGGATTCGTTCGGGCGCACCTCGCAGCCCCAGGTGTCGGTGGCGATCGCCGCGATCTCGTTGCGGTGGATCCATTCGAGCGTCTCGAATGCGAAGCCCGGCGCGTCGCCGCCCGGATAGCCGTCCCAGTTTCCCTCGGCGAGCTTCGCTTCCATCTGCCCGGTGCGCACGATCACGTAGTCGCCGCGCCGCACCGTGACGCCGTGCGCCTTGGCCGCACGGTCCAGGTCCTCGCAGGTGATGCCGTAGCCGTCGTCAAGCACGTCCTTGCCGTGCACGCGCGCGACGTCGAGAAACACGCCGCGTCCGACCATCTTGTTCTTGGTCTTCTCGATCCCGCACTTCTGCGCGCCGAACGAGGTCACCTCGCGGCAGTCGTAGCCGTTCCACATCGAGTTCTCGTAGAACACGTGGCCGAGTCCGTCCCACTGGGTGCCGCATTGCAGCGGCATCACCACCATGTCGTCGGCGGCGCGGATGCCGCGATGGTCGAGCACGCCCGAGTAGGCGTCGGTGCCGGTGCGCAGCATCACGTGCAGCGGATTGATGCGGCCGAGCGAGGGATACTTGCTCTTCGCGCCCTGCGGGCCGTGCTGGTCGAAGTTGAGCGCGAGCGAGATCACCTTGCCCTGGCGCACGAGTTGCGCGGCCGCGACGATGTCTTCCGGGCGCGTGTAGTTGAGGGTGCCGATCTCGTCGTCCTTTCCCCATTTGCCCCAGTTCTTGTATTTCTCGGCGGCGTCGGCGAGGTCCTGTCGCGTGTACTTGCGGGCCATGCGGGCGTCCTGTCTGGTTCGGATTGCCGTAACGGTCGTCCGCGGCAAGCCGCGGCACGCCGCGGACGAAGGGGTGGGGCGAAGAGACTACATCATGGGCCGCGCCAGCCAAGATGCGTCGGCTGCGTCAGGCCGGCGTCAGGGCCGCCCCGGCGCAGCCCAAAGGGAGTACCGCGCGGCGGGGAGCGATGGTACGATCCCGCGAGCCGCCAACAGAGAGAACGCCGGTCGGTGTCGTCGACACGAGTCCCGGCAGACCAACGGCGGCAGATGCAGGGGAGGACGTGGATGAAGTGGACTGTCCGTGCGTTGGCTTTCGTGGCCGCGATCCTGGCGGCCGGCGCCAGCCAGGCGCAGAACGCGCCGGCCGTCGCGGCTTCCGGTTACCCCGAGCGGTCCGTGAAAGTGATCGTGCCGTTCGCGCCCGGCGGTCCGACGGACGTGATGGCGCGGCTCCTGGCGCAGAAGCTCACGGAGCGTCTCGGCAAGCAGTTCTTCGTCGAGAACCAGGCGGGCGCCGGCGGCAACATCGGCATGGCCAATGCCGCGAAGGCGGCGCCGGACGGTTACACGATCCTCGTGGTGTCCTCGAGCTTCGTGGTGAACCCGAGCCTCTACACGCGCGTGCCGTACGACCCCTACAAGGACTTCGCCCCGGTGACGATCGCCGGCGATTCCCCGAACGTGCTCGTGGTCAATCCCTCCGTGCCGGCCAAGAGCGTGAAGGAGCTCGTTGACCTCATCCGGGCCAACCCGGGCAAGTACAACTTCGCCTCCGCCGGCACCGGGACGACGCCGCACCTCTCGGGCGAACTGTTCAAGCTGTCGCTCAAGCTCGATCTCGTGCACGTGCCCTTCAACGGCGCCGGCCCCGCGATCCAGTCGACGGTCGCCGGCCACACGCCGATCGCGTTCACGGCGCTGCCGCCGACGACCGCGCACGTCAAGGAAGGCCGTTTGCGCGCCCTCGCCGTGACCAGCAGAAAGCGCACGTCGGCGCTGCCGGACGTCCCCACCATGGAGGAGGCGGGTCTCAAGGACCAGGAAGCGGACACGATGCAGGGCATCCTGGTGCCGGCCGGGACCCCCAAGGAGATCGTCGAGCGGCTGCATCGCGAGATCGCCGCCATCGTGGCCACGCCGGAGATCAGGGAGCGATTCGACGTGCTCGGATTCGAGCCGGTCGCCGATACGCCGGGCGAGTTCGCGGCACGGATCAAGGTCGAGATCGAGAAGTGGGGCAAGGTGATCAAGGCGGCCCACATCAAGGTCCAATGAGGCCCGATGGTTAATGTCGGGGTGCGGACCAGGCGCTTTTCGCGCGCGGAAAACGCGCCGCGACATTGCCGCGCACCCGGTCAAAAAATTTCCCAAAACCGGTTCCTATTTCGCCCCGATCGCGGCAAATAAGCTGACGATCCGACGGTCCCTCCTTCGCGCGGAACCGGCGGAGGGGGCGATTTCTGCTAAAGCAACGCGCGTTGTCCGAGGAGATGTCGCAATGCGGGCCCCCGCTCTGGCTGTCCTTCCTGTTGTTCTAAGCCTTCTTGCCCCGGCTGCCTTCGCCGATACCCCGAAGGACGTGAAGGGGCTCTATCTGCTCACCGACTATCCGGCGGTTTCCGTCCGGCCCGGGACGACCGCGACGATTCCGCTGCGCCTGCAGAACTACGGCTTGGCTCCCGAACGCTTCCAGCTGTCGATTTCCGGTGTGCCGGCCGGCTGGACGGCGACGATTCTCGGCGGCGGCCAGCCGGTCGCGGCGGCCATGCCGGGTACCGATTCGAGCGTGTCGCTGCAGCTTCGTCTCGACATTCCGGCGAACGCGAGCGGCGCGACCCAGACCCTCACGGTGGCCGCCAAGGGAGCGGGCACCCAGGTCGAGCTGCCGGTGGCGGTGACTCTCGCCAAGGAGCTGCCGGCGAAACTGAAGGTCGAGCCGTCGCTGCCCGCCCTGCGCGGCAGCCCGAAGTCGACCTTCGACTACCAGCTCAGCATCAAGAACGACAGCGGCCGCAACCTCACGGTCAGCTTCGTCGCCAATGCGCCGAAGAATTTCGAGACGTCCTTCACCGAGCAGTACGGCAGCCAGGAGCTGTCGTCGATTCCGATCGAGGCCGGCCAGTCGAAGGACGTGAAGCTGCACGTGCGTCCGCCCTCGACGGTCGACGCCGGCCGCTATCCGATCGCGGTGACGGTCTCGGCCGAGGACGCCAAGGCGACCACCGAGCTCAGCATGGAAATCGTCGGCCAGCCGCGACTGCAGGTGTCCGGCCGCGACGGTCTCGTGAGCGCGCGGGCGGAAGCCGGCAAGCAGAGCTCGGTGCCGCTCGTCATTACCAATGACGGAAGCGCGCCGGCCGACAACGTCGAGCTCTCGAGCTCCGCGCCGAGCGGTTGGAAGATCTCGTTCGAGCCGAAGACGATCGACCGCATCGCGCCCGGCAAGGACGCGGAAGTGCAGGCGCTGATCACCCCGACCGAGAAGTCGCTCGCCGGCGACTACATGGCGACCCTGCGCGCCGCCTCGCGCGGGGAGACCGCGTCCTCGCAGTTCCGCATCACCGTCACCACCTCGACGGCGTGGGGCTTCGCGGGCGCCGGCATCATCGCAGCCGCCGTCCTGTTCCTGGTGGGCGCCGTCGTGAGGTTCGGACGGCGATGAGCGAACGATCTCCGGTCATCACCGCCCGCGCGCTGACCAAGCGCTACGGCAAGACGAGGGTCGTCGACGCGATCGACTTCACGGTCGAACGCGGCGAGATCTTCGGGCTGCTCGGCCCCAACGGGGCGGGCAAGACCACGACCATCCTGATGATGCTCGGGCTGACCGAGGTGTCGGGCGGAGACGTCCAGGTGCTCGGCCACAATCCGGCGCGCGAACCGCTCGCGGTCAAGCGCCGCGTCGGCTACCTGCCCGACATGGTGGGGTTCTACGATCACCTCACCGCGCGGGAGAACCTCGCCTACACGGCGCGGTTGATGGGGATTCCGGCGGGCGAGCGGCAGACGCGCGTCGCCGAGTCGCTCGCGCGCGTGCGCCTCGCGGACGTCGCCGAGCGAAACGTGTCGACGTTCTCGCGCGGCATGCGCCAGCGGCTCGGGCTCGCCGAGATCCTGATGAAGAAGGCCGAGATCGCCATCCTGGACGAGCCGACCTCGGGTCTCGACCCGCAGTCGACGGTCGAGTTTCTCGACATGATCCGCTCGCTCAAGGCCGAAGGCGTCACGGTGCTCCTGTCCTCGCACCTGCTCGACCAGGTGCAGCGGATCTGCGATCGCGTGGCGCTGTTCCAGTCGGGCCGCATCGTGTTGCTCGGCACGGTGCCCGATCTGGCTCGGCAGGTGCTCGGCGGCGGGTTCGTCGTCGAGGTCGAGGCGGTGCCCGCTCCCAAGACCGAACTCGAATCCCGGCTGCGCGCCGTGCCCGGGGTGACCGCGGTGGAACGGGTCGGGGAAGACCGCTACCGCCTCACCGCCGACCGCGACGTGCGGCCGGAGGCGGCGCGCGCGGTCGTCGCCGCGGACGGCGCCCTGCACCGCCTCTCGGTCGAGGAACCGAGCCTCGAGGCGATCTACACGCGCTTCTTCCAGAACCAGGCGCCCGAGCGGCAGGGGGTGCGCGATGCGGCGTGAAGGCTCTCCCTGGCAGGGGCTCGGAACGGTCGTGCTCAAGGAACTGGCCGACCACATGTCGAGCGCGCGGATGCTGGTGCTCGAACTGCTGATCATCCTGACGGCCGGCGCGTCGGTCTATACCGCCATCGCCAACCTCAAGGAGACGACCGCGGAGGACCCGTTCCTCCTGCTCAAGCTGTTCACCGTCGATCGGGCGCCGCTGCCCTCGTTCGTCGCCATCCTCGGATTCCTGATTCCGCTGATGGCGATCGGGCTTGGCTTCGATGCCATCAACGGCGAGCACAACCGGCGCACGATGTCGCGCATCCTGGCGCAGCCGATCTACCGGGACGCGCTGCTGGCGGGCAAGTTTCTCGCCGGCCTCGCGACGCTCGCCATCAACCTCCTTTGCCTCTGGTTGCTGGTGGTCGGCTTCGGCGTCCTGCTGCTCGGCGTCCCGCCCGGCGGCGAAGAGATCGCGCGCTCGCTCACGTTCCTGGCGATGACCCTGGCGTACGCGGGCGTGTGGCTTGCGATGGCGATGCTGCTGTCGATCGTGTTCCGCTCGCCGGCCACGGCCGCCCTCGTGGCTCTCGGCATCTGGCTGTTCCTCACCGTCCTGTGGCCGATGCTCTCACCCGCCGTCGCGGAGCTGATCGCTCCGCCGGACATCCGCTCGCAGCTGCTCGGCATCCCGAGTCTGCCCACGCTCGAGTGGCGACAGGCGCTCGAACGGCTGTCTCCCAACACGCTCTATGCCGAGGTGGTGCTGGCGATTCTCTCGCCCTCCACCCGCGCGCTGGGACCGGTGTTCCTGAGCCAGCTGCAAGGGGCGGTGGTCGGCGCTCCGCTGCCGCTCGGCGAAAGCCTGATGCTCGCCTGGCCGCAGGCCGTCGGACTCATCGCCGGGACCATCGTGCTGTTCGTCGCGGGCTACGTGGTGTTCCAGCGCCAGGAAGTCCGGGCGTAACGCAGAGCCTCCAGGCAAGAGCCCGGCCCGGGGCGCCCGGACCGGGCTCTTTTCCTGTCAGGCCTGCAGCTTCCGGACGAGCTCCTCGATGAGCGGCCGCTGGTAGCGGTGGATCTTCTGGCGCGCGGTTTGCAGGTCGAAATAGGCGATGCGGTCGGCTTCCGGAAAACTCTGCCGATGACCGGAGCGGGGAGGCCATTCCATCTCGAAGTGGTTGCTGACAAACCCGGACAGGTCGAGATCCGCCTCGAAGCTGAAGGCATGGACGATCTTTCCGTTCGTCTGCCTGACGGGCGCGAGCGGCTCGAACGGTCCTTCGGGCACCAGGCCCGTCTCTTCGGTGAATTCACGCCTGGCGCAGGCGAGAAGGTCTTCCGATTCCACGAGCCCTTTCGGGATCGACCACGACGCCGCGTCCTTCCTGGCCCAATACGGCCCACCCGGGTGCACGAGCAGGATTTCCGGACCGTTCTTCGCTCGCCGGAAGGCGAGGAGACCGGCGCTGACCTGACCTCTGCGTGACATGCGGAACCGGGGCCCGATGCGATCGCATCCATCAGATCAGTTTTGGCCCGGAACGCCAACGGTCGGGGCGGAGGATCGCCCCGGCCGCTTCCGCGGACCTCGTCCGGTCGTCAGGCGGGAATCACCGCCACGATGCGCAGCGTGCCCGGCTCCACGATCACGATCTGGTCGCCGACCAGGAAGTACTCGTAGCCGCGCCACGACGGCTCGATCTCCAGCACGCTTTGCGGCAGCCGCACGAGGTGGACCGATCGCGGGACGACGGTGCCGACGCGAACGTCGAAGTCGACGTGCGAAACGCGCGGCGCGTTGCGTTCGTGAATGACCGTCTCCTTGATCTTCGTGCGCTGCTCGGACGACAACGTCACGTTCGCCCCACGCGCGCCCTGGCCGGTGGTGGCGCGACCGCCTTCACGCTCCTCGCGCTGCATCTGGCCGGAGCGTTCGTTGCGTTGCTCCATGCGGTTGCCCTGGCCGGAGCGCTCGTTGCGTTCCTCCATCCGGTTGCCCTGGCCGGTCGTGCCGCTGCGCGAGCGCTCGTTGAGCTGGTTCTGACCGGTGGTGCTCGACTTGTTCTTTTCGGATGCGTTCGGCTTGTTCTTTTCCGAAGCCTGCCCGGTCGTCTTGCTCTTGCTGCGCTCGTTGCGCTCCTCGGCACCCTGACCGGACGTGCGGCTGCGCTCGTTGGCGCCGCTCATCCCGTTGTGCTTCTGTTCGCTGCCCTGGCCCGTGGTCTGGCTGCTTCGGCTCTTGCTCTCGGAGGCCGCGTTGCCGTTCTTTTTCTCCGAGGCCGCGCTGCCGGACGTGGAGCTTCCGTTGTGGCGGGACTCGCTGCCCGCCGCGCCGGAGGAGCCGGACGTGCTGCCGGAACTCATAGAGCCGCCGGGCGAACTGCCGGACGGACTTTGTTTCATGCCCTGGGCGGATGCAAATCCGGCGCCGGCCATGAGGGCGATGGCAGCTGCGGATATCAGCAGACGGTTTTTCATTCTTCAACCTCCTCGTTCCTTCAGTTCCCTCCGTGGCGACCCATGGTCGGTCGAGCAGCAGGAACGCGGAGCTTGGCGCGGCGGTTCCCGCCGTTCGCTCCGGTGGTTGTCCGATGCAGTCGGCGGCCGACGACGGGGCGGTTCCCTTCGCGGGAGCAGCGCGCCATAGTGCATCGCAGAATCGCGGGAGGGCACGGTGGCGAAGATCTCGTCTCTGGTCGACGTTGCAAGCCGCGAGTTTCGCAACAATGCCGTGCAGATGCGGGCGCTCGTCGACGCATTGAACAAGCGCCGCGACCAGGCCGCCGCCGGCGGGCCGTGCAAGGCGCGCGAGCGGCATCTGGCGCGCGGCAAGCTGTTGCCGCGCCAGCGCGTGACGCGTCTGCTCGATCCGGGCACGCCCTTTCTCGAACTCTCTCCGCTCGCCGCCGACGGGATGTACGAGGATGTGATCCACGCGGCCGGGATCATCACCGGCATCGGACGCATCGAGGGGCACGAATGCGTGATCGTGTGCAACGACTCGACGATCAAGGGCGGCACGTACTACCCAATGACCGTGAAGAAGCACCTGCGCGCCCAGGAGATTGCGCGGGAAAATCGTCTGCCCTGCATCTATCTGGTCGATTCGGGCGGTGCCAACCTTCCGCACCAGACCGAGGTCTTTCCCGACCGCGAGCATTTCGGCCGCATCTTCTACAACCAGGCGCGCATGTCGGCGGAGGGCATCCCGCAGATCGCCGTGGTGATGGGCAGCTGCACGGCGGGCGGGGCTTACGTGCCGGCGATGTCGGACCAGACCATCATGGTGCGGAACCAGGCGACCATCTTCCTGGCCGGCCCGCCGCTGGTGAAGGCCGCGACCGGCGAGGTCGTGAGCGCCGAAGAGCTCGGCGGCGCCGAGGTCCATACCCGCACCTCCGGCGTCGCCGACTACATGGCGGAGAACGACGCCCAGGCGCTGGGCCAGGCGCGGGCGATCGTCGCCAATCTCAACCTGACCAAGCGCCACGGCCTCGCGCTGCGCGAACCCCGCGCCCCGCTCTACGATCCGGAGGAGATCTACGGCATCGTCTCGGCCGATCCGCGGAAGCCCTACGACGTCAACGAGATCATCGCCCGCATCGCCGATGCCTCCGAGTTCGACGCGTTCAAGCCGCTCTACGGCCCGACCCTGGTCACCGGCTTCGCGCATATCTGGGGCTATCCGGTCGGCATCGTCGCCAATAACGGCGTGCTGTTCTCGGAATCATCGCTCAAAGGCGCGCATTTCATCGAGCTCTGCAGCCAGCGCGGCATCCCGCTCGTCTTCCTGCAGAACATCACCGGCTTCATGGTCGGCAAGAGATACGAGGCCGGCGGCATCGCCAAGGACGGCGCCAAGATGGTGACCGCGGTCTCCTGCGCCGCCGTGCCGAAATTCACCGTCATCATCGGCAACAGCTTCGGCGCCGGCAATTACGGCATGTGCGGCCGCGCCTACGATCCGCGCTTCCTCTGGATGTGGCCCAACGCCCGCATCGCCGTCATGGGCGGCGAGCAGGCCTCGAACGTGCTGGCGCAGGTGCGCCGCGACGGGATCGAGGCCAAGGGCGGCAAGTGGTCGGCCGAGGAGGAGGCGACCTTCAAGGCACCGATCGCCGCGCAATACGACCGGCAGAGCGATGCCTATTACGCGACGGCGCGGCTCTGGGATGACGGGCTGATCGATCCGGCGGAGACCCGCAACATGCTGGGCCTGGCGCTCTCCGCTTCGCTCAACGCGCCGCAAGAGGAGACACGCTTCGGCGTGTTCCGCATGTGAGGTTCATCCTGTGAGCCTGGTCGCCGAGACGCAGAGCGGCGTCGCCACGCTGACGCTGAACCGGCCGGAGGTGCACAACGCCTTCGACGAGACGCTGATCGCCGAGCTCACCGCCGCCTTCACCCGGGCCGCCGGAGACGATGCGGTGCGCGCCATCGTGCTCCGCGGAAACGGCAAGAGCTTTTCCGCCGGCGCCGATCTCAACTGGATGAAGCGCATGGCCGCCTTCTCCGAGGCGGAGAACCTGGCGGACGCGCAGAAGCTCGCGGCGCTGCTGCAGGCGATCGACACCAGCCCCAAGCCGGTGATCGCCCGCATCCACGGCAACGCCTTCGCCGGCGCCATCGGCCTCATCGCCTGCAGCGACCTCGCGGTGGCCGTGCAGGAAGCCGAGTTCGCCGTGACCGAAGTGCGGCTCGGGCTGATCCCGGCCGTCATCAGCCCTTATCTGATCCGCGCCCTGGGCGCGCGCCCGGCGCGGCGCTGGTTCCTGACCGCGGAGCGCTTCTCCGCCGAGCAGGCGCTGGCAATGAACCTGGTGCACGAAGTCGTGCCGGCCGACCAGCTCGATGCCTGCGTCGATCACTGGATCGACGCCGTGCGCCGCGCGGGGCCGCAGGCCCTGAAGGCGGCGAAGGACCTGGTGAAGGCGGTCGATGCCGCGCCCGATGCCGCGCTGATCGCGGAAACCGCGCGGCGCATCGCCGCGATCCGCGCCGGCGCCGAAGGCAAGGAAGGCGTCTCCGCCTTCCTCGAGAAGCGCAAGCCGGGCTGGATGCCATGACCCGCCCCGGCAGAAGGGCGGCGATCGGCACGGTCCTGATCGCCAATCGCGGCGAGATCGCCTGCCGCGTGATCCGCACCCTGCGGCGCCTGGGGCTCCGCAGCATCGCCGTGTTCTCGGAGGCCGACCGCCATGCGCTGCATGTCGAGATGGCGGACGAGGCGCATTGCATCGGCCCGGCACCGGCGCGCGACAGCTATCTCAACCAGGCCGCCATTCTCGCCGCGGCGGCGGCCAGCCGCGCCGATGCGATCCATCCCGGCTACGGCTTCCTCTCCGAGAATGCCGATTTCGCCGAGGCCTGCGCCAAGGCCGGCCTCGTCTTCATCGGCCCGCCGGTCGCCGCGATCCGCGCCATGGGCTCGAAAAGCGAGGCCAAGGCGCTGATGGAGAAGGCCGGGGTGCCGCTGGTGCCCGGCTATCACGGCGCCGACCAGTCCTTGAAAGTGCTGCAGCAGGCGGCCGAGAAGATCGGCTATCCGGTGCTGATCAAGGCCTCGGCAGGCGGCGGCGGCAAGGGCATGAAGGTGGTCGAGAACGCGAAAGGCTTCGCCGCCGCCCTGGAATCCGCGCAGCGCGAGGCGAAGAGCGCTTTCGGCGACGACCGGGTGCTGGTCGAGAAATACCTGACCAAGCCGCGCCATATCGAGGCGCAGATCTTCGGCGACGGCCACGGCAATATCGTGCATCTCTTCGAGCGCGACTGCTCGATCCAGCGCCGCCACCAGAAGGTGGTGGAGGAGGCGCCGGCACCCGATCTGCCGCCCGAGCGCCGCGCCGCGATCGGCCAGGCCGCGATCGAAGCGGGCAGGGCCGTCGGCTATGTCGGCGCCGGCACCGTCGAGTTCATCGCCGAAGGCGGCCGGTTCTACTTCATGGAGATGAACACGCGGCTGCAGGTCGAGCATCCGGTGACCGAGGCGATCACCGGCCTCGATCTGGTCGAGTGGCAGATCCGCGTCGCCCGCGGCGAGAAGCTGCCGAAACGGCAGGCGGAAATCGCCGCGCACGGCCATGCGATCGAGGTCCGGCTCTATGCCGAGGACCCGACGCGCGGGCTGCTGCCCCAGGCGGGGACACTCAACCATCTCAGCCTGCCGGAGGGGATCGCGGGGATCCGCGTCGATTCCGGCATCCGCGGCGGCGACACCGTCTCGGTGCATTACGACCCGATGATCGCCAAGATCATCGCGGCCGGCGCCGACCGCACGGAGGCGATCACCCGCCTGCGCAGCGCCCTCGCCGAGACCGAGATCGGCGGGCTCCCGACCAATCTGCCGCTGCTGCAGGCGATCCTGGACCATCCGGAGTTCCGCGCCGGCGCCGTCGATACCGGCTTCATCGAGCGCCATGCCGGCCAGCTCATGCAGCCGATCCCCGACGTGCCGATACGCGCCGTGGCCCTCGCGGCGCTGGCGGTGTTGCGCGCGGGCGAGGCCGAAGCGGCGGCATCCTCGCCGGCCGGCGATCCCTATTCGCCCTGGGCGCGGCTGCCCGGCTGGCGGGTCAACCGCGATGCCTATTCCGACCTGCTGTTCGAGGACGGCGAGCGGGCGATCCCGGTGCGCGCGCATTATCGCGACGGCGCCTATCTGCTCGACCTGCCGGAGGGATCGTTCGCCGCGGAAGGCGCGCTGGGGCCGGACGGCACCGTGACCGCACGGCTCGACGGGGTCGTGTACAAGGGGCGCGTCCTGCGCAGCGGCGACCAGGTCACCGTCTTCATGGATGGCGTGGCCTATCGGCTGCTGGCGGTCGATCGGCGGCGGCCGGCCCCGGGCAGCACGGCCGCGATCGGGCGCATCGTGGCGCCGATGCCGGGGACGCTGACGCGCCTCTCGGTCGCCTCCGGCGACGCGGTCGAGAAAGGCGCGGTGCTCGCCGTCGTCGAGGCGATGAAGATGGAGCACGCGGTGCTGGCGCCGCGCCATGGACGGGTGCGCGACATCTTCTTCTCGGCGGGCGATCTGGTTCCGGAGGGTGCCGAGTTGCTGGTGCTGGAGGCCGCGGAATGAGCCTGCCTTCCGCCGTCCGCATCGTCGAGGTCGGCCCGCGGGACGGGCTGCAGAACGAGGCGATCACCGTGCCGGTCGCCGCCCGCGTCACCTTGATCGAGGCGCTGGTCGATGCCGGGTTGAAGACGGTGGAGGCGGGGAGCTTCGTCTCGCCCAAATGGGTGCCGCAGATGGCGGATACCGCCGCCGTCCTCGCCGTGCTGAAGAAGAAGCAAGGCGTGCGCTACCCGGTGCTGGTCCCGAACCTGCAGGGGCTCGAAGCCGCCGAAGCGGCAGGCGCCAAGGACATCTCCGTCTTCGCCGCCGCCTCGGAGAGTTTCAGCAAGAAGAACATCAACTGCTCGATCGCCGAGAGCCTGGAGCGCTTTCGCCCGGTGACCGACCGTGCCCGTGCCGAGGGCATGCGCCTGCGCGGCTATGTGAGCTGCGTGCTCGGCTGCCCCTATGAGGGCGAGATCAAGCCGCAGGCGGTGGCGCGGGTCGCGAAGGCACTCAGCGATCTCGGCTGCGAGGAGATCTCCCTCGGCGACACGATCGGCACCGGCACGCCGCTGAAGGCCAAGGCGATGATCGAGACCGTGGCCAAGGACGTGCCGCTGGATCGCCTCGCCGTGCATTTCCACGACACCTACGGTCAGGCGCTGGCGAACATCCTCGCCGCGTTGGAGCTGGGTGTTGCCGTCATCGACAGCTCGGTCGCGGGTCTGGGCGGTTGCCCCTATGCCAAGGGTGCTTCCGGCAATGTCGCGACCGAGGACGTCGTCTACCTGCTGAACGGCATGGGCGTCGCGAGCGGCATCGACCTCGGCAAACTGGCGGCGGCCGGCCGCGCGATCATGAAGACGCTCGGCCGCGCGCCGACCTCCAAGGTCGCGCAGGCCATGGCGGCGAAGATAAGTGCGTAGATTTGCCTTCTTTAGTTCGTCATCCTCCGCGAAGACGGAGGATCCACGAGTTTGGTGGGGTCCGGCGCGGCGTGTGTGGAAGGAAACTCGTGGATGGTCCGCCCCGCGGACGAATGTCCGCATTCGCGACTGCGCGGACCATGACGATCGATAAAAGCGTGATGTAGATCGCAGAACGATAGAACCGCTTCGACTAAAGACCACGACCCCGCCAACGGGGCGCATCGATGGGAGGAGAGTCATGACGGACAGCATGAGCTATGTCTCGGGCACTTCCGATATGCCGCTGCTCGGCAAGACCATCGGCCAGGCGTTGGATGACGCGGCCGCGCAATGGGGCGATCGCCCGGCGCTGATCGATCGCGGCACCGGCACGCGCTGGACCTGGCGCGAATTGCGCGACAAGGCCAATGCCTTCGCCGCCGGATTGCTCGGGCTCGGCCTCAAGCCCGGCGACCGCATCGGCATCTGGTCCTTGAACCGCGCGGAATGGACGCTGACCCAGTTCGCCGCGGCGAAGGCCGGGCTGATCCTGGTCACGATCAATCCCGCTTACCGCCTGACTGAGCTCGAATACGCGCTGAACCTGGTCGGCTGCGCGGCGATCGTCACCGCGACCCAGTTCAAGACCAGCGACTATGTCGGCCTGCTGAACACCCTGGCGCCGGAGTTGAAGCATGCGACGCCGGGCGCGCTCAAATCGACCAAGCTCCCGCACCTCAAGATCGTCATCCAGATCGGCGCCAAGGACGGCGCGGCCGCGCCCGGCATGATGCCGTTCGAGAGCGTGCTCGACCGCGCGACCGACATCACCCGTGCCGAAATCCGGCGACTGGCCGACACCCTGCAATTCGACGACCCGATCAACATCCAGTTCACCAGCGGCACGACGGGCAATCCGAAGGGGGTCACGCTCACCCACCACAACATCCTCAACAACGGCTATTTCGTCGGCCGCGGCTGCGCGCTGACGCCGGAGGACCGGATCTGCATCCCCGTGCCGCTCTACCATTGCTTCGGCATGGTGATGGGCAACCTCGCCGCGGTCACCAACGGCGCTGCGATGGTCTATCCCGGCGAGGGCTTCGATCCGCTGGCGACCATCGAGACCATCGCCGCCGAGCGCTGCACCGCGATCTACGGCGTGCCGACCATGTTCATCGCCGAGATCGAGCATCCCAAATTCAAGGATCTCGATTTCTCCAGCCTCCGCACCGGGATCATGGCGGGCTCGCCCTGCCCGATCGAGCTGATGAAAAAAGTCGTGGCGCTGATGCATGTGCGCGAGATGACCATCTGCTACGGCATGACCGAGACCAGCCCGGTCAGCTTCCAAAGCGCGGTGGACGATCCGCTGGAGCGGCGCGTCTCGACCATCGGCCGGATCCACCCGCATCTCGAGGTCAAGATCGTCGGCCCCGACGGCCGGATCCTGCCGCGCAACGAGAAGGGCGAGCTCTGCACCCGCGGCTATTCGGTGATGCGCGGCTACTGGGCGCAGGCCGACAAGACCGCAGAGGTGCTGGACCCGGCGCGCTGGATGCATACCGGCGATCTTGCGACCATCGACGATCAGGGTTTCTGCAACATCGTGGGGCGGATCAAGGACCTCGTCATCCGCGGCGGCGAGAACGTCTATCCGCGCGAGGTCGAGGAATACCTCTACCGCCACCCGAAGATCCAGGACGTCCAGGTGTTCGGCGTCGCCGACCAGAAATACGGCGAGGAGCTCTGCGCCTGGGTGCGCCTCAAGGCCGGCGAGACCCTGACCGAGCGCGAGGTGCAGGCCTTCTGCGAGGGCCAGATCGCGCATCAGAAGATCCCGCGCTACGTCCGCTTCGTCGATGCCTTCCCGACCACGGTCACCGGCAAGGTGCAGAAGTTCAAGATGCGCGCGGCGATGGAAGAGGAGCTCGGCGTCAAGGCGGCGAAGACGGCTTAGAGCCCGAGGCTCTAGTGCGAGCGCGGGATCGAATCGAGCAGGCGGCGCGTGTAGGGGTGCTGCGGGTTGCCCATGACCTGCTCGGTCGGCCCTTCCTCGACGATCTCGCCGAGATAGAGCACGTAGATGCGGTCGGCGATCTGACGCACCACCGCGAGGTCGTGGGTGATGAAGAGATAGGCGAGCCCGAGCTCCGCCTGCAGGCGCTTGAAGAGGTTGAGGATCTGAGCCTGGACCGAGACGTCGAGGGCGGAGACCGGCTCGTCGCAGACCAGGATCTTCGGGTCCACCGAAAGCGCGCGGGCGATGGCGACGCGCTGGCGCTCGCCGCCGGAGAGCGAGGCGGGCCGGCGCTCGGCATAGCTTTCCGGCAGCCCGACCTCCTTCAGCAGCTCGAGCACGCGCGTGTCGGCGCGGGCCAGCGCGGCGGGGCCGGCCGTGCGGATCGCCTCGGTCAGCGCGCGCCGCACCGAATGGCGCGGGTTCAGCGTCGAATAGGGGTCCTGGAACACCATCTGGATGGTGCGCCGGACCGCGGCGCGATTCTGCGGCGTCATGGCGGCGAAGTCCGCAGCGGCGATGCCGTTGATCTCGATGCCGGCGCTGGTCGGGGTCTCGAGCCCGACCAGGCAGCGGCCGAGCGTCGTCTTGCCCGAGCCCGATTCGCCGACCAGGCCGACGCTCTCGCCCGGCCGCACCTCGATGGAGACGCCCTTGAGCGCGCGCACGCCGCGGCCCTGGCGGCCGGGGAAGGTCTTCACCGCATCGCGGACGCGGATGATCGCGGGGGCGCCCGTGTCGGCGGGCGGCGGCGCGCCGGCCGCGACGACGGCGGCGCGCAGGCGCTGCATCTCCTCGGCGATCTCGGGGCGGCGGATGCAGGCGGTCCAGCGGCCGGGCGCCAGCTCGGCGAGCGGCGGCTTGGCGGCACGGCACTTGTCCTGCGCCCAGTCGCAGCGCTCGGCGAAGGCGCAGCGGCCGGCGACGCTGTCGGCGCGGGGCACCTGGCCGCGGATCGCGATCAGCCTGGGCACCCGGCGGTCGGCCGGCGGCTCGGAGAGCAGCAGGCCGAGCGTGTAGGGATGGAAGGGATCGGGCTCGACCGCGGACGTCGCGCCCACTTCCAGCAGCGAGCCGGCATAGAGCACGTGGATGCGGTCGCAGGTCGAGAAGGCGAGCCTGAGGTCGTGGGTGATCAGGATGAGGCTCATGCCGCGCGCCTGCTGCACGCGCTTCAGGAGCTTCATGATCTCCGCCTGGGTGGTCACGTCGAGGGCGGTCGAGGGCTCGTCGGCGATCAGCAGCTCGGGATCGCGCGCCAGGGAGGCGGCGATGGCGACGCGCTGGCACATGCCGCCGGAGAGCTGGAACGGCATGCGCTCGGCGACGTCGGGGTCGGCGATGCCGACCTCGGCCAGGCGGCGCAGCACCTCGGCCTTCATGGCGGCGCCGCTCTTGAAGGCGGGATTGCCGCGCAGCATCTCCTCGATGTGCTTCCCGCATTTCATCAGCGGGTTCATCATGGTGAACGGGTCCTGCAGCAGCATGGAGATGCGCCGGCCGCGCAAGGCCCGCATCTCGCGCTCGGGCAATTGCGTGAGCTCGATGCCGTCGTAGCGGATGCTGCCGGAAGCGGCGACCCCGCCCGGCAGCAGGCGGGCGATGGCCTTGGCCGTCAGGGACTTGCCGGAGCCGGATTCGCCGACGATGGCGACGGTCTCGCCGCGCCCGACCTCGAGATCGGTGGCGACCGTGATGGCGCGGCCGGCGGCGGAGATCGCCAGGCCGCGGACGGTGAGCAGCGGTTCTGCCGTCATCTGGCCCGGGTCACCTGGTCAACCGCTCGAACAGCCAGTCGCCGATCAGGTTCATGCTGACCGCGGTCAGGATGATCATGCCGGCGGGGAGCAGCAGGCCCACCGGGTTGGTGAACAGGATGTTGCGGTTCTCGAACAGCATGCGGCCCCAATCCGGCGTGCCGGGCTCGACGCCGAGGCCGAGGAAGGAGAGGCCGGCGAGATTGACCAGCGCGAAGGCGAAGTCGAGCACCACATAGGCCAGGATCAGCGGCAGGATGTTCGGCAGGATATGCACGAACAGGATCCGCCGCTTGGACACGCCGAGTGCGCGCGCGGCGTCGATATAGGGCAAGGGCCGCTGCTCCAGCACGGTGCTCCGCACGATGCGCGTGTCGGGCGCGGTGAAGAGGATGATCAGCACCAGCACGGCCGTCCAGTAGCCGCCGCCGATCACGCCCACCACGACGATGGCGACCAGCGGCCCCGGCAGGGCCAGCATGAAATCGACCCAGCGCATCACTGCGGTATCGACCAGGCCGCCCAGATAGCCGGAGAGCAGGCCGAGCAGGGTGGCGATCGCGAAGGCGCCGGCCGCGACGACGATCGGGCCGACCAGCGCCGTGCGGGCACCCTGGATGACGCGGGAGAGCACGTCGCGCCCCAGGAGGTCGGTGCCGGCGATGAAATCGGCCGAAGGCGGCCTGTCGCCGATGTCGAGCCGCTGGGTGAAGGGCGAATCCGGGGCGATCGCCGAGCCGAAGATCGCGCAGACCACGACGACCCCCACCAGGGCGAAGCAGAGCAGCAGCGGGATGGTGATGCCGTGGCGGCGCAGCCCCGTCGCCTCGGCCTTCTGCACCCGCGGGTCCATCGCCATGGTCATGACTGCACCTTGCCGAAGCGGATGCGGGGGTCGATCAGGGTGTAGACGACGTCGATGATCAGGTTGATCGCCACCACGAAGCAGGCGAAGACCAGCGTCGTGCCCTGGATCAGCGGGATGTCGCGCTTCTGCACGGCATCGACGGTCAGCAGGCCGAGGCCGGGCAGCGCGAAGGTCACCTCGACGTAGATCGCGCTGGCGAGGAGGCCGACGACCACGATGCCGGCCGCGGTGATCACCGGGATCAGCGCGTTGCGCAGGACATAGGCGAAGGTGATGCGGGCGGCGCTCAGGCCGCGGGCCCGGGCGAAGGTGACGTAGTCGCGGTCGAGCTCCTCGATCATGGCGGCGCGGGTGATCTTGACCACGATCGCCATCACCGAGAGCGCCAGCGCCAGGGCCGGCAGGGTCATGTGCCAGAGCATGTCGCCGAAGCTGCTGCGCCCGGCGCCGAAGGTCGGGAACCAGCCCAGCACCACGCCGAAGAGATAGAGCAGGAAGATGCCGGTGACGAAGGCGGGCGAGGAGATCCCGAACACGCCGAACATCACCATGGCGCGGTCGAGCCGGGTTCCGCGCCGGAAGGCGGCGATCATGCCGAGCAGGATGCCGAACACCAGAACGATGATCGTGCCGATGGCGCTCAGGACCAGGGTGACGCTGGCCCGCTCCTTGATCGCGTTCCAGACCAGCCGGTTGCCGTTGATCGAGCGGCCGAGGTCGCCGTGCAGCACCTGCCACAGCCACTTGCCGTATTGCACGATGAAGGGATCGTTGAGGTGGTACTTCTCCCGGAGATTGGCGATGGTCTCGGGATCGGAAGGCCGCGTGCCGAGCAGCGCTCGCACCGGATCGCCGGGCGCGATATGCACCAGCGCGAAGACGCCGAGCGAGATCAGGAAGAGCAGCGGGATCGCGACCGCGAGGCGTTCCAGGATGAGGCGGCCGACGGCGCCGTGGTTCATTCCGCCGTCACCCTTTCCGGCCGCAGGAAGCGGTCGAACCAGGCGACCGAGCGGCGCCAGGCATCGACCTTGTGGGCATATTCGCGATTGCCGTGCCCCTCGCGCGGATAGGCGACCAGCTCGGATTCGCAGCCGCGCTCGAGCAGCGCGCTGTAGAACTCCTGGCCCTGGCCCAGGGGCGTGCAGCGATCCTCGATGCCGTGGATGATCAGGGTCGGCGTGGTCGGCCTGTCCAGGCGGAAGAGCGGCGAGCGGTCGATGGCGAGGTCGCGGTGCTTCTTCTCCTTCAGCGGACCGCCGTTGATGAACTCGTGGAAATCATGGTTGCAGGAATAGTGGCAGCTCCACTGGTTGCAGATGCCGGACACCATCACCGCGGCCTTGAAGCGGTCGGTGGTGGCGACCGCCCAGGCGGTCATGTAGCCGCCATAGCTGCCGCCGGTCACGCCGAGCCTGTCCGGGTCGGTGAAGCCCTGCGCCACGCACCAGTCGATGCCGGCGAGGATGTCCTGGAACTCCGCGCCGCCGGGATCGCCGATGTTCAGGCGCCCGAAGGCCTGTCCCCAGCCGGTATTGCCGCGGTAGTTCGGCAGGAACACCGCGTAGCCCGCGGCCGCATAGGGCAGCCCGTAGCCGGGATTGGAGGCATGGCGCGTCGCCCAGCTCGGGCCGCCATGGATGTCGACGATGGTCGGCAGCGGGCCATGGCGGTCCTTGGGCAGCAGGACCAGCGCTTCGAGCGCAAGCCCGTCGCGGCCCTTCCATTGCGCGTGCCGGACCTCGGGATAGTCGAAGCCTGCGAAGACATCGCCGTTGAGCGCGGTGATCTTCTGCCAGTCGGCATTGGCGCCGGGCGCGGTCCGCTTGAAGATGATCTCCGGCGGCGCGCCGACGGCATCGCGGATGGCGGCGATGCCGCCGCCGTCGGCCTTCGGCACGATCGCGGCGTTGAAGCTGTTGGCGCCGATCACGGCGTCTTCCGTCGCGGTCCATTCGAACGTGCCGTCGCGCCTGACGACGCCGTAGACCGTGCCGAGCCGCGACCAGCCGGCGAACCACAGGCGCTCCTCGTCGCGCCACTGGATGGAGGTGACGCTGGACTGCGCCTCGGCCGCTATGCTGGCGACGGCGCCGCCGGCGAGGTCGAGCACCCGCATTTCGCCCGCGACCAGGCCGCGATCGCTGGACCAGCCTTCGAGGAAGGCGATGCGCCGGCCGGAGGGCGAGGCGGCCACGCTCTGCAGCTGCCAGGGCGAGCGGTGCAGGATCTCCGCCGAGCGCCTGGCGAAATCCAGCCGCGCCAGCTTGGTGTGGTACCAGCCGCGCTCGCTGGCATCTTCCGAGATCAGCGCGACCGCGCCGTCGCCCAGGAGGTCGAACTCCCAGACGGTATGATCCTTCGGGCCGATTTCGACGGTCGCGCCGTCGCCGGCATCGACCCGGAACAGGCGGCGCTTGGCGTCCGTCGCGTTGGTGACCGCCGGATCCTCGGTGCCGCCCCACCAGATCCGGACGGCGCCGTTGGTGGCGCCGCCGTCAAGTCCGCGGTCGGCGGCGAGGACATAGATGCTCTTGGCGTCGGGACTCCAGCGCAGGTCCTCGATCGTGCCGGGGATCCGGCCGAGCGGCCGGACCTTGCCTTGGTCGAGGATGAAGAGATCGGCCTTGCCCTTGACGGCGCGGTCCGAGGCGAAGGCGAGGCGGTCGTCCTTGGGCGAATAGGCCGGCAGCGAATCCTCGTTCGGGCCTTGGGTGAGCTGGGTCGCCGCGCCGTCCAGGGTGTAGCGCCAGATGCGCGTCTGGGTGCTCTCGTTCGCATCGTGGCTCGCCGGGCTGATCGCGGCGGCGAGCGCATTGCCGCCGCGGTCGAAGGTGACGCTGGAGGGAAAGCGGACGCGGTCCAGCCGCTTCAGCGCATCAGCCAGTTTGTCCATGTCTTCTCACCTGGAGGCGTTCGTTGCGCGGCTCCCCCACCGGCCTCCCCCGAAGACGGGGGAGGCCAAGCAGGGCTCTCCCCGTCTTGCGGGAGGGTCGGGAGGGGAACCGCAGACTCGACCTGTCCTTAAGCCGTCTTCGGGCCGAAGCCGCGGATCGCCCAGGGGATGTTGTACCAGAAGGCGGTATAGCCCTTGAGCTGCAGCTTGTTGTTGATCGCCATGGCGGAGGCCGGCCAGAAGATCGGCACCACCGCGACGTCGTCGCCGGCGATCTTGAACACCTGCTGCAAGGCCTCGGCGCGGACCTTCGGGTCGCCTTCCTTGTTCGCGGTGTCGAGCGCCTTGTCGACATCGGCGTTCTTGAAATTGGAGCCGTTCATCCCGTCCTTCGCCGCATTGGCCGAATCGAAGAACAGGTAGGGATAGTTCGCCGGGTCGGCGAAGTCCGGGTAATAGGCCATGATCTGCATGCCGAGGTTCTCGTGGCGGAAATAGCCCGAGAGCCAGGTGTTGTCGTCGACCTCCTGCACCTTCATGTTGATGCCGATCTGCTTCAGGTTCTCCGACACGTTCTGCAGGATGTTGACCATGTAGGGATCGGAGGTGTTGCCGGGCACGGTCACCTCGAAGCCGTCCTTGTGCGCCGATTGGGCCAGCTCCTCCTTGGCCTTGGCCAGGTCGAAGGCATAGGAGGGCAGGGTGGCGTAGAACTTCTTCACGTCGTCCGGCGGCAGCACGCCGGTCCAGATCTCCGGCGGGTTGAGCGCGTTGGCCGCCTCGCCGTTGCCCTTCAGCAGCGCGTTCACCAGGCCCTCGCGGTCGACCGCATAGGCGACCGCCTTGCGGACGTGGATGTCGTCGAAGGGCGCCGTGGCGTGGTCCAGGGTCAGGATGAAGACGCCGAGCGAGGGCGCGGTGATGACGTCGCAATTGCCGAGCGCCTTCCACTGGTCGACCTCGGAGATGGCGAGATCGAACGTGCCGTCGATGTCGCCGTTCTTCATGGCGAGCAGGCGGGTCTGGTGATCGGGGATGCCGGTGAAGACGATGCGCTTGGCGACCGGCTTGTTGGGGCCCCAATAGTCGTCGCGCGCCTCCAGCACGGCGCGCTCGGCCGGGGCGAACTCGGTGAGCTTGTAGGGGCCGGTGCCGAGCACCAGCTCGTCCGGACCGCCGAGATCCTCGATCTTCCCCTCGAGCTGGGCCTTCTTGAAGATGAAGCCCGCCATATGCGCCGGCGTGTACTGGAACTGGACGTTGGGCTCCTTCAGCTTCACCGTCACCTCGTTCTCGCCCGAAGCGGCGACGCTGTCGACCGAGCTGAAGAAGGCCGCGAGCTGGGAGCCCGATTTCGGGTCCATGTGGAACTTGTAGGTCGCGACCACGTCGTCGGGGGTCAGCGGCGAGCCGTCGCCGAAAGTGACGCCCTTGCGCAGGGTGTAGACATAGGTCGTGGGATCCGCCTGCTTCCAGCTCTCGGCGGTCGCGGCTTCGAGGCCGAGATCGTCGCCGAAGGCGAGGACGCCCTCCTGGACCAGGGACATGATGGCGCCGACATAGGTGCTCCAGGCCCGGGGCACGAACATCGTGTCCTTGACCGAGGGCAGCCCCCAATGGATCTCCTCGGGCATGTCGGCGGCAAAGGCCGAGCGGCGGATGGCGGCGATGGCGAGCGAGGCGGAAGTCCCGGCCATGAACAGCCGGCGGGAAAGCGGAAGCGTCATGTCTGTCTCCCTGATTTTGCTAAGTGGTTGATTGTTTGGAGCGGCGTCCCTCTCTGTATACTGTATAATAGTTTCGGGCGGCCCTGCCGAACGAGTCAACATATGGAAAACGATAGGGCGAAAGCCGGATGGACCCCGGATGGCCCCCGAATGGACCCGCGGATCCACCCCCAGACTGGCCCTGAGCGGCAGTTTGGGGCAGAAGAGGCGGCGGCCAAAATCAAATGGGGACGAATATGAGTGGTGACGGAAAAGTCGTTCTGGTGACGGGCGCCGGCTCGGGCATCGGGCGCGCGGTGGCGCTGGCCTTTGCCAAGGCCGGCTATCGCCTGGCGGTGACCGGGCGCAAGCCGGAGCCGCTGGACGAGGTGGTGAAGGAGGCCGGGAAGCCGGCGATCGCCATCCCCAGCGACGTGACCGATCCCAAGTCGGTCGCGGCGCTCTTCGCCAAGGTGAAGGCGGCCTTCGGCCGGCTGGACGTCCTCTTCAACAATGCCGGCACCAACGCGCCGGCGATCAATCTCGAGGAACTGACCGTCGAGCAGTGGAAGTCGGTGATCGACACCAATATCAGCGGCGTCTTCTACTGCACCCAGGAAGCCTTCAAGATCATGAAGGACCAGAATCCCCAGGGCGGGCGCATCATCAACAACGGCTCGATCTCGGCCCATGCGCCGCGGCCGAACTCGGCGCCCTATACCTCGTCGAAGCACGCGGTGCTCGGCCTCACCAAGTCCACGGCGCTCGACGGGCGCAAGTACAACATCGCCTGCGGCCAGATCGACATCGGCAACACGGCGACGCCCATGGCCGCGCAGATGAACAAGGGCGTGCTGCAGGCCGACCTCTCGGTCAAGCCGGAGCCCACGTTCGACGTGAAGCACGTCGCCGAATCGGTGCTCTACATGGCGAGCCTGCCGCCGGAGGCCAACGTGCTGTCGCTGACGGTGATGGCGACCAAGATGCCGTTCGTCGGGCGGGGGTAGTCCGGCCTCCCGTCCGGCCAAGGCCGGGTCCCGGAGGGACGCCTTCCCGGACGACCGGAAGAAAAACGGCGCGGTCCTTGCGGACCGCGCCGTGCTGCAAGTTTCGCGGGCTTAGAAGTCGAAATCGTTGATGTTGTCCTTGGTGAAGGTGGTCGGCGCACCGAGCAGCACCTCGCTGCCGTTGATGATCTGCAGCTCGCCGAGCTTGCCGGCCTTGACCGAGGTGGCGCCGGGCTTCAGGTCGCCGTCGATCGCCGCGCGCAGCACGTACATCGCCGCGTAGCCGAGATCGACCGGGTTCCAGAGCACCACCGACTTCACGCAGTCCTTGGCGACGTATGGCTTCATCGCGTTCGGCGTGGCGAGGCCGACCACCGCGATCTTGCCGCACTTGCCGGCCTGGCTGACCGCTTCGGCGGAGGCCGGCGTCGCGACGCTGGTCATGCCGAAGATGCCCTTGAGGTCGTCGCCGTACTTGTTGATGAGGGTGGTCGCCTGGTTGAAGGAGAGGTTGTTGTCCTCCTGGGCCTCCACCGTCTCCAGCCACTTCATCTTCGGATGGCACTTGGCCTGGTAGGCCGCCATCTCGGAGATCCAGCGCGCCTGGTTCGGCGTGGTGAAGGTCGAGGTGACGATGGCGAAGGACCCGTCCTCGCCGATCTCCTTGGCCATGTCGTCGACCATCGCCTTGGCGATGCCGTTGAACTGCGCCTGGTTGACGAACCATTCGCGGGCGTCGGGCTGCGAGTTGGCGTCGTAGCCGACCACGTGGATGCCCTTGGAGAGCGCCTTCTTCAGGACCGGCGCGATCGCCACCGGATCGTTGGCGGCGAACAGGATGCCGTTGACCCCGCTGGTGATGTAGTTGTCGATGAAGGTGATCTGCTGGTCGATGTTGGCCTGGGTCGGGCCGTCGGTCTTGGCATCGACGTTGCCCAGCTCCTTGGCGGCGTCGGCGATGCCCTTCGAGGTGGCGTTGAAATAGCCGATGCCGATCAGCTTCGGCACGTCCACCACCTTCACCGGCTTGCCCTTCAGGTCCGGCGCGCCGGTCGGCTGGCCGCCGTCATAGGGCGTCGCCGCCGCGCTGCCGCCGCCGCTGCTGTCGCAGGCCAGCGGATCGGTCGGCAGGTTGTCGCCGCCGGTCCACGGCGAATCGGCGAGGGCGGCGGCGCCCGTGCCGAGGGTCAGTCCAAGAGCCACGAGCATAGTCTTGTACATGGTCGTCTTCCTCCTCATGTTGGCGGGGTTCTGTTGACGGCGAGGCCCCGCGCCCTTCCTCCCGTTTCAGCCGTCGCCGTTACGACTCGTTGCGACTCAAGAGATTGCCGATCAGGATCGCGGCGATCAGCACCGCGCCGATGACCACGATGGTGCCGTCGCCCTTGACCCCGGCGAGCGCCAGCCCGTTCTTCAGCGCCTGCATCAGGATGAGGCCGAGCGCCGTGCCGACGATCGTGCCGCGCCCGCCGAAGATCGACGTGCCGCCCAGCACGACGGCGGTGATGACGTCGAGCTCGAGCCCGGTGCCCATGTCCGAGCGCGTGGTCGAGACCCGCGAGACGAAGATCACGGCGGCGAGGCCGGAGATCAGGCCCGACGTCCCGTAGATGACGAGCTTGGCGCGGTCGACGTTGAGACCGGAGAAGCGCGCCGCTACCTCGTTGGAGCCGATCGCATAGACCGTGCGGCCGAAGGTCGTCATGCCGAGCACGAAGGCGGCGGCGGCGAAGAGCGCGATCAGGATCCAGAGCTGCGTGGGCGCCCCCATGAAATCGTACTGGCCGAGCTGGAAGAACCAGTCGGGGTAGCCCCGGACCGAGCGCGCCTGGGCGATGCCCTCGGCCAGGCCGCGATAGAGGGCGAGGGTCGCCAGCGTGGCGATCAGCGGCGGCACGCGGAAGCGCGTGATGATGATGCCGTTGCCGAGCCCGGCCACGCCGCCGACCAGCACGGCCCCGATCATGGCGATCGGGAGCGGAAGCCCCATCTTCTGCCAGAACACGCCCAGGAGGATGCAGCAGAGGCCGAAGATCGAGCCGACCGAGAGATCGATGCCGCCGGTGATGATGACGAAGGTCATCGGCAGCGCGACCAGGCCGACCTCGGTCATGAGGCGGCCCTGGTTCAGCAGGTTGTCGGCGGTGAAGAACGCCTCGGACTGGCCGGCCAGCACCGCGAGGGTGGCGATCAGCAGCAGCCCGAGGATCGATTCGTGGCGCAGCACGCGGTCGAGGGCGGCCGTCATCTCAGGCCCTCCTCCGGCGCGCCATGTCGGCGAGCACGGTGGCCAGGATCATCAGGCCCTGCACCGCGCGCAGCCAATAGGCGGAGACGTTGAGGAAGACCAGCGACGAGCCGATCGCGGCGAACAGGATCGCGGCCAGGGTCGAGCCGATCACCGTGCCGGTGCCGCCGAGGATGCTCACCCCGCCGACCACCGAAGCGGTGATGACCGTCAGCTCCAGGTTGGGCGGCACGGTGGACTGGATGACCTGGAGCTGGGTCGCGAACAGGATCGCGGCGATGCCGGCGAACATGCCGTGGATGGCGAAGACCGCGACGACCGACCGCTCGATGCGGATGCCGGTGACCCGGGCCGCCTCCGGATTGCCGCCGATCGCGTAGATGGTGCGGCCGAAGGCCGAGTGGCGCATCCACAAGGCCGCCGCCACGGTCAGGATCACCATGAAATAGACCGAGGAGGGCAGGCCGAACAGGCGGAACTGCGCGATCATGAACTCGGGCGGCAGGCTGCTGATCCAGGCGCCGCCGGTCGCGCTGATCAGCCCGCCTTTCAGGATCGAGAGCATGCCGAGCGTGACCACGATCGACGGGATGCGGGCATAGGCGACCAGCACGCCGACCAGCGCGTTGATCGCGACGCCGATCAGGATCGGCAGCAGCCAGCAGACGACGACCGGAGCGCCGTTGACCGCCAGCGTGCCGGCGATCGTGCCGAGCACGCCGATCAGCGAGCCGACCGAGACGTCGATATTGCCGGAGATGATGACCATCGACATGCCGATCGCGGCGATGGCGATATAGGCATTGCCGACGAAGATGCTGGTGAGGCTGGTGGCGCTCAGGAAGCGCGGGTTGTAGAGGCCGACGCCGACGAAGAGGACGACCAGCGCGCCCAGGATCACCAACTCCTGGCCGTAGGATTCGGCGACGACGCGCCAGCTTCTGGCGGGGACCGGGCGGGCGAGGGTCTGTGCGCTCATCCGGCCGACGCCCCCGCGGATTCCAGGCTCCGGCCGCTCTTCGCCGCGGTCATGGCGGAGCCGACGGCGTCGGGCGTCGCCGCGTCGCGCTCGAAGGCGCGGACGATGCGCCCGCCCCGCATGACGAGGACGCGGTCGCTCATGCCGAGCACTTCCGGCAGCTCGCTGGAGATCATGAGGACCGCAAGGCCCTGGCCGGCGAGGCGGCTCATGAGGGCATGGATCTCGGCCTTGGCGCCCACGTCGATGCCGCGGGTCGGCTCGTCCATGATGAGGACCCGGGGCTCCGCCGCCACCCATTTCGCCAGCACCACCTTCTGCTGGTTGCCGCCGGACAGCTGGCGCACGCGCTGCTCCGGTCCCCGCGTGCGGATGCCGAACCGGGCGATCGCTTCCTTGGCGAGCGCGCTTTCCCTGCCGCGATCGACCACCAGCGCCTTGGCGATGCGGTCGATGACGGCGAGGGACACGTTCTCGCGCACGGTCTGCGGGCGGATCAGGCCCTGCAGGCCGCGATCCTCGGGGATATAGGCGATGCCGAGGCCGCGCGCCTCGCCCGGACTCTTGATGGCGACCGGCTTGCCGTCGAGCAGGATCTCGCCGGAGGTCGCCGGCGTGACGCCGAAGATGGTCAGCGCCAGCTCGGTGCGGCCGGCGCCGACCAGGCCCGCGATGCCCAGGATCTCGCCGGCATGCAGGGTGAAGCTGATGTCCTGCACCACGTCGCGATAGGCGAGGTTCCTGACCTCCAGCACGACGTCGCCGCGCGGCACATCGACCTTGGGGAACAGGTGGTCGATGGCGCGGCCGACCATCATGGAGACGAGATGGGCCTCGTCGACCTCGGAGATCGCGCGGGTGCCGACATGGGCGCCGTCGCGCAGGACCGTCACGCGATCGGCCAGCGCGAAGATCTCGGGCAGGCGGTGGCTGACATAGACGATGCCGACGCCGCGGTCGCGCAGCATCTTCACCACCGACATCAGCCGCTTGGCGTCGGCGTCGGCCAGGGCCGCGGTCGGCTCGTCCATGATGACGAGCTTGGCGTCCTGGGAGAGCGCCTTGGCGATCTCGACCCGCTGGCGGTTGGCGACCGAGAGCTTGCCGACCAGCACATCGACGTCGAGGTCCGGGCTGTCGAGCGAGTCCAGCAGGGCCCGCGCGCCGGCGCGCATCGCCGGCCAGTCGAGCGTGCCGAGCCGCGTCTTCGGCGCATGGCCGAGATAGATGTTCTCGGCGACGGTCAGTTCCGGGAAGAGCAGCAGCTCCTGGTAGACGGTCGCGATGCCGTGCGCGGCCGCCTCGCGCGGCGAGGCGAACCTGACCGGCCGGCCGTTGACCTTCATCTCGCCGCCGTCGGGGGAGATGACGCCGGCCATGATCTTGATCAGGGTCGATTTGCCGGCGCCGTTCTCGCCCAGCAGCGCATGCACCTCGCCGGGCCTCACGTCGAAGCCGACATCCTTCAGCACCTTGACCGGGCCGAAGGACTTGGAGATGCCGGACAGCGCGATGAGCTCGGTCATGCCGGCAGCGCCTCGCGCCAGAGCTTGCGGTAGCCGTCCATCGGGACGTGGAGCGGCTCGACGCGCTCCGGCTCGTCGGCGATCTTCACGTCGGCGAGCAAGGCGGCGCCGCTGACGGTTCCGGTCGTGTCGCTCGAGACCAGCACGCCGTCCCGCCGCAGCGTCGCCAGCGCCTGGAGATAGGTCTGGTTGCCGGTGAGGCTGCCTTCGACGATCACCGGGCCGCTGGCCCGGATGAGGTCGAAGCAGTAGTCGGTCATCAGCGCGAGATAGAGGCTGGCGCGGGCGACGGATTGCTCGCCGGTCGCGGTGGGCGCGCCGCCCGGCCCGCCGATCGGTGCGCCGATGAACGGCCCGCCGCCGTCGTTCAGCGGCGGGACCAGGATGGAGCCGCGCTCGACCACCTCGGCCGCCGATTCGAGCGTGGTGATGCAGCCGTCGAGCTCGCGGGTCTGCTCGGCGAACTCGCGGCCGCCCATGAAGTTGCAGGTGGCGACCGGCGCGCCGAGCGCGTCGACATTGGCAAGGCAGCCGCGATCCTCCGGCATGCCGCGCGGGTCGGCGCCCGCCGCCATGCACACCACCCAGGTGCCGGTCGAGGCGACGGCGAACGGGACCGGGCGCGCCATGCGGTGGCGCAGGAACGAGGCGTTGCTGTCGTGGATGCCGACCCGCACCCGGCAGTCCTCGGGCAGGCCGGTCTGGCGGCGGATCTCCGGCAGCACGGGGCCCAGCACGTCGCCCGCCTTCAGCATCGGCGCGAACAGGTGCCGCCAGCCCATGCGCTCGGTGAAGCTGCTGAACGTGCCTTCGGCCGGCCGCCACAGGCCGCTATGGCAGCCGATCGCGGTCACCTCGGTCGCCGGCCGGCCGGTCAGGCGGAAGCTCCAGTACTGCGGATAGCCGAGGATGTACTTGGTCCGGGCGAAGCCTTCGGGAAAGGTCCGGGACTGCCAGTAGAGCTGGCGGCCGAAGACCAGCCCGTTCGCCATCTTCGGCGTGAAGGTCTCCTGGAACGGCGCCTTGACCTGGTCATAGCCGTCATTCTCGATCGGCTGCTCGTAATCCAGCAGCGGCAAGGCGAGGCTGCCATCGGCCGCGACCAGGGCGCAGGCGGCACCGTGGGCCACCGGCACGATGTCGGTGATCGGCGCCATGCCGGCGAGCTTGGCCATGCCCTGCAGCAGGAAGCCCCAGATCCCTTCCGCGTCGAAATGCAGATAGGGCGGGCCGGGCAGACTGACATTGGGCTTCGACAAGGTGTGGCGGATGGCGCCGCCCTCGACCAGGGACAGCTTCACGTTGGTCTTGCCGATATCGAAGACGACGATCGCCATGGCGACGGCTCAAGCCGCGCGGACGGCGATCGTTGCGACAAAGTCCAGCATCGTTCCGGCCTCCCCTGTGCACCGGTCTCGACCCAGTTCGCGGCGGCGGCGGTCAGGCGACCGAGGCGGCCGGCTGCGTCCGGGCGATGATGACGTTGATGCCGGCATCGGTCAGCATTCTGTGCGTGCCGTGGTCGATGCCGTCGTCGGTGATGATCGTGTTGATGCGCGCCAGCGGGCAGAGGATCAGGCTGCCGCGGCTGCGGAACTTGCTGCTGTCCACCAGCACGACCATGGTGTCGGCCTGGCGGATCAGCTTCTGCTCGGCGCGGATCAGCAGCGGGTCGGTCTGCATCAGCCCGTGCTGGGTGATCGCCATCGCGCCGATGAAGATCTTGGTGGCGACGAAGCGCGCGATCGCGTCGTCGTCGAACGGCGAGAGGATCAGGCCCTGCTCGCGGAAGATCTCGCCGCCGGGCAGGATCACGCGGGTCTGGCCGCGCTTCATCAGGTATTCGGCGATGCGGAAGGAATTGGTCAGCACCTGGAGATCGCGGCCGGCGATGAACTCGGTCATCGCGAAGGTCGTGGTGCCGCCGTCCATGATGATGGACTCGCCCGGCTGGCAGAGCTCGGCCGCCTCGCGGGCGATGGCGCGCTTCAGCGCGCGGTTGCGGAGCTGGTTGGTGTCGAAATTGGGCTCGGCCAAGGCGGGGGCGCCGTGCATCGCCTCGGCGCCGCCGCGCACTTTGCGCAGCCGCCCGGCCAGCGACAGCATCTGGATGTCGCGCGCCACGGTCGCGCGCGAGGCGCCGAGCCGGGCCATCAGGTCCGGCACCGTCGCCACCCCCTGGGTCGCGACGATCTCGCAGATCATGTGGTGGCGCTGGCGCTGAAGCATGGAATCGGAAGTAGCGGAAAGACCGGCCAGCGTCAAACCGATTGTTCAGAATTGCTCATCCAATGTCTCATATTGCATCGCACAATGTCGCTGTTGCGCTGCACTACGCGCGAAAGCGTTGACCGGAGCCGACGAGAGGCCTATCCGTGAGCAATTCTGAGCAATTCGCGAGATGGACGAAGTGGACCAGCCGATGCGCGCGCATGAGGAAATCCCCTCGCTCTGGGACGATGCCAAGGCGGCGAAGATGGGCGAGCCGGAGCTGCTGCTCTATCGCTCCAACCTGCTCGGCGCCGATCTCCGGGTCACCAATTACGGCGGCGGCAATACCTCGGCGAAGATCGCGGAGAAGGATCCGCTGACCGGCGAGACGGTGACCGTGCTCTGGGTCAAGGGCTCGGGCGGCGATCTCGGCTCGATGAAGCTCGACGGCTTCGCCACGCTCTATCTCGACAAGCTGGAGCGGCTGAAGAAGCTCTATCGCGGGCTGCAGCACGAGGACGAGATGGTCGGCTATCTCGCCCATTGCACCTTCAACATGAATCCCCGCGCGGCCAGTATCGACACGCCGCTGCACGCCTTCATCCCCAAGCTGCATGTCGACCACATGCACCCCGATGCCGTGATCGCCATCGCCGCCGCGGCCAGCAGCGAGAAGCTGACCCGGAAGGTGTTCGGGCCGGACATGGGCTGGCTGCCCTGGCAGCGCCCGGGCTTCGACCTCGGCCTGAAGCTCGGCGAGATGGCGGCGCGGAATCCGAAGCTGAAGGGCATCGTGCTGGCGGGGCACGGCCTCTTCACCTGGGGCGACACGTCGAAGGAATGCTACGAGCAGACGCTCAAGATCATCCGCGAGGCGGATGCCTGGCTCAGGCAGGAGACGGCGCAGAAGGCGGCGTTCGGCGGCGCGGCGATGCCGCCGCTCGAGGCCGACGCGCGCCGGCGCGTCGCCGCCGAGCTGATGCCGGTCATCCGCGGCCGCATCTCGGAGAAGCTGCCCAAGATCGGCCATTTCAACGATTCGCCGGAGGTCCTCGAGTTCGTCTGCTCCAGGGACCTGGAGCCGCTGGCGGCGCTCGGCACCTCCTGCCCCGATCATTTCCTTCGCACCAAGATCCGCCCGCTGGTGCTGCGCTACGATGCCAAGGCCGGCAACGGCGCCGGGCTCGCCGGCATCGATCCGGCGCTGGAGGCCTATCGCGCCGGCTACGCGGCCTATTACGAGCGGTGCAAGCGGCCGGACAGCCCGAAGCTGCGCGACCCCAATCCGGTCGTCTTCCTGGTGCCGGGCATCGGCATGATCACCTTCGCCGCCGACAAGGCGACGGCGCGGATCGCCGGCGAGTTCTACGTCAACGCCATCAACGTGATGCGCGGCGCGAGCTCGGTCGACACCTATGTCGGCCTCGACGAGCAGGAGGCCTTCGACATCGAATACTGGCTGATGGAAGAGGCGAAGCTCCAGCGCATGCCGAAGCCCAAGAGCCTGGCCGGCCGCATCGCCTTCATCACCGGCGGCGCCGGCGGCATCGGCCGCGCGACCGCCGAGGCCTTGCTCGGCGAAGGCGCCTGCGTGGCTCTGGCCGACATCGACCCCGCGCGGCTCGACGCGACGGTGAAGGAATTCGCCGGCAGGCACGGCAAGGACCGGGTCTGGGGCGTCACGGTCGACGTGACGCGCGAAGAGCAGGTGCTCGCCGCCTTCGCCGGCACGGCGCGGCAGTTCGGCGGCCTCGACATCCTGGTCTCCAACGCCGGCATCGCCTCCTCGGCGCCGATCGAGGACACGAGCCTGGAGCTCTGGGACAAGAACATGTCGGTGCTGGCGACTGGCTATTTCCTGGTCAGCCGCGAGGCCTTCCGCCTGCTCAAGGCGCAGAAGATCGGCGGCAGCATCGTCTTCATCGCCTCGAAGAACGCGATGGCGGCCTCGCCCAACGCCTCGGCCTATTGCACGGCCAAGGCGGCGGAGGTGCATCTCGCGCGCTGCCTGGCATTGGAAGGCGCGCCGGTCGGCATCCGGGTCAACGTGGTCAATCCCGACGCCGTGCTGCGCGGCTCCACGATCTGGACCGGCGACTGGCTGAAGGAGCGTGCCGAGGCCTATAAGATCGAGACCGAAGAGCTCGAGGACTACTATCGCCAGCGCAGCCTGCTGAAGCTCTCGGTCTATCCCGAGGACATCGCCGCCGCGGTCAAGTTCTTCTGCACCGAGGCCAAGAAATCGACCGGCAACATCCTGAACGTCGATGCCGGCAATGCGACCGCCTTCACGCGATGAGAATCTGGCGCGCGATAAAGAAATCTGGGAGGACAGGATGTCGGGCACCTATCGCATCTCGAATGCCGATATCGCCGAGCAGAACGCCAAGCTTCTGCCGGCGCTCACCGAGGATTACGACGCGCTGGGCCGGCGCCTCGCCCGCGGCGGCACCGATATCGAGGCGGTGACCAAGGCGGTCGCGGGCTTCGGCGTCGCCACGCCGAGCTGGGGCGTCGGCACCGGCGGGACGCGCTTCGCGCGCTTCCCCGGAATCGGCGAGCCGCGCAACGCGATGGACAAGCTCGAAGATTGCGCGACCATCCACAAGCTCACGCGGGCGACGCCGACCGTCTCGCTGCATTTCCCCTGGGACCGGCCGGCCGACCTCAATGCCATGAAGCAGCTCGCGGCCGAGCTCGGCCTCGGCTTCGACGCCGTGAACTCGAACACGTTCCAGGACGCCGCGAACCAGAAGCTCTCCTACAAGTTCGGCAGCCTCAGCCACACCGACCAGGCGGTGCGCGACCAGGCGATCGCGCACAACATCGACTGCATCGAGCTCGGCAAGGCCCTCGGTTCCAAGGCGCTGACCGTCTGGATCGCCGACGGCTCCAACTTCGCCGGCCAGTCGCACTTCGCCAGAGCGCTCGAGCGCTACATCGACAGCATGCGGCGGATCTACGCGGCGCTGCCGGCGGACTGGGCCATCTTCATCGAGCACAAGTTCTATGAGCCCGCCTTCTACTCGACGGTGATCGCCGATTGGGGCACCAGCTATTACGCCGCCAGCCAATTGGGGCCGAAGGCGCGCTGCCTGGTCGATCTCGGGCATCATGCGCCGAACACCAATATCGAGATGATCGTCTCGCGCCTCATCCAGTTCGGCAAGCTCGGCGGCTTCCATTTCAACGACAGCAAATACGGCGACGACGATCTCGATGCCGGCTCGGTCAACCCGTTCCAGCTCTTCCTGGTCTTCAACGAGCTGGTCGATGCCGCCGACCGCAAGGCGATGGACTTCCCGCCGGCCTACATGCTCGACCAGTCGCACAACGTGACCGATCCGATCGAAAGCCTGATGTCCTCCGCCATGGAGCTGCAGCGGCGCTACGCCCAGGCGGTCGTCATCGACCGCGCGCGGCTGGAGCAGGCACAGGCCGAGAACGACGCGGTCATGGCGCTCGACACGCTGAAGGCGGCGTTCAATGCCGACGTGGCGCCGATCCTCGGCATGGCGCGGCACCGCTCCGGCGGCGCGATCGACCCGATCGGCCTCTATCGCTGGTCCGGCTATCGCAAGGCCAAGCAGAACGAACGCCCGGCGGTGGCACGGCAGTCGGCCGGCATCGTATAAGGAGGGGATGACCGATCCTCTCGCTTTCGCGCTCGCCGTCGCCATCCTGCTCGCAACGCCCGGACCGACCAACACGCTGCTGCTGACCGCGGGCGCCGGAAGCGGCCGCTGGTCGCTGCCGCTCATTCTGGCTGAGGTTACGGGTTATCTCGTGACCATTCTGCTGGTCGGCTATCTGGTCGGCGGCTGGTTTGCGAGCCAGCCGCTGCTGGCGAAAGCGCTGCGGATCGTGGTGGCGCTCTATCTCGCCTATCTCGCGTTCAGGCTCTGGCGCTCGGGTGTGGCCGCCGAGGCCGAGCAACGCCTGGTGCGGTTTCGCGATGTGTTCGTCACGACGATGCTCAATCCGAAGGCGCTGCTTTTCGCGCTCGGCATCATTCCGTTGCAGGCGGCGAATGCGGCCGTCTACCTGGGCGCGTTCGTCGTGATGGTGATGCTGGCGGGTTCCGGCTGGATGCTGCTCGGCGCCGCTTTGGCCCACGGCGTCCTGCCCCCGGCGAGCCGACGGATCGTGCCGCGGTTGGGCGCGGTCGTGATCGTCGGCTTCGCGTTCTATCTGGTGCTGGGGCCGTTGCTGCAGAGCGCTTAAAGCGCTTCCGGCTTCACGGCCTTGCCGCTTTCGGCCGAGGCATAGGCCGCTTCGCAGCAGGCGAAGGTCTTGAAGTTGTCTTCGGCGGACACATCCGCGTCCTTCTTCGCCCGGAAGGCTTTCAAGATGTGCTCGCAGGTCGCGACCACGCTTTCCTGGACCACGTGCCAGGGCTTCGCCGCCCAGGGGAGGACGTCGGCTTCGGGATGCTCCTTGGTGACCTTGCCGTCGACCGCGATCTCCAGCTCGTAATTCGCGTTGAGGATGATCGAGCCCTTGGTGCCTTCGAGCTCGATCAGGCTCTGCGGGAAGGTATTCGGCACGCGATGCGCGCCGTAGGTGCATTCCGATATCGAGACCGCGCCGTTGGTGTGGCGCATCATGATGGTGGCGGTGTCTTCGCCCTTGGCCCGGGGGTTGCGGTTCTGGGTCTCGCAGCTCACCCGGTCGACCTCGCCGAGATAGGCACGCGCCACATCGCAGACGTGAACGCCGAGATCGCTGATCACGAAGCGGGTCTCGTTCAGCAGGTAGGGCTGGCCTGCGTAGATGTCGTAGTCGCTGCGGAAGCTGACGCGGCCCCAAGAGGGTTCGCCGATGACGCCCTGGCGCAGCAGCTCGGTGATTCGGCGCAAAGGCGACTGGAAGCGGAAGTTCTCATGCACCGCCAGCGGCACGCCGGCCTTCTTGGCGGCCAGGGTCATCGTGCGGCAATCGGCGAGATCGAAGGCGAAGGGCTTCTGCACGATGGTCGGGATGCCCTTGGCGACGGTCTTCAGCACCTGCTCCTTGTGGGTCTCGACCCGCGTCACGATGTCGATCAGGCCGATCTTCTCCTTGGCCAGCATCTCGTCGAGGTCGGCATAGGCCTTCGGCACGTCGAAGTTCTTGGCGGCGGCCTCGGCCTTGCTCTTGTCGATGTCGCAGACCGCGACGAGCTCCACCCCTTCGCGCTTCAGGTCGCGCCAGGCATTCAGGTGGTTCTGCGCGAAAAATCCGCAGCCGACCACTGCGACTCCGATCCGTTCCGCCATCTTTCTCCCCATGCTTTGTCGTTGCCTCGGCGCCGGACTCTAGCCCGGCTTTCCGCCGCAAACAGGCGAATTCCTTGACTCTTATCGAGGGCGGTGCGAAAAGAAAAGTGGTCTGTCCACTTGATGAGGCAGGCAGAACGAATAACGGGCCGCAACGATGCCCATTCCTGGGAGGAGGGAGAGATGCTGAAGATCTCGCGCCGTACCGCTTTGCAGGGTGCCGCCGCTCTGGGCGCCGCCACCTTGGGCGCCGCCGGGGCGCTGCCGCTCCGCGGCGCGCTTGCCGCCAACAATCCGCCGCAGATCGGCGTGGTCGGCAAGGTGAAGATCCCCTGGTTCGACAACGTCGCCAAGGGCGTCGAGAAGGCGGGCGCCGATCTCGGCGTCGACGCCTCGATCATCAACCCGACGACCGACGATCCCGCCGAGCAGGTCCGCGCCATCGAGGACCTGATCGCCAAGAAGGTCGACGTGATCGGCGTGGTGCCGAACGATGCCAAGGCGGTCGAGCCGGTGCTGGGCCGCGCCCAGGCCGCCGGCATCAAGGTGGTGATGAACGAATCGCCGGGCCAGAAGAACGCCGACTGGGACATCGAGCTGATCCAGGACCAGGCCTTCGGCGAGGCGCATCTCGAGGCCTTCGCCCAGGCGATCGGCGGCGAGGGCAAGTACGTTGTCTATGTCGGCGGCCTGACCGTCACGCTGCACAATCTCTGGGCCGACTACGCCGCCGCCTTGCAGAAGAAGAAATATCCGAAGATGGAGCAGATCGGCGACCGCTTCGGCGTCTCCAACAGCGTCGATGACAGCTACAAGACCGCGGTGGACCAGATGCGCGCCCATCCGGATCTCAAGGGCTTCCTGATCTTCGGCGCCAACGGCCCGATCGGCGCCGGCCAGGCGGTCGCCGACCGCGAGAAGATCGGCAAGGTGACCGTGGTGGGCCCGTTCATCCCCAGCCAGGGCATCAAGCTGATGAAGCAGGGCGCCATCACCCGCGGCTATCTCTGGAATCCGGTCGATTCCGGCTATGCGCTGGTGGCGCTCGGCAAGACGCTGGCGACCGGCGGCGAGATCAAGGACGGCATGGACCTGCCCGGCATGGGCCCCTGCAAGGTCGAGGCCGACAACAAGGTGATCCGCGCCAACAAGCAGATCGATCTCAACCCGCAGACCATCGACGAATGGGCTAAGATCATCTGACGGGTCGCGTCGGACGCCACGAGTGGTAGACTTGCGCCCCGCCGGTCGCCGGAGGGGCGCAAGCGCATAAGGTTCTGATGTCGATCGCAGGCGAGAGTTCCGCTGAACGGCCGGCCTTCCTGGCGCTCTCCGGGATCGGCAAGCGATTCGGCGGCACGGTGGCGCTCGACGCCATCGACTGGTCGGTGGCGCCGGGCGAGGTGCATTGCCTGATCGGCGAGAACGGGTCCGGCAAGTCGACGCTGATCAAGATCCTCGCGGGCGTCCACGCGCCCGATCCCGGCGGCACGATCGCCATCGACGGCGCCGCCCATGAGCGCCTGACGCCGGCTCAGGCGAAGGCTCTGGGCATCCAGGTCATCTTCCAGGACCTGTCGCTGTTCCCCAACCTGACGGTCCTGGAGAACATCGCGATCGACCTCGAGCTCGGTGCGGCGCTCAAGTCGCCGCCGCGCCGGGCGATGCGGACCGCCGCCAAGGCGGCGCTGGCCCAGCTCGACGCCGACCTGCCGCTCGATGCCCGGGTGGGCGCGCTGCCGGTGGCGCAGCGCCAGATCGTGGCCATCTGCCGCGGCCTCGCCGCCAAGGCGCGCATCCTCTTCATGGACGAGCCGACGGCGTCCCTCACGCGGCACGAGGTCGATCTGCTGTTCGCCAGCGTCCGCCGGCTGAAGCAGCTCGGGATCGCGGTCGTCTTCGTCAGCCACCGCCTGGAGGAGGTCGCCGAGATCGCCGAGCGCGTCACCGTGCTGCGCGACGGCCGCAAGGTCGGCACCTTCGCGGCCGCCGAGGTCGACGACCACCGTCTCGCCGAACTGATGACCGGCAGCCGGATCGAGCACCGGGTGCGCGCCCGCGCCGTCGCCGCGCCGCCCGCGCTGGACGTGCGCAACGCCACCCGCCGCGGCGAGTTCGCGGACGTATCCTTCACGCTGCACCGGGGCGAGGTCCTCGGCCTCATCGGCTTGCTCGGCGCCGGGCGCACCGAGCTGGCGCTGTCGCTCTTCGGCATGGCGCCGCTGGAGCGGGGCGAGATCCTGGTCGAGGGCCGGCCGGTACGGCTGCACTCCAACCGGGAAGCCGTCGCGGCTGGCATTGCCTATGTCTCCGAGGACCGGCTGTCCCTCGGCCTCAATCTCCGGCAGTCGATCGCCGACAACGTGGCGATCACCGTCCTCGGCAAGCTCGCCGGGCGCGGCGGGTTGATCCCGCCCAGGGCGCGGCTGCGCATGGCGACGGACTGGGTGGCCCGGCTCGGCATCAAGGCAGCCCATGCCGAGGCGCCGGTGCAGACGCTCTCGGGCGGCAACCAGCAGCGCGTCGTGCTGGCCAAGTGGCTCGCCACCGATCCCAAGGTGCTGATCCTCGACAGCCCGACCGTCGGCGTGGACATCCGCAACAAGCAGGGCATCTACGACGTCGTGCGCCAGCTCGCCGAGCGCGGCGTCGCCATCCTGCTGATCTCCGACGAGGTGCCGGAGGTCTATTTCAACGCCGACCGGATCCTGCACATGCGCGAGGGCCGGATCGCCGGCGAGTTCATCCCCGGTGCGGCCGGCGACCACGCCCTGGCGGAGGCGCTCTATGCCTAGCTGGGCGCGCCGGATCCTCGGCCGGCCGGAAGCCGCCCTGGGCGTCGCGATCGTCATCACCGCGCTCGTCCTCTCGCTGTCCTCGCCGTATTTCCTGACGGCGGCCAACCTGGTCGACCTGGTCGAAGCCTATTCGGTGACGACCATCCTCGCGGCCGGCGTGTTCGTCGTGCTGGTCTCCGGCGGCATCGACATCTCCTTCACCGCGACCGCCTCGGCGACGCAATACCTCGCAGCCTGGCTGATCGCCAGCCAAGGCATGCCGGCGGTCCCCGCTCTGGCGCTGGCGGCGGCGCTCGGCATCGGCATGGGGGCGATCAACGCGCTGCTGACGCATTATCTTCGCGTGGTCTCGATCATCGTGACCATCGCGACGTCGAGCATCTATTACGCGCTGCTGATCTACATCACCGACGCCAAGGAGCTCTACAACCTGCCGGACTGGTGGTCGAACGGCGTCTCCTTCTTCCGCACCGAGACGGCGGACGGCGACATCGTGAAGATCACCTTGCCGATCGTGGTGATGGTCGTGGTTCTCGCGGTCACGCAGATCCTGATGAGCCGCACCCGGATCGGCCGCCAGGTCTATGCGCTGGGCGGCAATCCCGAGGCGGCGAGCCGGATCGGGATCGGCATCCTCAAGGTGCAGCTCTTCGCCTACGGCTATCTCGGGCTGCTGGCGGCGGTGGCGGGTTTCGTCCAGGCGGGCCGGGTGCACCAGGCCGTGCCGACCGCGATGAACGGGCAGGAGCTCAACACGCTGGCGGTGGCGATCCTCGGCGGCGCCAGCCTGGTCGGCGGCATCGGCTCGACCGGCGGCGTCATCCTGGGCGTGCTGTTCCTGGCCATGCTGCAGAACGGGCTCAACCTGCTCGGCGTCTCCTCCTATTTCTTCGGCGTCGTGACCGGACTCGCGATCCTGGCCTCGATCAGCATGACCGGCTATGCCGAGAAGCATGCGCGCCGCCGCCGCGTGACGGGCGCCGGCTGATGTCCGAGCCGACCCGGGGCATGCCGGCGCCCGCGCGCAGCCTCGCCGCGGATCTCGACCGCGTCATCGGCGCCCTGCGCCAGGGCGCGCTGAACAAGAGCGGCCTGTTCGCGCTCCTGGCGGCGCTGCTGGTCGTCTTCTCCGTCGCCATGCCCTCGACCTTCCCGCGGGTCGGCACGTTGCAGGCCATGATGTTCCAGATTCCGGAGCTCGGCCTGCTGTCGCTGGCGAT
Organism: Dongiaceae bacterium; assembly: GCA_035548715.1. Lineage (GTDB taxonomy): Bacteria > Pseudomonadota > Alphaproteobacteria > Dongiales > Dongiaceae > Dongia. The sequence goes on from DASZSL010000014.1 coordinate 41,294, forward strand.
GGCGATCCCGCTGGTCTCCGGCGGCATCAATCTCGCGATCATCGCCACGGCCAACGCCGCCGGGCTGCTGATGGCCTGGATCCTGACCGCGCTGATGCCGCCCGACGCCGCCGGCGGCACGCTCGTGCTCTGGATGATCGGCGCCTTCGTTGCGGGACTGGTGCTCTGCCTGCTGGTCGGCTTCGTCACCGGGCTCATGGTCGCCGTGCTCGGCGTGCATCCGATCCTGGTGACGCTCGGCACCATGACCCTGCTGCACGGGTTCAGCATCTATTTCACCCGGGGACGGACGCTCTCCGGCTTTCCCGACGCTTTGATCCAGCTCTCCAACGACACGCTGCTCGGGATACCGCTCTCGTTCATCGTCTTCGTCGTCGTGGCGGCGCTGGTGCATGTGCTGCTGACCCGTACGGCGCTCGGCGTGCGCATCCACATGATCGGCTCCAACCTCGAGGCGACGCGCTATTCCGGGGTCGATACCCGCCGCGTGCTGGTCTCGGTCTACGTCGTCTCCAGCCTGCTCTGCTTCCTGGCCGCGGTGGTGATGATGGCGCGGTTCAACTCCGCCGGCGCCGACATCGCCGGGTCCTACCTGCTGATCACCATCCTGGCGGCGATCCTCGGCGGCATCGATCCTTACGGCGGGTTCGGGCGGATCGGCGGCCTGTTCGTGGCGCTCTGGATCCTGCAGACCATCGCCAGCGGCTTCAACCTGATGAACGTCAGCCCGCACCTGGCGCTGGCATCCTGGGGCTTCATCCTGCTGCTGGTGATGGCGGCCAAGCGCGCGCGAACGGCGTGGCTTCAATCAAGCCGCCGCCCCCGGGCTTGACCCGAGGGCCTCTCGCCGGCGTCGTTCCATCGGAAATAGATGCCGGATCAAGTCCGGGCATCACGAAAATCGGCTACCGCGCCGGGCGCTTCGCGGCGGTCTCGACCACGCCGAACCGCTGGCTCGCCATCGTGCGCTCGGTGCTCTCCTTGATATGGGAGAGATGCCGGGCCATGGCGGCCGCGGCCCCTTCCGGATCGTGCGCGGCGATGGCGGCGGCGATCTCGGTATGGTCCGCGGTGCTCTCGGCGATCAGGCCCGGCTCGGCGGTGGCGCGGCGGCGGATATGGAGATCCATGTTGTAGAGGCCGTAGGCCACGCGCTGCAGCACCGCGTTGCCGGCGATCGCGGAGAGCTTCTCGTGGAACCGGCTGTCCAGGATGCGAAAGCCGACCGGATCCTTCTGGATCTTGGCATGGGCGGCGATCATGTCGTTGAGGTCGAGGATGTCGGCGCGGCTGGCCTGGGCCGCCGCCTTGCGCACGATCTCGATCTCGACGATGCGGCGGCTCTCGAACGTGTCGTCGAGATTGACCTGGGAGAGCTGCAGGAAGAAGTCGAGCGGCGCCAGCAGCGTCCGGGCGTCGAGATCGGTCACGAACGTGCCGCCGCCATGCCGGCTCTCGACGATGCCGAGGGTGGACAAGGCCCGCATCGCCTCGCGCAGGCTCGGGCGGCTGATGGAGAAGATCTCGACCAGCTCGCGCTCCGGCGGCAGCCGGTCGCCCGGCCGGAGGTTGCCGGTGCGGATCAGCTCGACGATGCGGCCCACGACGCGCTGGCGCAGGTCCTGGCGCTCGAGCGGCGCCGGGCCGGCGCCCGAATCGACGACCGAACCGGCGACCGTCAGCGATCTTGCCTTGGCGCGTTTCCCCATGACCCGCATTCTAGCCGGTACCCGCGCCGGCGCCAGGGGCGGTTTGCGGGGACTTCGCGCACCCTTGATATTGCCGCGACCGGGCATAAATCGCTGGAATTGCGTCCCCTGGGGGGCGCAAACTCGCCGCCGGATCATGATCGGAAGGCCCAGCCTCATGGACGATCTCGATCTCAAGCCCAAGACCAAGGTCATTCCGAAGACCGAGAAGCCGAAGCTCTACAAGGTGCTGCTGCTCAACGACGATTACACGCCGCGCGAGTTCGTCGTGCTGGTGCTGAAGGCCGAGTTCCGCATGACCGAGGAGCAGGCCTACCGGGTGATGATCACCGCCCATCGCAAGGGGCTTTGCGTGGTCGCGGTCTTCACCAAGGACATCGCCGAGACCAAGGCCAGCCGCGCCACCGAGATGGCCCAGAGCAAGGGCTACCCCCTGCAATTCACCACCGAGCCGGAAGAATAGGCGGCCCCGTCTGCCGCGCCCCGGCGCAAGGCGGGGGCAAGGAACAATTCTATTTCGCGGCTCCTTGCTCTAAGCTCGACCCCTAGCCCGGGGGCGGTGCAGGGATGCCCAACGCCGAAGACAAGCTGCCGAATTCGCCGGTCTCCGATCTCGAGGCCTTGCGGCACCACGAGGAAAGGCTGCGCCTCGCGACCGATGCCGCGGAGATCGGGTTCTGGGACGTCGATCCGGTCGAGGACCGCCTGGTCTGGCCGCCCCGGGTCAAGGCCATGTTCGGCATCTCGCCGGACGTGCCGGTCTCGATGCGGGACTTCTACGCCGGCCTCCATCCCGACGACCGGGCGGCCATCACGGAGGCCTTTGCCGCCGCCGCCGATCCCGCGCGGCGCGCGCTCTACGACGTCGAGTACCGCACCATCGGCAAGGAGGACGGCGTCGTCCGCTGGGTGGCGGCCAAGGGCCGCGGCATCTTCGATGCGGACGGCGTCTGCGTGCGGGTCATCGGAACGGCGATCGACATCACGGCGCGCAAGGCCGCCGAGGCGCGCCATGCCTTCATGCTGGAGCTGAGCGACGCCCTGCGCGACGGCAGCACCGACGCCGCGCTGCGCCGGGTGAGCGCGCTGATGGGGCGGCATTTCGCGGTCAACCGCGTGGGCTACGGCCATCTCGATCCGGACGAGGACGTGTTCGACTACACGATCTGCTGGACCGACGGGCAGACCATGCCGTTGCTCGGCCGCTATCCGGCCAGGGCGTTCGGCGCCAAGATCGTCGCCAGGCTCGGCGCCGGCGAGACCGTCGTGGTCGAGGACCTGTTCAACGATCCGCTGAGCGACGAGCGCTGGACCCGCGAGACGGCGGCGAAGGTCGATACGAGGGCGATCCTGGTCGTGCCCTTCCTGCGCGCGGGAAGGCTGCGGACCATCGTCTATCTCAACAACGCGCCGCCGCGCCGCTGGACCCGCGAGGAGATCGCCTTCATGGAGGAGGTCGCCGAGCGCACCCGCCAGGTGATCGAGAAGAGCGAGGCCGAGGCGGCCCTCCAGGCCCTGAACGCCACCCTGGAGGCCCGGGTCGAGGAGCGCACGGCGGAGCTGCACGCCGCCGAGGCGGCCCTGCGCCAGGCGCAGAAGATGGAGGCGATCGGCCGCCTGACCGGGGGCGTCGCCCATGACTTCAACAACCTCCTCACCATCGTGACCGGCGGCCTCGACATGATCCGGCGCCAGATCCCCAAGCTGCCGCCCTCGGCCGCCGCGCAGAAGATCGAGCGCGCCCGGGACATGGCGCTCGAAGGCGTCCGGCGCGCGACCATGCTGACCAACCGGCTGCTCGCCTTCTCCCGCCAGCAGCCGCTCTCGCCGGAGATCATCGATGTCAACGGGCTGGTCGCCGGCATCGCCGAGCTCCTGCGCCGCACGCTCGGCGAGCCCGTCACGCTGGAGACCCGGCTGGCCGCCGATCTCTGGCGCATCGAGGCCGATGCCAACCAGCTCGAAAGCGCGCTGGTCAATCTCGCGGTCAACGCGCGCGACGCGATGCCGGACGGCGGGACGGTCACGATCTCGACCGCCAATGCGCGGCTGGAGGCCGCGACCGCCGCGGGATTCGCCGATCCGGTCGAGCCGGGCGACTACGTGCTGATCGCGGTTTCCGACACCGGCATCGGCATGGACCGCAAGACGCTGGAGCGCGCCTTCGATCCGTTCTTCACCACCAAGGAGGTGGGCAAGGGCACCGGCCTCGGCCTGAGTCAGGTCTACGGCTTCGTCCGCCAGTCGGCGGGCCATGTGAAGATCGAAAGCATGCCGGGCGCGGGCACGACGGTCCGGATCCACCTCCGGCGCAGCCTCGATTCCGGCGCCGCGGCCGCCGAGACCGTGGTGGAAGCGGCCGGCGCCGCGCCGGGCCGCGAGCATATCCTGCTGGTCGAGGACGACGACGACCTGCGCGAATATTCGGTCGATATCCTGCGCGAGCTCGGCTACCGGGTCGTCGCGGCGCCGGACGCCGCGGCAGCGCTGAGGGCGCTCGATGCCGGGCCCTTCGATCTGCTCTTCACCGACGTGGTGATGCCCGGCGGGATGAACGGCCGCCAGCTCGCCGACGAGGCGGTGCGGCGCAGGCCCGGCCTGAAGGTCCTGTTCACCACCGGCTATTCCCGCGAGGCGTTGACTCCGCACGGGCGGCTGGATGCCGGCATCCAGATGATCGGCAAGCCCTTCGCCTTCGACGAGCTGGCGGCGAAGATCCGCTCGGTGCTGGACGGTTAGATCACGCCACCGCCGCTGCGGCGGGCGCCGCGACCGCCTTCATCCGCACGACCACGCGAAGCCCGCCGCCTTCGCGGTCGGCGAATTGCAGCCCCGCCTCGTTGCGGCGCAGGATGTCGGCGACGATGGCGAGGCCGAGGCCGAAGCCGGCCTGGTCGAGATTGCGCGCCGCGTCGCGGCGATGGAACGGCTCCAGCACGGCTTCGCGCTCGCTCTCGGGAATGCCCGGCCCGCGATCCTCGACCAGGATCACCGCGTCCTTGCCTTCGCGCCGGACCGCCACGTCGGCCTCCTTGCCGTAGCGGATCGCATTGCTGATGAGATTGGTCACGGCGCGGCCGAAGGCGACCGGCTGGACCGCGGCATGGATCGCCCCGGCCTCGGCCAGGAAGCGCACGGCCTCGCCGCTCGCGGCGAAGCCTTCCGCGTGGCGGCGCGCCAGGGCGACCAGGTCGACCGCCGAGCGCGGCTCGGCGTTCTGGTCGGATTGCGCCAGGGTCATCGTGCCGGTGATCAGCGCGTCCATGTTCTCGATGTCGCGGATCGCGGCGGCGCGCTGCTCGGGATCGGCGATGAACTCGGTGCGCAGGCGCAGCCGCGTGAGATAGGTGCCGAAATCGTGGCCGATGGCGGCCAGCATCCGGCTGCGCGCGGCGAGCAGGCCGCGGATGCGCTCCTGCATGCGGCCGATCGCGGCGGCGAGCTGGCGCGTCTCCCGGCCGCCCTGTTTCGCCAGGGCCGCGATGCCCGGGCCGGTTGCCGGAAGGTCCGGGCCGACGCGCTCGACCTCGGCGGCCAGGCGCTCGATCGGCCCGACCTGCCGGCGCATGTACCAGAGCGTCGAGCTGCTGAGCAGGATCGCGAGCAGCAGCAGCAGCAGGACCAGGCGGAAGCCGCGGACGCGCCTTATCCCGCTGTTCTTCGTTTCCAGCACCAGGCTGCGGCCGTCCTTCAGGGTGACCACCAGGCGCAAGGGCAGGGTGGTGCCGACCGCTTCGCCGCTTTCGGCATCCTGCTGGAAGCCGATGGTCTGCCGGTCGGGCTGCTCGGGGAACATGGCGACGATCTTGCGGTCGCCGCTGGAATTGACGTAGCGCTGCAGCACCCAGGCGAGGCCCGGCGCCGGCACCGTGCCGGCCGAGGAAGGCGGCGTCGCCTCGACCGCGACCGACAGGTTGTCCGAGTTCACCGCTTCCAGCAGGGAGCCGAGTTGCGCGGGCGGCGTGCGCTCGACCAGGTCGGCGATGGCGCCGACCTGCCGCGGCAGCGGCAGGCGGAAGGCGGCGCGGTCGCCGCGGTGCTGCGCCCAATAGAGCGCGCCCAGGGCCAGCATCAGCACCAGCAGCGAGGCGCTCATGATCATGGTGATGCGGAGGCCGATGCCGCGCATGATCGTCAGAGCCGCGTCACCGGGACGGCCAGCATGTAGCCGGCATTGCGGATCGTCTTGATGAGCACGGGCTCGGCGGGATCGTCCTCGATCTTGCGCCGGAGGCGCGAGAGCGCCACATCGACCGAGCGGTCATAGGCCTCCCAGCTCCGGCCCTTGGCGAGGTCGAGCAGCTGGTCGCGGCTCAGCACGCGCTGCGGATGCCGCACCAGGGCGGCGAGGATCTCGAAATCGCCGGTCGAGAGATCGATCTCCGCCTCGCCGCGGAACAGGCGATGCGCCGCCAGGTCGAACACGAAGCTCGCAAAGCCGAGGCGCTCGGCCGGCGGCAAGACCGCGGCCGGCTCCGTGGAAGGCGCGACCGCGGGCGCGGCGCGGCGCAGGATGGCGCGGATCCGCGCCAGCAATTCGCGCGGGTTGAACGGCTTGGGCAGGTAGTCGTCGGCGCCCATCTCCAGGCCGATGATGCGGTCGATGTCGTCCTTCTTGGCCGTCAGCATCAGGATCGGCAGGTTGCCGGAAGCGCGCAGGCGCCGGCAGATCGACAGGCCGTCCTCCCCGGGCAGCATCAGGTCCAGGATCACCAGATCGACCGGCCGTCCGGTCTTGTCGCCCTCGGCCAGCGCCTGGTCCATCTCGACGCCGCTGACCACGTGCCGCGCGGCGAATCCCTCCCGGGCCAGCAGGCCGCCGACGAGGCGGCCGATCTCCCGATCGTCCTCGACCAGCAGGATGGATCTCGCGGTCTGCATGCCTCTTTGTGCCCGAGGGCCGCGGGGTGCTCAAGCGCCGTTACATTTCGTAACGCCGCGTCACGGGCGGGAAATCCCCCTGCCTCCAGGCGTGGCCATGTTGCTTCCGACGCGGCCGTTGGTGACCGCGCGGAACAGGATGAAGGAGCAACATGGTTAAGACGCGAATTTCGGCCGCGCTGCTGCTGGGCCTTCTCGCGCTCGGCGCGGCGGCACCGGCCGGTGCGCAGGATCTGGGCCTGCTGCGCGGCGCCGATACCGACGGCGACCGCGCGATCTCGGTCGCCGAGGCGACGGCGATCTTCAAGCAGGAATACGGCCGGCTCGACGCCAACAAGGACGGCACGGTCAGCCAGGACGAGTTCGTGAATGCGCGCCTCGCCCAGCTTTCGAAGCTCGACGGCAACGGCGACGGGAAGATCACCCGCGACGAGGTCCGTGCCTTCGTCCGCAACCTTCGATCCCAGGCAGAGTGAGTGAAAGGAGAAAGACATGACGAAACGCATCGAACGGCGATTCATCGGCGCCTCGGCGGCGCTGCTCGTGCTGGCCGCGCTGGCGCAGCCCGCCCTGGCCTGGGGCGTTTCCCACGGCGCCAGCGGCACCGGCCCCAAGGGGCATAGCTGGAGCCGCGACAGCAACGTCACGGGCGGCGGCGGAAGCTGGTCGCGCAACAGCGAGACTACCGGCCCCAATGGCAAGGGCTTCTCGACCACGGCGACCGGCGCCTGCGCCGATGGGTCGTGCAGCGCGCAATCGACCACGACCGGCCCGGACGGCAATACCTGGACCAAGAGCAAGTCGCTGCAGGCGACCGGCACCGGCGGGCTCACCTATGGCGCCACCACGACGGGTCCCAACGGCAAGACCGTCACCACGAGCGAGACGGTACAGGCGACCGGCAATGGCGGCTGGACCGTCGATAAGAGCGTCACCGGCCCCAACGGGCAGACCGCGACCGTCACCGGCACGGGCACTTGCGCCGCCGGCGCCGGCTGCGGCAAGACGCTGACCGGCACCGGCCCCAACGGCCAGACCTGGAGCAAGACGACATCGACCCAGGCGACCGGCGACAATGGCGTGACGCGCAGCTCGACCACGACCTATCCGAACGGCCTCAGCAAGACGACGGCGACGACGGTGCAGGCGACCGGCAATGGCGGCTGGACCACCCAGAGCACGACCACCGGTCCGGCGGGCGGCATCTGGACCACGACCGGCAGCGGCCAATACACGCCGGGCGCCGGCGTGAGCGCCCAGTCGGTCACCACGGCGCCCAACGGCGCGCAGGCGACGCGCAACGTCTGGGTGACGGCGGAGTAGGCCTCGTCAGGAAACGGCGGGCCGCATCCCTCGCGATGCGGCCCGTCCCATTCAGCCGAGTCCCATTCAGCCGAGTCCCGTTCAGCCGAGCTTGGCGAGTGCGCGCGGGGCGGCGGAGCGCAGCAGCTTCTTCTTCGCCTCCCACTGCAGGCCGGGCTCGATCTCGGAGAGGAACTCGACCTTGCCGCCGGCGAGGGCGGCAATCGGCAGGCCGTCCTTGAAGATCACCCGGTTGCCGGTCAGGGCGGCGATCTTCGGTCCCGGCGTCAGGATGCCGGCGAGATTCAGGGGATCGGCGCCGGAGAGCGAGACCCATTCCTCGCTGCCGGGCTTGCGGCGCATCTCGCGCAGGAGGCCGATCGCATCGGGCAGCGCATATTGCTCGCCGGAGAAGCCGGCGACGAAGCGTCCGCCGCGGATCTCGCCGCGGGCTTCCATCCGCCGATAGACCCGCAGCAGCTCGCGCCAGGAGGGCAGCCACGACGCCTCGCGGCCGAGCATGCGCCAGAACACCACGCCGTAGCGCCGCAGCAGGGTATGCGCCATGTGCTCGATGGCGGCGGCGCGGGCCTGCGCATCGATGCTCTCCGGCGCCGGCCGGCGCATCAGCGCCCAGCGCCCGCCATTCTCCATGTCGAAGGGCAGCACCCGGCCGCGCCGCCTGGCGGCGCCAAAAGGCTTGCGCTTCTCGGCGGGCACCAGCAGCGCGCGCAGCCCGCCGAAACTGTCGGAATTGACCAGGCCGAGCGAGACCAGCTCGCCCAAGGCTTCCTCGACCTGCGGGCGCAGCAGGCCGCTCGCCTCGGTCAGCTCGTCGAAGAAGAGCGCGCCCTGGGCCTTCAGCGCGTCGAGCACGGCCTGCGCGCGCTGGCTCGGAAGCGGCGCGTTGCCGGAGCCGGCGAGCGCCATCCAGTTCGCGGCGCGGCGGCGCTCCATCAGCGCGATCGGCGTGGTGCGCACGGGCGAGGCCGCGCGCTCGCGGCCGTTGCCGGCGGCCGGCGTCAGCCGCGCCCAGGCGATGCGGCCGGCAAGGCACTGCTCGTCCAGCCAGTGCGGCTCGTAATCCTTGATGCGGAGCGGCAGGATCTCGGTCTCCCAGGCGCCGGCCGGCGCCTCGAATCCCTCCAGCGAGGCGACGGCCACGGTCAGCGAATCCGGGCCTTCGAGATGCGTCTCCTCGGTCACGCGGTGCCAGGCGAAGAGGAAGCGCAGGAAGTCGCGCGCCGCCACCGGCTCGATCTCGGCGCGCAGACGCCGGATCGTATAGTGGTGGATGCGGGCGAGCAGCCGGCGGTCGCACCATTCCTCGTCATTGCCGCCCGCCGAGAAACGGCCGCGCATGGCGAAGCCCTCGACCTCCAGCGCCGCCAGGGCCGCGGCGATCTCGGCGGCCTCCAGGCCCAGCGCCATGGCGAGCGCGGTCGCCGTCACCGGGCCCAGGCCCTCGAGCCGCCCGCGCAGGATCTCGACCAGCGCCTCCTCGCGGGATTGCGGCGCCGCTTCGATGCCTGCGATCTCCGGCTCGAGCTTCGCGTCCGGCCAGACCAGGCGGAACTGGTTCAGGCGCTCGGCCGTCACCCAGAATCTCGCGGTGCCGGTATCGAGTCGCGTCGCGCGCCGGTCGGCCGCCAGCGCCTGCAGCCAGCCGGTCCAGGGGGCCGAGGCCGCGACCTCCGCCTCGGTCGCGCAGCCGAGCCAGAGCAGGGCATCGTGCAGCTCCTCGGCATTGCCGACGTCGGGCCATGCCTCCTCGCGCACCCGGTCGATCGCCTCGCCGTCCAGGCGCCCGAGATCGGCGGCGCTCTCCGCATCGAGCCAGCGCCGCGCCATCACCGCCTGGGTGCGGCGTTCCTCCAGCGGCGCGTCGTCGAGATAGGCATAGGGCCGGGCGGTCAGCACCTCCAGCGCCAGCGGCGAAGGCTGGGTCAGGTCGCAGGCGACGATCCGGATCTCGTGATTCTCGATCCGCCGCAGCAACCGTTCCAGCCCCTCGATATCCATCGCCTCGTGCAGGCAGTCGCCGATCGCCTGGTTGGTCAGCGGATGGTCGGGCACTTCGCGCTCGCCGGCGAGGTTCTCGGCGCAGGCGATCTGGTCGGGGAAGACGGCGGCGACCAGGTCCTCGGCCTGCATGCGCATGAATTGCGGCGGCACCTTCTTGCCGCCCTGGAAGCGCGGCAAAGCCAGCGAGATGCCGGCGACCCAGCGCCAGCGCGCGTTGAACATCGGTGCGGCGAGCAGGGCCTGGACCAGGACCTGCCGCACCGTGTTCGAATGCAGGTACTGCGCGACCTCCTTCAGGTCGAAGCTGTGCGCGGTGGTGAGGGAGAGGACGATGTTGTCCTCGGTGGCGGCCGCCTGGAGCTCGAAGTTGAACTTGCGGCAGAAGCGCTTGCGCAGGGCGAGGCCCCAGGCGCGGTTGATCCGCCCGCCATAGGGCGAGTGGATCACGAGCTGCATCCCGCCCGCCTCGTCGAAGAAGCGCTCGAAGACGATGGTTTCCTTGGTCGGCAAGGCGCCGAGCGCCGCCGCGGCCGCGGCGAGATAGTCGACGATCTGCTCGGCGGCGGGCGTCGCGACGCCGATCTCCTCGACCAGCCAGGCCAGGGTCGCGTCGCCCTTCGGATCCTGCTTCAGGCGCTTCGCCAGGGTGTCGCGCAGGCGCGAGACCGAGTCCGACAGCGCATCGCTGCGGCTCGGCGCCTCGCCCAGCCAGAACGGAATGGTCGGCGCCTGGCCGTGCGCGTCCTCGACCCTGACCGTGCCGCGCTCGACCCGCAGGATGCGATAGGAGCTGTTGCCGAGCTGGAACACGTCGCCGCCCATGCTCTCCACGGCGAAATCCTCGTTCACCGTGCCGATCATCTGGTTCTCGGGCTCGAGCAGCACCTGGTAGTCGGCATTGTCGGGAATCGTGCCGCCGGAGGTCAGCGCCGTCATCCGCGCCCCGCGCCGGCCGCGCAGCACGTGGTTGACCGTGTCCCAATGGAGCAGCGCGCCGCGCCGCCCGCGGCGCGTGGTGAAGCCCTCGGACAGCATCTTCAGGATGGCGGAGAACTCCTCGCGCGTCAGGTCGCGATAGGGCCAGGCGCGGCGATAACGGTCGTAGAGCGCCGCTTCGTCCCAATCCTGCGCCGCGACCTCGGCGACGATCTGCTGGGCCAGCACGTCCATCGGCTTCTCGGGGATGGAGAGCCGGTCCAGTTCGCCGCGCCGCACGCTGTCGAGCAGCGCCGCGCATTCGACCAGCTCGTCCCGGGAGAGCGGGAAGAGCCGGCCCTTCGGCAGGCCGCCGACCGCGTGGCCGGAGCGGCCGACCCGCTGCAGGAAGGCGGCGATCGAGCGCGGCGAGCCGAGCTGGCAGACCAGATCGACATCGCCGATATCGATGCCGAGCTCCAGCGAGGCCGTCGCCACGAGGGCGCGGAGCTGGCCGTGCTTCAGCTTCTGCTCGGCGGCGAGCCGATGCTCCTTGGCCATGCTGCCGTGATGCGCGGTGACCGCCGTCTCGCCCAGCCGTTCGGACAGCGCCCGGGCCACGCGCTCCGCCATGCGCCGGGTGTTGACGAAGATCAGGGTCGTGCGGTGCGCCTCGATCAATTGCTGGAGCCGGTCGTAGACCTGGACCCAGACCTCGTGCGACATCACCGCTTCCAAGGGCGAGCTCGGCACCTCGATCGTGAGGTCGCGCTTCCGCTGGTGGCCGGTATCGACGATCTTCGCCCTGGGTTCCGCGCCGTCGCCGGTGCCGGTCAGCAGCGTCTTCACCAGCGCGATCGGGTTCTGCGTCGCCGAGAGGCCGATGCGCAGGAGCCCGTCGCCGCACAAGGCCGCCAGTCTCTCCAATGACAGCGCCAGGTGCACGCCGCGCTTGTTGGCGGCCATCGCGTGGATCTCGTCCACGATCACCGTCTTCGTGGTCTTCAGCATCGCCCGGCCGGACTCCGAGCCCAGCAGGACGTAGAGCGATTCCGGCGTGGTGACGACGATATGCGGCGGGCGCTTGGCCATCTTCTGCCGCTCGTTGGGCGGCGTGTCGCCGGTCCTGACCCAGGTGCGGATCTCGACCTCGGGCAGGCCGCGCGCGGCCAATGCGGCGCGGATGCCGGCGATCGGCGCTTCGAGGTTCTTCTGGATGTCGTTGGAGAGCGCCTTCAGCGGCGAGACATAGACGACCTGGGTCTCGTCGCCGAGTCCCCCGGCCAACCCCTGGCGCACCAGGGAGTCGATCGCCGCCAGGAAGGCGGCGAGCGTCTTGCCCGAGCCGGTCGGCGCGGCGATCAGCGTGTGCTCCTGCGCCTTGATCGCCGGCCAGGCCTGGGCCTGGGCGCCGGTCGGCGCCGGGAAATGCCGGCTGAACCAGTCGGCGACCGCCGGATGGAAGAGCTCCAGGCTGGCGCGAAGACCGGTATCGACGGTCGGGGGGCCGCTATCCGCCACGCGGGATCCTTGTTTCCTGATTGTTCCGGCTAGATTTGGGCATCCGCGCGCCGGGATCAAGCCGAGAATCGCCGCGCAGGAGCCCGGGCAGAAAGATGCTGACGGTTTCTGGCGGCGGGCTATAAGGCGCCCCCATGAACGGGGATTCCGAGATCTTCCTGGTGACGGCGCCGGGGCTGGAGGGGGCGCTGGCCGCCGAGGCCAAAGCCCATGGATTCAAGGCGCCGGAACCCGCCAGGGGCGGGGTGACCATCGCGGGCGGCTGGCCCGAGGTCTGGCGCGCCAATCTCGAGCTCCGCGGCCCGGCCCGGGTGCTGATGCGGATCGCCGCCTTCCGCGCGCTCCATCTCGCCCAGCTCGACAAGCGGGCGCACAAGGTGCCTTGGGGCGAGTTCCTGCGCGCCGACGTCCCGTTCCGGGTCGAGGCCGCCTGCAAGGCCTCACGCATCTACCACCAGGGCGCCGCGGCCCAGCGCATCGAGCAGGCGATCCGCGACGTCGTCGGTGCGCCGGTCGAGGAGGCGGCGGAGGTCTGCGTCAAGGCACGGATCGACGACGACCTCTGCACCATCAGCCTCGACACGACGGGGGAGTCGCTGCACAAGCGCGGCCACAAGGCCGAGGTCGCCAAGGCGCCGATGCGCGAGAACCTCGCGGCCCTCTTTCTGCGGCAATGCGGCTATGACGGCAGGGAACCGGTGCTCGACCCGATGTGCGGCTCCGGCACCTTCGTCATCGAGGCGGCGGAGATCGCCGCCGGCCTGAAGCCCGGCCGCTCGCGCCGCTTCGCCTTCGAGCAGCTCGCCGGCTTCGACAATGCGGCCTGGCAGCAGATGCGCAACGCGGGCGCGCCGAGAGCGCTTGACCCCGCGCTCCGTTTCTACGGCCGCGACCGCGACGCCGGCGCCATCCGGATGAGCCGCGCCAATGCCGAGCGCGCCGGCATCGCGGCGCTCGCCGATTTCAGGGCGGCGGAGCTCGGCGACCTGACGGCGCCCGGGGGTCCGCCCGGCCTCGTCATCGTCAACCCGCCCTACGGCACGCGGATCGGCGAGAAGAAATCGCTGCTGCCGCTCTATCGCAGGCTCGGCGAGACGCTGCGCGCGCGCTTCGCCGGCTGGCGCGTCGGCCTTGTCACCAACGACGCGGAACTGGCCGCCGCCTGCGGCCTGTCCTTCGCACCGCCCGTGGGGCCGGTGTCCCATGGCGGGCTGCGCGTGTCGTTGTTCCTGGCGGCGAATCCCTGACGCATCGCGGCCGGCTGGGACCGCTGCGGGCCTCTCGGCCTAGGGGAAGATGTCCCGGATGGATCCGGCGAATTCCCCGGCGCCCTCGTCGGTCAGGTGGTTGTTGTCGAAGAGCATCGGCGCGCCGCCGCGCGTATAGACCGGACATCCGGCCTGGCAGAGAGTGTCGAAGAACGAGACGTATGTCACGCCGGGCGCGGCCGCGTCGGCCGACAGGCTCTTCTTGAACGCGTCATCGACGCGCTGCGGGTCTTCATCGACGAATTTTTGCGCGTCGTATCCGCCTCCCGACATCTCGTCCTTCAACAGGATGCGCGGCAGGGGAACGAAGTACTCGATATTGGGCCCGACGATGTAGACCTTGTCCGCGAACGTCCTCAACTGGCCGGCGGTGCTGATCACGTCCCTGATCCATGCCGGCTTCCAGCGCGCGGCGAGTATGATCGCGTCGAGATGATGCTTCGGCAGGAAGTCCTTGGTGACGTAGTCGAACAGGCTGAGGCAGCGGGTTTCGCCCGGCGCGCCGTAGATCGGCATGCAGCCCGAAGACGACGCCTGGAGGAAGTTTATCTCGGGGTAGGTCTGCGAGAACGCGTGCCAGTACTGCGCCGAGTGGCTGTCGCCGAGAATGAGCACGTTCTTCGAATCCGGCCTGATCTTCAGGCACGTGTCGGGCTGGAAGATCGACACGCTGTCGTACTTCCAGGTCAGGAAGCAGGTGCCTTCGCGCATCGATGGCGAGGGATCGTAGCTCAGGAACTGGGCGAGCTGCTGCGCCTTCGGGTCGGCCTTCGAGTTCCACACCATCGAATTGACCGGCACGGTGAGGACCGCCAGCACGCTCATCACGGCCATCGCCGCGGCGCCGCCCTTGATGAAGAAGAATCTGTCGGCCGGCCGCCGGATCTGCCGGAACGGCTGCTCGACGAAGCGCCACGACAAAGCGGAGATCAGGAACAGGAGGCAGAGCACGGCGACCAGGTACAGGTCCTTCTTGCCGCTGAAGTTGAGCCGGTAGAAGACCAGGATCGGCCAGTGCCACAGGTAGAGCGAGTAGGAGATGAGGCCGGTGAACCGGATCGGCGCGAAGCTCAGCAGGCTTCCGAGGAAGGTCGGCCCGGCGGCGCCGGCGTAGATGATCGCGGCGGCGCCCAGGCACGGCACCAGGGCCGCGAGTCCGGGAAACGGCGTGATGTTGTCATAGCCGGTCACCGCGAAGACGATGCCCCCGACGCCGAGCCATCCCAGCGCCTCGCGCACGACGCGCGAGAGGTTCGGGTTGGGGAGGATCGAGAGGATGCTGCCGATCGACAGCTCCCAGGCCCGGGACAGGATGCTGTAATAGCCGACATCCGGATTGGTCGTCGTCAGGATCTGCGAATAGGCCAGGCTGACGACCGTCAGCACGGAGAGAACGATCAGCCGGCGGCTCTTCGAGAGATGCCTCACGCAGTAGATGATGATCGGGAAGAGCACATAGAACTGCTCCTCGACGGAGAGCGACCACATGTGCAGCAGCGGGTTGCTCCACATCGCCGAGTCGAAGTAGCCGGCCTGCGTGGAGAAATAGATGTTGGCGACCGAGAATATGGAATAGAGCGTCGAGGTCCGGACCTCGGCGGCCTCGCCGGCCACGGAGAACATTGCGCTCGCCAGCAGGCAGAACGCATAGACCACGAACAGGGCCGGGAAGATGCGCTTGATCCGGCGCGTGTAGAAATCGACGAAGCTGTATCGGCCGCGATCGATGTCGTTGTAGATGATCCGGGAGATCAGAAACCCGGATATGACGAAGAAGACATCGACGCCGACATAGCCGCCGGTCGCCAGGTGGTAGCCGTAGATCGAGCCGAGGCCGGCATGCAGGATGATGACCGGCACCACCGCCATGGCGCGCAGGCCGTCGATGTCGGTGCGATAGTCCGCCCGCGTCGGGGCCAAGGCGTCTCGTGCATCGAGACGCTCGAGCTGCGCCGGACTCTGCGCGCCTACGCTCATGACCGTCGCCCTCCCGGAGAACCACCCTCTGATACGGCATCCGTCTTGCCGGTTGCCGTCCGAACATAGGCGATTACGGCCATTGTCCCTCTCCGGACCGCCTTGCGACGCGCGTCACCTTCGCGGCAGCCAAACGAAGGCTCAGAGGTATCAATTTATGTTAGCACATGCAACAAGTCGGCCTGCCGAATGGTGTGATCGCATGTAAAGGGGCCGGCCGAATTAACTATAAACCGCACGGGGTCTCTAGGCGGCATCCGCTGTCTACTGGAACCGAAGATCCGGTGGAACCGAAGATCCGGTGGAACCGAAGATCCGGTCTGGGAACAAGGCGCCCCGCGCCGCGATCGGGCCATGGAATAGGGAAACTCCAGCCGATATCGTGGGATCCGCCGCTGCGGCGCCCCGGCCATGGCGCGCACGGAACCGCCGGGACGGCGGCGCGATTGCTCTGCGAGGCACGGCACGACAACAGCAGAAGGACGACCGCTGATGGGCGAACGGAACGGCGCGATGCGGATCTTTGCCATGGCGGTGGCGGCGCTGCTGACCGTCGCCGGAAGCGCCGCGGCCCCGGCGGAGCCGTCGAAGGCGGCCTGCGGCAAGGCGGACATCCCGGCGGCGGCGCGGCAGCTCGGCTTCACCAGGCTCGTCATCGATTCCTGCCCCAGCCTCGCGGACGTCTCGATCGACGGCAAAGGCCTCTTCGAATGGTATAGCGGCCATGAATACTGGCCGCCCTCGAAGCAGCCGAAGCGGGAAAGCTACGGCGACAACGAGCAGGGGCAGCTGATGATCAGGCCCGGCGGGGCCATCACCACCGTGTCGCGGACCATGAAACCCGGCAAGTTCCCGGTCCTTCCGGGCGCCAAGGGCTTTTACGTCGAGTTCACCGTCAAGATCTCGGACAACGACCGGGATCATTTTCCGGCGGTCTGGCTGATGCCGGTCGAGCACGCCCGGGGCCAGCCGGACCACTACGAGGGCGATCCCCCGCAGTTCCAGCGCTGGTTCGAGCTGGACGTCGACGAAGGCGGGTTCACCAAGGGGTTCATGGGCACGGCGCTCTCTTGGACCGGCGTCTGGCCGCACTACCAGAGAGAGCGCAGCAACCCGCGCTGGGACGTTCCGCCGCTCGATCGCAGCAAGATGAACACCTTTGCCGCCGCGTTCCAGCCCGGCGACCTCAAGGTGACGTGGTGGCTCAACGGCAAGGAGCAGTACAGCGCCGGCCCGCCGGCAGTGCCGGAGGTCGCGCTCAAGCAGAACTTCTATCTGATCGTGAGCGCCAGCCACCACGGCAAGAACATCCCCTATGAGATGACGGTCGAGCGCGTCCGGGCTTTCGCACCCGAATAGCGCCGCCTACGGGCGTATGCGCCGCGCGCGGCCGTTCGACGGGCGATCTCGCTCGGGCGGCGGCCGGTCTCGGGAGCGGACAACCGAAGACTGGCGGAGGACGCAGTCGGAAGCGAACCGTGCGCTATGCCAAGTCAACGGCCTTCAGAACCAGGTTCTCGGCGAGTCCTTGGGAAGTCGGCGCGTCGTGCCGCGCTGCATGCGCGCCTCTACGCAAGATCATCGAGGACTCTCGACTGCGCAAAGACATGCCCGAGCTTGTCGATCTTGGTCTTGATGTATGCGCGGTTGTACGGGGTCACCGCGGGCGAAGAGTGAATTACCGAAACGATGTTCGTTCCCGCCGCCGCCAGCTCGGAGACCTTCGCCGGGTTGTTCGTGAAAAGCTCTATCTTCTCGACGTCCAATATCGAGAGAATTTCCGCCGCCGCGGCAAAGCTTCTTTCATCCGGTAAGTGCCCGAGGGCGAGGTTCGCCTCGACTGTATCAAGGCCCTCGTCCTGAAGGTTGTAGGCTCGGAGCTTTCTAACCAGCCCGATTCCGCGCCCCTCCTGCCGCAGGTAAATCAAGATTCCCCGCTTGCGCGCCGAAATGATGCGAACGGCCTCCTCGAGTTGGGCACCGCAATCACATCGCTTCGAGCCGAACAAATCGCCCGTGATGCATTCCGAATGTATGCGCACGAAGACCGGCGCCTCCGTCGGGCCGCCGACGCTGCCAAGGACCAGGACGATATGCTCCAAACGGGTTCGAGGATCGCTGTAGACCGAAATGGCGAACTCGTCCTTGCCGATCGGCAGCCGCGCCGTAACCGTGAACGAGCTGTGATCCATCTGTTCCATCTGTTCTATCGGCGATGAGTCAGTCGATTGGAGCGCCGCGCCGCGTACCGGCTCGAAGCCATGTGGCCCGTCTGACTTGAGCGCCCATCGGCATCTATCGTCCGTTGCTTCATTCAAACGCACTCTGAGTGAGCTCGCAGGTCGCCCAGCCGCGGAGCCGGCAAGGCCGGCGCCGGCCCCGAACGCAGCGGGTGCTCCCGACGGAACAGGCCGCATCGTTGATGCCAAGGCACTCTACAAATCTCCTCTGATAAAACGAAAAGGTTTTTATCACTATTGACAAGGGCCGGAATGCGTCTCTAATTAAACTGCGGCTAATCGAGGCGGTGGGCGTAAGCCGACACTGCTCAAAAAAAGCAAGGACCTCCTCATTCTTGAGAATGGGGGATGGATCCGAATGGGAGGACGGCAAGAACCAGCGATCAGGCCATCGAGCTTTTCGGATTCTTGAAGCCTATTGGGCTCGCAGGAACTTGGGATCGTAAGCGCGCCAGACTAAGCCTGCCCCGGATCCTTCGGCCAAGTGGCGCAAGCGCCCCCTCGTGGCTTCACGTGGGCGTGCGCAACGCTGCCGCGGGACGTCGATTGGCAGCGCGACAACCGGAAACTCGATGAAGGCTCTGCCACCCGGTGGCAAGCGATTGGCCCGATCGCTGCGTCGGTATCGGCGTTGTCGACTTCTGGCGAGGATAAGAGGGTTAACGCGGGTTCTCGGTCAATGATGCAGTCCAATACGGAAAGGGATCGCTCCTACTCGCCGGCCGCGGACAACGGCGCGTTCGGGCCCGACGCGTTCCGGAGCGTGATGCGTCACCTTGCGGGGGCCGTCTGCATCATCAGCACGAGCGGGGCTTCCGGAAAGCACGGATTGACGGCATCCGCCATATGCAGCGTCTGCGCCGATCCGCCGACGATCTTGGTGATCGTGAACCGGACCTCGCGAACGCATCCGCACATCCGGAGCAATGGAACATTCAGCGTCAATATCCTGTCTGAGCGGCAGGCGGATGTCGCGAAACTGCTGTCATCCAAATCCGACAACCAGTTCGCAGAAGTTGCGCACATCGACACGGACGATGGGGCGATCCTAATCGAGGGCACCCTCGCGCATTTTCACTGTCGTGTCATCGACGAGCACGAGGTCGGAACCCACACGATCTTCATCGGCAGAATCCTGACTGGGCAAACCGGAACAGGCGCGCCGCTGCTCTACTACAACGCCAGCTTCTCGGCTCTGAGATCACTGTAAAGAAATCGGCAGAAATGCTCGTGGTGTCGCTACGAACGCAGAAGGAAAGGTAAACCTCAATGCGGGACCCTCTCATCTTCAACGGATTTTCGATGAACACCGCCAACCACATCTTCCATGGCATGTGGCGGCACCCCGAGAACCAGTCGATCAACTACAACAATCTGGACTATTGGGTGAAGCTCGTCCGTCTCATGGAGCGAGGGGGCTTCGACAATCTCTTCTGCGCCGATGTGCTTGGCATCGACCCGGCGTTTCGCGGCTCCGAGGAGATCTATTGCAAGCAGGCGGTCCAATTCCCCATCAACGATTCCTCCACGCTGATCGGCGCGCTGATCGGCGCAACCGAGACGTTCGGCCTCTCGTTCACGAGCTCGATCATTCAGGAGCATCCGTTCAACTTTGCGCGCCGGGTCTCGACGCTCGACCATCTCTCGAAAGGGCGCATCGGCTGGAACATCGTGACCGGCGCCTCGCACAACGCGCACCAGAACTTCGGCTTCGATCACCAGACCAAGCACGAAGAACGGTACGCTTGGGCCGATGAGTACATGGACGTGGTCTACAAGCTCTGGGAGGGATCCTGGGAGGAAGACGCGTTTCTGGTCGACCGCGCGAATGACATCTTTGCGGACTACAAGAAGGTTCATCGCATCAATCACCAGAGCCAGAGATACCGGGTCCTCGGGCCGCACACGCCGTCACCCTCGCCGCAGAGAACGCCGGTGCTGTTCCAGGCCGGCGCGTCCCAGACCGGTCGAGCCTTCGCAGCCCGCCACGCGGAGGGCACGTTCATCGTTGCCGCAAATGCGCGGGCGGGCAAGAAGCTGGTCGATGAGACCAACCAGATGCTGGAGAAGTTCGGCCGCAGGAAGGGCGACCTCAAGTTCATCCAGGGGCTGTCGTTCGTGGTCGGCAGCACCATGACGGAAGCCCAGAAGCTGGCGGAGGAATGGGATCACTACAACAGCGTCGAGGGGGCGATGGCGCACATCGCCCGAGACATCGACGTCGATCTCGGCATTCTCGATCCCAGCACGCCCGTGACCTCAGACAGCATCGAGGGTATTCGCGGCTTCGTGAAGCTCGTCGAGGAAGCGATGCCCGGCAAGGTCGTCACCGCCGGCGACGTCGGCCAGGTTCTGGCGTTGAATACGCGCATTGTAGGCACGCCCGAGTCCATCGCTGACGATCTCAAGGTCTGGCAAGACGCCGGCATCGACGGCGTGAACGTCATCTATCAGACCTCGCCCAGAAGCTTCGTGGACTTTATCGAGCAGGTGATGCCGGTGTTGCGCAAGCGCGGGCTCGCTCGCGAGGCGGAAGTCGAGCCGGCGACGTTGCGCGAGCGGATGTTCCCCGGTCGCGGACCGCGACTCAACGAACGGCATGTCGCGGCTCAATACCGGTACGGCGGACCAAAGTCGGTCGTCGCGGCGTCGCGGACGGCGGCGGAATAGGGCGCGCCGTGATCTCTGCCTCGTGACACGTACAGAACGAAAGGAAGCGCCATGTTCTATTCGAAGGAAGTCGATGGTCGGTATGAAACCATCCTGACCGAGAAAAACAAGAACGCGATGGTCGGCATCGTCACGTTGAACCGGCCGCCGCACAATCGAGTCACCATGCAAATGATGAACGAGGCGATGGACGCCATCGGCAAGTTCGACGCCGATCCGGATATACGCCTCATCATGCTGAAGGGCGCCGGCGAAGACTTCGGGCGGGGCGGCGACGTGGAGGAGAT
This sequence comes from Dongiaceae bacterium, assembly GCA_035548715.1. Lineage (GTDB taxonomy): Bacteria > Pseudomonadota > Alphaproteobacteria > Dongiales > Dongiaceae > Dongia. Next base: position 62,089 of record DASZSL010000014.1, read on the forward strand.
CCTCGGCAAGGAAGGCTGGGAAGCCAACCAATTCTTCATGACCGTGGTCAAGACCGCCAAGTCGCTGCGCGAAGCGGCGAAGCCGACGATGGCCGTTGTTCATGGTTGGACCACGGCCGCGAGCATGGTGACCGCGATGAACTGCGACCTTGTCATCGCCGCGGACAACACGCTCATGGGCGCCACGGCGATCGACTTCGGCTTGTTCTGTCCCTGGGGGCCGATTTCCATCATGCCGCGCCAGGTCGGTCCGAAGCGCTCGTTCGAACTCGGCGCGACCGGCGCGCTGGTGCCGGCCAGCCACCTTGTCGAGAACGGGGTGGTCAATCGGATGGTTCCGCTGGCAAAGCTCGACGAAGCGGCGATGGAGTTCGCGGCGGAAATCACGTGCAAGTCACCGACCGCCATGATGCTGCACAAGAGGACGTTCTACGCGGCTCAGGACATGGAATACCAGAAGGCGCTGGAGTTCGGCGCGGCCGCCATGGTGCAGTATCACCATACGCCGGAGGCGCGCGAAGGCATGCAGGCGTTCCTCGAGGGACGCAAGCCGAGCTTCGCCATCGACGGCTACACCAGCGATTGGAGCGTTCGGCGGAACTCGGGCGTCTAGGAACCGATCTCCGAGCCCGGCAAGTCACCGGGGCGCTTCGGCGCCGAGCCGATGTGCCTCGGTAGCAGCCAGAGCCGATCCATAGCCAGGGAAAGTCTGATCCACAACCGGCTTGGCGACCGGAGTTCAACCCGGCGCCTATACGAAAGGCGCGGGATCGCTCCGCGGCAAACGGCACAAGATGTCCGAACCCCTACATGACGGCAAGACTCGCGTGTTGGACGCGGTGGTCATCGGCGCCGGCGTCGGCGGGCTTTACCAGCTGTACCAGCTCCGGGAGCTGGGGCTGAAGGTTCGCGCCTATGATGCGGCCGCCGACGTGGGCGGCACCTGGCATTGGAACAGGTATCCCGGTGCCAAGCTGGATTCCGACAGCTACGCTTATCAGTATCTGTTTTCGGAGGAGCTGTATAAGGGCTGGAGCTGGAGTTCGCGCTACGCATCCCAGCCTGAAGTTGAACGTTGGCTGCACTACGTCGCCGACAAGCTGGACTTGCGCAAGGATATCCAGTTCTCGACCACGATCCTGCAGGCGAACTACGACGAAAGTCGCCGGCGATGGACGCTGCGCACCGACACGGGCGAGTTGCTTGATGCCCGTTTCTTGATCTCGTGCTGTGGCATGCTGTCAGCGCCCATGTCGAACCTGTTCGATGGCCAGGAGACGTTTGGCGGGCGCATCTTCCATACGTCGCGCTGGCCCACGGAACCGGTTGACCTTGCCGGCAAGCGCGTCGGTGTCGTCGGGATCGGTGCCAGCGGAATCGGCGTCATCCAGGCCATCGCCGAGACGGTCGCCGAACTGAAGGTGTTCGTGCGCAATCCCCAATATGTGCTGCCGATGCTCAATCCCGACTACGATCTGGATGAGGTGGAGGCGTACAAGTCGCGTTTCGCCGAGTTGCAGGCCACGATGCCCTACAGTACCTCGGGATTCGACTATGACTACCGGCACAAGTGGTCCGAACTGACGAACGAGCAGCGCCTTCAGGTCTTCGAAGACTGCTATCAGTCCGGATCCCTGAGGTTGTGGCTGGCCAGTTTTGCCGAGATGGTCACCGATCAGGAGGTCAGTGATGCGATATCGGAGTTCGTCCGTCAAAAGATGCGCGAGCGGCTGAAGGATCCCAGGCTCTGCGACATCCTGATCCCCAAGGACTATGGCTTCGGCACGGTCCGCGTCCCATTGGAGTCCGGTCTGCTGGAAATCTACCGCCGCCCCAATGTCGAGCCTGTGCCGGTCAAGGACAATCAGATCGCTGGGATCGTGCCCGAGGGCATTCAGCTGGCCGACGGCACCGTTTACGGGCTCGACGTCATCGTTCTGGCGACCGGTTTCGATGCGGGCTCGGGCTCGCTGACGCGCATCGACATCCGGGGCCGAGAGGGACGCAGGCTCAAGGAGGAATGGAGCCGGGACATCAGGACTCTGATGGGATTGCAGGTCAACGGCTATCCCAACATGTTCACTGCCGGCGCTCCCCTGGCTCCCTCGGCGGCGTTCTGCAACGTGCCGACCTGCATCCAGCAGCAGACGGAGTGGATCACGGGCTGCATCAAGTTCATGCAAAGCCGGAACTACACCGAAGTGGAGGCATCGAAGCGGGCCGAGGACGACTGGGTCGCGGCTCACGATGAAGCCACCGCCAATTCGCTGATCGCCCGGGTGAACTCTTGGTATACGGGATCGAACGTGCCCGGCAAGCAGCGCCGCGTCATCTCCTATACGGGCGGCGTTGGAACATACCGCAAGCTGTGCGATGAGGTCGCCGCAAACGGGTATCGAGGGTTTGAGATGCGGTGAGTTTCCGGTCGGGCGGTCAATTCGCCGGGGCGCTTGGCCGAGGTGCTTGGCCGGGGCAAGCGACCGGCGGAGCCGCCGGCTAGCCTGCTCTCAGTTTTCTGAAGGGAAGCCACGCGGCGCCCGTCGCATCGCTTCCGAAATAAAGCCGCTCCAGCCTGTCGCCCGCCTCGCGCAGCAGAGGAATCTCGGCGCAGACCCGCTTCATGTCCTTGCGAAGCTTCAGGCCGTGCATCGACAAGAATGCACACCACGCCCCGTTTTGATCGCGGATCGGAATCGCGGCGCCGTTCATTCCGGGAAAGAACATCTCGTCATCCAGCGCGAAGCCCTGCTTCTGGACGGTCTCGAGCTCTCGCAAGAAGCGGGATTCATCGGCTCGAGCCGGCTTCGAGGCATGCTGGCTGCGATAGATCTCGATCGCGACTTTGGGATCCATCGTGCTGAGATAGAGCAAGCCCGAGGCGGAGCCGCTTATCGGCAACTTGTCGCCGATGCCCAGCTTGTAATTCACCGGCCAATTGTACTCGACCCGGTCGAAATAGTAGAGATCGAGTCCGTTCGGCACTGAAAGACTGGTGGTTTCCTGAACCTTGTTTGTCAGGTCGTGCAAGATCGAGCGTCGATGCGCGACCGACGGCTCATCGGCCAGGCTCGAGAAGAGCATGTTACGCAGCCTGATCCCCGCAACAATCCTCTTCGTTGGATCCCTGGCGATAAAGCCGGCCCTTACGAGGCTATCAATGTGCTTGTAGAGAGTCGGTTGAGGGACTTTCAGCTTCTGCGCGAGTTCCGCGATGCCCTCACCCGGCGAGCCGCAAATCGCCTCGACCGCCTCGAGAATGCGCAGGGTGGTCGTACGCGATCCCTTTTTCTTCTTCGTTTTGGCCAATTTGATGCTGTCCAAATCCGCGATAAGGCGAAGGAAATCTTGCAGTTCATACCTTAATCGCCGGCGAAGAGACGAGCAAGCTGTTTGCGAAAAAAGCTGGTGCCGGCCGGCCGATGGACGCTATCTTAGGGACCGCGCCCTGCTATGGGCATAGAAAGATTATCATTTAATAAGCAGCGGCAAAGCAACGCCGTGACGATAGATTCCCGCAGTCGTTGCGGGGACCTGTTCCGCATTTGACCCTAAGTTTACGCCTGGAAGTCGGAAGGACGAGACCCCGGCGCCGCGCTCTCCGGGTCGCACCAGGCGCTCCGCTCGAAGTCAGCGGGCGAAAGCGACAAGCGCGAGACTGAAACCGGAGATGAAGAGCGAAGCGATGGCGCCGAGCAGCAAGGGCCGGAGGCCTGCGGCGACCAGCTTCCGGAAATCGGTCCCAAGACCCATCGCGGCCAGCGCCATGGCCAGCAGGAAGTTCGTCAAGGCGCCGACCGTCGCGCGCGTTGACGGGTCAACGGACACCAGACTGTTCAGCGCGACCAGCGCGACGAACCCGAATACGAACCAAGGCACCGGAAAGCCGGCAAGGCTGCCGCCCGCCTTGGCGCGCGCGTGCGCGTTATGCCGCATGGCGCTCCAGCCGAGGGCCAGGATCATCGGCGCAAGCATCATCACGCGCGTCAGCTTGGCGACGGTCCCGAACTGGCCGGCCTCGGGACCGCGCTGGAAGGCGGCGGCGACGACCTGGGCGATTTCGTGGATCGAGACGCCGGACCAGAGACCATAGTCATACGCCGACAGCTGAAGAGCGGCGCCTGCCACGGGATACAGGAACATGGCGGCGGATCCGAAGATGGTGATGCAGGCGATGGCGTAAGCCACGTCCTCGTCGCGCGCCTTGGTGACGGTGTTGGTCGCGATCACCGCCGACGCCCCGCAAATCGAGGTGCCCGCGGCGATCAGCTCCGCCAGCTTGGGTTCGACTCCCAGCCAGCGGCCGATCGCCTTGGTCGCCACCATGGTGGCGATGAGGCTGGCGACGATGACGGCGACGCCCGACAAGCCGATGGCCGCAACCTGAGCAGCCGATATCTGGAAGCCGAGCAGGATGATTCCGAGGCGCAGGATCCGTCGCATCGCGAATGCAACACCCGCCCGCGCCCGCTGCGGCGTGCCGATCACGTTATGGAAGGCGATTCCCAGCAGGATCGAGAGAATCAGCGGGCTGAATGCGCGCAGCACCGGAAGCGCATGGAGTTCCGTTCCAAGCGCGGCCAGCATGGCGGTCAGCATGAGACCGGGAACGACACGGATCGCGGGACTGAATCGAGAGCGTGCAGGCAGGGTGGCTTCGAGTGACATGGGGAATCCGTGTGTTGGTTTGACCGGCCAGACGCCGGCGCCGTCGGATCACCCGACGGCGCCTGCTCGCTCTGCCGACCGATGCCGGATCGGACGAAATGCAGGCAATGTCCCGGTGATGTCGGCCGCATCTCCCAATAGAAACGCGGGTCTATATTACGACGCCGCCATTGCAGCTCACGATCTGCCCCACCATGTAGGACGAATGGTCGCTGGCCAGGAAGACGGCGACGTGAGCGACGTCGCCGGGTTCGCCGACGCGTCCCGCCGGGATGATCTGCAGCAGGCGCTTGCGTCTGTCCGCGCCCATCATCTCGAGCCCCTGCTCGAACGTTGGACTGGTCACATAGCCCGGAGCTATGCAGTTGACCGTGATGCCCGAGCCGGCGACTTCATGGGCAACGCTTTTCGTGAAGGCGACGACGCCGCCCTTTGCGGCCGAGTAGTTCGGCGCATGGGATGCGATCGCTGAAATGCCGGCGATCGAGGCGATGTTGATGATCCGCCCGTATCCTTTGTCTTCCATGATCCGGAGCGCCTCGCGGCAGCAGTAGAACACGCCGTTTAGGTCGATCTGGATCATCTGCTCCCATTCCTCGTCGCTCATCCTGCTGGTTATCCGCAGCGAGGTCTTGGGTTGGGGGGTCGTGAGCATGTCGAGATGCCGACCCCGGTCGGCGAAGCCCTTCTCGTCGGACCGGAAGATGCCGGCGTTGTTCACGAGAATGTCGACCGTTCCATATTTCGCGAGAACGGCGACGAAGCTCTCGCGCACGTTCTTGCTCGACGCGACGTCGGTACGCGCCGTCATCACCTCCCCGCCGGCTCCGCGAATCTCGCAGGCCGCAGCAGTCATCGCTTCGTCGTTGATGTCGAAGATCACCACTTTTGCGCCTTCCGCCGCGTAGGAAAGCGCTATCGCCCGGCCGATGCCGCTCGCGCCTCCGGTGACGACGGCGACCTTATTGCGCAGCTTCATGAATGTTCCCCATGCAATCCCCCCGCCGGTCTTCGTTGTGCTTGCCCGGCACTTTAGTTCGTCTCCAGAAAATGACAACATTTGTATCGTTATGGTTCAAAGCGATCCGCAGCCGGATCCGCAGGCGGGCGGCTTGGACCGATCGAGCCTGGCCCGCCCATTCCCGCAGCCGAAGCGCCGGCCGCAGCGGCGATGCGCTGCACGTACGTGAGGATCGATCAATCGATCCGGTCCCGATCCGGCGCGAACGCGAGAACGATAGAGATGCAATCACTGTGCATGGATACCGAAAGCGCCGGTTTCGCCAATTTGGCCCCGTCGCCAACCCGACGTAAGCCATTAGTAATGCGCGCAATTTTCCATATCATCATATAATTGATAAAATATGTGTCACTATTGACATCAACTTTTTTCTCGGACAAGATCGGTTTGCGGAGGACGAGTGGCCTCGTCTCGGGCGCAGAAATTTGCGGGATCAGCGCAAATCGGCCCGCCGGCCACGCAAGTTTCGGGGAGAGAAATTGCCTAACAAGAAGGCTGCGCCGTCTTCTTTTTCCGCCGATGCGGTCGCCCGACGCCGCGCGGCGTGCTGCGCGGGCAGCATGCACGGAAGCGGAGCGCCCAGCCATGCGACTGCGACGGCAGCTTGTGTCGAAGCGGAGCGCCGGCGATGAATGCGCCCGAAGTGGACATCCATCTCGAGGTGAAGGACGTCTCGCTTTCCTTCATGGGCCTGAAGGCGATCTCCGACTTCTCCTTCAAGGTCAGGAGGGGCGAAACCTGTGCCCTCATCGGGCCGAACGGAGCCGGCAAGAGCTCGGTCCTGAACATCCTGAACGGGATTTATCGCGCGAGCGCCGGCGAGATCATCCTCAACGGCGTGCATCTGAAGAACCTTACGCCCATCCAGGCCGCCGAAAGCGGCATCGGGCGGATGTTTCAGAACAATGCGCTCTTCCCGAAGATGACGGTTCTGAACAACGTCATGAGCGGGCTCTCTCGAAAGTCCAACGTCTCCGCGCTTGAGCATGCCTTGCGTCTGCCTCGCTCGACGCGCCAGGAGAAGGCGTTCCGCGAAAAGTCACTGGAGACCATCCGCTTTCTCGGCCTCTCCGCGCACCGGGACACGGTCGTGGAAAGTCTGGCCTACGGGATTCAGAAGCGGGTCGGTCTCGCGCGCGCCCTGGTATCGGATCCGGAGATACTGCTGCTGGATGAGCCCATGGCCGGGATGAACAAGGGCGAAAAGAAGGAGATGACCCGGTTCATCGGCGCCATCACCAAGAACTTGGACGTCACCATCATCCTGATCGAGCACGATATCGAGGTCGTGATCGACCTCGCGGATCACGTCGTGGTGCTGGATTACGGCCGAAAGCTCGCTGACGGTCGTCCCGAGGACGTCGTTAAGGACCCGGACGTGATCGCGGCCTATCTGGGTGCGGTGCATTGATGGAAGCCGGAAAAGACTAGTGTCGCACGCATTGGAAGTTCTGATCGGCGGCCTGCTCGCGGGGATGATGTACTCGCTGGTGGCGATCGGCTTCGTGCTGATTTTCAAGGCGAGCCGCATCTTCAACTATGCCCAGGGCGCGATGGTGCTCTTCTCCGCGCTGTTCCTGGTGACGATGCTGGACAGCGGCCTGCCGTTCATTGTCGCGATACTGATAACCCTGGTCGTGATCATCGCCGGGGCAATCGCGATCGAGCGGGTGGTGCTCCGCCCGCTGGCGAACAGCTCCGCCACGACGCTCTTCATGGCGACGCTCGGCCTGTCCTACGTCATCGAGGGGTTGGCCCAGGGAATCATGGGCACGGAGACGCATGCGCTCGATCTGGGGATCGACGACGATCCGATCTTCATCGGCGACATTCTCATCAGCCAGTTCGATCTCATCGCCGCGATATTCGCGCTGTTCCTCGTCACCGTGCTCGCGGTCTTCTTCAACAAGACGCGATTGGGAATATCCCTGCGCGCCGTAGCCGACGACACCGCCGCCGCGCAGTCCTTGGGGATCAATCTCAACCTGATCTGGCAGGTCACCTGGGCGGTCTCCGCGGTCGCCGGCCTGGTCGCCGGCATGGCTTGGGGCTCGAGGCAGGGCGTCTCCTTCAGCCTTTCGATGGTGATGCTCAAGGCCCTGCCCGTGCTCATCCTGGGCGGCTTCACGTCGATCGGCGGCGTGATCGTCGCCGGCGTCCTGGTCGGTGCGGGCGAGGCGCTGGCCGAGGCCTACGTCGGACCTCTCATCGGCGGCGGCATCGGGTCTTGGTTCGCCTACGTCATTGCCTTGGTCTTTCTCCTTTTCCGTCCCACCGGCCTGTTCGGGGACGCGGAAATCGAAAGGGTCTGAGTGTGGACACGAAGACCATTTTCCACTCGGACGAAGACGGCCCGATGACGGCCCTTCCGGTCAACGGTGCCGCGCAGATCAACTGGCTGGGGAGCGGCTTTGCGCTCGTCGCCCTCGCGGCGCCGTTCTTCGCCGATCGCTACTGGCTGTCCGTGGTCATCGCGCCCTGGATGATCCTATCGCTCGCGGGCATCGGGCTGAACATCACGACGGGCTATGCCGGGCTTCTCTCGGTGGGCGCAGGCGGCTTCATGGCGGTCGGCGCCTACGGCATGTACGCGTTCGCGGTCCACGGCGGCGTTGACAACTTCCTCTTCGCGCTTCTCCTCGGCGGATGCGCGGCGGCCGTCGTCGGCTTCCTGGTCGGCATCCCCAGTTCCCGCATCAGCGGCTTCTACGTGATGGTCACCACGCTGGCCGCCCAGTTCTTCCTGGAGTGGCTCTTCTCCAAGGTTCCGTGGTTCTACAACTACGGCACCGTGGCGACGATCTCGTTGCCGCCGATGCAGCTCTTCGGCCTGGACGTCAGCCAAGATCCGACCGTCCGCTACTATGTCGTCGTCGTCACGGTCCTCGCGTTGACCTGGGTGGCCAGAAATCTCATCGAGAGCCCGGTCGGCCGCAACTGGATCGCCGTCCGCGACATGAAGACCGCGGCCAGCGTGATCGGCATCAAGGTCGACACCTACAAGCTCCTCGCCTTCACGGTCGGCGGCTTCTACCTCGGAATCGCCGGCGCGTTCTGGGCGTTCATCTTCCTGGGCACCGTAAGCACCCAGAGCTTCGACCTCACCCGGTCGTTCCAGATCCTCTTCATCATCATCATCGGCGGAATGGGGACGATCCGCGGCAACTTCATCGGCGCGGCCTTCATTCTCCTCATGCCGCTCGCCATCACGGTGGTCATGTCGTCGATCTTCGGCGACAGCGTGAACAGCACGCTGCTGTCCAACATGAACAAGGTCATATTCGGCGCCCTGATCATCCTGCTGCTGATCAAGGAGCCCGAGGGGTTCGACAAGATCGCGCGAAACTTGAGCGCACGACTCAAGCAGTACGCGGCGAGACGAAGATAGATCGAAGTCGTCGGCATGAAGCTCAAAATGCAAAAACCAGGGAGGACGAGTATGCGTAAGAGAATCAGATCCGTCGCCACGGCCATGGCCGGAGTCGCGTGCGTGACCGTCGCAACGATTGCGGCGGCCTATGCCACGGACCAGCTTGTTGCGCTTCCGACGTACCGGGTCGGGCCCTATGCCTCCGCCGGCGCGCCCTGGTTTGCGGGCGAGCTCGACACGTTCAAGTACATCAACGAAGTGGAAGGCGGCGTCAACGGCGTCAAGTTGAACGTCAAGGAATATGAAACCGAGTGGAATCCCGACCGAGCGGTCGAGGTCTACGAGCGCACCAAGGGGGGCGTCGATGGGTCGCCGCTTGCCTTCTTCGTCACGCACTCGACGCCGACGACCTATGCTCTGGAAGACCGGGCGGTCAAGGACAAGATCCCGCTGATCGACACCGGCGGCGGCCGTCCGGAAGCCCGCAACGGCCTGGTCTTCCCGTACGAGTTCCCGCTTCTGACGGGCTACTTCTCGCAGGCGGCCGTGGCGGTCGAGTACATCGCCCAGCAGTTCGGCGGGTATGACAAGCTTGCCGGCAAGAAGATCGTCACCGTCTTCCACGACTCCGGCTATGGCCGCGCGTCACAGCCGGTGATGGACGAGCTGGCCAAGAAGTACAAGTTCGAGAACATCCAGATCGCCGTCCCGCATCCCGGCGAGGAGCAGACCGCGATCTGGAGCCAGGTCCGCGGGATCAAGCCCGACTTCGTCGTGCTGCGCACCTGGGGCGTCATGACGCCGGTGGCCATCAAGACGGCCAAGCGGTTCGGCATCGCCATCGACAAGATGCTGGGCGACATCTGGGCCGGATCCGAATCCGACATCGTCCCGGCCGGAAGCGCCGCCAAGGGATATTGCGCCACCGCGCCATTTCCGGGCGGCACCAACTTCGAGATCCACGACCGCCTGAAGAAGGAGATTCTCGACAAGGGAGAATCCGACCTTCGCAACAAGGATCAATTCGGTTCCGTCTACTACAACATCGGCATCATCTATGCGATCACCGTCACCGAAGCGATGCGCGCGGCGATGGCCAAGTTCGGCAACCACGTCCTCAACGGCGAGGAGATGCAGTGGGGACTCGAGCACATCAACATCGATGAAGCGCGGCTGAAGCAGCTCGGCATGGTCGGCCTTCTGCAGCCGATGCACACCAAGCCCAACGACCACGAGGGCGCCGGCGGCGCGCGTATCCAGTGCTGGGACGGCTCCAAGTTCCACCAGGTCACCGACTTCATCAAGGGCGACACGGCCATTGTGGACGAGGTTACCGAGCGGACTTCGATGGCGTACGCCAAGGAGCACGGGATCACCGTGCGCACGATGGACGGCACGAACTAAGCGGCGCGAGGGAGGGGGCGTCCGGCGCCCCCTCCCGGCTGCTTCCCTTCGTCAGGAAGACACACGTGAGCTCTTGAGCGCATGCATCCCGAAAGTACCGGCTCTCTCGCGCCGAACATTCTCCAGATCCGCAACGTCGAGGTCGTCTACGACGAGGCCATTCTGGGCGTCCACGACATCTCCCTGGAGGTGGCGAAGGGCGAAATCGTCGCTTTGCTCGGCGCCAACGGCGCCGGCAAGAGCACGACGATGAAGGCGATTTCGGGAATGCTGCTTACCGAGCGCGCCCGGGTCCAGAGCGGCGACATCCTCCTGAACGGAAAATCGATCGTCGGCATCCAGCCGCATCACTTGACCCGCCAGAAGATCGTGCATGTCCTGGAGGGCCGCCGCGTCTTCGCCCACCTCACCGTGGAAGAGAACCTGCGCGCCGGCGCTTTCGTTGCCAAGCCGAGCCGCGCAGAAATGGATGCGGCGATCGAGGAGGTGTACGGCTGGTTTCCCCGGCTAAAGCAGAAGCGGAAGACGCCGGCCGGCCTCACCTCGGGCGGCGAACAGCAAATGCTTGCCATCGGCCGTGCGCTTCTCACCAAGCCGGAGCTCATGCTCCTCGACGAGCCGTCAATGGGCCTCGCGCCGATCCTGACCGCCGAGATCTTTGAGATCATCACCAGCCTCAATCAAAAGCACGGCGTCTCGTTTCTGGTGGCGGAGCAGTCGATCCATTTTGCTCTCAGGCATTCCCACCGCGCCTATCTGATCGGGGTCGGGAGGGTCGTGACTTCGGGGCGGTCGGCAGAGCTCCTTAGGAGGGACGATTTGCACGAACTCTATTTGCAGGGGAGCACCAAATGACCGCGCCTATCCGGCGGACGAACAGATTTGTGCCGTTCGCCACGATCGACGATGCGATCAAGGCCATCAAGGGCGGCCGGATGGTCGTCGTCGTAGACGACGAGAACCGGGAGAACGAGGGCGATCTCATCGTCGCGGCCGAACTGGTGAAGCCCGAGCACATCTCCTTCATGATGCGAAAGGGGCAAGGGCTCATCTGCGTGGCTCTCACGGGAGAGCGTCTCGACGAGCTCGACATCCCGTTGATGGTCCAGGACAACAGCGATCTGCACTCGACTGCATTCACGATCACGGTGGACTATAGATTCGGCACATCGACCGGCATTTCCGCCGCCGATCGGGCAGCGACCGTCCGCGCCCTGGTCGATCCAAGATCGGGCCCCGGCGATTTCTCCAGGCCCGGCCACATGTTCCCGTTGCGCGCGAACCCGAAGGGTGTTCTTGGCCGGCCCGGCCACACGGAAGCCGCGATCGATTTGACGAGACTGGCGGATCTTACCCCGGGCGGCGTCATTTGCGAGATCGCCAAGGACGACGGCACCATGGCAAGGCTTGATGACCTGCTGGCATTCGCCGAGCAGCATTCGCTGCCGCTCATAGCGATCAAGGACATCATCAGCCACATGCGCGCCCGTATGCAGCGAAGTGAAGATGCGGCCGCCTGATCGCTGCACATTAGTCTTTACCGATGGCGAGGGGACGGTCCCGCAGACGCGGCGGTTGCCGGCGGATGGCCGTTCGACGCGCAACAGCAGGGAGAAACCGGAATGAAGACGCGTGCCGCCGTCGCTGTGGCTCCGGGTAAGCCGCTCGAGGTCATGGAAGTCGACCTCGAAGGACCGAGGGAAGGCGAGGTGCTGATCGAGGTAAGGGCGACCGGCATTTGCCACACCGACGAGTTCACGCTGTCGGGGGCGGATCCGGAGGGTCTCTTCCCGTCCATTCTCGGGCATGAGGGGGCCGGGGTCGTCGTTGACGTCGGGAAGGGGGTCGCCTCGGTCAAGAAGGGCGACCACGTGATCCCGCTCTACACGCCGGAATGCCGCCAGTGTCCGTCGTGCCTCTCCCGGAAAACCAATCTCTGCACCGCGATCCGCGCTACGCAAGGCCAGGGCTTGATGCCGGACGGCTCGAGCCGCTTCTCGATCGGCAAGGACAAGATCTTCCACTACATGGGTTGCTCGACGTTTGCGAACCATACGGTGCTGCCGGAGATCGCGCTGGCGAAAGTCAATGCGGCCGCCCCCTTCGACAAGATTTGCTACATCGGCTGCGGCGTCACCACCGGGATCGGCGCCGTCATCAATACGGCGCGCGTGGAGGCCGGCGCGACGGCCGTGGTGTTCGGCCTCGGCGGCATCGGTCTCAATGTCATCCAGGGACTGAAGCTGGCCGGCGCCGACATGATCATCGGCGTTGACGTCAACAACGACAAGAAGGCCTGGGGCCAGCGCTTCGGCATGACGCATTTCGTCAATCCGAAGGACATTCAGGGCGACGTCGTCCCGCATCTGGTCAACATGACCAAGCGCGGCGCCGACCAGATCGGCGGGGCCGACTACACCTTCGACTGCACCGGAAACGTCAAGGTCATGCGGCAGGCCCTCGAGGCTTCCCATCGCGGCTGGGGCAAGTCGATCATTATCGGCGTCGCCGGCGCCGGACAGGAGATCTCCACTCGGCCGTTCCAACTCGTCACCGGGCGCACCTGGATGGGTACCGCGTTCGGCGGCGCGCGCGGGCGGACCGACGTTCCCAAGATCGTGGATTGGTACATGGAAGGGAAGATCCAGATCGATCCGATGATCACCCATAAGCTGAAGCTGGAGGAGATCAACAAGGGCTTCGACCTCATGCATGAGGGCAAGTCGATCCGGAGCGTGGTTGTCTACTAGCGATGGCTGCTGCCGATCGCGAACCGCCGGTTCGCGTCGAAGATTTCACTGAGGAGGAACCGAGATGGTGGAGAAGCTGCATCCCAAGATCGACAATGGATTGCCGAAGGAGAGCCCGGGCTATGCCGGCGGCACGCTGGTTTGCGCCTGCACGAGCAGGCCGGTGAAGGTGACGGTCAAGGGCCAGATCGCCCATAACCATGCCTGCGGCTGCACCAAGTGCTGGAAGCCCAAAGACGCGCTGTTTTCGATCGTGGCCGTGGCCAGCACCGGTGACGTCACGGTGGTCGAGAACGGCGACAAGCTGAAGGTGGTCGATCCAAGTGCGCTCATCCAACGGTATGCATGCAAGGAGTGTGGTGTCCACATGCATGGGCCGGTGGAGCGCGATCACCCGTTCAAGGGCCTGAGCTTCATCCATCCCGAGCGCTTCCAGGAGGCTGGATGGTCGCCGCCCGGCTTTGCCGCCTTCGTTTCATCCGTCATCGAGTCCGGTGTGGATCCTTCTCGCATGGATGGCATTCGCAGCCGGCTGCGGGAGCTGAAGCTGGAGCCCTATGACTGTCTGTCGCCGGGCCTGATGGACTACATCGCGACCTGGACCGCGAAGAAGGCCGGCATCTTGAAGGCATGACGGCGGAATGCCGAGTTGAACGGCCACCGGGGCATCTCCCGGAAGATGCCCCCGGTGGCCGGATGCCGCCCTGTTTGGCGAATGACGAGACATTCTTCCCGGACGAGCGTTCTAGGAAATGACCAAAGACGAAAACCTCGCGGCCGATGCGTTCCTGGTCCACCCGGGAAACTATTGGAAGCTGCTGGCCGCTCGTCCGGTGAGCGTCCCCGTCGTTGCCGCCGAGGACGAGCACGGCCCGGCGGGATTCCTCGCCCTTTCGGTCTCGCATGTATCGGCGAACCCGCCTGCGATGTCGGTTGCAATCGGCAAATCGACCGGCGCTCTGGCGACCATCACCCGGGCGGCCTGCTTCGCGATCAGCTATTTGCCGGGGGACGCATCTGATGCCGCGGAGATTTTCGGCGGCCGCCGCAAGGTCGATGGCGCCGAGCGCTTTGCCGAAGGGGAATGGCGGCGTTTGGCGACGGGCGCTCCGGTTTTCAACCGGGCCGTTCTCGCGCTTGATTGCGCCCTGGATCGTACGTTCGAATACCACGGCACCGTGATTGCGATCGGCGTCATTCGCGCCTACTCGCTCGAGCGGGATCGGCCGATACTGGTCAGCTATGCGGGTGGTTACAGGGAGTTGCAGGGTCAACTTGCCGTTCTCAAGTAGCGTCCTACTGCGAAGAGGCATCCATTGCGTCAGGCGTCAAACGTGCTCTCGGCCGGCAGCGAGCTGAATTTCGATTTCGTGGTCGTCGGGGGCGGCTCGGCGGGCTGCGTGCTGGCCAAGCGGCTGTCGGAGAGCGGCCGGCACTCGGTCTTGGTGTTGGAAGCCGGCGGACTGGACGACTGGATCTGGTTCAAGATCCCGGTTGGATATCTGTACGCGTTGGGCAATCCCCGCGCCGATTGGTGCTACACCACCGAGCCGCAGCCGGGCCTCAACGGCCGCTCTTTGGGTTATCCGCGGGGCAAGGTCGTGGGCGGCTGCTCGTCGATCAACGGAATGATCTATATGCGCGGCCAGGCGGCCGACTACGACCACTGGCGCCAGCTCGGCAATGCCGGCTGGGGCTGGGATGACGTTCTGCCCTACTTCTTGAAAAGCCAGAACTACGCCGGACCGCCCGACGCGATGCATGGTCGGGGCGGCGAATGGCATGTCGAGGAAATGCGGGTCAGATGGAAGGTGCTCGATCTTTTCAAGGATGCCGCCGCCGAAATGGGCATTCCCGACACCCCGGATTTCAATCGCGGCGACAATGAGGGCATGAGCTATTTCAAGGTCAATCAGAGGAAGGGCGTGCGCTGGTCCGCGGCGACCGCGTTCCTCAAGCCGGCCCTGAAACGGCATAATCTGGCGCTTTGGACCCAGGCGCAGGCAGAGCGGCTGCTGGTCGAGAACGGCCGGGTTGTCGGCGTCGAGGTGCGTCATGAAGGACGAACCAAGACGGTCAGGGCCAGGCGAGAAGTGGTTCTCTCGGCAGGCGCGGTGAATAGCCCGCACCTGCTGCAGCTCTCGGGCATCGGCGACCCCGGTCTTCTGGCCCAGTACCAGATCCCCACCGTGCACGCGCTGCCGGGAGTCGGCGAGAATCTGCAGGATCACTTGCAGCTCCGCATGATCTTTCAGGTGAAACGCCTCCCCACCCTCAACATGCGGGCTAACAGCGTGCTCGGAAAGATCGGCATGGGCCTGGAATATGCGCTGTTCCGCAAGGGGCCGATGACCATGTCGCCGTCGCAACTGGGGGGCTTCACCCGCTCATCGCCCGAACATGCGACGCCGAATCTGCAGTTCCACGTTCAACCCCTCAGTCTCGACAAGTTCGGGGAGCCGCTGCATCGCTTCCCGGCCTTCACCGCCACCGTCTGCGACCTGCGCCCAAGGAGTCGCGGATACATCCGCCTGAAGAGCAAGGATCCGTTTCAGGCGCCGAGAATTCAGCCCAACTATCTTTCTGATCCAGCCGACCGTTGCGTGGCGGTCGATGCCATAAAGCTGGTGCGCAAGATCGTGACGCGCAGCAATGCCCTCGCACCCTACCAGCCTGAGGAGTACAAACCGGGGGCCCACATTGTCTCGGACGGCGACTTGGCCCATGCCGCGGGCGACATCGGCACGACGATCTTCCATCCTGTCGGCACGTGTCGCATGGGCGACGATGCCATGGCCGTGGTTGACAGCCGTCTCAAGCTGCGCGGTCTCAGCGGCCTCCGTATCGCCGACGCCTCCATCATGCCGACTCTGGTTTCGGGCAATACCAACTCGCCCACGATCATGATAGCGGAGAAGGCTGCCGAGATGATCCTCGATGACGCGCGGTGAGAGGCCGAGGCTCTAGCCTCCGGGCTTCTCTCGATGAAATCTCTGAAAATGACGGATGAAGCCGGCCATGGCGGTTGCGAATGGCCATTGGACAGCGATCGTCTCGCCCTTGGCCGTCCTGCGCGGGTGTTGCGGGGGTAACAGCGCCCGCACGGTCCTTGGATCAGGCACCCAACGGCCTCCCCGCGGCTGTCTTCGGACCCGAAGACTGGCGGGCCAAGAGGGACCCACTTTGAACACTTTAGCCGACGATCTGGCCACGTGGAACGATGAGCTAGGCAGGCTTAGAGTGCTCCAGCCAGACTGATCGCTATTGCTAGGCAGACTGCTCCGCAGCTTTTTGCTCGGCCTCTAGCTCTCCGGCGCCCTTTACTATTTTGACCAATGCCAGCAGACGATCTGCAAGCTCGCGGCGCTCTACCCAATGCTCTCGCGAGTTCCGAACGTCGAGAGCAAGCCACATTGCCGAACCCCGCTCCGACACCCCGCTGGGCATGATATGGAATCGCCCGGGGTCTTTCGGGTCATAGAACTCTACCGGTTTATCATCCCCATCCCCGACACGACGCATAGCCAAAGGCTGCTTTAACTTATCATCCTTGGCTATTTCGTATTTCGCTATGGGCATTCGTAAGAGCTCAAAATCAGAGAACATTGATTTGAATTCGTCCAACTCAGAGACACCCGAAGTCGGTCTGCCAGCTTTAGCAGCGTCTCTATCCCGTTGATTGAATGCCCGGAGAATCTCATAGCAACCTATTATCCACGCTTCCGAAAACATCATCTGGTAGTGGAAAGAGAATGCCGTTGCCGACTTCTCGTCGTTGGTGTCCAGCTCATCTTCGAGGCATCTCAGGACGAGATCGAGATCGCCTTCCCGCTGGATGCTTGATACTGCCATAACCAGATTAAAGCGCCCGGAGAGACGGTAGGCTAGCTGCACCCAAGCTGAGTGTTCCGCCGAATATTTCGCGCGAGCAGTATTGAACAACGAGTTCAACAACCGCGATACGGCAGGTGGTGTCGTCATAAGCTCCATAATAAATAGAATCAAAACAAGCCGCTCATTATAGACCGAGCGGGATAAAGCGTTGGAAATATATCTCCAATACGCAGGTGACTACACGGGACGAAGAACCTTAGTGCGTACCGCAAGATGTGTGCTGTCATACAGCACCATCTTGTCTCGTCGGCTAACGCCTCCTCGGGAAGGGGGCGATGCTGGCCCCCGTTCCATCCCCCCGGCCAAAGGGCACCCGCTACGATACTAATGATTTATTCAATGCGATTGCAAAATGCGTAGACCTATCAGCCAGACCGCTGAATGATTGCTCGCATTGGCAAACCTGAACATAGGTAAGGCTCTTACGTGCTTTTCGATCCAACAGCGACGCCTGCACTGATGAAGCCCCCTCCTTATTCCCCCAAACATGGCCATGAGCAATTATGTTTCGCCGCAGATAGAGTTCGTCCGCCTTCTTAACGATTGCGGACCATTCTTTCAGTAGCGCTTCCTCCACATTGATTTGATCGAGAACCCGCGTCACCATATCAAGGCGACCGCGGAAATTTGTGGAACTGTAGAATATTCCCCCGAGCATTAGCGCAGACCGAGGTGGCACTTTGAGCATTGATCCCGCAATTGAGCAGATCACAGCGCGAGTAAACACATCACAGATGGCATCCTCAACTTTCTGCCAAGCTGCTGTTGCCCTTCCTGTTGCCTCGTAAAAGCTGAAAAATCTACCCATTTTGAATCGACCATAATTAGAGCGTGGCACTGCACTGACCCCGACGCAAGATTTTAGTCGGCTCCCCCGATATAGAGGCGTCCCCCTCACTTGCGTTCGGGCCGGGCTGTCGTGAACCGGGCCCGCCCTGATCCAGAAATTACAAGCAAGTGCGGTCCCGGCCCTTCGGGCTTCCATCCCTGACGCAAGAAGCTAAGGGGCGCTGCCCCTCGCGCGCGCAAGGCATCCAAACGTCTCCCCACTGATCCGTGGGGCCCCTCGTTCGAAGCCACCTTGCGCTTGCTACCCCCGCTCTCGCCGAGGGGCAGGGGTTCATGCGAACCCCTTTTCTATTTGCAAGTGATGCTAGTGCTAGCCCTAGGATGAAGCTTCCCCCCGTCTTTAGCCCGGCTCGCACGCTGATCGAGCGCATATTCTTTTCATAATCGCAGATAGGTGCCGCCTTTGTGCCTGGCGCAACCCCGTCTGCGGGGAAGGAATACGCGCGGCCAATGACGCTCGATGTTGAAAAATACCTCCATCATCTCGATGGCATGGACCTCAGCGCCGCTGAGAAGTTCGAGTTCATCCGCACGCTCTGGCTCATCGCGCAATGTTTCGTAGACGATGCCTTTAGCGGCGGATCAGAGGCATCACACCCGACCGTTGATCAACTCAAAGCGGGCTTTGCGGAAGCCAATGTGATAGACTCGGGTGCAATCACACAAACACGCGCCGCAACCACGAACGACAACACCGCATCGTGCGCAAAGGGGAGTACAGACTACGAGGTAAGAACGCATGAGCGCCAACGACAATAAGAGCACGCATACCGCACGGGCCGTCATCTACGCCCGCGTTTCCAGCGCCAAGCAGGTGGAGGAGGGGCACGGCCTTGAATCCCAAGCCATGCGGTGCCGGGAATATGCGGAGCGTAAAGGCTATGAAGTCGTAGAAACGTTCTTTGACAAAGCAATCTCGGGTTCGCTGTCCGAGCGCCCTGGCGTAATGGCCATGCTGTCTTACCTTAAGCACCACAGCCGCAGCGGGGAAATCGTCGTCATCATCGATGACATCAGCAGATTAGCCCGCGATACCCGTGTTCATACCGATCTGCGCCTTGCGATCAGCCTTGCGGGCGGTAAGCTGGAAAGCCCCTCGATCACCTTTGGCGATGATTCCGATTCCATCTTCGTCGAGAACGTTCTTGCCAGCGCCAGCCAGCACCAGCGCCAGAAAAACGGCGAGCAGACCAAGAACCGGATGCGCGCCCGCGCCATGAACGGCTATTGGGTGTTTCATGCCCCGACGGGCTACACGTACAAAAGGGTTGCCGGGCACGGAAAGCTGCTGGTGCGTGATGAGCCGCTGGCCTCCATCGTGCGGGAAGCGCTTGAAGGTTTCGCGTCAGGACGATTCCAAACGCAGGCCGAGGTAAAGCGCTTCCTCGAAACCCAGCTCGAATATCCCTGCAAGACGAAAGACGGGATCGTCCGGTATGAGGAGGTATTGCGCCTCTTAAGCCGCCCGCACTATGCCGGGTATATCGAGGTGCCTGACTGGGGCGTAAGCTTGCGTAAGGGGCATCACGAAGGCCTGATCGACCTTCAAACCTTCGAAGCCATCCAGCGCCGCATCAAGGGCGGTGTACGGGTCTTCTCCAGCAACGAGATCGGCGAGGATTTTCCTTGCGAGGCTACACGGTCTGTGCCGATTGCGGCGGGCCGCTCACCGCCGGCTGGTCGAAAAGCAAGACTGGCAAGAAGCATGCGTACTATCATTGCTTCACCAAAGGCTGCTCCTGCCGGGGCAAGTCTATCAAGCGCGATGTGATCGAGAGGCAGTTTGGCATCCTGATGGAAGGGCTTTGTCCTTCAGCGCAGACCGTAAACCTGTTCAAAGACCTCTTCTTCGCCGCTTGGGAACAGCGCGCCAGCCGCACCGAGGAGATTGCCAAGGCTTTGCGCGACGACCTGCGTAAGACAGAGCAGCAGATCGAGCAGATGCTGGACCGCATCGTGGAGATCTCAACGGCCTCCGTCATCGCGGCCTATGAACGGCGCATCGCCGGGCTGGAGAAGAACAAGCTGATCATCATCGAGAAGCTGCAAGCAAACGCCGCTCCACGGCGAGGCTCTGCCGAACAGTTTGAACTCGCCTTCCGCTTCCTCGAAAACCCGCATGGACTATGGGCATCCCAGCGTCATGACCACAAGAAACTGGCCCTGAAACTGACTTTCGCTGACCGCTTGGCCTACTGCCGGAATGACGGATTTAGAACCCCGCAAACCACCTTGCCGTTCAAGGCTTTAGCTCAGGTTCATGGCGGGAAATGCAAACTGGCGGAGGGAGTGGGATTCGAACCCACGATACGCTTTCACGTATGCACGCTTTCCAAGCGTGTGCCTTCAACCACTCGGCCATCCCTCCGGACGGTGCCGCAGCACCGTCTCCGCCGTCTGTTCCGGCCAGAGGCCGGCGCGCGGAAGGCCGGAACCTAACCGAGCGCCCAAAGCCGCGCAACCACGCATCCAAGGGTGAGTCGGTCGGAAAGCGGTTAGGTAAACAATCATTTTGTGGAAAACTTTATCCATAAAAATCAATGGCTTAGAAGATTTTTCCCGTGACAGACGGGGCGTGCTGCGGTATGGTTTCCGACATGACGACAAAACGGATCATCGGATTGGTGCTGCTGGCCGCCGCCGCTTTGTTCGGTCTTGCGGATCTGTGGCACACCTATTTCCCGTCCTACGGCGATCAGGCCGTGACGATGGGCCGGCTCTGGCTGATGATCAGCGCGCGCAGCCTCAACATCGCCGAGAATCTGATCCAGCATCATCTGTGGGCGCCGATCTGGGATTTCGGGATCTCGCCCTTCCTGGTGGCGCCGGCCTGGTCGTTCTTCGGCGGGCTGGGCATGGTGTTCATCGCCTTCGGCCGTCCGAAGGTCGTGGAGCGCTGATCCCCCGAGCCTCCAGCCGCGCGGCGTAGTTGCCGCGCACATGCCGGTTCACGTAGGCGGTGAGGCCGCGTCCCGCCCGGGCCAGGCGCTTCATCGCCTCGACGTGATGCCGGCCGGGCTTTCGCCCATCGTAGAGGTAGGTCCCGCCATCCTTGAACCGGATGACGATCGCCTCCTCTTGGATCTCATAGGCCGCGATGCCGGCATTCCCGCCGAGGTCGCGGTAGCGCTCCATGGCCATGAGGCATGATCTCAGGGTGGCGTGCTGCTACAACAGCACCGGTCTCCCGGTTCCGCAATCGCCATGAACGAGCGCCGCATCCATCAGGTCTTCGAGCTCAGCGTGCTGCTCAAAGGCGCGCATGCGGCGATCGAGTGCATCGGCGGCGCGGCGCTGGCCGTGGTGCCGCCAGGCACCATCGCGGCCCTGGTCAATACCTGGACCCAGGACGAGCTGGTCGAGGATCCGAAGGATTACATCGCCGCGCATCTGCTGGCCTGGGCGCAAGGCGTTTCGATCGCCACCCAGCATTTCTACGCCTTCTACCTGCTCAGCCACGGCGTGGTGAAGCTGGCGCTGGTGATCGGCCTGCTGCGCGGCAGGCTCTGGTCCTATCCCGCCTCGCTGGCGGCGATGGCCTTGTTCATCGCCTATCAGCTCTACCGCTTCAGCTACACCCGCAGCCCGGGCCTGATCGCCCTCACCGTCTTCGACCTCGTGATGGTCTGGCTGATCTGGCACGAATGGCGGGTGGTGCGGCGGCACCTTTCCGGGACCGGCCTCAAAGCGCGCTAGACGGCTTCTCGAGCTTCTCCCGGGTGGCCTGCGCCAGCTGGTCCTGCAGCTCCTTGGCCATCTGCTTCAGCACCGCCTCGCGCCGCTCGGGCGTCATGGCGGCGAGCTTCTCCTTGCTCAGGCCGTGGGCGGCCAGCCAGGAATCCGCCATGCGCTCGGCCGGCGATTCCTTCATGTAGTCGAGGAAATCCTCGGCCGCCGTGTTGGTCTTGCCGGCCGGCGCCGCCGCCGTCATGCGCGCCGTTGCCGCCGTGATCGTCCCGAAACCGAGCCCGCTCATGCCCTGCTCCCGCCTTGAAGGTCCAGGTGCCGGGCCGTGCAAGTTCCGTGCCCCCCAGTCAGCCGGCGGCAAGTCGGTCGGCAGCGAGTCAGTCGGCGGCGAGTCTCCGGATGGCCGCGACATGCGCGGCCTTCAGCCGCGCGACGGTCGCGCGGTCGGTGACGACATAGGCCGGCATCGTCTTGCCCGATCGTCCGCTGCCGATGATCCGCCAGTTCAGGCTCCGGCTGCCGACATAGAGGTCGAGCTGGTTGCCGTTCAGCGCGCCGGTATCGGCGACAAAGAAATAGCCGTCGTGCCTGAGGCCGTTCGGCAGCCGAAGGCCGCGCGCCGCCGGGATGAAGACCACCGTGCCGGCGGGCAGCGTTCCGTCCCGCACCGCGACCGTTCGATAGGGGACCAGGCCGTAGGTCCTGCCGGCCAGGACGTCGGGATGATCGACCCTGAGGAACCGGCTCTCGCCGAGCGCGAAGGCCGCGCAGCTCGGGCAGTCGTCGGAGCAGTCGGCCAGCGTCGTCATGCCCTTGCCGGCGACCATGTAGCGCACGCCCAGGACCTGCACCGTGCCTTGCAGCGATGCGGCGCAGAAATCGTCGTGGGACAGCGTCACGCCGAGCGGCCGGTCGTCGGGATCGAGCAGCGCGACGGCGGAGCCCGGCTTGGCCATCACGATGCTGTACTCGCTGAGCCGCACCGCGCGCTTCTGGAGGCCGTTCAGCTTCGGTTGCGGCAGGTTGAAGGCGTCGTCCGCCCGCGCCGCCGGCATCGCGGCGAAGGCGAGGCAGCAGAACACCGCCAGCCCGATCGCGATGCGGCCGATGCGCCGCATCTCAGGCGCCCGCCATGGCGCGCGCGGCGCGCGACGTGTGGGCCAGGGTATAGATGCCGCAGAGCATGATGATCGCGGCGCCGCCGATGGTGATGAGGTCGGGCCGGTCGCCGAACAGCAGGAGGCCGAACACCGCGCCCCAGACCAGCTGCGTGTACATGAAGGAGGAGACGATCGCCGCCGCGGCGTAACGGAACGCGACGATCAGCAGCAGGTTGCCGAGCCCTGAGCAGATGCCGGTCAGCGCCATCAGGCCGAGATCGGCGAGGCCCGGCGCCTGCCATTGCGTCAGCGCGACCGGCAAGGCGATCAGGAACAGCATGACGAAATAGAGAAGCAGCAGCGCGCTGTTGGACTCGGTCTTGGAGATCCGCCGCAGCATCAGCATGTTGACCGCGAACAGCGCCGCCGAGGCCAGCATGTAGAGCTGGCCGAGGCCGATCCCGTCGAAGCTCGGGTTGAGGATCGCGATCACCGCGCCGAAGCCGATGACGACCGCCAGCCATTGCCGCCAGCCGACCTGCTCGCCCAGCACCGGCGCCGACAGGGCGGTGACCGCCAGCGGCGTCAGGAAGGCGATGGAATAGGCATCGGCCAGCGGGATGTTGGCGAAGGAGAGGAAGGCCAGCATCAGGCTGCCGGCGCCGGCAAGGCTGCGCAGCGCGACGATCCAGGGGCGCCGCGGCAGGAGGCGCGCGATCCCGTCCTGGCGGACCAGCACCGGCAGCGCCACGGCGAGGGCGAAGATCGCATCCACCGTCGCGACCTGGAACACCGAGTAGCGCGCCGACAGGATCTTCGTCAGCGCATCCGCCGAGGAGAGGATCAGGAACGACACGAAGGCGATGCCGATGCCGAAAACGGTGCGGTCGGCGGTGATCCGGGCGTCGGGCACGGGTGGCTCCAAGACAGCAACCTCGAAACCTACCGCCGGCCGCCGGATTTGGGAACCGCGGCGCGCGTCCAGCGGGCTGTCCCGTGGCGGCCAGCGGGCGGCCCGCTCCCGCTATCGGCGGGGCGATTCCGCCGTTAACGTCGCCGGCGTCATGAACGGTCCGGCCATCGATCCCGCCGACCCGGCGGCGGCGCCGGCCATATCGCGCGCGCGGGAAAGGTGGATTCTCGCGGCGACCATCATCGCCTCGACCATGACCTTCTCCGACATGACCATCGTCAACGTGGCCCTGCCGGTGCTGCAGCGCGACCTCGGCGCGTCCTTCGCCCAGGTGCAATGGGTGGTGGAGGCCTATACGCTGGTGCTCTCGGCCCTCATCCTGGCCGGCGGGGCGGGGGGCGATCTCTTCGGCCGGCGCCGGGTCTTCAGCATCGGCATGGCCATCTTCGCCGCGGCCTCCGCCGGCTGCGGCCTGGCGCCGACCGCCGGCCTGCTGGTCGCCGCGCGCGCGGTCCAGGGCCTGGGCGCCGCCCTGATGATGCCGGGCAGCCTCGCCATCGTCTCCGCCAGCTTCCCGCGCGCGCGGCAGGGCGAGGCGATCGGCATCTGGTCGGCCACCACCGGCATCTCGATGACCGTGGCGCCGGCCTTCGGCGGCTGGCTCATCGACACGCTCTCCTGGCATGCCGCCTTCCTGATCAACCTGCCGCTGGCCGCCATCGCCTTCGCCATCACCCGATGGAAGGTGCCGGAAAGCCGCTCCGACCGGCCGCGCCGGCTCGATCTCGTCGGCATGGTCCTGGCGACGGTCGGGCTCGGCGCGCTGACCTACGGATTGATCGCCGCCGGCGAGCACGGCTTCGCGGCGCCCCTCGCCTTCGGCCCGATGCTGCTGGGCGCGATCGGACTGGTCCTCTTCGTCGTCCAGGAGAAGCATGCGCGCGATCCGATGGTGCCGCTCGGCTTCTTCGGGATCCCGCGCTTCGCGGTGATCCAGGCCTTCACCTTCACGCTCTGGGCGGCGCTGCAGGGCACGACCTTCTTCGTGCCGTTCCGCTTGATGCAGGTGCAAGGCTTCAAGCCGACCGAGGCCGGCGTCGCCTTGTTGCCGCTGGTCGTCACCGCCTCGATCCTGTCGCGCTTCTTCGGACGACTGACCGACCGCATCCGGCCGCGCATCCTCCTGGTCGCCGGGGCGCTGCTGACCGGCGCCGGCTTCTGCCTGCTGACCCTGCCCGATGCGACGACCTCCTACGCCGTGGGCTTTCTTCCGGCACTGCTGCTGATCGGCCTCGGCATGGGCGTCTGCCAGGTGCCGGTGACGGTGGTCGCGTTGAATGCCGCCGGCCCCGCCAATGTCGGCACCTCGTCGGCGATCAACAACATGGTGGCGCGGGCCGGCGGCCTGATCGCCATCGCCGTCTTCGGCCTGATCCTGGCACACGGCTACGACGCGACGCTGGTACCCGGCCTGCAGGCCGCGGGCATCCCCGAGCCGGCGCGACAAGCGATCCTGTTGCAGCGGGCGCAACTCGCGGCCACCATCGTGCCCGCCGATTTGTCCGCCGCCGGCCAGGACGCCGCCGCCGCCATCATCAAGCACGCCTTCATCGCCGGCTATCGATGGGCGATGGCGGCCGCGGGCGTCATGGCCTTCGCCGGCGCGCTGATGGCGATGCGCTTCCTCCGCGGGGATCGGGAATAGGCGACGCGCCCATTGCGGACGCAGCGATCCAGGCGATAGCTTGGGCTTCGCGCTGGGGGACCGACATCGATGTCTTCTTATAGGAATTCCGAGCCGCGGCCGCCGATCATGGCGGGCTCGCCGCCGGGTCTGATCGTGCCGAAGCTCGACTGGGACCGGCCGCCCTGGAATCGCTGGGCGTTCCAGCATATCCGCGAGCTGTTGCCGACCGCCGAGGTCTGGCGCGGCAGCGGCCCGGTCCGTTCGCTGCCGCGCGCCGCGCGCGATCTCGACGGCATCGCGGTCCAGAGCAGCATCGGCGGCGAGACCACGCTCGCCGGCCTGCTGGACGAGACCTACACCGACGGCTTCCTGGTGTTGAAGGACGGCGCCGTCGTCGCCGAGCATTACTTCAACGGCATGACCGAGCGCTCGCTGCATCTCTCGCAATCCATGGCGAAGTCGGTGACCAGCGCGGTGTGCGGGATCCTGGTCGGCCGCGGCCTGATCGATCCCGATCGGCCGGTGACCGGCTACCTGCCCGAGCTCGGCGAGACCGCCTGGCGCGGGGCGACGCTGCAGCAGGTGCTCGATATGCGGAGCGGCGTCCGGTTCAACGAGGAATACACCGATCCCTATTCCGATGTCGGGCGGATCGACGTCGCCTCGGGCTGGAAGCCGATCCCGCCCGGCGGCGATCCGGCCTTCGTCTGGCCCGCCCATGTCTGGGAGCTGATCCTCAGCCTGAAGACCAGGGCGCGCGAGCATGGCGCGGAGTTCGACTACCGCTCGATCGAGACCGACGTCCTCGCCTTCTGCATGGAGCGGGTCACCGGCAGGCGTCTGCCCCAGCTCGTCTCCGAGGAGATCTGGCAGAAGCTCGGCGTGGAGGAGAGCGGCTGCTTCGCCGTCGATCCCGCCGGCTATGCGCTCGCGGATGGCGGCTTCAACGCCACCTTGCGGGACTACGGCCGGTTCGGCCAGATGATCCTGGAGAACGGCGGCGGCATCGTGCCGCCGGCCTGGATCGCGGCGACCCGCAACGGCGGGCGGCACGGCCCGCAATACTGGTCGGCCTTTCCGCAAGGTTCCTACAAGAACCAGTTCTGGCTCGACGATCCCGCCGCCCGGTCCCTGATGTGCGTCGGGGTCTTCGGCCAGATGATCTGGATCTCCTGGGAGCATCGGATGGTCGTGGTCAAGCTCTCGACCTGGCCGGACTTCACCGACGCGGCCATGGAGGCGGCGACCGCCGCAGCCATGCGCCGGATCGCGGAGGCCCTTGCATAACCGCCGCCTTGGCCGGCCGCGATTCCGTGCTCATATACGCCCGACGCATCAACAAGGAGCGGATCATGGCCAAGCGGATGCAGATCGATTTCGTCTCGGATGTCGTCTGTCCCTGGTGCGCGATCGGCCTTCGGGGCCTCGAGACCGCGCTCCAGAAGCTCGACGGCGAGGTCGAGGCGGAGATCCATTTCCAGCCCTTCGAGCTCAACCCGCAGATGCCGGCCGAGGGCGAGAATCGCGACGAGCACATCGCCAGAAAATACGGCCAGTCGCCCGAGCAGACCGCCGCGGTGCGCGAGCGCATCCGCGAGCGCGCCGCCTCGGTCGGCTTCACCATGAGCGGCGCGCAGGACCACATCTACAACACCTTCGATGCGCACCGGCTGCTGCACTGGGCCGGGCTCGAGGGCAGGCAGCCGGCGCTGAAGCACGCCTTGCTGAAGGCCTATTTCACCGATGCGCTCGACATCTCCGACCGCGAGGTCCTCGTCGCGAAGGCCGCGGCAGCCGGCCTCGATCCAGAGGCTGCGCGCGACGTGCTGGAATCCGGCCGCTACGCCGAGGATGTGCGGCAGGACGAGCAGAGCTGGCTCAATGCCGGGATCAACTCCGTGCCGGCGGTCATCGTCAACCGCAAGTACCTGATCTCCGGCGGCCAGCCGCCCGAGGTCTTCGAGGAGAGCCTGCGCCAGATCGCGGCCCAGGCGGACTGATCGCCTTTCCGCGCCGTCGCACACGGCGATGTGGGATCGGCGGGGGCCGAGCCGCCGACTTGGCGGTTCGTTGCGAAAGTCTTAGCGATCGCTCTCTAGGCTGATGGCATCGCGGTCCATCCGCCTGGGGAGGTCACGTGAAGCGCTTCGCCCGTTCCGTTTCCGGCGTCTTCGTTGCGGCCTGGGTGATGACGGCGATCGTCGTCGCCATCGCTTACGTGCTCTGCCTCGGCACCGCGGAGGCGGTCGCGCCGCATCCGCAAGCCCCGACGCGCACCGCCTAAGCGGCGATCTCCGCGATCAGCACCACCAGGGTCGCGCAATCGAGCGGCATCTCGTTGTTGGCCTGGACCATGCGGGTGTGCTTGCCGCGCGGGCCGAACACCTCGTTGACGATGTGCGAGGCGCCGTTCAGCGCCTTCGGGTGATCGGTGAAGCCCGGCGCGCAGCCGAACGTGCCTTCGAGCCGCACGATCTGCTTCACCCGGTCGAGCGTGCCCAGCGCCGAGCGGAGCTGCGCGATCGCGTTGAGCGCGCTCAGGCGGAACGCCTGGTAGCCCTGCTCGAGGCTGAGCTCGCCGCCGATCTTGCCCTTGAACTTCAGCTCGCCGTTGATCCAGGGGAGCTGCCCCGAGGTCATCAGCAGGTTGCCGGTCACGATCCAGGGCAGGTAGTCGCCCGCGGCACCCGGCGTCGGCGGCAGTTCGATGCCGAGATCCTTCAGCCGCTGCTCCGCCGTGCGGCCGTCGGATGACGATGCTTGCGACATCGAGCTCTCCTTTCAAGCCAGGCTTCCAAGTCGGGCCTCGGGCTGACGGACGCGCGCGCCGGCGGGCCGCCTAGCTCTTGCCGGTCACCGCGCCGTGCGGCTCCGTGCTGAGCCAGCGATAGAGCACGCCGCCGAGCGCCCCGCCGATCAGCGGCGCCAGCCAGAACAGCCAGAGCTGCTGCAGCGCCCAGCCGCCGACGAAGACCGCAGGCCCGGTGCTGCGCGCCGGATTGACCGAGGTGTTGGTCACCGGGATGCTGACCAGGTGGATGAGGCAGAGGGTGAGGCCGATCGCGAGCGGCGCGAAGCCCGCCGGCGCCTTGCCGTGGGTGGCGCCCATGATGATGAACAGGAAGAGCATGGTCATCACCACTTCGGTGACGAAGCAGGCGGCGAGGCTGTAATGCCCCGGCGAGTGGTCGCCATAGCCGTTGGAGGCCATGCCGTTGGCGACGTCGAAGCCGGGCGCGCCGCTGGCGATGAAATAGAGCAGCGCGCCCGCGACGATGCCGCCGGCCACCTGCGCCACGACATAGGGCAGGATCTGGCCCGGCGGGAACCTTCCGCCGGCCGCAAGGCCGACCGTCACGGCCGGGTTCAGATGGCAGCCGGAGATATGGCCGATCGCGTAGGCCATGGTGACGACGGTCAGGCCGAAGGCCAGGGAGACGCCGAGCAGCCCGATGCCGACCCCGGGGAATGCCGCGGCGATCACGGCGCTGCCGCAGCCGCCGAAGGTGAGCCAGAAGGTGCCGATCGCCTCGGCCGCGAGCTTGCGCGGGTCCATCTGCGTCCTCCCTTCGCTGAAGGCTGCGGTGAGAATATCCGATCGCGGCCGCTTGGCAATGATCCCGGAGCCAGGGTCGCGTTGGGGGGTCGCGTGGGGGCATAAGAAAACCCCGGGACATGGCCCGGGGTCCTGCCTTCGCGAATAGCGCCGTCGCGGTCAGGCGGCGGGTGCGGCGGCCCTTTTCCGCCGCCGCCAGCCGAGCAGGCCGAGGCCGCCGAGCGCCGAGGTGAAGAGCGGCAGCGCGGCGGGGAGCGGGGTCGCGCTCACCGGCGCCGAGTTGCCGACACCCGCGCTGATCTGGAGGCCGTATCCCAACGGCGTGTTGAAGTACGGGTCGACATAGGCCGTCGAGTGCCGGCTGCCGTCGCCCGTCTCTTCGTCGCCCCACGCTTCCGCGTTGGTCTCCATCATGACCTGATAGATCATCCCGGTCGTGAACGTGACCACCTCGTTGAAGGAAAACGAATGCAGGCCGGGCTCGGTGAAGCCGCGCTCGTTGCTGGTCACGGAATCCTGGGCGACGGGATCCCCGGCGTAGCCGCCGCCGATTACCTGGATGTAAGGAGCGATTCGGAACCAGGCGGAGGACCTGTTGTGCCCGTATGAATTCAACGCGTTCTCTCCGGCGGCGTCCGTCGCACCGGAGGCCTGCACGTTCACGTCGACGGTGGAGGTCGGGCCGGTGAACTCGATGTAATAGGTCAGGTACGACGACGACGATCCCTTGACCCCCTTGTCGACCGACGCATAGGCGGAGACGCGGGGGATGTTGAAGTTGTTGCTGGTCCCGATATTCCAGGACTTTCCGAACATCTCGCCGGAGACGTTGGAGTTCCGCGACACGTAGCCGCCGTCATAGTCTTGCGTCTCATTGGGCTCCGTGACGACCGCGCCATTGTAATATTCGGTGGGCGGGAAGGTGATCGGTGCGGCCGCCGCCTGTGCGGAGAGGATCGAGACCGCCGCGGCGATGATGGATGCACCGCCGGAAAGACGCAGGATTCCCGCTTTCATGCCACACCCCTTTATGCGCCCTTTATGCGCTTTGTCACATCGCCTCTGCCACAGCCGGTGATAGTATAGCCGTCGGGATGGATGGTCTTGGATTTGGACGACGCGAGCCTTTGCAGATAACGAACCCCGGAATCGGGTGGCAGCGATTCCGGCGGCAGCGATGCGCAGGTGGGCGAAATGGCGGGCGTGGGCGAGGATACTCCGGCGGCTTCCGCCGGAGATGCGGCGGTATTCCAGTTCTCCACGGAGAGTTTTCCGGAGCAGGACCGGATCGCCGCCTGGCGCGAGGTCTTTGGCCGGACGCTGCTGAACATCGACATCTCGCCCCGCTCCCGCGAGGGATTCCGGGCGCGCGCGACGATGTTCCGCGCCCCGACGCTCCGCGTGATGCGTGCATCGACCTCGCCGGTCGACCAGTCGAACCCGCGCGGCATGATCACCAACGACGATCTGACCTTCGGCTGGGTGCTGTCGAAGCGCTGGAGCGCATCGCAGCTCGGCCGTAACGCCGACCTCACGCTGGGCGACGGCGTGCTCCTGAGCAACGGGGACGTGGGCGGGCTGAGCCTCCCGGAGCCGTGCCGCTACGTGGCGTTCAGCCTGCCCAGGTCGGCGCTGGCGCCGCGGGTGCCCGATATCGGCGGATTGTTCGTGCGCGGCGTTCCCGCGGCGACGCCGGCGCTGCGGATGCTGCTGCGCTACCTGGACCTCGCCCACGAGGATCATGTCGCGGAGGATTCGGCGCTGCAGGGCGCCTTCGCCGACCACGTCTGCGATCTCCTGGCGCTGGCCTTGGGCGCCACGCGCGACGCGGCCGAGGCGGCGCGCAAGCGGGGCCTTCCCGCGGCCCGGCTGCGCGCGATCCAGGAGGACATCCGCAAGTCCTGCGGCCGCGCCGATCTCTCGATCCATGCCGTCGCTGCGGCGCATGGCGTCAGCGCCCGCTACGTGCAGCGGATCTTCGACGAGACCGGCTCCACCTTCACGCAATACCTCACCGAGCAGCGCCTGGCGGCCGCGTACAAGGTCCTGCGCCGTCCGGCGTCGGGCGGCACCCCGGTCAGCACGATCGCCTACGATTGCGGCTTTTCCGACGTGTCGCATTTCAACCGGCTGTTCCGCCGCCGCTTCGGCTGCACGCCGACCGAGGTGCGCCGGAGCCCGCGGCCGCCGGAGCGCTAGCCAGCGCGCTATTCCGGCTTCGGCCGCCAGGCGCGGGCGAAGGCCTGCGCCTGCGCCACCTGGTCGGCCGGCATCCGCTGCATCAGCGCGTCCGCGAGGCGGTCGGCATCCCGGTCGCGCTGGAACACCCAGCTCGGCAGGCCGTCGGTGTCCCGGCTCTCGCTGCGCTTGGCGATCAGCCACCAGGCGAGCGCCTGTACTTCGCTCCGGGGCATGCCGGTGCCCGAGAGATGGCAGTTGCCGTAATCGCGCTGCGCCTCGCGGCCTTCGCCCTGCATCGCCGCGCGACCCCACCAGCGGCAGGCTGCGGCGAGATTCCGCTGGACGCCGCTGCCCTCGGCATAGAGGTCGCCGAGCGCCTTCTGGGCGACCGCCGATCCCTGGTCGGCGGCGAGGCGGTAGAGCATCGCCGCCTTCGCGGCGTCCTTGGCGAGGACCAGGCCGGTGCGATAGTTGCCGGCGAGGTCGAGCTCGGCGCCGGGCTTGCCGGCGGCCGCGTCGATGCAGGTCGCGGCCATCGTGTCGACATCGTAGGCGACGCGGCCCCGCGCCACGTCGAGCATGACGGTGACCATGCACCCGGCGATCGGGTCGCCCTGCTCCGCCAGGGGGGCGAGCAGCCGCATCGCGGTCGCCGCATCCTTCCGGGCGAAGGCGTCGGCCCCGTCGCGCAGTGCGTCGCCCCGCGCCGGAGCGGTTCCGAGAGACGCGCCCACCGCCAGGGCGATGCCGATGCGTGCCACACGGGTGGGCCGCGCCGCGGCGGCGCCGGAATCCCCGGGCGAATCCCCGATCATGCCCCGAAGCTGTTCGGGGAATATGTCGGCGTCTATCTCAGGCGCGTGACGTGTTTGTGACCGCGGCGGCGGCGCGCCCCGCTACTCGGCGGCGCAGGCGGGTGCCGCTGCCGCGGCGAGTTCGGGCGCAGCGGCGGTCGCCTGCATGCGCCGCCGCCGGTCCTGCACGAAGGTGGCGAGCACCAGGCCGAGGCAGACCAGCGAGCCCAGGGCGCCGATGCAGGGCAGGTTGGTGTAGCTGACGCCGCCTTCCAGCGCCACGCCGCCGAGCCAGGCGCCGGCGGCGTTGCCGAGGTTGAAGGCGCTCTGGTTGAGGGTGGAGGCCAGGGCCGGCGCGCCGCTGGCGGCGTGCAGCACCTGCATCTGGATCGACGGGATGATGACGAAGACCAGGAAGCCCCAGAGGAAGACCGTGACGGCGGCGGGGATCGGCGCGGCGCTCGCGAAGCGGAAGACGAGCTGGATCGCGATCAGGCACAAGGTGCCGGTGATGATGGTCGGGATCAGCTTCCAGTCGCCGAGCCGCCCGCCGACCGCGTTGCCGAGGGTGAGGCCCGCGCCGAACAGCAGCAGGATCATGGTGACGCCGTGCGGCGAGACGCGGGTCACCTCCTCCAGGATCGGCGCGATGTAGGTGAAGACGGAGAAGAGCGCCACCGACGACATCGCGCTGATCGACATCGCCAGCCACACGCCGGGGCGCTTGAGGGTGCGCGCCTCGGCCATCAGCCCGGCGCTCTGGCTCGGGATCCGGCGCGGCAGCCACAGCCATAGCGCCGTCGCGGCGACCAGGCCGATCGCCACCACCGCCCAGAACGTGGCGCGCCAGCCGAGCGCCTGGCCGAGCGCGGTGCCGAACGGCACGCCCAGCACGTTGGCGATGGTGAGGCCGGCGAACATCATGGCGATCGCCCGCGCCCGCTTCTCCGGCGGCACGATGCCGGCGGCGACCACGGCGCCGAGGCCGAAGAAGGTCGCATGGCAGATCGCGGTCACGACGCGGGCCGCCATCAGCAGCCCGTAGCTCGGCGCCAGCGCGCAGAGCGCGTTGCCCAGGATGAAGATCGAGATCAGCAGCAGCAGCGCCTTGCGCCGGTCTGCGCGTGCCGTCGCGACCGCCAGCAGCGGCCCGCCGATCACCACCCCCAGCGCATAGCCGGTCACCAGCAGCCCCGCCTGCGGGATGGTGACGGCGAGATCCCGCGCCACGTCGGGCAGCAGCCCCATGATGACGAACTCGGTCGTCCCGATGCCGAAGGACGCGGCGGAGAGGGCAAGCAGCGCCAGGCCGGCGCCCCGGGAGGTGGGGGCGGCCGGGCGTTCGGTGGTAGGGATGGTGGTCATGGGTCCCGCAATGCAGCGGGCCCTGGCGGCCAGGATTGGCGCCGGAACTGGGCCCGTATTGCCGAGACTATGCTGCGCTGCAGCAGCGGAGAAGCGGCGTTAATGCAGGAACCAATGCAAGGAACGCATGACGGTCCTGGCCGGGCTGCCCGCCCGCCCGTCCGAGGCCTCTAGCCGTCGCGCGTGCCGGGGCGGACCGGGCCGTCCTTGTGCAGACTCCCGAACAGGCGCGCGAACAGCCCGTGCCGCGCGATGTAGTCCTGGTAGTCGCGATAGACCGGATCGGCCGCGAGATGGCGTTCCTCGGTCTTCGCCCGGAGATAATAGATCAGGTTCGCCGCGCCGAGCATCAGGCAGGATTGCATCGCGATTTCCCACCCAGCGCCGGCGACGAAGGGGACGGAGATCATCCACCAGCTGAGGTTCTTCGCCAGATAGGCCGGATGCTTCACCCAGCGATACGGCCCATGGGTGATGATGCCGCGATGGGTCAGGTTGGAGAAGCGCAGGCCGAACGCCGCCGTCGACCAGACGTAGACGGCGATCAGGAACAGGATGGCGCTGCCCCACAGGACGTAGAGCAGGGGATGGGGCGAGAACACGTTGCCCCAGTACACGTCGTCCAGCTCGTATCGGATGTACGGGGCCTGCGCGTCGACCAGCGGCCGATAGCAGATCACGCAGATGATCCAGCCGCCGATGGTCGGCTCGACGCTGCGCACATGGTTGTCCAGGATGCGCAGGGTCAGCGTGTAGGTGACGACGGCAAGCAGGACGTCGAGCATGAAGAAGAGGTCGTAGAGCCGCTCGTAGACGTGCCGGAAATCGAGCAGCGTCGTTTGGCTCGACCACAATGCGGCCAGGTCGTTGTTCGCGTACACGAACATCAGCGGCGTGAAGAAGGCCTTGACCAGCCAGCCGCGCGCATGGGTCCGCAGCGGGCCCCAATCCGCCGGTCGCCGGCCGCCGAGCAGCTCGGCGATCTGGGCATAGGCGTCGGCCGGATCGTCCTGCCTTCGGTCCACATAGGCGATGTAGAACGGAGACGCGACCAGAAGCGCCGGCAGCAGCATCCGGGCGGCGTCCTTGAACGGCGCATAGAACGCGTCCTGGTATTCCGGGATCAGGGCGTAGAGCGCCGCGATGATCCCGATCGTCAGCCAGAAGCCGACGAGCTTCTGCCCGACCCTGAGCAGATCGAGGCCGCGCTTCGGCTGGCGGGTCATTTCCCTGCCGGCATTCCGGTGGACCCGGTAGACCAGCAGATCGACGCCGATCATGGCGCCTGCGGTGATGAGCAGTACGGCGAGCGTCTTGATGGTGCCGGCCTGCGCCCAGTCCCGCAGCAGGAACGCGCTGCCCAGCGCCGCGACGACACCGGCCGCGCCGGTCCAGGCGCCGCTCGCCGATCTGGGCCGCGCGCATGGCGCGGGCGAATTCCGGGCAGCGCCGGCGGCGTCCGGCGCTACGGCCGGGCCCGCGGGCGCCGCGTTGTCCTGCTCGACAACCAGTCTCATCGACCGCCCGATCCTGTTTCCGCCGGAGGGTGACACTGTCGATCGGCCGGGGCCGTCAGGGCCTGGCGAAGCCGTGCGGTGGCCATGCCCGCTCGACCGCGGGCCTAGCTCGACCCACCGTCCGCGCCGCCCGACGTGCCGCCGCTGGTCTGGCCCGACGTGCCGCCGCTGCTGTTGCCCGAGGACCCGCTGGAGCCGGACGAGCCGCTCGACCCGCCCGACGTGCCACCGCTGGTCTGGCCCGACGTGCCGCCGCTGCTGTTGCCCGAGGAGCCGCTGGAGCCGGACGAGCCGCTCGACTCGCCCGACGTGCCGCCGCTGGTACCGCCCGAAGTCCCGCCACTGGTGCCGCCGGATGTGCCGCCGCTGGTGCCGCCCGACGTGCCGCCGCTGGTCTGGCCCGATGTCCCGCTCGATTGACCGGAGGTTCCCGACGTGCCGCCGGAAGTGCCACCGCTGGTCTGACCCGAGGTGCCGCCGCTGGTGCCACCGGACGTGCCACCGCTGGTCTGGCCCGATGTCCCGCTCGATTGACCGGACGTCCCCGACGTGCCGCCGCTGGTACCGCCCGAAGTCCCGCCGCTGGTATTGCCCGACGTGCCGCCACTGGTGTTACCCGATGTGCCGGAGCTCGATGCACCGGAGCTCGATGCCCCCGAGCTCGACGTGCCGGAAGAGCCCAGGTTCAACGCGTCAGAGGAACCGCTCCCTTTGCCGGAATTCGCCGGGCCGGACGGGCCCGATGGGCCGGACGGCGCTGCTGGACCTGACGGACCCGCGGCCAGCGGACCGATATCCAGGACCGAGCAATCGACTTCCCCGCAGGATTCCGGGGGCGCCGCCGGGGCCGGAATCGTTGTGCCGGCACCGGCCAGGATGGCGACCGTGATCGTCGCCGAGCAACCGAGAAGGGCTGCCTTTTTCATATGAGACCCCTGCCAAATAAGCGACTGCCCAATTCGGATACCCGCCCGCTTCGGATTGCCGAGGCGGGGAGGCCGGACCGGGCGATGCAGCGGCGACGGCATGCGTGCTCCGCACGAACAGAAGCCGAAGCTCCTGTGTCATGGATCACACCGCAGTGTTCCGTTCGCCGGAGCCACGCGCCACGCCCTGTGATAGTATCGGGGTCAGGTTCCGTGGTCTTGGAACTGGGCGACGCAGGTATTTGCGTATAACGAACTCCAGGACGCGGGACCTGGGTGCAGCTCCGGGTAGGCAGGCGCGGAGGTGTCGGAATGGCGGGGAGCGGCGCGGCGACCCCTGGGCACGCCCCGGGCGGTGCGCGGGCATTCGAGTTCTCCACGGACGCGTATCGCAAGCACGAGCGCATCGCCGCTTGGCGCGAGGAATTCGCCCGCACGGTGCTCAAGCTCGACATCGTTCCCCGGTCGAGGGAACGCTTCCGCGCGCGGGCCACGATCTTTCGTTCCGCCCGCTACGCGGTGCTGCGCGCATCGACCTCCCATGTCGATCATGACGGCAGCTCCCGCAGCATGATCGCCAACGACAACGTCTCGCTGGTCTGGATACCGTCCTGCCGCGCGCGGGCGTCGCAGCTCGGCCGCAGCGCGGATCTCGAGCCGGGCGACGCCATGCTCATGAGCCATGGCGACGCGGGTGCGGTAGCCTTCTCGGGCGATTGCCGCTACCTGGCGGTGGCGCTGCCGAAATCGGCGCTGGCGCCGCTGGTGCGGGATATCGGCGAGCTCTTCGCGCGCCGCGTTCCCGGCGCCGACCCGGCGCTGCGGGTGCTGCTGCGCTATCTCGACCTGGCGCAGGAGGATCACGACGCGGCCGACCCGGCGCTGCAGGCCGTCCTGGCCGATCACGTCTCGGACCTGGCGGCGCTGGCGCTGGGGGCGACGCGCGACGCGGCCGAGCTCGCGCGGACGCGCGGCCTGCTCGCGGCCCGGCTGCGCGCGATGAAGGACGACATCCGGAAGGCCTGCTGTCGCCCGGACCTGTCGATCCACGGCATCGCCGCCCGCCACGGCGTGAGCGCCCGCTACGTGCAGCGGATCTTCGAGGAATCCGGCGCCACCTTCACCCAGTACCTGACGGAGCAGCGGCTGGCCGCCGCGCACAAGGCGCTGCGCCGCGCCGTCCCGGCCGGGATATCGATCAGCACGATCGCGTATGAGAGCGGCTTCTCCGACGTGTCGCATTTCAACCGGCTGTTCCGCCGGCACTTCGGCTGCACCCCGACCGAGGTCCGGAACGGCGCCCGGCCGGGCGACGGCCCGGTCGAGACGTGACCCCACCGCCCGCGCCGCGCGGCGGGCTTTGGGATGACGCGGGTTGTATGGCGCAAGATCAGACCGAACGAACCTGATCCCTGGTCCCGAGCCGGCCTCGCCCTCGCCGCGCCGGCGCCGCTACAATCGCCGGCGGCGGGGCGGGGGCATCCGGTGGGGACGATCATCATGCTGATGGATCGCTACGGACTCGCTTTGTCGACCGCGTCGCCGGCGGCGCGCGACGCCTATGTCGAGGGAAGCGCGCTGGTGCTGACGCTCTACCCGGGCGCGGTCGCGGCGTTCGAGCGCGCCGTCGCCGCCGATCTCGGCTTCGCGCTCGCGCATGCGGGCCGCGCGCGGGCGATGCAGATCGCCGGCGACATCCCCGGCGCCAAGGCCGCCATCGCCGCCGCCGAGACATTCATCGACGGTTCTGCGGACCGGGAAGCGGGCCATGTCGCGACCTTGGCGCTGCTGGTCGCGCGCGAGATCGAGCCCGACGTCCACATCTTCACCCGTTCCAAGCTGCCCTGGGTCGGCCTGCCGCCGCAGGCGCGCCGCTTCGAGGAGTATTACGACATGCAGCGCGAATGGCCGGCCGAGAGCCTGGCCCGCCGCCGCGCCATACTCGGCGACGGCTGATTTCTCCTGTGACGATCCTCACAGACAGCCCTGCGCTTCCGGCAAGGCTGACCAGGACCTTCGCAGTGTTGTGTGGGTGACCGCGCCGCCTCATCTCCACCGGAACAGATGAGAGGAATCGGTCATGGATCAGACCAACGCCAGCTTCGCGATCGATCACGACACGCACGAGCCGGCC
>DASZSL010000015.1:0-12460 GCA_035548715.1 Dongiaceae bacterium
GGCCCGCCCGACCGGCGTCGTGCTCACGACGCCCGCCGGCAGCGCCGCCACGGCCGAGGCGTCGAAGAACGAGGCGCCGGCCGCGCCTGCCGCCGCGCCCGCCCCGGCGCCGCAACCCGAGGCGGGCAATCCGTCGCCCGCCGCCGAGACGGCGAGCGCGACGCCGCCGGCCGGGCCGTCGGCGCCGGTCAGCGGCCTCTTCGATCTCGACAAGTGGCGCCGCGGCGGCCCGGACAACTTCCAGGCCGATCTGGCGGAGCTCAAGGCGCGCGCGGACTCGACATCGGCGGGCGACCGCAACAAGGCGCGGCTCGACCTCGCGGAATTCTATCTGGCGAACGGCTACGGCGCCGAGGCGACGACCTGGGCCGAGCTGGTCCGGCGCGACGATCGCACCGCCCAGAGCAGCCCGCTGGTGACGGCGATCGCGGCCGCCGCCTACACCATGGCCGACGACCGCGACACCGCGTCCCGGCTGCTGGAATCGCCGGCGCTGCAAGGCGTGCCCGAGGCCAATCTGATGCGCGCCCTGATCGCCGCCGAGCGCGGTCGTACCGAGGAGGCGGCGAAGCTGTTCGGCGGTCCGCTGCCGGACTTGAAGCCTTACCCCAAGGCGTTCCGCACCCGCGTCCGCGAGGCAGCGGCGAAGGCGTTGCTCGAGTACGGCGACCCGCTGACCGCGCAGAACTATCTCGATCCGCTGAAGGCGGACGATCCCGATCCCGAGGCCGCGGCGCAAGCCGGCTATCTCGACGGCCTGCGCTTGGCGAAGCTCGGGCAGAAGGATGCCGCCAAGGCCGAGTGGGAGAAGCTCCAGGACAGCCCGATCGACGAGATCAGGGCACGGTCCCGCTTCGCGCTGGTGTCCCAGGCGCTGGACGACAAGAGCATCGACCCCGCCGATGCGGCCAGGCAGCTCGAGGCGTTGCGCTATCTCTGGCGCGGCGACACGTTCGAGTTCGACCTGCTCTACAAGCTCGGCAAGCTCTATTTCGACGCCGGCCAGCCGCGCAAGAGCCTGATCACCCTGCGCCAGGCGGCGACGCATTTCCCGGATCATCCGCTGGCCAAGCAGGCCGCCGCCGACATGGCGGACGAGTTCCGCCGGCTCTATCTCGGCGGCGCCGCCGACAAGCTGTCGCCGCTGACCGCGGTCGGGCTCTATGACGAGTTCCGCGAGCTGACGCCGCCCGGCGCCGAAGGCGATCGCATGATCGCGGCGCTGGCCGACCGGCTGGTGAAGCTCGATCTGTTCGACCGCGCCGGCGACATCCTGGAGCGTCAGGTGAAGACCCGGCTGGCCGGCATCGACAAGGTCAAGGCCGGCACGCGCCTCGCCGCGATCCGCCTGCTCGACGACAAGCCCGACCTCGCCTTGAGCGCCCTCAAGGAGAGCGAGGATCCGGCCGGGTCGCCGGACCTGGTGGCGGAACGCAAGCGGCTGCAGGCCCGGGCCCTGTTCGACATCGGCGAGACGCTGAACGGCCTCGACCTGGTGCGCAACGACACCAGCCTCGAAGGCCTGTGGCTGAAATCCGACATGTTCTGGAAGCTGAAGGAATGGCCGAGCGCCGCCGAGGCCCTGGGCCAGCTCATCGAGGCCGAGCAGGCCAAGCGCGCCGCCGCCAAGGCCGCGCAGACCGCCAGCAGCACCGACATCGCCAAGAATCCGGCGACCGTGCTCGACAAGGCCCTGGCCGACGCGCAGGCCGCCGCGGCCGCCGATGCGGCGAACGCGCCTGCACCGAACGCGCCTGCACCGAACGCGCCTGCACCGAACGCGCCTGCACCGAACGCGCCTGCACCGAACGCGCCTGCACCGAACGCGCCTGCACCGAACGCGCCGGCGGCGAATGGCGCGCCCGCCGCGGTGCCGCCGGCCGCCGACGTGCAGCCGGCGCCGCCCGCGGCGCCGCAATTCGATCCGGTCCTGGCGAGCCTGGTGATGAACCGGGCGGTGGCGCTCTCGCTGGCCAACGACCGCCGCGGCTTGAAGGAGCTCGGCCGCGACTTCGGCAAGGACATGGCCGGCAGCGCCCTGGCGGAGCCCTTCCAGGTGCTGACCTCGCCCGATACCGGGCTCGCGGAATCGATCACCGCGCAGATGAAGAGCGTCGATCAGCTCGGCAGCTTCGTCGACGAGTACAAGAAGATCCTGACGGGCGAGAGCTTGAGCGGCACGACCGAGCCCAAGCCCGATACCGGCCCGATCGTGCCGATGGAGACGCCGAATTCGGGCGCCGCCCCGCCGCCCGCCGCCCCGTCGCCCGCCGCCCCGTCGCCCACCGCCACGCCGCAGACCGCCGAGCAGGCGCCGGCGCAGCAGCCGACGGTGCAGTGACGCCGGATCTCACCTGACGACCGAAGCAGACCTATCCCGCCGGGTTGAAGCTGCGGACCAGGCTGCCGGCGATCAGGTACCAGCCGTCCGTCATCACGAAGAAGATCAGCTTGAAGGGCAGGGCGATCATCACCGGCGGCAGCATCATCATGCCCATCGACATCAGCACCGACGCGACCACCATGTCGATGATCAGGAAGGGCAGGTAGATCAGGAAGCCGATCTCGAAGGCGCGGCGGAGCTCGGAGACCATGAAGGCCGGGATCAGCGCCTTCAGCGGCGTGTCCTGCGGCGTCGCGATCGGCCCGGCGTTGGAGAGGTCGATGAACAGCGCCAGGTCCTTCTCCCGCACCTGGGCCAGCATGAAGGTCTTGAACGGGGCGACGCCCTGGGTGAACGCCGTCTGCTCGTCGATCTTCTGGTCCAGGAGCGGCTTGATGCCGGCGTCGTAGGATTGCTCGAAGGTCGGCGCCATCACGAAGGCGGTCAGGAACATGGCGAGGCTGACCAGCACCATGTTGGGCGGCGTGGTCTGCGCGCCGATCGCCGAGCGCAGGATCGAGAGAACGACGACGATCCGGGTGAACGAGGTCACCATCACCAGGATGCCCGGCGCGATGCTGAGGATGGTCATCAGCGCGATGAGCTGGATCACCTTGCCGGTGAAGGCGCCGCGGTCGCTGCCGCCCAGGTCGAGGGTGACGCTCTGCGCCAGCGCCGGATGCGCCAGCAGCGCGGTCGCGCCGACCGCCGCGGCCAGCAGCGCGGAAAGACCGAGGATCCGCTTCATGCGCCGGTCCCGTCCGGCGGCGACGGCGCCGCGGCTTCGCGGCCGACCAGGGCGCGGAAGCTCTCCTGCGGCGGCTGGCCGGCGATCCCGCTCTCGACCACCGAGGCGTAGCTGGGGCCGATCAGCACCAGGTGCTCGACCGCGTCGCGCCGCACCAGCACCAGGCGATGCTTGGGCCCGAGGAAGGCGGTCTCGACCACGCCCAGCCGCCGGCCCTTGCCGACCATGGCATGGCCGCCGATGCCCGAGCGCCTGAGCACCCAGCCCAGCGCCAGGACCAGTCCCAGCACGAAGACCAGGACCAGGATGAACCGCAGATACGTGTCGAACCCCATGGCTACCGCCTCCCCCCTCTGCGGGCGAGCCCTGGGAGGATGCAAAGCCTCCCCCCTCTTCGGGGCCGGCTGGTGGGGGAGCCGCAGACTCGGTGCATGCGCGGGATGACTCGCTCAGCTCTTCGGCCGCTCGCCGCCATAGGCGAGCTGGGCGCGCAGGCGCTTGTCCGCCTGCTGCAGGTCGAGCGCCAGGTTGACGTTGCGCTTCCGGAGCGCGACCTCGAGCTGGTTCAGCGACTTCACCAGCGCCTCCAGGCGCTTCACCAGCGGGGAGGGGCGCTCGCCGCTCGGCGCCCGGGCGTTGAGCGCGTCGGTCAGCACCGCGATCTTCATCGCCAGCACGTCGAGCTCGACCATCTGCCCGGCTTCGGTCATGCGCCGCGCGCCGTCGATCATCTCCGAGAGCTGGTCGATCGATTCCTCCAGCTCGTGGCTGCCCGTCATCGCAGGTCTCCCGTTCCGTCTTCGCCCGCGTCGGTCTCGGGCGGCAGCGCGCCATCCATTGCCTTGCCGTTCAGCCGGTAGAGATAGGAGAGGATCTCCGCCACCGCGGACAGCGCATCGACCGGGATGACGCTGTCCACGTCGAGCGTCGCCAGGATCTGCGCCAGGTCGGCGTCCTCGCGCACCGGAATCCCCTTGGCGAAGGCGATCTCGAGGATCTGCTCGGCCACCGCGCCGCGCCCGGTCGCCGCCACCCGCGGCGCGCGCTTGGGATCGACCCTTCCGCCCGGCTGCTTGTAGTCCAGCGCGACCGCGATCGGCGATTTCGGGCGCGGCTCGGCCCAGCGCGGCTGGCGCGGCCCGATCTCGTCGCGCTCTCCCGCGTTAACCCTTTTCCCGTCCTTGTCCCCGTCGCTGGGCGCCATCGCCGCTCCAATTGGCCGGGTGCATCCTGCCAGTGCTTGCTTAATGCGCCGTTAACGCGCGGCGCGAAAGCACGGCGAATCAAAGGCTTCCCCGGTGGAGGCCGGCCCCGGGGGCTAAGTGCCCGATTTTTCGCCGAATTTTCCTAGCATTTTAGGCAAATTAACGTCGCATTAAGGGATTGCCGCGATGATGCCCCGGTGGCGCGCAACCCCTGAGGGCGATTCGGGACCGTGGACCTCTTCAAGATACCGCTTCTCCAGCGTCTGACGGAACGCATGGATTGGCTCGGCGCCCGGGAGAAGGTGCTGGCGCAGAACATCGCCAATTCCGACACGCCGGGCTACCAGCCCAAGGACGTGGTGCCGCTCGATTTCGAGGACCACCTGCAGAAGCTGGCGCCGGTCGAGCCGCAGCGCACCAACCCGCTGCACATGGTGGGCACGATCCCGCCCAAGGACCCGATCGATTCCAAGAAGCAGAAGAAGCCGTACGAGACGGCGCCGGCCGGCAACTCCGTCGTGCTCGAGGAGCAGATGATGAAGATGTCGCAGACCCAGGCGGACTACAACGAGATGGTCAACCTCTACCGCAAGCATATCGACATGCTGAAGACCGCGATCGGCCGCGGCGTGTAACCGGGGCGAAGGAGAGACCTCATGGACCTGATGGACTCGCTCGCGATCTCCGCCGCGGGCATGCGCGTGCAGGGCGAGCGCCTGCGCGTGATCTCGGAGAACATCGCCAATGCGGATTCGGTCTCCGAAGCGCCGGGCGGCGATCCCTACCGGCGCAAGACCATCACCTTCAGGAACGAGCTCGACCGCCAGGCCGGCCTCGACCTGGTGAAGGTGCAGAAGGTCGGCCTCGACCCCAGCGAGTTCACCCGCAAGTACGACCCCAACAACCCGGCGGCCGACAACAGCGGCTATGTGAAGCTGCCGAACGTCAACGCGCTCATAGAGATGAGCGACATGCGCGAGGCCCAGCGCTCCTACGAGGCCAACTTGAAGGTGATCGAGGTCGCGCGCGGCATGCTGCAGCGGACCATCGACATCCTGCGCTGACTTAGGTGCTTGGCCTCCCCGCCTTCGGGGGAGGTTGGCGGGGGAGCCCCGCAAAGAAAGGTGATGGGAAGCCCAAGATGGCCAATACGACGATCAGCAACGCGCTTGCCGCCTATGCCAACGCGGCGAAGTCGCTGGCGGGCGGCGATGCCGCTTCCGGCGCCGACCAGGGCGCCGGCGACAGCTTCGGCGATCTCCTGAAGAAGGCGGCGGACGAATCCGTCAAGGCCGGCGACAAGTCGGAGAAGCAGTCGCTGCTGGCCACCGCCGGCAAGGCGAACGTGACCGATGTCGTCGAGGCGGTCTCCTCCGCGGAGGTCACGCTGCAGGCGGTGACCGCCGTCCGCGACCGCGTGGTCAGCGCCTACCAGGAAATCCTGCGCATGCCGATCTGACGGCGCGCCGCAACTTCGAACACCGGAGTCCCGCAAGCAGGGACCGAGCGAGAATCACCCATGGATGAAGCCGCCCTGCTCGAGGTCTCCCGGGACGCGGTGATCGTCGTCTTGAAGATCGGCACGCCGATCATGCTGATCTCGCTGATCGTCGGCCTGATCATCTCGCTGTTCCAGGCGCTGACCCAGATCCAGGAAGTGACGCTGACCTTCGTGCCGAAGATCCTGCTGGTCTTCGTCTCGCTGCTGCTCCTGGCGCCCTTCATGCTGCACGTGCTGACCGACTTCACCGAGCAGCTCATGCAGCGCATCGTCGGCTGATGGGACCGGGCGAGACCATCGAGACGCTGCTCAACGGCAGCATCTTCCAGTTCATGATGATCTTCGCGCGCCTGGGCTCCGCGGTCGCGCTGCTGCCGGGGTTCGGCGAGGCCTATGTCGCGGTCCGCGTGCGCCTCGCCTTCGCGCTGCTGTTCTCCCTGGCGCTGATGCCGATGCTGGCCGACCGGGTGCCGGTGCTCCCCGCCGACCTCGACCGCTTCGTCATGGATCTCGTCGGCGAGATCGGGATCGGCCTGTTCTTCGGCACGCTCTGCCGCATCATCCTGATGGCGGTGCTCTCGGCCGGCAACATCATCGCGCT
Source organism: Dongiaceae bacterium (assembly GCA_035548715.1). Taxonomy (GTDB): domain Bacteria; phylum Pseudomonadota; class Alphaproteobacteria; order Dongiales; family Dongiaceae; genus Dongia. The sequence goes on from DASZSL010000015.1 coordinate 6,439, forward strand.
CCAGACCGGCATCGCCAACGCGCTCTCGGTCGATCCCTCGACCGCGCAGCAGGCGGCGGTCAGCGGCAACTTCCTGATGGCGGTGACCCTGGTGCTGATCTTCGCCACCGGCGTCGACCACACGACGCTGAAGGCCCTGGTCGGCACCTACGCGGTCATGCCGCCCGGCCGGCTGCCGCCCCTGGGCGACATCGCCAACTTCGACGCCCGCGTGGTCGCCGACAGCTTCAGCCTGGCGCTGCAGATGTCGGCGCCCTTCCTGGTCTACGGCCTGGTCTTCACCGCGGCGATGGGCGTGCTCGCGCGCCTGATGCCGACCCTGCAGGTCTTCTTCGTCGCCATGCCGGCGCAGCTCCTGGTCGGCATCGCGCTGCTCGCCGTCACCCTGTCGTCGCTGATGATCTGGTTCCTCGATTCCTACGAGCGGCAGCTCGCGCCGTTCCTCGGGCAGTAGGTCGCCGGGCAGTCCGCGATGGCCGATACCGACGACTCACAAAAGACCGAAGACCCGACCGGGCGAAGACTTCAGGAAGCGCGCGATTCCGGCCAGGTCGCGAATTCCCGCGAGGTCAACAACCTGTTCATGATCCTGGCGCTGACCATCTCGGTGGTGGCCTTCGGCGGCTCGGTCTCGCGCGACATCGTCAATCTCTCGCTGCCCTTCATCGAGGCGCCGGACAAGATCCCGACCGACATCGGCCACCTGACGACCCTCGGCTGGAAGCTGATGGGCATGATCCTGCTGGCGGGCGCCGCGCCGATCGCCTTGGCGCTGATCGCCGCCTTCGGCTCGGGCTATCTGCAGTTCGGGCTGGTGATCTCCGGCGATTCGCTGATGCCCAGCCTGGAGAAGATCTCGCCGCTCGCCGGCCTGAAGCGCATCTTCTCGTCGCGGTCGCTCAGCGAGTTCATCAAGGGACTGCTGAAGATCGCGATCGTCGGCGGCATCGCCTTCTGGATCCTGATGCCGTCGGTCGGCGACCTGCACCGGCTGATCGGCATGGAGGCGGTGCAGCTCCTGGCGATGATCCGCCAGCTGGCCGACCGGCTGCTGATCGCGGTGCTCTCGGCGATGGTCGCGATCACCATCGCCGACATCCTCTACCAGCGCTACGAATACATGAAGCAGCTCCGCATGTCGCGCCAGGAGCTGAAGGACGAGGCGCGCGAGAGCGAGGGCGACCCGCTGGTGAAGGGCCGCCTGCGCCAGCTCCGCATGGAGCGCGCCCGCAAGCGCATGATGGCCGAGGTGCCCAAGGCCGACGTCGTGGTCACCAACCCGACGCACTACGCCGTCGCGCTGCGCTACGACCAGGCCGAGATGACGGCGCCCAAGGTGATCGCCAAGGGCGTCGACCAGGTCGCGCACAAGATCCGCGAGGTCGCCGCCAAGGCCGAGGTGCCGGTGGTGGAGAACCCGCCGCTGGCGCGCGGCCTCTACGCCTCGGTCGAGATCGACCAGGAAGTGCCGCCGGAATTCTACAAGGCGGTCGCCGAGGTCATCGGCTACATCTACAAGCTGAAGAAGAGGCGGCTGTAGGTCGGCTCGAATCGTCACGCCCGGACTTGACCCACGGAACCGCCCTCACTGGATCGTCATGGTCCGCGAAGGCGGACCATCCACGGGTTTGTTGGCCGGCAAGCTCGTGGGTCCTCCGCTTTCGCGGAGGATGACGACCCGGTTCGGGCAGAGCGTCCTGCAAGAGCCCGGCCGAGCCCTTACAGATCGCGGTGCCGGCCGCCGATGGTTGCGGCGTAGCTGGCGACGAAGGCGCCGATCAGCATCGCGATGAACGACCACATCGCCAGCAGCGCGCCGGCCTTGCGGGCATCGTCGGCCGCCTGGCGCGCCTGGTTGGCGAGGTCGTCGGCCGCCGCCTTGGCCTGGCCGATCACGTCGTCCAGCCGCTTCTCGGCATCCTGCTGCGAGAGCCCGGTGCGCTGGGCGATCAGCGAGCCGATATAGGCGTGGTCGGTCTGGGAGAGGGCGACCTGCCCGTCCTTGATGCTGTTGAGCACGATCCGCCCGATCTCCGCGCGCACCGGCCCGATATCCGGCGCCGGGCTCGCGGTTGCTGCGGTGGCGCCGGGGACCGGCCCGGCCGGCCGGAACAGCATGTCGATATAATAGTCCATCGGCCCGCGCAGGCCGGGGCCCTCCATCGGTCCACCCGTCGGTCCGCCCATCGGTCCACCCATCGGTCCACGGGGACCGCTGTTCATCGCCATCATGCCGGCCCCGGCGGCGCCCGCGCCGGCCGCGGCCGCGCCGATCTCGGCGCCGCCGCGCGCCACATGGCCGGCGGCCGAGGTCACCAGCGCCACGCCGACCAGCGTCCCCAGCGCCCAGGTGACGAAGCCATGCGCGGTGTCGCGGAAATAGACCTCGTCGCCATGCAGGTTGGCCCATTTGGTGCGCAGCCTTCCGGCGACATAGCCGCCGAGGCCGAAGGCCAGGACTTCGACGATGATCGACCAGACGACGACGGCGGCGCCGAAGGTCGCCGGCGAGGCGCCCTGGCCCGGCCACGGCGAGACGGAAACGAGGCCGAGCCCGGCGCCGAGCACCACCAGGATCATCGCCATGGCGGCCGCGGTGACGCCGCCCGCCACGATGGCGCCCCAGGAGACGCCGGACGCAACCGACTCGGTGCCGGGAACGGGCCGGAAAGTCGGATCGGCAAGGCCGGCGGGATAGGCCGAAGGGCCCGCGGGAATATCGGTCGGCATGGAGGTTTCCTTGTGCTGTTTATGCTTGGTCTATTCTCGGCTTCCGGGATCCGGCTCAGCGCCAGAACAGCGCGAGCAGGATGATGACCGGGATTGGCACGCCGAGCAGCCAAAGCAGAATGCCGCGTCCGAAGCCCATGATGCGTTCCTCGCTGATGCGTTTCTGAAGGTTCGTGCGGCATCGCTCGCAGCGGCCACACCGTCGGATCAATTTCGCCCGCCGGGGAAGGTTCCGCCGCCGGCCGCTATCCGCCGTGCGGGACATGCGGTATCGGGTAATCTCGACTAGACTGAGTCGACCGGGATTCGGGGATCGGAGCGGGATGCCGCGCTTGAAGACAGCCTTGGGAACCGCCGGCGTGCTGGGCGGGCTGCTGCTCGCCCCCGCCGCCGCCTTGGCCCAGGATCAGCCGCATTGGCTGATTCAGCACTCCTGGGCCGGGGCGCTCGCCCTGCTGCTGCTCGCCGCGGGAATCGCGACCGCGGTGGCGCTCCACCGCGCCGGACGCCGCCGCGATCTCCTGGTGCAGAGCTTCGACACGTCCAGCCAGGCGCGGCAGCTCGTCGGCCCCGGCGGCAAGGTGATCTTCGCCAATGCCGCCTATCGCCGGACCTTCGAACGGTATCAGACGCCGCTGCCGGAGATGCTGCGGGAGATGGTCGAGCCGGGCTCGACCTCGGCGGAGCTGCTGCGGCAGTTGCCGAAGACCATTTCCGAAGGCGGCCGCGGCCGCGTCGAGCTCCAGCTCCGGTTCCGCGAGGGCGAGCTCGACTGGTTCGACGTGCAGGCCCAGCGCCTGCGCGGCGGCGACGATTACGTGCTCTGGAGCTGCGACATCGTCACCACCCAGCGGCAGATCGAGGAATACATCAGGAGCGACCACGAGAAGTTCGCGGACCTGATCGAGCATGCGCCGATCGGCTTCTATTCGGTCGATGAGAACGGCGAGTTCCTGTTCGTCAACTCGACGCTCGCCGGCTGGCTCGGCCTGCAGCCGGAGCCCGGCACCAGCCGCTACCGCCTGCGGCTGCACGACATCGTGGCCGATCCGGTCGGGGCCGGCGCGCCGGCCTTCAGCCCGTTCGCCGATCCGACCCTGCGCGGCGGCGAGGTCAGCCTGCGCGGCCCGAACGGCCGCCAGTTCCAGGCCTTCATCCGTTTCGAGACGGTGGCGGTCCAGACCGGCACGGAGGACCGGCCGCGCCTTAGGACCCGCTCGGCGGTGCACGATCTCACCCGCGAGCGCGCGCTGGAGCAGGCGGTCCGCGCCTCGGAGCAGTATTTCAAGCGCTTCTTCGAGGAGGCGCCGACCGGCATCGCCCTGATCGACGCGTCGGGCCGCATCGAGCAGGCCAATGAGGCGCTGATGCAGCTCCTGGCCGGCGCCGACTGGCGCAAGAAGTCGCTGATGGAGCTGGTGCATGCCGACGACCGCGCCGCCTTCGCCCGCCACTTCGCCGAGGTGATCCGCCACGGCAAGGCGCCGCCCTTGACCGTGCGCGTCGCCGGCGACCGGCCGAGCTACGTCACCATCTTCGCCTCGCGGCGCGAGGACAGCGCCGGCTCGCCCGGCTGCATCGCGCACTTCGTGGACTCGACCGAGGCGCGGCGCCTGCAGGAGCAGTTCGCGCAGTCGCAGAAGATGCAGGCGGTCGGCCTCCTGGCCGGCGGCATCGCCCACGACTTCAACAACCTGCTGACGGCGATGATCGGCTTCTGCGACCTGCTGCTGCTCCGGCATCGTCCCGGCGACCAGTCCTTCGCCGACATCATGCAGATCAAGCAGAACGCCAACCGCGCGGCCAACCTGGTGCGCCAGCTCCTCGCCTTCTCGCGGCAGCAGACCTTGCAGCCGCGCGTGCTCGACGTCACCGACGTGCTGGGCGAGCTCTCGCACCTGCTGCGCCGGCTGATCGGCGAGAACATCGAGCTCGAGATGACCCACGGCCGCGACCTGAAGCCGGTCCGCGCCGATGCCGGCCAGCTCGAGCAGGTGATCATCAACCTCGCGGTCAATGCCCGCGACGCGATGACCGGCGGCGGCAAGCTGACCATCCGGACGGGCAACGTGAAGACCGCCGAGCCGATGCAGCGCGGCGCCGACGTGATGCCGCCCGGCAATTACGTGATGATCGAGATCGCCGACACCGGCACCGGGATTCCCAAGGAGATCCTGGACCGCATCTTCGAGCCCTTCTTCTCCACCAAGGAGGTCGGCTCCGGCACCGGCCTCGGCCTTTCCACGGTCTACGGCATCGTGCGCCAGACCGGCGGCTTCGTCTTCGTCGAGAGCGAGGTGGGGAAGGGCGCCACCTTCCGCATCTACCTGCCCGAGCACACCCAGCCCGTCGAGGCGGCGCAGCGCACGCAAGGCGCCGACGACGAGCGCCGCGACCTGACCGGCATCGGCACGGTGCTGCTGGTCGAGGACGAGGATGCGGTGCGCCTGTTCAGCGCCCGCGCGCTGCGCAACAAGGGCTACAAGGTGCTGGAGGCCAGGAGCGGCGAGGCCGCGCTCGAGATCGTCAACGAGCACCTGAACGACATCGACCTGGTGATCAGCGACGTGGTGATGCCGCGGATCGACGGCCCGACTCTCATCAAGGAGCTGCGCGTCCGCCGTCCGGATCTGCGCGTCATCTTCATCTCCGGCTATGCCGAGGACGCGTTCAGGAAGCGCGTCGATGCCGGCGAGGAGGCGCACTTCCTGATGAAGCCCTTCACCCTGAAGCAGCTCGCCGCGAAGGTGAAGGAAGTGCTGCCCTAGCAGCACGTCCTTCATGGTCCCGCGGACAAAATGTCCGCATGCGCGGACTATGGCGCACCATCCGTGCCTTGGCATCATTCCTGGGCGAGCGTTGCATCGGCGGCGCGCCAGTCGTCGCCCACCGCGGCCAGGGAATCGAGCGGCACGATCCGGCTGTGCGTGCCATCCGCGGCGACCGCGATCAGGCGCTTGTATTGCGGATCGACGACCAGCCTGGAAATGGCGCGTTGGCGGCCATCCTCCGCGGGCGCGATCAGATCCTTGACGTAGGCGCGGGACCGGCCGGTCGCCATGTCATAGAGGATCAGATCGGCGCCCTGCGCGATGAAGATCGTCTCGCCGGCAGCGGTCCAGACGCCGGCGGCGTAGTTGCAGCAGGATTCCGTCTGCAAGCGAAGCTCCGTCCGCACCTTGCCGCTGTCCGGCGCGACCGATTGCAGCTTCAGGCTGAGGTCGTTCTGATAGGTGGCAATGACCGACCTCTGACCCGCCGCCCCCAAAAGCACCTCAGGAGAGGCGCCACC
>DASZSL010000016.1:0-3266 GCA_035548715.1 Dongiaceae bacterium
CGCGGAAGCCGCCCCGGCCGCCGACGCGCTGCCCGCCGGCCACGTGGTAAAGGCGCCGATGGTCGGCACCTTCTACGCCTCGGCCAGTCCCGGCGCGCCCGCCTTCGTGAAAGTCGGCCAGCAGGTCAAGCAGGGCGAGACGCTGGGCATCATCGAGGCGATGAAGATGTTCAACCAGATCGAGGCCGACGTGGCCGGCACGGTGCAGGCCATCCTGGTCGAGAACGGCCAGCCGGTGGAGTTCGACCAGCCGATGTTCGTGATCGCCTGAAAGACGGGGAACAGGGAATCGTGAACAGGGAACCGGCAAAGCGGCCGCATCAGGACCTCTCGGTCTGGCAGCGTGCGATGTCGCCGGTCGAGCAGGTCTACGCCTGCTCGTCGACGTTTCCCGAGAGCGAGCGGTTCGGCCTGACGGCGCAGATGCGACGCGCGGCAGTCAGCATTTCCTCGAACATCGCCGAGGGCGCCGCTCGCCGCTCGACTCCCGAATACCTGCGCTTTCTCTCGATCGCCCGCGGTTCGCTCTCGGAACTGGACACGCAGTTGCAGATCGCAGTCCGGCCTGGCTATGGAAAGGTTCCGTCCGACATGGCCTCGTGCATCGACGACGTGTTCGCGGTACCCACCGGCCGGGTGAACGCCCTCCGGACGCGCGAGGCGCCGCGATGACCCACCGATTCCCTATTCCCGATTCCCTATTCCCATGCCCCTACTAGAGAAAGTCGTCATTGCCAACCGCGGCGAGATCGCGCTGCGCGTGCTGCGCGCGTGCCACAGCCTCGGCATCAAGACGGTCGCGGTGCACTCCACCGCGGACCGCAACCTCAAGCACGTCGGCCTCGCCGACGAGGCCATCTGCATCGGCCCGGCGCCGTCGGCCGACAGCTACCTCAACATCCCGCGCATCATCGCCGCGGCGGAGATCACCGACGCCCAGGCGATCCACCCCGGCTACGGCTTCCTCTCCGAGCGCGCCGACTTCGCCGAGCAGGTGGAGCAGTCCGGCTTCGTCTTCATCGGCCCCACCGCGGACGTGATCCGCCTGATGGGTGACAAGGTGGAGGCGATCCGCGCCATGAAGGCCGCCGGCGTGCCCTGCGTGCCCGGCTCCGGCGGCCCGCTCGGCGACGACGCGGACGAGAACATGCGCATCGCGCGCGAGATCGGCTACCCGGTGATCATCAAGGCGGCCGGCGGCGGCGGCGGCCGCGGCATGCGCGTGGTGCGCACCGAGGCGCACCTGGCCAACGCCGTCACCATGACCAAGCAGGAGGCCAAGGCGGCCTTCGGCAACGACCAGGTATACATGGAGAAGTTCCTGGAGAACCCGCGCCACGTGGAGATCCAGGTGCTGGCCGACGGCCAGGGCAACGCCATCCACCTGGGCGAGCGCGACTGCTCGATGCAGCGCCGCCACCAGAAGGTGGTGGAGGAGGCGCCCGCGCCCGGTATCACCCCGGAGCTGCGTGCGCAGATCGGCCAGGTCTGCGTGGACGCCTGCCTGCGCATCGGCTACCGCGGCGCCGGCACCTTCGAGTTCCTGTTCGAGAACGGCCGCTTCTACTTCATCGAGATGAACACCCGCATCCAGGTGGAGCACCCGGTGACCGAGCTGATCACCGGCGTCGACCTGGTGCGCGAGCAGCTGCTGATCGCCGGCGGCGAGAAGCTGTCGATCCGCCAGGAGGACATCAAGATCACCGGCCACGCGATCGAGTGCCGCATCAACGCCGAGGACCCGGACAGCTTCCTGCCCTCGCCCGGCACGGTGAAGCGCTTCGAGGCGCCCGGCGGCCCCGGCGTGCGCGTGGACACGCACCTGTACGACGGCTACCGCATCCCGCCCAACTACGACTCGATGATCGGCAAGCTGATCGTGCACGGCCCCGACCGCGAGACCGCGATCGCGCGCATGCGCCTGGCGCTGGCCGAGACGGTGATCGAGGGCGTCAAGTGCAACATCCCGCTGCAGCAGCGGATCATGGCGGACGTGGGCTTCCAGCAGGGCGGGCAGAACATCCACTATCTGGAGAAGCGGATGGCGGAGCAGCGGGAGCACAAGGCAAGCGGGAGTGAAGAGAAGTGAGTGGAGAGGAGTGCGTAGCGAGAGAAAGCGCGCACTCCCCTCCGCCCGCCAAGCCTCCGCTTTTTTCACTACCCACTACTCGCTCCTCGCTTTCCCATGCCTTTCCTCGAACTCACCCTCACCCTCCGCGCCGAGCAGCAGCCGCGCGTGGAGGAGGCGCTGGAGGATCTCGGCGCGCTGTCGGTCACGCTGCGCGATGCCGATGCGGAGACGCCCGACGAGCGGGCGATCTTCGAGCCCGGCGTGGGCGAGCAGCCGCTGTGGCCCACGCTGGTGCTCGACGCGCTGTTCGACGCCGGCACCGACCGCCGCGGCCTCGCCGAGGCGCTGGGCGAGCTGCTGCCCTGGCTGGAGCCGGACCAGCTCGCCTTCCGCGAGGTGGCCGACGAGGACTGGGAGCGCGCCTGGATGGACCAGTTCCGGCCGATGCCGTTCGGCCGCCGGCTGTGGATCTACCCGTGGAACGTCGAGCCGCCGGCGGACGGGGACATGGTGGTGGTGCGCCTCGATCCCGGCCTGGCCTTCGGCAGCGGCACGCACCCGACCACCGCGCTGTGCCTGGAATGGCTCGACTCGCTCGACCTCGCCGGCCGGACGGTGACCGACTACGGCTGCGGCTCGGGCATCCTCGCCATCGCCGCGCTGAAGCTGGGCGCGGCCGGCGCGACGGGCGTCGACAACGATCCGCAGGCGCTGCTCGCCTCGGCCGACAACGCCGCGCGCAACGGCGTGGCCGGGCGCCTGGCGCTGTTCCTGCCGGAGGATTTCCCCGGCGCACCGGCCGACGTGTTCGTCGCCAACATCCTCGCCGGCCCGCTGGGCGAGCTCGCCCCGCGTTTCGCGGCCGCCGCGAAGCCCGGCGCGCCGTTCGCCATCTCCGGCATCCTGGACGGCCAGCAGGAGGAACTGCTGGCGCGCTACGCCGAATGGTTCGACGCGCTGCGCGTGGACCGCCGCGAGGACTGGGTCCGCATCAGCGGCCGGCGCCGCGGCTGAGGACGCGCCGCCAGTTCTCGCCGCGAAACGGTTGCTCCATGTAGCCGGCGCACCGCGCGGGAGCAGGCTCCGGCCACAAAATCGCCCCGTGGGCTCCTGCTAAGCTTGCGGCGCATGTACGCCCAATGCCCCGAATGCCTCACCGTGTTCTCGCTGGACGCGGCCGTGCTCGCGCAGGCGC
>DASZSL010000017.1:0-4465 GCA_035548715.1 Dongiaceae bacterium
CGCTGCTCGAAGCGGAGCTTTGTCGCTTGCACTTCCAAGATCACACGAGGACAAAAAGGAAACATGCTGCACGGCTTTTGCACAAGATGCCCGTGCAAAAGCGTGCAGTTCTCTATATGTTCTAATTATCCTGGCGTAACCGCTATCCTGCGGCTGCGCCATTTTTCTTTTATATTTCAGATGGTTAGGTGGTGGGTGCGACAGGGATTGAACCTGTGACCCCTACCGTGTGAAGGTAGTGCTCTCCCGCTGAGCTACGCACCCGCGCCGATCGGGACCGGCCTCGGGGTCGGAACCCGCAGGCCGTTGAAGGCGGGTTGTTTAGCCGCCGTCGCCACCCCTGTCAATGAAACCGGCCTCGCCCGGGCGCCGGCGCCGCCCCAGTTTCGCCCCAGTTGACCGTCAGGCTGCCGGAAGCCGATAAGCGGAGAGTCCGCGGGTCGGCCCCGAGCCAACCCGCCAGGCACGTAGGGAAGCATTTTCAATGACTTACCGGATTGCCGTCCGGCTCGGCCGAGTCGCCCCTCCGGTCCTTGCGCTTCTGGCGGCGCTTGCCGCGCCGGCGGCGGCCAAGCCGCTGACCCTGACCTATCTCGCCTACCTGGCGGGCTTCCCGGTGCTCTCGATGACGGCGACCGCCGATCTCCCCGATGGCGGCCAGCAGCCGGTCGGCACCGGTCCCTATGCGCTCAACGCCAACATCGTGACCCAGGGCTCGCTCGCCTCGCTCTATCCCTACCGCATGAGCATCGCCGCCCATGGCCGCCTGGACCGCACCGGCGCGCAGCCCGGCCAGTTCCATTCCGAGGGCACGATCATGAACAGGAGCGAGGCGGTGACGCTCACCTACCATCCCGGCGGCAAGGTCGATATCCGCGCCGAGCCGCTGACCCGCCAGGCCCAGGAAGCGGCGGCGAAAGGCACCGCCAACGGCACGATCGATCCCGCGAGCCTGGTCATGGCCGTGGTCGCCGCCTATGCCGACAAGCAGGACTGCACCGGCACCTACAAGCTGTTCGACGGCGTCCGGCGCTACGACCTCGCGGTGCAGGAGGTCGGTTCCGGCAACGTGCAGTTCTACAAGCAGTCCTTCTATCAGGGGCCCGCCGTCGAATGCCAGGCGACGCCGCAGCTCATCCAGGGATTCTCGCAGATGGCCATGCAGTCCCGGCTCTATCCGCAATCGGCGAACATCTGGCTCGCCAATGCGGTGCAGGGCGCGCCGGCCGTGCCGGTCCGCATCGAGACCCAGAACGCGCTCGGCAAGATGGTGTTCGACCTGGTCGGCGCGCAGCAATAGGCGCTACAGCCGCTCCACCGCATCCGGCAGGTCCGCGAAACGCGCGAGCTTCAGGTCGGCTTCGCTCGCGGGCGTGCCGTAATCCGACGGGATCAGGATTCCCGGCACCTTGGCCGCGCGGGCGCACAGCATGTCGTTGGCGCTGTCGCCGATCATCGCCGCCGGCCCGCCGCCGAGCGCGGCGATCGCCTTCAGCAGCGGCTCCGGCTCGGGCTTGCGCTGCGGCAGGCTGTCGCCGCCGACGACCGCGGTGAAGAAGCGCGCGAGGTCGAACGCCTCCAGCACGCGCTCGGTCGGCGCGAACGGCTTGTTGGTGCAGATTCCCAGCGGGTGCCCGCGGGCCTCGAGCGCCGCCAGCGTCTCCGGCACGTCCGGATAGACCCGGGTCTTGTCCGCGGCGAAGGCGAGGTAATGCACCATGAACCGGTCGAAGACGCCGTCGGCCGGGCGCTCGATGCCCGCGGCCGCCAGCGCCCGCGCCAGCAGCAGGCGCGATCCGTCGCCGACCATCGGCCGGATCGCCGCCTCGGCCAGCGGCGGCCTGCCGAGCTCGGCCAGCAGGGCGTTGATCGCCTGGGCGAGGTCGGGGGCGCTGTCGATCAGCGTCCCGTCGAGGTCGAATACCAGAACGCGCGGCCTACCCACGGGACCCGCCATAATTCCGCCGCCTTCCCCCTCTACTTCGGCCCCCAATACCTGGACCGCGCGACGGGGGATATGGCATTTTCCCCGCCATCGCAAGCGGGCGCCGGCGGAAGTGATTCGGCGCCGAAATCGGGGTCATCGATGGGCGAGATCGCCGCCATAGTCCTCGCCGCGGGGAAGGGCACGCGGATGAAGTCCACGCTGCCGAAGGTGATGCACCGCATCGCCGGCCGCAGCATGCTGGGGCACGTGCTCGACAACCTCGCCACCCTGAAGCCCAACCGCGTGGTCGTCGTGGTCGGCCCGGACATGGAGACGGTGGCCAGGGAAGCGGCGCCGCATCCGACCGTGGTCCAGCGCGAGCAGCTGGGCACCGGCCATGCGGTGGCCGCCGCGAAGCCGGCGCTCGGCGCGATCGGCGGCACGGTCCTCGTGCTCTTCGGCGACGCGCCCTTCGTCGGCGCGCAGACGATGAAGCGCCTGGCGCAGCGCCGCGAAGGCGCCGACCGGCCGGCCGTCGTGGTGCTCGGCGTGCGGCCGGAGGACCCGACCGGCTTCGGCCGCCTGGTGACCGACGCGCGCGGCAATCTGGCAAGGATCGTCGAGCAGCGCGACGCGACGCCGGAGGAGCTCGAGATCGAGCTCTGCAATTCCGGCGTCATGGCGATCGACGGCGCGAAGCTCTGGCCCCTGGTCGAGGCGATCGGGAACGAGAACGCCAAGAGCGAGTACTATCTGACCGACATCGTCGCCATCGCCCAGGCCAAGGGCGGCACCGTCGCCGTGGTCGAGGCCGACGAGGACGAGATCCCGCTGATCGGCGTCAACGACCGGATCGAGCTCGCCGAGGCCGAGGCGCTCTGCCAGCAGGTGCTGCGCGCCCATGCGCTCGCCAACGGCGCCACCATGATCGACCCCGCGTCGGTCTTCCTCTCGATGGACACCCGGCTCGGCCAGGACGTGGTGATCGGCCCCAATGTCGTGTTCGGCCCCGGCGTCGCCGTCGCCGACAATGTCGAGATCCGCGCCTTCAGCCATATCGAGGGCGCCGTGATCGAGAGCGGCGCCGTCATCGGTCCCTTCGCGCGGCTGCGGCCCGGCTCCCGGATCGGCGCCCACGCCCATGTCGGCAACTTCGTCGAGACCAAGAACGCCGAGCTCGGGGCCGGCGCCAAGGCCAACCACCTGACCTATCTCGGCGATGCCAGGATCGGCGCCCGGACCAACATCGGCGCCGGCACCATCACCTGCAACTACGACGGCTTCGTGAAGGCGGAGACCGTCATCGGCGACGACGTCTTCGTCGGCTCCAACAGCGCGCTGGTGGCGCCGGTGACCGTCGGCGAGGGCGCGCTGATCGCGGCGGGCAGCGTGGTGACCCGCGACGTGGCGGCGGATGCAATGGTGGTCGCGCGCGGCCAGCAGGTCGAGAAGCCCGGCTGGGCCTCGAAGTTCCGTGCCGCGCGCCAGCACCTGAAGAAGAAATAGCGGCGGCAGAGCGGGGGAGCAGGGGAAATGTGCGGGATCGTCGGCATCATCGGCAAGGCCGAGGTCGCGCCCTTGCTGCTGGACGGGCTGAAGCGGCTGGAATACCGCGGCTACGATTCCGCCGGCATCGCCACGCTGGTCGGCGGCAGGATCGAGCGCCGCCGCGCCGAGGGCAAGCTCACCAATCTCGCCGCGCGCCTCGCCGCCGAGCCGCTGCCCGGCGCGATCGGCATCGCGCATACGCGCTGGGCCACCCATGGCCGGCCGAACGAGACCAATGCCCATCCGCATGCCACCGGGCGCGTCGCCGTCGTGCATAACGGCATCATCGAGAACTTCCAGGAGCTGCGCGAGGAGCTGGAGCGGGCCGGGCGCAGGTTCGAGACCGAGACCGACACCGAGACCGTCGCGCATCTGCTGACCCACTATCTCGACCAGGGCATGGACCCCGAGGCGGCGATGGCCAAGGCGATGCCGCGCCTGCACGGCGCCTTCTCGCTCGCCATCCTGATCGCCGACCGGCCGGACATCATGATCGGCGCCCGCCGCGGCAGCCCGCTCGCGGTCGGCTACGGCGACGGCGAGATGTACCTCGGCTCCGACGCCATGGCGCTGGCGCCCTACACCGACCGCATCTGCTATCTGCATGAGGACGACTGGGTCGTCGTCTCCCGCGACACCGCCGCCATCTTCAACGGCGGCAAGCGCGTGAACCGCGAGGTGAAGAAGACCGCGCTTTCCGGCGCCATGATCGGCAAGGGCAACCATGCCCACTTCATGATGAAGGAGATCGCCGAGCAGCCGGCCGTCATCGGCGACACCTTGCAGGCGTTCCTCAATCCGCTGCGCCGGCGCATCGAGCTGCCGGGCCTGCCGGTCGATCTCGCGAAACTCTCGCAGCTCACCATCGTCGCCTGCGGCACCGCCTATCTCGCCGGCTTCGTCGCCAAGTACTGGCTGGAGCGGATCGCGCGCCTGCCGGTCGAGCTCGACATCGCCTCGGAGTTCCGCTACCGCGAGGCGCCGATGCCG